>WRKR01000034.1 GCA_009782175.1 Cystobacterineae bacterium
TTTTTGTCCAGACAAAAAAAGTGACTCGCCGGGAGGCGAAACCTCCCCTCGCTGAAGGCGAAAAAAACCCTTCGCCGGAGGCGACACTCCCCCCCCCGGAGGGAAAAAACCAAAAACCCCCCCCCACAAAAAAACTTTTTCCTTTGAAATGAGCCGGGCCGCAGGCCCCCTCTGCAAAACAACCTTGCCAAAAAACCTTCGCCCGAGGCGACACTCCCCCCCCTGGAGGGGAAAAAACAACCCCCCCTCATTTAAAATGCCCGCCGCCAGGCGAAAAAACCATTCTGAAACAATTTTGCTTCATCCAATAAACAAAGAATGCTATGTTCCTCGTGCTGCACAAAAGATCGTGTGGTCGGGCTTAGTAGCTCGCGTTAATAATAAGTAAGGGCTGGAGTGCGGGGGCGAGCCCCTGTCGTTCTTCCCTTTAGGGCCCCCGTGACTCCTGGTGGTCCAAGCGGGGAGCCCGCAGAGGCTCGCCGGTTTTTACTTATTATTTTCCGGTCTACTAACTCGTTTGGGCCGCCATAAATGCGTCTCAAACGAGGGTTTGGGCTGCTTTTTGAGCCCAAACGGCGCCGACCACAGGGTGGAAAACTTTAACCCCCAATAAGGAAGAGGAAGGCACCATGGCCGACAATGGAGAAAACAGAAAAGCTGAGCAGCCCCTGCACAACAGACAAAACCTGCAAGGCAAATACCCCAACAAAACATGCAGGGGTATACACGAAAAAACCACCATTATACTCAAAGCGGTGGAGCCTCCTGAAGAAGAAGCTGAAACAACACCCCCACCTCAAAGAGTGTGGCCCCCAAGGCCCCCACAGCCACCTCTAAAACAAGCGAGGGTTTTGCCACGCCAAAGTTTTTTCCAAAAACTGCTGGAGCCTTTTTTGGCCCCCAGGCGCATTGAGAAACGCTTGGAAGAGTTTTGGATAGAGTTGGGCAAGGGGGAGCAAAGCAATTGGGTGTTGCATTGCAGAATAGAAATACTCAACAAGGTGGTTATGGAGCAGCAGCTCAGCATTGACAAAATGTGGGGCGTGCTGGCCAGAATGTCCGACCGCATTTTGGAGCGCAAATAGTTTCAAGAGGCAAGCTCAAGCTTCCCTCCGCTCCATGAAGGAAGAAAATGCACTTGCTTAAGTGAAAACAACGGCATTGCCCCAAGGTGCGTTTTTCACTCCCCAACAGTGTATGCTTTTGTTGACATTTTGTCGTTTTAAACATGACACAATATCATGTTTTATTGACATTTGAGTGCATGGGAAACCGCTCTAAAAACACTCTGCCCAACTGCGCTCCTATATGGAGGGCGCAGCTGGGCAGCCGCAGCAAGGCAAGCTTAAGCTATTGAGGAATGTGCGCAGGCATGGCCACCGTCTGCCCGAAAAGGCCCGGGAGGCGGTTTTCCACATATGTCCACGGGGTGGTGAGGAATTCTTCCGGGAAACCGTCTCTTCTTCGCAACAGTTCAGCGCTGATGTTGGCGCCGTCAATATAAGCCAGGCCTATGTTGTTCCACGTGGTGTTGTTATCTCTGTTGCGCATGCCACTAAAAGCATAGTTGTCTGTCGAAGAGCCAGGGTGGACGTTGTTTCCCACCACACGTCCAACGTTGGTGTTGCCACTCACCCTTGAGTTCAACGCCAGGCTGTTTTCTACGGTGCCTTGATGGTTATAGCCCACCAGGCCGCCGACCTCCTGGTTCCCAGTGACACTGCCCGTGGCATAGCAGTTTCGCACAGGGCTTTGGGTGTTAACGCCCACCAGGCCGCCGGCGTCAGCCGAGTTGCTCGTGACATTGCCCGTGGCATAGCTGTTTTCTATGAGGCCGTTGCTCCACCCCACCAAACCGCCAACATTATGCGCGCTGGAAGTGACATTGCCTGTGGCATAGCAGTTTTGCACGGTGCCACCGGGGTTAGAGCCCAGCAGGCCGCCGACATTGTTGCCGCTGCTGCTGACGCTGCCCGTGGCATAACTGTTTTGCATTGTGCCAGCGTTAGAGCCCACCAAGCCGCCAATATTATACTCGCTGGCAGTGACACTGCCCGTGGCATAGCAGTTTTGCACGGTGCCTTGGTAGTTCTGCCCCACCAGGCTGCCTATATAGTTTCTCCCATTAACACTGGCATCTATCAGCCCAAGGTTTTCCAGGGTGGCGCCTTGGCCTATACGACCAAACAAACCCTGGTAGTCGCTGCCAGAAGCACGCATGCGAAGCCGGAGGAGCTCGTGGTTGTCACCATTCAAACTGCCCATAAATGGGGCGTTAACGGTGCCAATGGCCGTCCAATTGCTTGCCGTAGGCTGGGCCGGCTCGGCAAGGCTGATGTTTTCTGTCAGCCTATAGTGCCGCGTCAAACCCGCTGCCGTGGTGGCATAGCGGTTAAAAGCCCCAATATTGGCCTGGTTAACAGGAATGGCACGGTTTGGGCCTGCTGCTTGCCCATCCCGAATATAAATGCGGGTGTTTTTGCTTTCAGCAGAATAACCGGATATATTTTCCAGGCTTAGCTTGATGGTTGCAAAACCTTCGGGAAAAGCGGCCTGCCCATTATATTCCACACTCACCTCAAAATTTTGGGTGTTTCCCTCGGGGTTGCGCTCAACCTCAAAACTCAACCCGTTAATGTGGGTTATACTCAGGGTTGCCTTGCTGGCATCAGCCGCATTGTCAAAACCTGAAACCACCACCCTAAAACGGGTGGAGTGCTCATTATAATCCCCATCCACTATAGGTGAGAGTATTTCTGAGCTGGGGAGAATAGAAATATTTAAATTTTCCCACTGGGCATAAACCGTGAGGTTTTCCCTCACCAGCGTATCGACGGTGAAAGGTGCTCCACTCCCATCCGCTGCGGTGTTCCACCCCAAAAATTTATAGCCCTCTCGTGTGGGTGCTTCAGGAAGCTCGTCTATGCTTGTTTCAGGCGGCTCCACCGTTTTGCTTTGCGGGTTTGCCTCCGTGTCCCCACCATTTTTGTCAAAAATAACGGTATAAACCCCTTCCAAGGGTTCGATAATTGTCTCCGGTGTAGAAGAAGAGCAGGCACTCAAGGCCGCACCCAACAATACACACAGCAATGTACACCGCGCACCCCTGGAAAAGCCTTTGAGGGGAAATGCTTGGGGCTCTCTGTTTTTTTGAGGGACTATACTTTCAGCAACTTTCATCCCTATAGCTTTTAGGGTTGTTTAGGGCACATATGCAACCGGGTGTTTGCAACTCCAGTTGTTTCAGCAGCTGTTTCAACCCTCTTTTTTGGGGGTTTCAGGCAGGCTTTTCCAGCTGTTGCCAAGGTTTTTTTGTTTTTTCACCTGCGTAACATGGAGGTGGCAGCGGGTTTTCAGAAGCAGTTGCGCAGGGTGTTTTCATAGCGAGTGGCGAAGCGTCGGAGCTGTTTGAGCCGGTTGAAGGTACACTCCCTTTCCGAGCGCGCTTTATAGAGGAGAGCCGGCGCCACAACGCAGCCACTGCATTGCCCTTCGGCAATTTCGAGTATACCTCTTCCTCTATGCACAGAATGGAGGGACGGGCCCTAGCTGGCCAGGCAGAGCATTTCTCGAATGGCTGAGCGGTTAATATAGAGGCAAGAGGCAGAAGTTTTTCTTTGTTTGGGGACAAGGAAGAAGCCGGCAGCGCCTTGGGGCTCTGACAATTGGCCTTCTACGCGTCGACCATCATTGAAGGTGACTTTCCAGAAGGAGCCTGTGGAGGGTGGAAATGGGTGAGGAGCACTGTCACCGGGTTTGAGGAAATAGACGGCTTTTATGTGCTCGACGGGTATATGCTCTGTTTCATCTGGCGTCTGCAAGGGGACACTGGGTTGGCTTAAGTCAGCGTTTTGGAAGGTTCCGCGTTTGACAGTGCCGCTCATGGTATAGAGGACCACCTCATGGAGCCCTTGGATTTGGAACTCTGGGCTCAGCTCAGGAGGCACAGTGAGCTGGAGCTCAGGCGGAGGCGCACTGTGCTGGAGCTCAGGCGGAGGCGCACTGTGCTGGGGCTCAGGCGGAGGCGCACTGTACTGGAGCGCAGGAGGAGGTGGCCATGGGGTGTCGGCCTCGTCATAGAAAATGGCTGGCGTCAGCAGTGAAGGGACAGAGGTTGCCAAAGCCACAGCAGGGTCCACGGCAGGAGCCACAGGGGGTATTTTGGGGGGAAAGCTTTGAGTGGGGGTGGTTTCGAGCGCGGCAAAGGTTTGCGTAGAAGCGAGGGAGGCGGGGGTTATAAAGTTATAGGCTTCGTCTTGCGGCTCAGGTGTTTCTGTTTCGGGAGGGAGCTCGTCTTCCAGGAGGATAATTTCCTCTGGCTCTTCTGTTGCAGCGTCCACGAGCCAGACGTTGTGTTGCAACTCTGCAGGAGCGAAGGCCACCTCGGGGAATGCGTCCAGGTTGATTTCAGGGTGGACATAGGCGGCAGGTTCAGCGAGGTATTCTGGGTTGCCAAAATGGGGTGAGGGAGCCTCCATGAAGGTGTTTTGGAAAGAAAGCTCTTTGAGGACAGCCACGGACTCCTCAAAGGGGTTTTCTAAAACAGGCTCCATGTTGGAGAATACGTTGGGGGACCACTGCTCATCCACAAAAAACAAGGGGGCATCCTCCGTGGGGAAGAAGCCTGTGGGGGGTGACTCAGAAGGGCTTGGCTCTTCGCCCTCTTGAGGGAGGATGGGCGGCAAGAGCTCCACGGCAGCGGGCAAGTGGTGACGCTCTGCAGCTTCTTGCCAGGCGGCGAAATAGCTTACGGTAGGCGGGTGAGCCTCATAAGCCTGCTGCAGCTCTTCCTCCTCCAAGTCCTCGGTCAATGTGGCTGCCCAAAGCTGCGCGAAGGAGCTTTCGTCGTTTTCCATGGGCACGGGCTGCTCTGCGGCATATAGCGGCGTTGGAGCAACATCCTCAAGCAGCAATTCCGCGCCACCATCGTCATAAGCTTCAAACAAGCTGCCGGTGATATTGGGGTCATCCAAATCCAAAAAAGAGCTGTTTTCAAAAAGCATTGAGTCGCTTGGCGTATTGCCTTTTGTTGTCAGCTCAGAGCTTGGGGGTGGTGTTTTGGTTTCCGTCATGATGCAGCTCAAACTGTCCTTTCAGCAGAAGTGGTGGTTCCACCGTTTGTGGAAGGCACTTAGAGAATATAGTAGATTTTAAACCTTGGCGCTAATGCAAGCCTTTCTTTTCAGGGGACGGGGCGAATGTACACAGGAATTTATAGATAGAAATTTTCATAAAGCGGATGACTTTAAAAACGTGTTGTTCTCCGTAGAGACATATGTTAAGGAGGAGTTGCAGTTTGAGGACGGCGCTCACTGTAAGAAAACAGGCGAGCAAAGGAGGGAAGTATATGTTGTCTAGAGAGAGTGAAGAGAAGAGGTTGGAGGGCGAGGCTCAAGGAGGCGGGCTTGCTCGCAAGCAAGCGGTTCGTCAAAGTCTTTTGGGGTTGGCGAAGCGAGTGCGGGTGTTGCGGGAGAGTTTGAGCATTACGCAGGATGAGCTAGCGACGCGTTGTGGCATAACAATCGGCTTTGTTTCTCTGTTGGAGCGAGGGGAACGCAGTCCCAGCTATGAAACTTTGTGGCGGATTTCTAAAGCCCTTGAAGTTCCAATTGCCGAATTGTTTTTTGAAGCCGGGCTTGAGAAGAGTGAGGCCTATGCTTTGGATAGGTTGTTGCGGTTTGCCAAAACGGGGGAACTCAGCGCGGAGCAAGTTGAGCGTTTTATTGCAGTAGGCTATGCCATGTTTGGCCTTTATCCCGACAGCCATTGCAAGTCTGACAGTGGCCTTTGTGGCTTTGAAGGTTGCAACCAGAAGACTTTAGCCCGAGGACTTTGTTCCTCGCACTACCATAAATCGCGAAGACAATAGCCCAACACCTGTGCCTGAAAGCCCCGGAAATTTCCGGGGCTTTTTTGTTTTTTCGGGTTTTAGAGAGGTTTCATGTTGAAGGGAGGGCTTCCCTTTTAAGCTTAGAAAAGCATTGCACCCCTGTGCATATGGATAGAAACGGACAAGCCCACAAACATAAGCGAGCATTTATGAGAGAGCTGAGACAAGAACGAATATGAGCAAGCAAGCATTTGTGAGCAGCCTGAGGCAGAAGCAGGGCAATGCATGGAGTTTGGTGTTGGGTGCCCTGGGCATTGTTTTTGGGGACATAGGCACAAGTCCTCTCTATGCGCTGAACGAGTGTTTTGCAGGGGAGAAAGCCATTTCAACGGCGGAGCCTGTGGTGTTGGGTGTTTTGTCTCTGTTGTTTTGGTCGCTGATGGGGGTGGTGAGTTTCAAATACCTTTTGTTTATTATGAGGGCGCACAACAAGGGTGAGGGCGGCATTTTTTCTTTGTTGGCGCTGGTGCCCAAGAGTTTAAGCCGGTGGATGCAGCCTGTGGTGGTGGTGGGGGCCTTGTTTGGAGCGGCTTTGCTGTTTGGCGACGGTGTTATTACGCCGGCCATTTCCGTGTTGTCAGCCATTGAAGGTTTGAAAGTTATTTCTCCGGCGGCGAGCAGTTGGATAGTCCCTTTAACCGTCTGTGTATTGTTGGTGTTGTTTTTGGTGCAAAAGCGCGGCACGGGCGGCATTGGCAAAGTTTTTGGCCCCATCATGCTGCTGTGGTTTGTGGTGATAGCTGTTTTGGGGGCCATTCACCTGGTGCAGACGCCCGGTGTTTTGCGTGCCTTAAGTCCTCACTATGGGGTGCTTTTCTTTGTTGAATACAAGGCACGCGCATTTGTTTTGTTGGGGGCGGTGGTGTTGTGCATCACAGGGGGTGAAGCGCTCTATGCGGACATGGGGCATTTTGGTGCAAGGCCCATTCGTGTGGGTTGGTTGTGGGTGGTTTTGCCGGCATTGCTTTTGAATTATTTTGGGCAAGGCGCCTATTTGTTGAGAGAAGGAATCAGCCCGGGGGTGAGCCCTTTTTATGCGGTGGTTCCCCAGGCGATTTTGGTGCCTGTTGTTATGTTGGCCACCGTGGCAGCCGTCATTGCCTCGCAGGCGTTGATTTCGGGTGCTTTCTCTGTGACGCGCCAAGCCATACAGCTGGGCTATTGTCCGCGCCTGAAAATTGTCCACACCTCTGCGGACCACGAGGGGCAAATTTATGTACCCTTTGTCAACCGTGCCCTCATGGTGGCCTGCCTTGCGCTGGTATTGGTTTTTAGAGAATCCAGCCAGCTTGCCTCTGCCTATGGCGTTGCGGTGACAGGCTCGATGACGATTACGTCCATGGTCTATTTCCTCGTTGTTGTTTTGAATTGGAAGTGGAAGCGTTGGAAAGCCATTCCTTTGGTGGCTTTGTTTTTGTTTTTTGACTTGTGTTATTTTGGAGCGAACCTGCTCAAATTTCCGGAAGGGGGATGGGTGCCCATTTTCATTGCGGCCATTGTTTTCACCTTGATGACCACCTGGAAACGCGGGCGCACGGAGTTGGCCAAAGTCCACAAAAAATTGGTTTTGCCCATAGAGCAACTCATTGAAGACATAGAGGCGACGGCACCTCTGCGCGTCAGAGGCACAGCGGTGTTTATGTCAAGCTCTGCCACAGGGACGCCGCCGGTGTTGTTGCACCACTTAAAGCACAACCAAGTTTTGCACCGCCAGGTGGTGTTGATGTCTATTTCTGTGGCAGACACCCCTTGGGTAGAGGCTGATGAGCAAGTGAAAGTGGAAGACTTTGGCAAAGGCTTTTTCCGTGTGGTGGCCTCCATGGGGTTTATGCAGACGCCCAACGTGCCGGCGCTGTTGTTGCAAGCGCGCAAGCAAGGTTTGGTTTGTGAGCCATCCACAACCAGCTATTATTTAGGGAGGGAGACTTTGCTTCCCGATGGTACTTCAACGTTGATGCGTTGGCGCAAGGTTTTGTTCTCATTTATTTCGAGGAATGCGCAGACGGCCACGGCCTATTTTGGCATTCCACCCGGTCGCGTCGTAGAGCTGGGCATGCAACTCAATTTTTAAAGGACAGGGCCTCCCATTTTCCATCCAACAAGGAAGGTGCGTTTTCGTTGAGAGGAGAGCTCCCTTTCGTGTATGAACCGAACAGAAAATTCAAACCTAAACCGGTCTGGAACTTTAAAGCACTCTAGGGGGGAGCGCATGGTGGGTTGGGCTCCGGGTTGTTCAGCAAGTCCAACAGGCGGGAGCCATAGAGGCGGAAGCGTTTATTTCCGAAATAGGGGAAGCGGAGCAATTCTTCGGGGGTGTCTGGTGGATATTCAGCCAGGCGCTCAATGAGGGTGTTGGTGAGTATTTGCTGAGGTGCGAGTGGGCAAGTGGATAATTCTTGCGTTCGGAATTTGCGCAAAGCGTCGATGCGCCGCTGCACAGGCAAGGCAATGTCTCTTTTATAGGGGAGTGTTGCCTCATCAGAAGCATCTAATTCAGTTTGTTTTATTTCCTCTATTTGTTTCAAAACCCACGCTCCAAACCGAGCGATGAAGTCTCTCCGTATGCCCGGAATTTCTTGAAGCTCCTCCAGGCTTGTTGGGGCGGCATAGGCAATGGCATAGAGGGATTGGTTGGAGAGGACTTGGCCAAAAGGTTTTTTTTTTCGTTTAGCCCACCTCAAGCGAGCCGCATTGAGGAAGTGGGCAATTTTGTTGGCGAGGTGTTGTTGCGCAATGGACAAATGAGAAGGAGGATAGAAGACAAACCTCTCGCCAGGGTTTGCAGGCTCTCTGGCTTCATTTTCGAGGCGCAGGCAATCCAGCAACACTTCTTCGAGTGAATTTTTTTGCAAGCATTCCGCTTTCAGGAGGCGCCCAAGTTGCAGCAAAAAGCGCACGTCGCTGGCTGCATAATGGAGGACTTCGTCTGAGAAGGGGCGTTTGGCGAAATTGGCGCGTTGTTGTGCTTTGTCGAGCGAAATGCCCAAATAATTTTCCGTCAGCCAAGCCAGTCCAAGCTTTGGTTTTTTTAAATAGGCAGCAGCTCTCTGCGTATCGAAGAGGCCCAGGACATGGAGTTGTTTGGTCAGAAGAAACGACAAGTCACCGCTGGCTGAGTGAAAATATTTTGTAATTTGAGGATTTTCAAAAACGGGTGCAAGAATTTGGGGGTCGAGGTGTTCGCTTAAGGCGTCCACAAGAAAAATTTCTTCGTCCGTTGCAATTTGAATTAAACAAAGCCTCGCGCGAAAGGCATAGAGGTTGTCTGATTCTGTGTCTACAGCAAGCTCCTTGGCGGTGTTGAGTTTGCTGAGGACATGCTCAAGTTCCGTTTGTGTATGGACTAGGCGGCAGAGGTTGGGTGAAAGCATTTGTTTCCTTGGCGTCGTCTGAACTATATGGCGTTTTGTGACGGAAGTTGAACAACTCGAAAAATTATTGCTGTCGCATATTGGTAAAGCCGTTGCTGATTTCAAACTGATTTCTGAAGGAGATAGAATTCTCGTCGGTGTTTCAGGAGGGAAGGACTCTTATACACTGCTCTATTTTTTGCGGAAGCTTCAGCAGCGTTCGCCTGTGAAGTTTGATTTTTTAGCGTTAAAACTGGACCAAGGCCAACCGGGCCACAGCGCAGAGTCGCTCAAGGAATATCTCCAGGCAGAGAAATATGAATATTGCATTGTGCGAGAAAACACGTTTGAGATTGTTCAGCAGAAACTGAAGAAAGAGCAGAACAAGTGTTTTTTGTGTGCGCGGCTGCGGCGAGGCATTCTCTATCGCACTGCTGTGGAAATGGGTTTCAATAAAATTGCCTTGGGGCACCATTTGGATGACTTGATTGAGACTTTTTTGATGAATTTATTTTTTGCGGGTACAACGGCCACCATGCCTCCCCTTTTGCATTCCAGGGATGGCAGCAACAGGGTCATCCGGCCTCTGTGTTATGTGCCGGAAGCGCTCATTGTGGAATTCGCAAAACAGAAAAAGTTTCCTGTTGTGTCCTGTGGCGATTGTGGCGAGCAAAACAACCACCGCCGCAAATGGGCAAAGAGCTTGGTTGAGACGCTCTCTAAGGACATTCCCCACTTGCGCCAAAGCCTGCTTGCAGCCATGGGCAATATAAAACCCGCACACCTTTTGGATAGGCGGCATTTGGAAAGGAATAAACCCCCAGGAGCGGGAGGAATGTTTGAGGACTAACGGCTTCCGCCTTTTTTCAGCTCTCGCAGCACGAGACGTGCGACGGATTTGAGCGTGTCAAAAACGCCTACGCCTTGAGGCGCGATGGCATTCCACTCAGGGACGTTGCGATAGTTAAGCTCACGCCTTAACTCTTCGACAGGCACAGCGTTGGGCAAGTCTCGCTTGTTATATTGGATGACGAAGGGGATGCGGTCCAAGTCATAACCTTGCTCGGCGAGGTTGACGCGCAAGTTATCCAAGGACTCAATGTTGGCTTCCATTCGCTCAAGCTGCGAGTCAGCGACGAAGACGACACCGTCAACGCCCTTCAGAATGAGCTTTCGCGAGGCGTCATAGAAAACCTGACCCGGCACCGTATAAAGGTGAAAGCGCGTGCGAAATCCGCGAATTTCTCCCAGAGAGAGCGGTAGAAAGTCAAAAAACAAAGTGCGCTCTGTTTCTGTGGATAGAGAAATAAGCTTGCCCTTCATATTCGGGCCCACTTTTTTGTGGATATAGTGCAAGTTGGTTGTCTTCCCGCATAAACCCGGCCCGTAGTAGACAATCTTGCAGTTAATCTCACGACTTGAGTAGTTGATAAAAGACATGGTTTGTGGACTTATTCACTGAAAAAGGTTTTCAATATCAGCATCAGAAATTTCAGCAAACGGCGAAGCCGCTCCTGAATATTCTGCCCGCGTAGTTACAGATTCTAAAATGCGCATCATTTCGTCAGAAGCTTTTTTGATTCTCAAACGTACTAACCCCAAAGAAGTCCTGTTGTCGAAGATTACCACAAGGACAACACGCCCCCCTATCACTGTCATATATAAAGACTCATGGGTACCTTCATGGAACTGATGTGGAAATTCATTTTCGCCAATCAGTTTTGCTAATCCACCCATCGCCGCCACATTACCTGCCGTGAGGGAGGCGAGGGAGGTGGTATCCACGTGTTGCGTTTGGCCAGCTGCCGTAATGAGTTGGCCGTTCTTATCCACGAGAAACACCACTTTCGCGTGGGTTTCACGGATGAGCCGTTCACATACGCCGTGAATGCGGCTGAATTCTTCTTCGTACATCACCAACGAGTTGGCCATGAATGCCGAACGCTCCCTTTGCTGCAATATTTTCTAGCCCAGCCAAACACTGCATTCACCATTGAGACAATACTTGTTGAGGCAATACTTGCTGAGGCAATGCTTGTTGAGACAATACTTGTTGAGGCAATGCTTGTTGAGACAATACTTGCTGAGACAATACTTGTTGAGGCAATGTTTCTTAAGACAATGTTTTCAGACACAGTATAAGCACAAAAGAGGAAGAATAGGAAATTTTGGAAATCTCCTTAAAGGTTATTTCGAGCTGTTAACGCGTGTGCAAGGGTAGCCTTGTCCGCATATTCGAGGTCCCCCCCCATGGGTAAACCCTGGGCAAGGCGCGTCAATTTCAGTCCCATGGGGCGCAGGAGTTTGGTTAAATAAAGGGCGGTGGTGTCGCCTTCAACATTGGGGTTTGTCGCAATAATAACTTCTGTTGTCGCCGAGCCACTTAAGCGAGAGAGCAACTCGCGTATACGCAATTTTTCAGGGCCAATGCCTTCCAAGGGGGAGAGGGCCCCATGTAATATATGATAATGGCCATTAAATTCTCGTGTTTTTTCGATGGCCAGCTGATCGCCTATGCTTTCAACCACACAAAGCAAATGTGCGTCGCGCCTACTGTCTTCGCAAAATTTGCACAATGCATGCTCAGCCGTTTCTGTCAGGCTGAAGCAGCGTGGGCACAGCTGTACTTTTTGAAGGGTATCTTGAATGGCTTTGGCCAGGGCCTGGCCATAGTTTGGCGGGGAGCGCAAGAGAAAAAACGCCATGCGTTGTGCTGTTTTTTCTCCAATGCTGGGCAAGCGCGCCAAAAGGGCGACAAGTTGGTTAAAGGTTTCTGGCGTCACAACAACCCGGGGATTTTAATGCCGCCTGTGAGTTTGCCAAGCTCTGCTTGCATATGGGTGCGGCTGGCCGTGAGGGCTGCGTTGATGGCAGCAACCAGCAAGTCCTCCAGCATGCCGATGTCGTTAAGCTCAATGGCCTCGGGGCTGATTTTGATGCTTTTAATCTCCTGAGTCCCCGTGGCCAAAACGACGACCAGGTTGTCACCGGCCTTGCCTTCAACCGTCTCTTCAGCCAGCTCTGCTTTTCGTTGCTCAATTTTTTCCGTCATTTTGTTGGCTTGTCGAATGAAATAATTCATGTCTAAACCTGGCATGGGGGCTCCTTTGGAAAAATGGAAATAGCTATGTCCGTTAGTCCTCCTCCTCTTCAAAGCCAAGCGAAGAGGTAGAGGTATGGGCTTCTATGGGTTGAATGGACTCAATGTGTCCACCCAAAATAGAGAGTGCGGATTGAATTTTGGGGTGAGCATGGACTTTCGCTTCCAGTTGTCGGGTTTGGGATTTTCGGAATTTCTCTTGCTGCTCTGCAGGGCTGGGTTTGGCCAGGTTATAAGCTTGCGCGGCATTGTCTTCAACCAATTGGATGGGGTTTTTGAAAAATTCGCTCAAAATTTTTTCAACCGTGTGGCGTCCGGAGCCGAAGACACTGTTTTTGTGAAAGCTTGCTTGGGGAGAGAAAGCCAGGTGTACACTGTGGGGTTGAAGTTGAACCAGCCGTGCATGGCTTAAAGCCGTACCAAAGCGACTTGAGGCTTGGGTGACAGCGTTGACAGCTGCGGCCCAGTTTTGAGTTTGGGGCAAGGTTTTTTCTGGGGGCTGAAGTGGTGGCAGAGGAGAAGGATTTGCCGGTGAAAGCGAAGGAGGTATTGGGCCTGGAGAGCTAGGTGGTGTGGCGGTGGTGCAGAAAGGGACTTTGCTCGGAGCGACCTCCAGGCGCTCCGGCAGTGGCAGGGGAAAGAGGAGAGGAAGCGCTCTCCAGAGCTTCCAAGCGTTGAAGGAGTGCAGGAATGCTTAAGGAGGGCGCCAAATAAATGGCCTTTAAAAGTTGCATTTCCAAAGTCAGCTTGGGGAAAGCAGAGCGCCCCACCGCCCACAGGGTGTTGTGCACAGCGTCAAACAAATAGGCCAGCTGGGCGTCGTCTGCGTTTTTGGCCAGGCTTTCAACAAAACGCTGCTCCTCTTCAGCCAAAACCTCAGGCAGCTTTCCAGTGGTTTTGGCGACAAAGAGGTGGCGCAACCCCAGAGCGAGCTCCTCCATGAGGTTTTTAAACTCGACGCCATTTTCATAGGCAATTTCTATGTTTTCCAGGAGGGCATGGGCATTGCGCTCAACCAAGGCGCGCGTCATGTTTTGGACCAGAAAGCTGTCCACACAGCCCAGCGTTTCCATAAGCTCTTTGTCTTCAGGTTGCTTGCCGTGGGCGGAGACGAGCTGATCCAAAAGGGAGAGGGCGTCTCTCATGCCGCCCTTGGAGAGGTTGCTGATGGCAAGCAATGCTTTGTCGCTCAACGAGATGGCTTCATTGCCGCAGATGGTTTTCAGTCGCTCGAGCATGGCTTGGGTGGAGATGTGTCTAAAATTGTGTCGCTGGCAGCGCGACAGAATGGTGTCAGGCAGCTTTTGTGCTTCTGTGGTTGCAAAAATAAATTTCACATGAGCAGGAGGCTCTTCCAAAGTTTTGAGCAAGGCATTGAAAGCCGCCTGGGAGAGCATGTGGACTTCGTCGATGATATAGATTTTATAGCGAGCGCTTTGAGGCAAATATTTTGCGTTTTCTCGGATTTCCCGGACATTTTCGACACCGTTGTTGGAAGCGCCGTCAATCTCAATGACGTCGGTTGCAATGCCGTCACGAATTTCAATGCAGGTTTGGCACTCGCCACAAGGCCTGGACGTGGGGCCCTGGGCGCAGTTAAGCGCGCGCGCCAACAAGCGCGCAGCCGTGGTTTTCCCCACTCCACGAGAGCCGCAAAAGAGATAGGCATGCGCGACGCGGTTTTGCAAAAGCTCATTGCACAAGGTTTTCACAACAGGCTGTTGCCCAACCATTTCTTCAAAAGTCTGCGGGCGATATTTTCTGGCAAGAACGGTATAAGCCATTTCTGGAGTTAACCCTTAGCATGCTTTTTTGTGGGTGGAAGTTGGTTTGCAAAAAAAACATGTCAAACTGAAAAACTTCTGCTTCGAAGACTGGGTTGGAGAGAATTTTTTGGGGAGAATATGACACTTTCGCATATAGCGTTGGCAGCCATGTGTGCAATGACATTTGTGGATGAAGCAGCGCTCAGGGAGTTTATAGAGACGCGTGCCTATATGCTTGGGCGCCCAAACCAGACGCAATTTTCCCCTCAGGGGGAGGTGCTTTTTTTCTTGAGGTCCAAACCTGAAGAGGAAGAGCTCAGCCTTTTTGAGTTTGAGTTAGCGACAAAAACGGAGAGGGAGCTTGTCACCGCAAAGCAACTTTTGGGGGACGCAGCGGAGCAGCTTTCTGTGGAAGAGAAAGCTCAGCGTGAGCGCAGCCGCTCCATGGCGCAGGGGATTGCAAGTTTTGAGTTGTCCGCAGAGGGGAAGCATGTGTTGTTTTCGCTTTCAGGCGCCTTATATGCTGTGGCGCTTCCAGGTGTTGGGCTTGGAAAGGCTGTGGTTGTGCACTTAGGCCCCAAGACGGGCGCTGCTTTGAGTGCGGAGTTTTCTCCCGACGGAAAGCATGTTGCCTATGTGAAGGGGTTTGACATTTATGTTGTCAACCTTCAGACACGGCGACACCGCAGGCTGACGCGAGGGGGGACTGAAGAACTCAGCCATGGCTTGGCTGAATTTATAGCGCAAGAAGAGTTTGGGCGGGCACAAGGCTATTGGTTTTCTCAAGATGGGAAGCGCCTTCTTTTTCAGCAGACGGACCACCGGGGCATGGAGCGTTTGGAAGTGGCGAACCCGGCCTCTCCTGAAAGCAAACCCGTTTCCTTTTTCTATCCACGGGCTGGCAAACCCAATGCGCGTTTGCGTTTGGGGCTTGTGTCCACATGGGGCGGCCCCATAACCTGGGTGGAGTGGGATAACAAAACCTATCCCTATCTCATGAATGTGCGTTGGACGAAGGGGGGAAATGTCATTCTCTCGGTGATGAACCGCCCGCAAAACACGCTTGTATTGCTGGAAATAGATGGGCAAACCGGCAAGCACCGGCGCACTCTCCTGGAAGAGAAAGACGAGGCTTGGGTGAACATAGACCAAAGTTTCCCCGTGTGGCTGCCGGATGACAGTGGTTTTTTCTGGCGTACAGAAAAAAAGGGTGCACCTGAAATAGAGCTTCGCCTGGCCGATGGGAGACATGTGCAAACGTGGGTGAAGGCTGAGGCCGGTTTTTCTCAATGGGCAGGCTTTGACAAGAAGCGGCAAACTTTGTTTTTTTCTGGAGGGCCCAACCCAACAGAGCCCAAACTCTATGCGGTGACGCAGGCGCAGGAGCCGAAGTTGTTTTATGGCAACCCTGGGGAGATGGTTTTTGGGCGTTGGGATGAAAAAGCGCAGCGCATGTTGGTTTCCGCAGTGAGTTTGGAGGCCATGCCGAGGCAGTGGGTTTTGGATGAGGGAGGCAAAGCGCTTGTTGAAGTGCCCTCTGTTGCAAAGGCGCCCAAGCTTTTTCCGCAGATTGAAATCCGTCAACTCTCGAAGGGAATTCAGCCGTGGACGCGCATTGTGAAGCCCAAAAATTTCGACGCAAAAAAGCGCTACCCAGTGGTGTTGGAGATATATGGCGGGCCTCATGTCCAGGAAGTAGTTCAGAGTTGGCCCCGTGCTTTGGGCTTGCAGTGGCTTGCCAACCAGGGTTTTGTGGTGGTGAGTTTTGACGTACAGGGAACGCCGGGTCGCGGCCGTGCATGGGAGAGGGCCATTTTCCATAATTTTGCAGAGCGCATTTCCAAGGAGCAAGTAGAGGCATTGAAGCAATTGGCCTTGGAGTTTCCCCAAATGGACTTGTCAAAGGTAGGGGTGATGGGCTCTTCCTTCGGGGGCTATATGGCAGCCATTTTGTTGATGCGCTACCCGGAAGTGTTTCGTGCGGGTGTGGCCATGGCCCCGGTGGTGGACTGGAGGGACTATGACAGTGCCTATACGGAGCGCTATTTGGGCATGCCTGAGGAGCACCCGGAGGTTTATGAGAAGAATTCCGTTTTAAGCCATGTGGACAAAGCCCAACGCCCTCTGTTGTTGGTGCACGGCACGGCTGATGACAACGTTTATTTTTTTCACACCCTAAAGCTTGCCGACGCCCTGTTTCGCAAAGGCAAACCCTGTGAGGTGCTGCCCATTGCCAACGCGACACATATGTTGGGCGCTGACAAAGAAATAGGGCAGCGCTTGTGGAAATTGCGCGCCCAATTTTTTCAAAAGCATTTGCACGAAGGAAACCACCCCTAACTCCTTTTCCATTTCAACCGAAAAAGGGTCCGTCCCATGTGCCGCCATTGGAGGGAATGGTGTTGAAAGCTTTGCCCTTAGAAAACCGGCCTATATTCTTTTGAGCAAGCGCGTGTTGCTGACATAAAGCGCCCCCAAAAGGACAAGAATGGCCAATGAATAAATCAGCGTACTCATTGGGTGCTCATGGTCGACAATAATCAACCGGACAATGGCCGTAACACCAATATAGACAAAATAGCGCAACGGGAAATGGAGTTTTGACTCAAAATATTTTGCAATAAGCGCGATAAATTCAAAATAGAGAAACCAGATGATGATGGCGCCAATGGTTTCATGGCCGTTGTAAGCTGGGTGGTTTTTGGTGAGGATGGTGAGCAATACCCAGGTGGCCTTAAGCAAAAAGCCAGACAAAATGATGGCCAATGCGAAAAGCAAGCATGAGAGCAAACGTTTCATGAATTTTGAGAGTGTTTTCGGTGTTATTTTCTTCATGTTTGCCTGCGCATTAGCCGTGCAATGTGTCACCCAAATGGCAGGAAAGTTGCGCTTAGGGCAGTTCAAACTTCTATCCCTCTTCATCCATGTTGAAGAGATTCTGGTTTCAAAGTGGAGAGAAACGCTCAAGGAAGGCTTTGGCTGGGGGTTATCAACACATAAACCAGCATCAACATATAAGCCCCATTGTGCACAAGGGAGGTGAGGAGGTGAGTTGGCCCATCCCTCATGCAAAACTCAACATTCGGTTAATATTTTTTTTAGCTGCTCCATTCCGACAGTTGCCTTTTCTCGAATGGTTATTATTTCGCGTCCCGGATAGCTTATTTCGTTTGGGTCCACCAGATAAATAGGCGCTTGGGGGGCAGCATATTCAACCAATCCAGCAGCGGGATAGACGTTGAGGGATGTGCCAATAATCAGCACCATATCAGCCAGGGCTATGGCCTCTGCTGCCTGACTCATCATCGGCACCGCTTCGCCAAACCAAACAATGTGCGGCCTCAATGGGCTTCCATCCGGCGCTTTTTCTCCCCACTCTATGGGGCGGTATCCAATGTCCACAACCCACTCAGGGTTGGTGGAGCTGCGTGCTTTGGTGAGCTCGCCATGCAGGTGGAGTATTTTTGAGCTTCCGGCACGCTCATGCAAATTGTCCACATTTTGCGTCACCACCGTGAGGTCAAATTTTTTTTCCAACTCGGCCAAAATATGGTGAGCGGCATTCGGCTCAACGCCTTCAAGTTGTTTTCGTCGCTCATTATAAAAGCGCAACATGAGTTGCGGATTTTTGCGCCACCCCTCAATGCTGGCCACCTCCCTCACCTCATGCTTTTCCCACAAGCCACCCGAATCTCTAAAAGTCATTATTCCACTCTCAGCGCTTATTCCCGCACCCGTTAATGCGACTATTTTTTTTAAGGCCTTCATTGGTTTTTATTCCCGCAAAGCGTTTCAGGTTTTTGAAAATGAGAAAGGGCTCCGCCCTAACATAAGCCTTGTCCTTTTGCAGCACAATGCACTTGGCTGTCTCCATAGAGAGGCAGGCAATGAAGAAGCGTTTTTGCAGCACAAAACCAGCGCAAAAAATGTTGGGGCATGGCCATTCGGGTGAAAGCCTGGCTTAAAACTTCAGGCCAAAACCAAAACAGTTTCTATTTGCATTGGAAATGGCATGGAGGCTTGTTAACGCTTGTCGGCAGGTTTTTGCCCCATTTTTTCACCCCATTGCTTAAACAGCGCCACGCCTTATGACGGTTTCTGTTTTAAAAACTTTGTTTTCACAACGCATGCTGGTTTGCGTCTTCACGGGCTTTTCTTCGGGGCTTCCCCTCTATTTGCTGCATAACCTCGTCCAGGTCTGGCTTAAAACCGAAGGCCTGAGTTTGCGTGCCATTGGTGCTTTTGTATTGGCTCAGCTTCCATATGCCTTGAAGTTTTTGTGGGCGCCTTTGTTGGATTGTTATGCCTTGCCATGGCTTGGACGTCGCCGCGGTTGGATGGTGGTTTTTCATATTTTGCTGCTTGGCGTTATTGCATGGATGGGACGTCTGTCGTTGAAGGAAGAGCTTTTGTGGCTTGTCATATTGACGACAGGGGTGGCATTTTTGTCGGCCTCATTGGATGTTGTGCTGGATGCATTTCGCCGAAACCTCCTGCCTGACGTTGAGCAGGAGATGGGCAACACCATTCACGTCAACGCCTATAAAATGGCCAGTTTGGTGCCAGGCTCGCTGGCACTTGTGCTTTCTGGGTGGTTGTCATGGCCGCAGGTTTTTTTAATAACCGCCTTGTTTATGCTGCCAGGCCTTCTGATGACGCTGCTTGTGAGTGAGCCGCGCGCCTCTTTGCGTGCGCCAAGGAGTTTGCGCGAGGCGGTGGTTGAGCCGTTTTATGAGTTGCTCTCCCGTTATGGTCGGAAAGCGACCATAACCCTCTTCAGCTTTATATTGCTCTATAAACTGGGTGACTCTTTGTGTACCTCGCTTGCCACGGCGTTTTATATGGAGATGGGCTATAGCCCTGAGCACATTGGCCTGGTTGCCAAACATGCCAGCCTGTGGCCCAGTGTTGTTGGCGGCATGCTTGGCGGCATGTTGATGATGAAGGTGGGGGTGAACCGGGCGCTGTGGATATTTGGTGTTTTGCAAGCCGTTGCCATTTTGGGTTTTGCCAAGCTCGCCCATTTGGGCACAGCGCCTGTGGATGCCACGCGCTTGTGGTTGCTTGCCGGCGTCAGCGGTTTTGAGGCGCTGGGTGCTGGTTTGGGCACTGCCGCCGTCGTCTCATTCCTCGCGCGCACCACACACCCGGCCTATGTCGCCACCCAATTTGCATTGCTGAGCAGCCTGCCGGCAATCCCAAGAATATTTTTCAACGCCAGCGCCGGTTGGCTGGTGGAAGACTTGGGGCTAGGTTGGACTAACTTTTTCTTCATCTGCTTTGTGTTGGCACTGCCCGGCATGTTGTTGCTGTTTAAAGTCGCCCCCTGGAATGGCTCCCCCCCGGCCAGCCCTTCTGTCGGGGGGCCCTCCTCTTCTTTTTGAGGGGAGAGGGAGAAAAGTGCCAGCGAAAAACAGTTGGGTTAGATGCCAAGCAACATGCGCTCTGGGGCTTCAATACACTCTTTAATGCGCACCAAAAACAAGACGGCTTCGCGGCCGTCGATGACGCGATGATCATAAGAAAGCGCCAAATACATGACGGGCCTGACAACCACTTGCCCATTGCGCACCACTGCGCGCTCCACAATGTTGTGCATGCCGAGGATGGCGGTTTGAGGCGGGTTGAGGATGGGTGTTGAGAGCATGGAGCCGAAAATGCCGCCATTGGAAATGGTGAAAGTCCCCCCTTGGAGCTCCGCGAGGGTGAGCTTGTCATTGCGCGCACGCACGCCAAAGTCAGCAATGGTTTTTTCAAGCTCATCCAAGCTTTGTTGCTGCGCATTTCGCACAATGGGGACAACCAAGCCGCGAGAGCCGGAGACAGCGACGCCAATGTCATAATAGCGTTTGAAGACAAGCTCCTCGCCTTCCATGGAAGTGTTGACTTGAGGGAATGCATTCAGCGCTTCCACAGCGGCTTTGACGAAGAAACTCATATAGCCGAGTTTGACGCCATGCTTTTTTTGGAAAATATCGCCATAGGTTTTGCGCAAAGCCATCAACTCGCCCATGTCTACCTCGTTGAAGGTGGTGAGGATGGCGGCCTGGGCTTGTGCGTGCAGCAAGCGCTCCGCAACACGTTTGCGCAGCGGTGTTATTTTGACGCGCTCTTCCCTTTGGAAAAAAGGTATTTGTTGCGCGAGGGGAGCGGGAGAAAAAGCCTGGAGAGGTGCAGAGGCCAGTGAAGGTTGGGCAGCGGCTTTGGCTATGTCCTCTTTGCGTATACGTCCCTGGGGGCCGGAGCCTTGAATTGTAGAAGTGTTGATGCCTTTCTCTTCGGCCATGCGTTTGGCCACCGGCGTTATGGAAGGCGTTTTTTGTATGCTGGAGGCGGGGGCCTGAATGAGGGCCGAAGCAGCGGCAGCAGGAGGAGCGGGAGAGGGGGAGGGGGCGGTGGCGACAACACCCCCTTCGGAGATGGTGCCCAAAACATCGCCAATTTTGACTTTGGAGCCCTCTGGAAAAGCAATGGAGGCCAAGGTGCCCGCTGTGGGGGCGACAACGTCAATGGTAATTTTGTCGGTTTCAAGAGAGACGAGGGCCTCGTCAACCGCAACAGCCTCGCCAATTTGTTTATTCCACTTTGCGACAACGGCTTCAGAAATGGATTCTCCCAGGGTGGGGACTTTCAATTCAACGGACATGGTTTCCTCGCTTCAATGCTTCTTCAACCAACAACTTCTGCTCCAACTCGTGGGTTTGCACATAGCCCGTTGAAGGGCTGGCGCTGGCCTCCCGGCCCACATAGCGCAACTTGGCTTTGCTGCCCACGTGCGCGAGGATTTCGGGCAAAACTCTCTGCATATAATACCATGCCCCCATGTTTTGAGGCTCCTCCTGCACCCAAAGCACCTCACTCAATTGGGGCATGCTTTGAAACACCGCAGACAACTCCTCGGTGTCCAGAGGATAGAGTTGCTCAATGCGCACCAGAGCCACCCGGGTGTCCTTGGCGTTTTTGCGAGCTTTGGCCAATTCAAAATAGACTTTGCCGATGCACAAAATGAGGCGATCTACCTGGGCAAGTGCAATGCTGCTGTCCACTTCGGGAATCATTCTCCGGAAAGTACCCGAGGTAAAAGCGGACATGGGGGAGGTGGCCTCCGCCAGGCGAAGCAAACTTTTGGGAGATATGAGGATGAGGGGTTTTCTCCACGGGAGAAAAAACTGTTCCCGCAGGAGGTGGAAAAATTGTGCGGCATTGCTGGGGACACAGACGCGAATGTTGTTTTCTGCCGCCAGCACCAAAAAGCGCTCAATGCGTCCCGAAGAGTGCTCCGGGCCCACGCCTTCATAGCCGTGTGGCAAAATCAGGACAATGCCTGACATGCGTCGCCACTTGTCTTCTCCCGTAGCAATAAACTGGTCGATAAACACCTGGGCGCAGTTGACGAAGTCCCCAAACTGTGCCTCCCAAATAACCAGCTGATCCGGCGCGTCGAGGCTATAGCCATATTCAAAGCCCAGGCAACCGGCCTCAGAGAGGGGGCTATTGACGAGGACGAAGGGGGTGGAGCTGCCAAGCCCGTCAAGCACATGGTGCTCAGCCCCACTTGCGGTACAGTGGACGACGGCCTGGCGGTGTGCGAAGGTGCCGCGCTCCGTGTCTTGTCCGGTGAGGCGAAAGCTGTGGCCTTCAGAGAGCAAGCTGGCATAGGCGAGCATTTCTGCTGCGCCCCAGTCGAGGTTTTCCTGGCCGAGCGCCATTTTTTTGCGGCGCTCCAGGAGGCGGGCAATGCCGGGGTGGGGGACAAAGCCTTCAGGGAGATGGGAGAGGGTATTAAGCCAGGAGACGAGGTGCTCCTGTTTCACAGCAGTAGGGACGCGAAGCTTCATATTCCAAGGGGCGGAATAATTTTTCCAAAGGCCCTTTCCCGAGGGAATTTCCGGCAGCCTTCGGTTGGCCTTTGCATTTTCATAGGCCTTTGCGAAATGCGCATTGGCTTTGGCCAGGAGCGCATCGGCTTCTTCCTGGCTGGCATGGCCTTGTTGAATGAGGCTTTTGGCATAGAGGGCCCTGGGGCTTGGGTGCTTGCGAATCAGCTCATACATTTTGGGTTGAGTGAAGGCCGGCTCATCGCCTTCGTTGTGGCCATATTTGCGATAGCAAACCATGTCAATGACGACGTCGGTGCCGAAGCGCTGGCGATATTCTATGGCCAGTTGTGCGGCATAGACGCAAGACTCTGGGTCATCGCCGTTGACGTGGAAGATGGGAATATCGACGGCGCGAGCCATGTCCGTGCAATAGGGAGAGAGGCGGCCGCGCGCCTGAGGGGCTGCGGTTGTATAGCCCAGTTGGTTGTTGACGACAATGTGCAGAGTGCCGCCCGTGGAATAGTGTTTCAGCTCGCACAAGTTGAGGACTTCAATGACAAGGCCTTGTGCGGAGAAGGCGCCGTCGCCGTTGATGCAGATGGGGAGGACGGCGTGCTCGCTGCCGGGCCCTAAGCGTTGTTGTTTGGCGCGCACGCGGCCTTCGACGACGGCGTGGACGAAGCCCAGGTGGCTTGGGTTATAGCAAAGCGTCAGGTGCATGTTTTCGCCGCCGATGCGAAGGTCGCACGAGGCCCCCAGGTGGTATTTCACATCCCCTGTGTGAAAAAAGTCCTCCGGGTTGGGAGGTCCGGCAAACTCATTATAAATGTCTTCGGCGGGTTTTTGGATGACATTGGTGAGAACGTTGAGGCGCCCGCGGTGTGTCATGCCGAAGACCGCTTCTCGGATGCCCAAGTGTGCGCCCGTGGCCAGGGCTGCATCCAGCATGGGAATTAAGCTGTCTGCGCCCTCAATGGAGAAGCGTTTGACGGCTTGGAATTTGGTGTTGGCCAGCGTCTCAAAAGCCTCAGCCATGCCCAGCCGCTCGAGTATATGCAGCTGTTGCTCTCGGGTGGCCTTGAGGGTGGCTGCTGTTTGCTCCAGGCGGTTTTGGAGCCACAGGCGGCGCTCCGTATTGCGGATATGAATGAATTCTATGCCGATGCGTGTTGTCCATGTTTCCCAAAGTTCCGCGAGGGCGTCCTTGAGGCGGATGGGGGTTTGGCGCAGCAAAATTTCGCTTTCCAGCTCCTCGGAGGTGAATTGGCTGGGCCTTGCCAACTCCAGCTCCGTAACACCGGGGTTAGGGGTTGTCCAAACACCCAAGGGGTCCAACTGCACTTTGAGGTGTCCGAAGCGGCGCAGTGCATTTGCGGCGGCGTTAAATTTTGCTTGAAGCGTTGGGTGCTGTGGCGTGGCGCTTATTTTTTTGGACTTAAAGGCGCTATGGTCAACGCGGACGAGGGGGACGCCCTCGTTGCCCAGGGGTGCAAAAAGCTCTTCCCAGGAAGCATCCACCTGGCTTGGGTCCTCGAGGTATTGGGCATAGAGGGACTCCATAAATTCTATATTGGAGCCATTGAAGAGGGAGTCGAAAACCTTTGAGTTGGGCATGATGATGAAGTAAGGGCAGACGGAAAATGTGGTGTGAGAGGGGGCAGCAGCAAAAAGTTAAGGTTGAAGCTAAGAAGACATGGAAGCTAAGAAGACATGGAAGAAAATACTCGTAATTTTCGGTTGTAGCTAGAATCTATTATTTATAACCCACGCAACAGCCAATGCTTGTACTAATGCCCTTTAGATACCCTTAAACCACATGCGCTCATATGCAACATGTGTGACGGAGGAAAGTTATGTTGTTGGAAGGAAAAAAGCTTTTATTGACCGGGGTATTAACGCCGCAGTCCATCGCTTTTGCCGTGGCCGAGTTGGCACAGAAGGAGGGTGCGGAAATTATATTGACAGGTTTTGGAAAAGCCCTTGCTTTGACGCAACGCTCAGCGAAGAGGCTGTCGCCGACTCCGGAGGTGTTGGAGTTGGATGTGACGGAGCCTTTGCAGCATGAGGCATTGGCCAGGGCCCTTGAGTCTCGCTGGGGGAGCGTGGATGGGGTGTTGCATGCGGTGGGTTTTGCGCCGACGGATGCATTGGGCGGAAAGTTTTTGTCAACGCCCTGGGAGAGTGTGCAGCGTGCATTTCAGGTGTCGGCTTTTTCATTGAAGGAGTTGGCTGCAGCCATGGCGCCGCTGATGGTGCGGGGCGGCAGCATTGTGGCTTTGGATTTTGACAACAGCACACAGGCATGGCCTCTCTATGACTGGATGGGCGTATGCAAAGCGGGCCTGGAGTCCGTGGTACGTTATTTGGCCAGGGATTTGGGAAGCAAAAACATTCGCATCAATGCGCTTGCGGCAGGGCCATTGGCCACCATTGCGGCCAAGGGCATACCGGGGTTTTCCAAGTTGGAAGAGCAATGGAGCAAACGCGCGCCGCTCTCATGGAATGCGAAGGACAGCCAATGCCTGGGGGCGGTGGCACGCACAGCGGTGGTGATGTTGTCGGATTGGATGCCGAAGACGACAGGGGAGTTAATTCGCGTGGACGGTGGTTACCACGCCATGGGTGCTGACTTGGCCCCCTAGGCCGCTTTCACTTTGACATGATCTCTTCGTTGGGCTCCGGTTTCGCTCAGGTCATGCACTTAAGTGCACTCCCATCGCGAAATCCTCGCCCGCCTCGACCTCATGTCAAATTGAAACCGGTCTGGATAATCAAATCAGTTCTAAGTAAAACCAGTCTAGGCCGGGTTTTAAAACCATTTTTCAACTATACAACACCCTTGGGCTTTAATGCCAGCGGCGCAAAAGCATGGTTGAGGGGGCCGTGGCCTTTGCCCATTTTTATGTTTTTCCCGCAAAACAAAGCCTTGTGTACATAGTCCACAGCCTCACTGACAGCTTGGGTGAGCGGTTTCCCCAGCGCAAGCTTTGCCGCGATGGCCGAGGAAAGCGTGCAACCCGTGCCATGCTCGTTTCGCGTCTCTATATGGGCATGCCGAAGCTCCAACACCCAACCGTCGCGCCCTGCCAGAATGTCCACCACCTGCTTCCCTTCCGGTGCCTGCACCGGGAGGTGCCCACCCTTGAGCAATACGGCAGTGCTTCCAAACTGAAGCAACTCAAAAGCAGCCTCCTGCATTTGCTCCACGCAGAGAATTTCTTTGCCCCCCAGAAGCGCTGCAGCCTCATCAAGGTTGGGTGTTATGAGGGTGGCCAAAGGAAACAGCCAACGTTTGAGCGCCCCAGGTACTTCGTCTTCAGCAAGCACGTCTTTGCTGGAGGCCACAAGCACCGGATCCACCACCAGGTTTGAAAGGCCAAACTCCCGGCAGCCTTCAGCCACGGCCTCGCAAAGGGCCGCATTGGGCAAAAGCCCCACCTTGGTAGCATCTACCTCCAAGTCCACCAACACCGACCTCATTTGCAGGCGCACAAACTCAGGGTGCACCGGCACAATGCCCTGTACGCCTTGCGTGTTTTGGGCAGAAAGGCCTGTTTGGGCAATGCAGGAGAAGCAACCTAAGGCCTGGGCGGTTTTGGTATCGGCTTGAAGCCCCGCGCAGCCGCCACTGTCCGAGGTGGCAATGGCAAGTACGGTGGCATAGCGCGGAGGCGACATGGTCTAAACCTTTTCTATGCTCTCCGCTCCATTTTGTCGATAGACAAGGCATGGCCCAAGCAAAGACGCGCCTGCGGCAAAGTGGAAGTACCCTAGAGGCTTTTAATGGTGTTGATGAGCTCTACTATAACTTTTTGGGCATCGCCATATACCATGCGCGCGTTATCCAAATAGAAGAGGTGGTTTTCAATGCCGGCAAAGCCCACGCCCTTGCCGCGTTTTACAATAAGCACCTGTTTGGCCATGTCCGCATTGAGGATGGGCATGCCATAAATGGGGCTGGACTTGTCCGTGCGGGCGACAGGGTTGACAACGTCGTTGGCGCCAATAACCAGCACCGCGTCGGTGACGGCAAAGTCAGCATTAATTTCATCCAAGTCAAAAATTTTGTCATAGGGCACGCCGGCCTCTGCCAGAAGCACATTCATGTGCCCTGGCATGCGGCCTGCCACGGGGTGGATGGCGAATTTCACCTCGACGCCGTTGTTTTCAAGCAGCTGCGCCAACTCCCAAAGTTTGTGCTGGGCCTGCGCCACGGCCATGCCATAGCCGGGAATGAAAATGGCTTTGGCGGCATAGGCCAGAGAAATGGCCGCGTCCTGAGGGGCCGCCTCTTTCATGCTGCCTTTCACCTCCTCGCCGGAGCCCCCGCCTTCGCCGAAATTGGAAAACAACACATTGCCCAGGGAGCGGTTCATCGCCTTGGCCATCAGCTGTGTCAGCAGGCTGCCTGCGGCGCCCACCACGGTGCCCGCAATAATCATCGCATTGTTTTGGAGAGCGAAGCCCTCAAAGGCCACTGCCAAACCTGTGCAGGCGTTAAACAGAGAAATGACGACGGGCATGTCAGCGCCGCCAATGGGCACCGCCATCATCGCGCCATAGGCCAGGGAGGCGACGAAAAAGCCAATGGTAAGAGCGAGAGGGGGAGCATCCATAACCGCTATGGCAACACCCATGCTGACGGCGCTAAGCAAGACGAGGAAGTTGAGGTATTTTTGGCCGGAAAAGCGCCACACTTTATTCATTTTTCCGTCGAGTTTGGCCCAGGCGACGAGGCTTGCTGACAAAGAGACGGAACCAATGAGGCCACCGGCAATGGCCAGACTCAAAAGCGCCTTGGAATGCTCCGCGTGGTGCAGCATGGCAATGGCGCCAATGGCTGCGGCGGAGCCTCCGCCCATGCCGTTATAGAGCGCAATCATCTGCGGCATGTTCGTCATTTCGACGCGTTTGCCGGACCACCAGGCCAGGCCTCCGCCCACGGCCAGCGCAATGAGGATTAATAAGAAATTCCCCATCTCAGGGAAGAGGAACGTAATGCCCGTGGCCGCGGCCATGCCCACGCCTGCCCCGATGATGCCTTTGCGGGCCGTTTTGGGGTGAGACATTTGCTTGAGGCCGAGGATGAAGAGGATGGCCACAACAAAATAGACAATTTCAATCACAAGCTTGAGGTGTTGTTGTTCCATGGCGCTTATTTCCCCTTGCTGCTTTTGAACATTTCCAACATGCGCTCTGTGACGACATAGCCACCGGCGGCATTGCCGGCGGCAAGCACCACGGCCACAAAGCCGATGGTTTTTTGCAAGGTGTCCGTGGCTTCTCCAAGGGCCACCATGGCGCCGACAAGCACAATTCCGTGGATGAAATTGGAGCCTGACATGAGGGGCGTGTGCAAAATAACAGGCACGCGCGAAATAACTTCAAAGCCGACAAAGCCGGCCAACATAAACACATAGAGAGCGGCGATTACGAGTGCGGTTGTGTCCAAGGTTATCCTCCCATTAACGCCAAAGTGGGGGCATGCTTGACGCTGCCCTCGTGGGTGAGAATGCTTCCTGCCAACACCTCATCCTCAAAATCCAATGTCATCTGTCCCTCTTTGATGAAGGGTGACAAAAAATTCAGCAAGTTTTTGGCATAGGTTTCACTGGCCTGCACAGAAATGGCGCTGGGCAAGTTCAGCGGCCCCAAAACCAACACGCCTTTGTAGACCACCTCTTTGCCGGGCTGTGTCAACTCGCAGTTGCCACCGTTTTCAGCCACCATGTCCACAATGAGTGCGCCAGGCTTCATACCTTCTACCATGGACTTCATAATAATTTTGGGGGAGGGCCTTCCCGGAAGCCCCGCCGTCGTTATGATGACGCTGGCCTGTGCCACATGCTTGCTGAGCACCTCATTTTGCTTGGCCTTCTCCTCCTCCGTCAGCGCCCTCGCATAGCCGCCCTCGCCTGAAGCGTCTACGCCCGTATCAATCAGTTTGGCCCCCAGGGACTCTACCTGCTCCTTTGCCGCCGCGCGTATGTCATAGGCCTCCACCTGGGCGCCCAGGCGTTTGCAGGTGGCGATGGCCTGAAGGCCCGCAACGCCAGCGCCCACCACAATGACTTTGGCGGGGCGGATGGTGCCCGCGGCGGTGGTTAACATGGGGAAGAAGAAGCTGGCGCGATCTGCTGCAATGAGTGCGGCCTTATAGCCGGCGACGGCGGCCTGCGAGGAGAGCACATCCATGCTTTGCGCGCGCGTAATACGAGGGATGAGCTCCAGCGCGAAGCAGGTTATTTTCTTCTCACACATGCGTTGGACAAGCTCCACGTGCTGGTGCGGTTGCACAATGCAAAGCAGGGTGGCGCCGTCGCGCATGGCATTTAACTCGGCCAAGGTTGGCGGCTGCACCTTAAAAACCACGTCGGCCTTGGCGAGCATTGGCTTAAAATCCGCAGGCACCGTTGCCTTTCCCGCATAGGCGGTGTCCGGGAAGAAGGACTCTGCGCCGGCCTGGCTTTCCACGCATACTTGAGCGCCGAGGCGTCCAAAGCGCTCAGCAGTGCCCGGATCCAACGCGACGCGGCGCTCACCGGACTGGGTTTCTCTCATGACAGCAATGCTTAAACTCATTTTTCAACTCTTGTGTGGAAGGTTGCCCCATGGGGTGACAGGCACCATAGGGTGACAGGCCCCATGGGATGACAACAAATGCTATTTCTCAAATTTCGCCTGGAGGCAACCTTTTCTATGCACATTTGGCTTGGCCATTTTTGCATACATGTTGGGTATACATGGCCAAAGCCCAAGGGGGGCACCAAGGCTTCCCTGGGTTTAGGGCTATAGTTGAAAGCCTTCCCTCAACTTCTCCTCACTCAGGTGGGGGCGTGTATTAGAATAAAGAGAAGGGACTCAAGGAGGGCCTGTGGGGCGAGAGAGCAACCTGTCCAACCGTGCCTTCTCTATGCGCAGGCCCAGGGTTTTCTCTTGTGTCAGCAAGACGGCACCCGTGTTGCCTTTGCCTTTATTGCTTTTGGGTTTTTTGAGGTAGCGCGCCTGCACATAGGAAACCTCCCCCCAAGCCTCCTTGCGGCCATTGGAGAAATGCCAGGCGAGGTGTGCCGCATCCACGAGGGTTTCGGGTTGGGCCTCCTCGTTGCGGTTTAAGGGCACAAGCACATGGGCCCCGTTTTGGCCGCGCGCATGCAGCCACAGCTGCCAGGGTTTGGCCAGTTGAAAGCTGAGCACCTCATTGTGCTGGGCACCGCGCCCCACCCAAATGCGTTGGCCGACGGCGCTGAAATACTCTCTATAGGGTTGGTTTTTGGAGGGCTTAGCTTGGGGCACACCCAGCGGCGCTGGTTTTTTTGCCAGGGTTGCCCTTGTTTTCCCGGTTGCCCCTGTTTCTCCGGTTGCCCCGGGTGCCCCTGGTGCCAGGGTTGCTTCTGTGGCCCCCTCCTCTATTTGTTTTTGCAGGGCCTGGGCCTGGGCCTCCAATTGTGCAAGGCGTGCGCGGGCTATTTCCATGCCGCGGCGCAGGCGTTTGGCCTGGTGGAAGCGCGCCTCCATTTCCTCTTTAGGGGTTTTGGCAGGGTTGAGCTTCAGCTCCAGCGTTTGCAGTGTGCCGTCAGCGCAAAACACCTCCAGGTGTATGCTGGAGGTGCCGCGTTTGAGTTTGGCCAGGTTTTGCGCCAGGGCTTCGGCTTCGGCTTGCAGCTGTTGCACCTGCGGCAGGCGCTCTGTTTCGGCCTTCACTTTGGCCATGGTTTTTTGGAGGCGCGCAAGCTGTGTTTTGAGGGGCTTTGTTTGGGCATGTACCTCATGGGTTTTGGCCTCTGCCTCCAAAAGTGCGGCGGCGGCGTGCAAGGCGGGGAGCGGTGTGTCTGCCAGCAGCATGAGGCGCGAGGGCCTCAAATCCACCTCAAAGGGAGGCAACACACAGGGCATGCCGCCTTTGAGGCCTTCAGGTGGTTTGGGGGAGAAGCACAGCCAGCGCCCTGCTTTTTCCCCGAGGGCCAAAAAACCCTGCTTCCAATTGGCCCACAACCAAAAGCTGTGCTGTGGGTGTTGCCACAAAAGCCATACCCCTGCCTGCGCTCGAGCTTCCGCCAATTGGGCCCCCAGGAGGTATTTGCGCATGGCCTGCTGTATGGCATAGGGGTGCAAAGGTGCTGCCGGGCGTGCAGGGGCTATGGACAGGCGCCCTGTTTGGGGGTTTGCCGAAAGCAGAAGGCACCAACTTTTGCCTGGCACGCGCAACTCCAAAAAAGCCTCTGTGGGAGTGGGGGCTGAAATTTTTTGCACAAAGGCGCCGGGCAAGCATGCGTTGGCCTCTTGCACGGTTTGCAGGGCCTCTGTGCCAAACAGGGGCATGGCTATAGGCGCTCCAGGGCGGCCTTGGCCTCGGGCAATCCGCCGAGGGCAGCCTCCTCATAGAGGCGGCGGGCCTCCTGGAGGTTTTGTTTGAGGCCTATGCCGTGCTCCACCAAAACCCCCAGAGTATATTTGGCCGGTGCAAAATTTTGCTCCACGGCTTTTTGCAGCCATTGCAACCCCTCTTGTATGTGCAAGGGCAACTCCTCTCCCTTCAGCCAAAGCAGGGCCAAGCGGTATTGCGCACGCACATCCCCCTTGTGGGCGGCCTCCTCAAAATGGTGGGCAGCCTTTTTTATGTTTTTAGGGGTACCCCAACCGGCCTCCCAAAAAACGGCCAGGTTGTGCTGGGCCTTGGCCAGGCCTTGCGCTGCCGCTTTCTCATACCAGAGGAAGGCCTTCTCATGGCTTTGGGTACAGGCCTCGCCCCCCTCATACATAACACCGAGGTTATATTGGGCATGCGGCAAACCCTGGGTGGCGGCCTTAAAATACCACTCGAAGGCCTGCTTTAAATCCACCGGAACCCCCTTGCCAAAATAGAAGGCCGTCCCCAAAAAATATTGGGCCATGGCATTGCCCTGGAGTGCGGCCTTCAACGCTATTTCCACCGCCTCTGTATAGGTGGCTTCCTCCCCCTCCAACACCCCATCCCAAGTTTCCACCGGAGGCACCTCCATGAGAGGCCCATTGTTGTGAGACATAAGGCTGTTTCAGCAAAACCTCAGCCAAAGCGCAAGGCACTTAAGCCCCCCTCCCTGAGTTTGCAGCCCCGCCCCAGCAGCATGGCCCATGGCCCATGTCCCATGTCCAGGTGGACAGGTGTCCAGGTGGCCTAGGTGTTGCATTGCCATACATTCTCTTTTGTGTATAAAATACTTGTAAGGGGGAGTTATTTGTGGCAAAAAAAAGTTTAAAAGCGAACAAAAAACTAACCCTTAGGGGGAGCCAATGAAAGCATGGGAGCTATGGGGCATAGGGGCATTCCTAGCGGTGGGCATGGCTTGTAATGGTGGTGGCCTGACAACGGAGCAACCCAATGTACGGATACCTCAGTGCCAAGTGGGGGACGAGAGTTGCGAGGAGGGGCAGGAGTGCATAGGCCTGGAGAGCCAGGAGGTGGGTGAGGAGGGCATTTGCCAAAACAAGCCGGAGTGCCGCACAGGAGAGGAGGGCAATGTGGCCTGTGCCGAGGTACATGGTGAGGCTTGGGAGTGCAAGGGCACAGAAAGCCAAAGCCCTGGTGCTGCGGGCAGCTGTGTGGACACGGCCGAGTGCCGCACGGGCCCTGAGGGTAATGCGGCCTGCGCTGCGGCCCATGCTGAGCTGTGGGAGTGCGAGGGCAGGGCAACGCAAAGCCCGGGTGCTATAAACTCTGGCGCCGTGGGCACTTGTGTGGACAGGGCCGCGTGCCGCGTGGGAGGCAGCCGTTGTGAGGGGGAGCTTTGCATAGGCCTGAGCAGCAGGGAGGTGGGCGCTGCGGGTGAGTGCATGCCCCAAACCCTAGGTGAGTTATGCCAGAGGGATGAGGAGTGCAACCGCTGGGAAATTTGCGAGGGGGAGGCAGAAACGGAGAAGGTGTGCGTTTATGGAGAGCGCCAGGGGGTAGTGCTCAGCAACTTCCAAATACGCATTAATGGCCAGTTGGTGGTGCCCTTGCGTGTACCGGGTGCTACGCAAAACAACCCTCAGGCGGGCTGGGTGGGGCAAAGCGAGGCAGAGTTGAGCGTTGTGGCCCGGGGGCCCAATGCCAATGTGGGCCTGGTTGTGCAAACCTCAACAGGCTTTACGTTGGACACGGCAAACCAATGTGCCACGACCGGTTGTACAAGCACCCATTGCCAGTGGAGTTGCAGCTTGCCTGCGGGTTGGACCTACGGCTACAGCAATGGGCAAATAGGTGTGGAAGCAGGCATGGACTCCCAGCCCCAGCCTTTGCAACAGTGGGTTTATAGGGTGAGTGAGGTGCTCCCCACCCTCAGCCTGGTTGCGCTGCCTTCCACGCGCCTTTTGGGTGAGGAGTTGCGCGTGTGCCTTATGGCCGCCACCACAGAGGCCCCCCTGGCCAACATTGTTGCGCCTGTTTTGCGGATAGAGGACAACGGCACCCCCTTGCCTCTGCAGTGGACGGCAGGCCTGTTGGCGGGTGGGCAGAGGTGTTGGGCCTCTACCTTGCCTTTAACGCTGGCATGGAGTGGAGCCACAAGGCTGGAGGTTTCAGCGCAGGCTGTGGACACCGCCGGAAACACCCGTGTGGAAAATTATAGCGTGCCCTTAACTTTAACGCGTTTGGCTTGCAGCTCCACCGTTTCTGCCTCCTCCAACCTGACGGCCCCCTTGGCCTTTGCGGCGGGCCGTTTGCTGATTGCCTCAGCTGCCACCCTCCATTTTTTTGATGTGGCCGCATGCCCTGCCACCTCAACGGTTGTTTTTTCAGCAGGCACCTCGGTGCAAGGCCCCATGGTGGTGTTGGGGGACAATTTGGCCATAGCCACCAGTGGAAACGGCGGCCAGGCTGCGCGTACTTTTATGTTGGATGCAGCCGCAGCGCAACCCGGGGTTGTTGTGGACTCGCTCTATTGTGCCAGTGACAGCTCTGACATTCCTTCGGGTACACGTTTTGACCAAGGGCTCTCCCTGTTGAGCCTCAACCCCGCGCGCTTTGCCGTGCCTGCCAACCGGAGTAGTGGCACCTCCATGTTGGTGGCTTATACGCCCTTTGCGGCAAGCCTTGCAGAGCGCTGCATGGTGAGCAGCCCAAACTTTTCTGTCCCTGTGGCACTCCCCCTCGCGCAGGACAGCCGCTCCCGCTTCCTGGTAACCCACAGCAACATTTTGTGGGGCACGCCCTTCAGCACATGGAGTTTTGGCACAGGGTGGGGGCCTGGCACGTGGACTGGGAGTAATAATAGCAGTACGGGTGAGCTTTCGGGCATGGCCCTCCATGGGGAGAGCCTCTGGCTTTCCATGGATGGGCGCAATACTCTCGGCTACCCTGGTCCGCTTCAGCTGTGGAGGGAGGGGGAGGCGGTTGTGGAGCCTGCCATACCCGACAACACTGTCCACGTAACCGCTGCCGCCATTGACGAGCGGGGCAGGGCCTATGTGGTGGGCTTCCACGAGAACGGTGGTGTGCCGGATGGCTACTCATTGACGCGCTTGACGGCTGATGGCTCCATTGAGCAGAGGGAGATACTTCCTGTGGGCTCCACGGGACTTAACGCCATAAGCCCCTTATTGGGGGAGCCTCCTCAGGGTGGCAACCCCGAGCTTTATGTGGTGAGGGGCAACGGCAGGGTATTGGCCTACCATGCAGAAAACCTTCAGGAGTTATGGCGGGTGGATTTGGGGTTTAGCGTTTTTGCCCAGCCCGTGTTGGTGCCCCACGCTGAAGGTGGCGGCACGCTGTGGGTGGTGGGGGCGGGTGGCCAAATACGCGGCATCCGCGTGGCCAGCAACGGTTTAAGCCGCACCGCCATTTGGCCCAAGGCCTTTCATGACAATTGCAATACCTCCAGCAGCCGCGTAACCGCCAGCGCAACCCCCACCCCCGACCAGTGGAGCATGCCCAGGTGTTTTTAAAATAAGTTTCCCCCCTCATTCCACCGGACTTTTCCCATATAAAAGGGTTGTTTTTTTAGGCCTGGGCTCTTCTGTATTTGCGGGGGAAATGGGAGTTGAAGCTAAAGCTGAGGCCTCAACTGAAGCCGTGGTTGAAACCACCATGGAAGCCTGAGCATGCGCTGCCTTTGGCTCCCACAAGTTTTGGAGGAGCTGCTCCAACTCTTTGGCGTGTTGCGTTTCTTCAACAATGGCGTTGTCTACAAACTCGGCAAGCGCCATCAAATGCAATGCTGCCTCAGGTTGTCCTCTGTCCGCAAAGCGCAAGGTTTCTTTCAACTTCCTCCCTATTTTTTCTACATAGTGCTCGCCGGGTATTTCGGCCAAAGCTTCAAACTTTTCTCTCAACAAAGCAGCACCCTCGAAGCCTCTATTTTGGAGGCGCCTTAACATGCCTATGATGGCTTCCATTTTTTCATTCTCAGTTTTGTGCATGACGCCCTCGGCGCAAGAGAAAAAACAACTCACGTTGCCTCTGAAAAAAAAGTTTCAATTTGAGAGAGAGGAGCGCCTCAAAACTTCTGCCACTCCCCACGGCTTAAATTTGCTTAAGCGTTCTGTGAGCCCGGCCCACATGGCGTCCATTTTCTCTTTGGGTATTTCCGTGTTGTTTTTTTTGGCTTCCTC
>WRKR01000035.1 GCA_009782175.1 Cystobacterineae bacterium
TATTTGGCGGTTTTCAGCGACGAGCTGATGAGCTTTCTCAAAGCGCTTGAGGAAGCCAAAAAAAACAACACGGAAATACCCAAAGAGAAAATGGACGCCATGTGGGCCGAGCTCACAGAACGCTTAAGCAAATTTAAGCCGTGGGGAGTGGCAGAAGTTTTGAGGCGTTCCCCTCACTGGAGTTGAAACTTTTTTTAGAGGCAACGTGAGTTGTTTTTTCCTCTTGCGCCGAGGGCGTCATGCACAAAACTGAGAATGAAAAAATGGAAGCCATCATAGGCATGTTAAGGCGCCTCCAAAACAGAGGCTTCGAGGGTGCTGCGTTGTTGAGAGAAAAGTTTGAAGCTTTGGCCGCAATATCCGGCGCGCACTATGCAGAAAAAATAGGGAGGAAGTTGGAAGAAACAATACGCTTTGCAGACAGAGGACAACCTGAGGCAACGCTACACTTAATGGCTTTGGCTGAGTTTGTGGACAACGCCATTGTTGAAAAAACGCAATATGCCAAAGAGTTGGAGCAGCTCTTCCAAAACTTGTGGGAGCCAAAGGCAGCGCATGCTCAGGCTTCAATGGTGGTTTCAACCACGGCTTCAGTTGAGGCCTCAGCTTTAGCTTCAACTTCCATTTCCCCCGCAAATACAGAAGAGCCCAGGCCTAAAAAAACAACCCTTTTATATGGGAAAAGTCCACTGGAGTGAGGGGGGACGTTTTCCCTTAAGCTTGTGTAGAGGGCGTTGAGGTTGTTTAAGCTTGGGCATGGAGGCCACGGGGGAGGGCGAAAAAATTATTTTTAGCCCTCTGTGGCCGATGGGGGGGGCTGGACAGAAGGAGGGGAGGCACAGCGGAAGGGGTTTAGGTTTCGTCTGTGTCAAAATGCTCCTCCACAGGCTCCCTAATTTCTTTGTCCAGCTGCTGCACTTCTTTCTCGAGGGCCTGGAGGTGGGGAACTGTTTTGGTTGCGATGCCGGCAAACACGCTGACGGCGAATACAAACCACAGCACATAGAGGATAAGAAAGGCTGTATGGATGCCCAGCATAACCAAGCTGAAGATGACACCAATTTTGGCACGGCTCCTCGCATCGGGGTTGTGGCCCCTTTTCATGACGGGCCAGCCTACAATGAGAGCGGGGACGGCGGATAGACAACTGCACGTGAGGGAGGCAATGCCCAGGCCCAGAGCCCAATTGGCTTTGTTAAACTCATCCGCATCTCCCATGGACATGCCCGGGGGCATGCGAGGAGGAGAATAGTGAGGGGGAAGAGGGTTAGGTGAGTCCATAGGAAGCAGCTCCACGCAAAGAGGTTTTCAGGCTCAAGAGGCACTTGTTGCCAGGGCAATGCCGAATATAAGAACGGCGAGATAGAAAAGGATGAGGAGGAGGCTGATCCCCAGCATAACCAAGCTGAAGATGACACCAATTTTGGCACGGCTCCTCGCATCGGGGTTGTGGCCCCTTTTCATAACGGGCCAGCCTACAATGAGAGCGGGGACGGCGGAGACACAGAAGCACATGAGGGAGGCGATGCCCAGGCCCAGAGCCCAGTTGGCTCTGTTCAGCTCAGCTGCGTCCAGGGACATGCCGGGGGGCATGCCTGATGGTGGTATAGAAGAAGGACGACGAGAGGGTACAGGGTTGTTTGGATCCATAGGAAGGCACAGGGGCAAAGGGTACAGGGGCAAAGGGTGAAAAAGCTTGCGAGCCAAGCTATATATGCTTTGGCATTCCGCCCGCAACGGGGGAATGGTTTTTATGCCCACACTGCAGAGCCCCAAAGGCTATTTCGGGTATTTTGCTCTCAGAGAAACAAGACAGGGCAACCCTGGCCATGCTTGTGCATTTCCACATGGACATTGGAGGCTCAAAGGTTTATAAACCGCTCCACTTTTTGTGGTTTGAACGTTTTTTCTGAAACGTTTTTGAGTCTAAAACGCCTTTTCCTTTGAAAGGTTGTTTTATGCCCAGCCGGGTTTAACATTTAAAAAATTTTCACTATGAAATACACATTTGCCCCCCTTGCCTTTTCCCTTTTTATGTTTGCACCGCTTGCGCACGCACAAGAAACCTCCATGCGTTGCCCCTCGGAAATTTCCAATAAGCTGCTGCAAGTGCAAAAGCTCTCCCCTGAGTGGCAAGGCTATATTAAAACACGCCTTCCGCTCACCACGGCGGGTTTTTCCAAGGGTTTTGCGGAGGGCCACCGAAGCCCCACCCTCATTAATGAAATAAGAGGAAAACTCATCCACACCTGGAAGTTTGTAGGCCCCTATCCCCATGGGAAGTGGTTGATTTGTGACTATGGCCCTCTCTCCCTCTCCAAGAGGGTGGATGACTTCTTCTCCGAGTGCTCCATTATTTTCAAAATGGACAAGAAGAGGCACTGGGTTATAGAAAGAGTCAGCTGCAAATAGGTCAGCTGCAAACAGGGGTGCTACCCCTCCCCCTGCCCTCCCCTCTTTCTCTTTGAGGGGGGGCTGGATGGGTTTTCAGTTGACAAAGCCAGCATGTGCTCCACATGCAGGGAGCAGCGTTATAGGCGAGCAAAGCGAGCTTCAAAGTTTGTATTCTACTGTTCTACGCACTTTAAAGCAAAAGTGGCCTAGGGGCTGGCGAGGGCATTCCAGGCTGTGGGGTTGGGGTTTTGCAGCAATGTTTTGGCGAAGGCCTGGGCTGCTTCGAGGTGGTTTTGGGCGGTGGCGGAAAGTCCTTCTTTTATGCCGAAAGTTTCGCCTTTGAGGCAGAGGGTGAAGGCGGGGCAGGGTGGTTTGTGGGCCATGCGCTCAAAAACGGCGAGGACGGATTCTGGGGGCATGGCATGTGTTGTATGCCAAGCTTGTTTCAGGGGAAAAATGGGGGCAAAGGAGAAGGGGGCCGGGGTGTTTTGGCCTGCGTCCACATAGAGGGCCAGGGTTTTGCCTTCGAGGTTGAGGGCATGCTCTATTTGCAGTTGAAAGTCTTCCACCCATTCAAAGTGTTGTGCAAGGTGCACGGTGCGGGCCCAGGCCTGCAAATGCCTCAGCAAGAGGGGGCCCAATGCGTCGTCTCCCCGGCTGGTGTTGCCCCAGGCCGTCAGCAGAATGTCAGCCAAGGCTGAAGTCCGCGCGGCATTCGCCGTTGGAGTTGCGTGCGAGGCTGCTTAAGCGCTGGCCTTCGGCGTCTATCAGTTCTACCAGCAGGGGCATTTTCCCCAGGGCGTGTGTTGCGCAGGAGAGGCATGGATCATAAGCCCGAATGGCACACTCAATGTGGTTGAGCAAGCCCTCGGAAATAACGCGTCTGTCCAGGTGTTGCATGGCCACGGAGCGGATGGCGGAATTCATCGCCTGGTTGTTGTGCGTGGTGGACACAATCAAATTGCACATGCTCACTTGGTCATCCTCGTTCACTTTATAGTGGTGGATGAGCACACCGCGAGGTGCCTCAATAACCCCTACGCCCTCTTCCTGGCGCTGCCCTGAAAGCACCAACTCCTTGCCCAGCAAATCCGGGTCCTCCAGGAGGCTTTGAATGAGCTCCAAGGCGTGAAGGGCCTCAATAAGCCTGGCCCAGTGGTAACTGAGCGTAGAGTGCACAGGTTGTCCATTGCCTATGGCCAACAGGGTTTTGCGTGCGGCCTCTGCCAGAGGAGAGGGGATGAAGTCACAGGTTTGCACGCGGGCGAGGGGGCCTACTTTATACCAGCCTTTTTCGGGGCCCAGCTCTGCAATATAGGGGAATTTCATATAACTCCAGGGCTTCACCTCTTCGCGCAGCACCTGTGTATAGTTTTCATAATTGAGGCGGTTAAAAATGGGTTTGCCCTGAGCATCCTTGGCACACAAATAACCATGGTAGAGATCCAAGGCCCCATCCTCGCGGACCATCCCCATCATATTGGAGTCAAACAGGCCAAAGCTGTTGTGGAAAGCCGTGTTGCTTTCATAAAAGCGCTGCATCACCTGAATGCCGCCTTGCATCCACTCTATCAGTTGCGGCAGGTTTTTCTGCAGCTCATCACGCTCTGCGGCGGTGAGGGCTTTGTTGACGCCGCCGGGGATAGCGCCTGTGCCGTGTATGCGCTTGCCGCTCACAAGGTGGATAACTTCCTGGCCATATTTGCGCAGGAGAATGCCTTGTTTGGCAATTTCAGGGTGTTGGGCGGCGACACCGACAATGTTGCGCTGTGCCACCTCAGAGTCAAAACCCAAAAGCAAATCCGGCGAAGCCAGGTGATAGAAGTGGACGGCGTGGGATTGCAATATTTGTCCATAATGCATGAGGCGGCGCAGTTTTTCAGCGGTTGGCGTCAGTTGTTTGGCGCCGACAATAATATCCATGGCCTTGCAGGCAGCAAGGCTATGGCTGACGGGGCAAATGCCACACAGGCGTTGCACGGTGACGGGGACTTCCCAAAAGGGGCGGCCCTTAATAAACACTTCAAAGCCTCGAAACTCCACAATGTGCAAGCGTACCTGGTGGATTTTGTTTTGCTCATCCAGCAACAAAGTCACTTTGCCATGTCCTTCGACGCGGGAGACGGGGTCGATGGCTATGCGGCGCAGGCCCTGGGTTGCTTTGGCGTTTTCAAGTTCAAACATGAGTTTCTCCCAACTAGTCAAACCGCATTTGTGGATAGTCCAAGCGCGGGGTGCGGCCGGCAATCAGGTCTGCCAAAAATTTAAAAATGGCATCCCCTGAAGGTGGGCAGCCCGGAACAAAATAGTCAATGCGCACCACCTCATTAATGGGGTGGACTTTGTCAAGCAGCAAAGGCAATTCAATGTCGTTTGGAATGGTGTTGCTGACGACGCCTGGCATTTCAAAATAAACCTCGCGCAACACTTCGCGCACGTCCAAGCCATTGCGCAACGTGGGCAGCCCTCCGTTGACGGCGCAGGCGCCCAGCGCAATGAGGGTGCGGCAGCTTTTGCGGAACTCCCGGAGGACGTGGACGTTTTCAGAGTTGCAGACGCCACCTTCAACAATGCCAATATCGCAAGCAGCGCTGCAGTGTTTCACATCCGTAATGGGAGAGCGGTCAAACTCCACCAGCTCCACCAACTCAAGCAAATGCTCATCCATGTCCAAAAAGGACATGTGGCAGCCGAAGCAGCCGGACAAGGAGGTGGTGGCCACGCGCAGTTTTCGTTTGGGAGGTTCTTGTGGACTTAGCATGTTAAGCCTTCCTCGTTGTCAGAAACTCAGTTTGTGTGCTGATGGGCAAGCTGTCATAGCGGCGTTGGCCAATGGGGGTGGCAAAGCCACGGCGTTTGGGCAAAATAGCTCCCACGGGGCAGACGTTGGCGGCTTTGTCGCTGGAGGAGAAGTTGCTCTCCTTCAGCCTTCCGGAGGGGGTATTAATAACAATGTGAGAAGCCATGCCTCGGCCTGAAATGGCGAAAATATTTTTCTTGTCCACATCCCTGCTGGCTTGGACGCACAAGCCGCACATAATGCAGCGGTTCATATCCAAGAAGGCTTCAGGGTGAGAGGCGTCCACTTTGCGGCTTGGGAAGAAGTGGTTAAAGTGAGGCGTCATCATTTCCAACTCATAGGCGAGGGCTTGGAGTTGGCAGTTGCCGCTTTTTTCGCAGCCGGGGCAAAAGTGGTTGCCCTCCACGAAGAGCATTTGCAGCATAAGCCTGCGTCTGTCGTTCAGCTCAGGCGTATTGTTTTCCACCTCAATGCCTGGGCGTGCGAGGAGGGTGCAAGCGGAGCCTGGGCGGCCATTCACCACAACGGTGCAGAGTTTGCAGCTGCCGTTGGGTTTTAACCCAGGGAAGAAGCAGAGGTGAGGAATAAAAACATCGGCTTTGAGGGCTGCCTGGAGTATGCTTTGGCCGGGCTCAAAGGGGATAGGGGTACCATCTATAACAAAAGTATTTTCATTCATAACTCATTCCCCAGGTGAGCATCGGCATCATCTCTCTCCATAATTTCGCGTGCGGGGGCCAAGGCCGCATCCATAGCAAAGGCCGGCTCAAAGTCTTTTTGTTGAAGTCTTCTGTCATAAGAGGGGCGGAATTTCTGCATGGTGTCATAAACGGGGCGCCAAGCTGTTTGTCCGAGGCCGCAATGGCTGGAGGTTTTGAGGAGTTGGTGGAGGCGGGAGAGTTCATTCATCTCATAGCTGGTGGCTTTGCCGTCGGCAATTTTGTCCAGGAGGTTGCACAGCAAGGTGGTGCCCACGCGGCAAGGCGTGCAGAAGCCGCAGCTTTCGTGTTTGAAGAAGTGCGTAAAGTTTCTGGCCACCTCAAACATATCCCTGTTGTTGCCAAACACCATGAGGGCCCCCGAGGTAGAAACATCTTCAAACGCAATTTTGCGTCCAAACTCATGCCGAGCGAGGCAAGTCCCCGCGGCGCCGCCGACTTGGACGGCCATGGCGTTGCGTGCGCCGCAATCCTCGAGTATTTTGGAAATGCGCACGCCAAAAGGGTACTCATAAATGCCGGGGGCGTCGCAGTCTCCGGAAATGGACAACAGTTTGGTTCCCGTAGAGAGTTTGGTGCCCAGGCCTTTATACCAGGCGCCGCCGTTTTGGGCGATGAGGGTTGCTTTGGCGAGGGTTTCGACATTGTTGACGACGGTGGGTTGGCCCAAATAGCCATGGGTAGCGGGGAAGGGGGGGCGGATACGGGGCCTGCCGGGTTTGCCCTCGAGGGACTCAATGAGGGCTGTCTCTTCACCGCAGACATAGGCGCCTGCGCCCATGTGTATTTCAATGTCAAAGTCAAACCCCTTTTGCCCCAGAATGTTTTTGCCCAGCAACTGGGCTTTGCGTCTGGCCTCCAGTGTGGCTTGGAGTTTTTCCAGCATATAGCGGTATTCAGCGCGCAAATAGAGGAGGCCCTTGGAGGCGCCGATGACGAAGCCGGCAATGCTCATCCCCTCAAAGAGGAGCTCTGCGTATGAGTTGAGGAGGACTCTGTCCTTAAAAGTCCCCGGCTCTCCCTCGTCGGCATTGCAAACCACATAGCGTGTTTCACCGGGTGCATTTCTGCAAGCCTCCCATTTAACCCCCGTCGTAAAACCTGCACCGCCGCGTCCACGGAAGTTGGAGGTTTTCATTTCAGCCAGCATGCCCTGGGGGCCAAGCTCTATGGCGCGTTGGAGTGCCTGGCCGTTGGTGAGTTCTGCAGAAAGCAGCACATCCTTGCGGCGAATGTTGTCTTCCACGCTAAAAAACGCTGAAGGCCACTGCTCCAGGGGTGTTTGGTTTTTTATCAGCGTGCAAATGGCGTCAACGCGCTGGGAAGAAAGCCGGGGGATGGCATGGTTGTTGACGAGGAGGGCAGGGCCTTGGTCGCACATGCCTGTGCAGGAGGTGGTATCTATACTGACAAGCCCGTCCCCGGAAACCTGCCCTTGGGAGAGGCCCAGCCTGGAGAGCATGCGCGCAAGCAAAGCCGTGTTGCCTTGCATGCGGTCCGTCACATTGTCCGAGAAGAGAATGCGGTATTTGCCGCAGGGGCTGTCATAGAAGAAAGCATAAAACTCTATAACGGATTGAATTTGTGTGCGGGCCAAAGCGAGGGCTTCGGAAATATAATCCACCGCCCATTTGGGGATGAAGCCCAGGCGCTCCTGGGTTTCCCGGAGAATTTGCATGAGGTGGTGTGGGTTGCGTAAATAGCGCTCCAAAATAGGCTCCAACACACCTTCGACGGAAGAATTGACAAGACTCAAAATACGCTCCCTCTTTAAAAGTGACAGCCCACCCAAGCGACAGCCCCGGTGAAAATATCCACCGAGGTAGAATAACAAACTCCACCAGCTGTCAAGCTTTTAGGAGGGAGAGCCCCAGCTTATGTTGTTGTCGCCCCTGTTTTGGGCGGGTTTTAAAAAATGCCTGGAGCGCTTTTTTAAAAGCATTTGCTTTTTGCGCGCCGGGGAGGTTTTATGGTTGTTTCCGCCCACAGCATGTACCTGGCTCTATGCGTTGGCCCCGCAAAAACTCCCGTGCCTCCAGCGGGGAGCGGCTCTGGGGTTGCAGCCTCAAAACCACCAAGGAGTTTTGAGCGCACGCAATTTCCAAGCCTTCAGAAGAGGGCAAAAGCGCTCCTGGCTTTCCCTGGCCTTGGCCTGTTTTGGCCTGCAATATAATGAGGCGTTGCCCTTTTAGCCAGGTATAGCAGCCGGGCCAAGGCCAGAAGGCGCGAATGCGGCGCTCCAATATGTATGCGGGTTGCTCAAAATCCAACTCCCCTTCTGCCTTTTGCAGCTTGGGTGCCAAAACCACCCCTTCCTCGGGCTGAGGCGAGGGCAAGAGGCGCCCCTCCACAATGGCTGGCAAATGCTCCACAAGCAGTTTTGCCCCCTCTTGAGAGAGTTTCTGGTGCAGGCTTTGTGCTGTCTCCTGTGCGCAAATGGGCAGAATGCTGCGGGCAAACAGGGGCCCTGTGTCCAAACCCTGCTCCATGTGCATGAGGCAAACACCGGTGTGGCTGTCCCCCGCCTCAATGGCACGGGCAATGGGGGAGGCCCCTCTCCACCTGGGGAGCAAAGAGGCATGTATGTTAATACAGCCTCTGCGCGGTATATTTAAAACCTCCGGGGGCAAAAGCTGGCCATAGGCGGCCACCACAGCCACATCCACCTGAAATTCCTTAAGGATTTTAATGGTTTGGGTTTCTTTAAGTCCTTTGGGCTGCAGTGTGGCTATGGCTTTTTTCAAAGCCCATTGTTTGGCGGGTGGGGGGGAAATTTTTCTTCCTCGTCCTAAAGGCTTGTCCGGTTGCGTAACCACGGCTAAAATTTCTCCCAGAGAGGAACAAGCTTCAAGTGGAGCAATGGAAAATTCCGGGGTACCAAAAAACAAAATTCTCATAACCCCTACCCTATGACGAAATGAGAGAAGAGTAATGTAGCTCTTTTGGAGGAGAACCTGGCTATGCATCGTTTCTGGCTTCTGCTTATGGCTGTTTTAATGGCTGCGCTCAGCGCATGCCCCAGTGAGGCCCCAGACAAACCCGGCTATTGGAAACGTGCGCTTAACAAAGCCAGCAGCCACACGGAGAAAACCACCATCCTCAGCAACCTCCGCAAACAAAAACCTCAGGACGCGGCCTTCTTGCCGCTGCTGCATACCATCCTCACTGAGGAAAAGTCTGCTGACGTCAAAGTCGCCGCCGTCCGCATTCTCATGGACATGAAAAACCCTGCCTCGCTGGGGCCTTTGCAAAATACGCTCAACCTCAAAGCCAGCGGTGCTTATGCCAGAGATTTGAACAGAGCCATTGCTGAAGCCCTCGTCGCCTTCAAAGCCCCTGAAACGGAGCCTGCCTTCCTCGAAATGCTCAAACACAGGGACAGCTTTACGCTTTTTCCTGCCATTGAAGGCCTGGGGCAGTTGCGCAGCAAACAAGCGGTGCCTTTTTTATTGGAAATGCTTGAGGAGAACACCGCACAACCCAATGAGCAGGCCCGGTATATTATGACGCTGGGACAAATTGCGGACCCCAGCGCCATCCCCGCGCTGGAGAAAAAACTCTTCACCTTCCCCTTTGAGCAGGATGCCGCCTTGGCCTTGTTCCGCATTGGCAAACCGGCTGCGGATGCCATGCTGCTTATTCTCCAGGAGAAAAACACCAGCCTGAAAGCCTGGGCTTTGAGCAACAAAACACCCATTCCTCCTGGCGCCTTAATGGCCCTTGCCACCCGCGTCCTGGGGGAAATGCAGGAGATGCGCGCAGAAAACATCCTCATTTCCAAGTTGATGCCTGCAACGGAAAAAAACAAATGGCTGAGGCAACAGGCCATTAGCGCGCTGGGGCGCATGCGCTCCACCAAAGCCACAGAAACTTTAAGCCGCGTGGTTTTGGAGCCAGAGGTTGTGCTGCGGGGCCTGTGCGCTGTGGCCCTGGCACAAATAGGTGACAAAAGCGCCTTGGCCTCCTTGAAAAAAGCGACCTCCACGGGTGACTTTGACGCGCGGCTTGGCGCCATGCTGGGCATTGCCCTCTTGGGAGGCGAGGCTGAATTGGATTTTTTTAACAAACAAATGGACAATGAGCACATCCTCTTCAGGAAAGACCAGGCTCAACTCAAAGAGCGCTGTGGCAACCACCCCTCCTGCAATGAGCGTATTAAACGCCTCGGGGAAGATCGCCGGCTTGCGCTCAACCAACTCAAGGACATTCTCGAAACCAGCAGCAAATGCGGAGAAAAAGAGCCCTGCTGGGCTGAAGTTTTGGCGGATAGCAACGCCCACAGCTTTAAACGCCAGCGCGCAGCCTTCTTCCTGGGGCGAAGCAAAAACCCGCAGCACATTGAAGCCCTGGGCAAACAACTGGCGGATGAGGACTTGGAGTTGAGGGTAAGCACCCTGTTGAGCATTTCCTGGCTTGTGCGCGATGAGCCTTTGGCCGCCAGCGAGGCCAAAAAGCTTGTGGAGCCCTTGCAACAACAATTGGAAGAGGAGCGCAGCAGCATACAAAAACGCGGCGCCCGGGATGAAATGTTGCGCGTGCTGTGGACGCTGCAAAACCTTCCTTAGACCGGTTTCTTCCCCGGGCTTAAGCGTTTTTCTTTTTCCATGGCCTCCTGAAAGCCACTGGGCAACAAACTGAAAGGCAAAAGCTTCCCCAGGGCCAGCAGCAAAAACAGCCCTCCCGGTGCCGCAAAAATGGCCAGCGCGGGGACCACTTTTGCTAGGTTGATCAGCTCCTCCTTCAGCTTTCGCTTTTGAAGCTGGCTCAGCTTCTGCCCACTGACGGCCTTCGCCAACAAGAGGGAAGCTTCTCCTGTTTGCCTCAGCTGTATGCCCAAAGCCCTATAGGCTTTTCCAAACTGCCTTTGTATGTTGAAAAAAAATTCCTCCCCAAACCAACGCGCGCCTTCGCCTATAAAAAAAATGTCGACCTGTGTTTTGTTTTCTGCAAAAAACTCCATAACCTCCAGCTGGAGCTGGTTAACTTCCCCTGGCGAAAACTTCAGCTGAGCCCCCAAAGCCCATACCCAGTCCACAGGGGAAGCGTTTTCCACAACCGCCACCGCATGGGGCTGGGTATGCTCTGGCAACACCGTGCCCGCCACCACAGAGGCCAAGGGCGCCAAAGGCTCTTGGGGAAGCTCCCCTTCCAACAAAAGCTTGGTGCGCGAGGCCTCGCGCTCCTCTAACAAAGAGGCCAAAAATACCTGAAACAAAACGAAGTGCCGTATGTTGTGCGTTTTTAACTCTGAAAGCAAAGCTTCCATAGGAAGGGGTTGGTGCATGCTTTGCCATACAAAACGCTGCACCAACGCGGCGGAGGTTGGAGGCAAACGCAGGCTTTTCAGCTGACGCAAAATGGAGCGGCGCGCATAGGGCTTGGGCAAACGTTGGTGGCATAAAATGCCGCAAAACACCATGGCCAAAACAGCCTTCTGTCTTTGTATCAGCGCGCGTTGTCTGGCAATGCGTCGCGGCGCAAAGGTGCCCTTGGAAAAATAGTCATAGGAGAGGCGCGCAAAAAACTGTGCATTGGCCCATATGCCCACATTGTGCAGCAGCAAGGCAAAGCGGCCATCCTGGGAGAGTACAGGAAACAACGCCTGCAAAGCAGAGCGCAGTTGCTTGTGTATGGGCTTGGCCATGGGCTTGGCGCTTTTTAAAAGCCGCTCCACCTCCCGGGCCTCTTTCCATAAGTCACAATACACAAGCGCCAAAGCATAAAGCTCTCGCTTGTCGACCCGTGTCCTCCCCGCAAGCTCTGCAATGTCCAAAGCCATGAGGAAAAACAATTTTATTTCTGCATAAGCCAAACGAAAAACAGGCGCCCCCCCTGCCAAGGCTTCCCCTCTGGGCGTGCCAAACAAAAGCCCTTGGTGGCGCAGCCCACTCTTCACATAAACCCGCACCCGCGCAAAACCCGCAGGCAAAGCCTTCGCCTCCACCACAGCAGGGTTCCTCTCTTGGGTTTTGTGCTCATCCAACGCACGCTGAATGCAGCTGTGCAACCAGTCTGCCGCTCTCTTTTCCATGGCTAGGGTGGGCTGCAAACAAAGGGTTGCCCGGGCCCGTCCGCATATGCCTCTACGCTTCTTGCGAGGTGCCCCCCATCCGTTGCGGGGCTCGTCTGGTCCCCCCTGCCGGGGCCAAAGGCCAAGGCAATGGCTTGGGTGGCGGCCACCTCATCCAAATGCTCAAAAAGGTAGTCCACGCGGTTGTCCTGCCATCGGCCGTCTGTGTTGCTCAACCCCATGTGCCCCATGGGTATTTGCCACCACACCAGAGGCAATTTCACCGTGTCGGAAATGGTTTTTCCCCATAAAAAAGTGCGGTGGAAATTCGGAATGCTTTGGTTGTTGGTGTCATACCAGCGGTCTGCCTGCCCCTCTCGCACGGCATAATAACCGGAGTCTCTGTCTGAAAACTCCACCACCATAAAATCGGCCTCGTTGGCCCCCAGCCTGTTGAGGTATTCCCCTGTGCTTTGGCCCAGGCTTTCAGCATTCAACGGTTGGCCCCGGTTAATGTCGCCTAAACCCGTGGCCCAGCCCGAGGCCATCAACCCAATGCTTGCCTCTGGTGCATAAAGGCGTGCCATATGCACCATGCACCTTCCAAAACCTGCAAAATTGTTCTCCATCTCAGGGCAATCTTCCCTGCCTGCCGTGCGCACGTCCACAGACAAATGCTCCGGCCCGTTTCTTCCTGCACGGCTTTGTTGTGCATAGCCCCATAAATCAGGCTCAATGTGCAGCATGACTGCTTTGCCGCTTTGCTGTTGGTATTCGTTCACCACCCCCAGCATAAAACGCCAGTCATCCAAATAGTCGCGAATGTTGTTGGTGTTGGCCAACCTGCTTGCCAATTGCTCAGGCCCCTCATTGCGCTCAAATATGGTGGCATAGAAGACATAATACACCACCATGGGCACTTGGCCTGCCGCTTCACTTGAAGCAAACAACTGGCGCAAGTGGCCACCTGCTCTCCCGCCGCTCCAACAACCCCACCAGTTTACATTGTTTCGGGGGCAGTTGCTGCACTCGGTGCAAGGCCCTCCGGGGAGTGCGCGCTCTGCCAAATAGAGGTATTTGAGGCCATAGGGAATGCCTTGTATATAGCGCTCAAAGTTTTCCCAGCCTCCTGAGGTTGAAATCCCCATCAACAGGCGGTCGGTACCCAACTTTTCTGTCAACGCCCTTTGGGCTTTGCATACGTCCGTGGAAGGCTGCGGTTGGAAGGGAGGGCCCCCCGTGGGAGGCGTGGGAGGCCAGGGGAGGGTGCTTTCGCAAATGGCCTCTACACAGCCCTCCTCTGCCTCTGCCTCTGCTGTGCACAACCTCTCCACGCAAACAGCCATGCCATTGCAAGAGGCCAACACACCTATGCCGCTCAGGCATAACCCTATGCCACTCCATAGGGCAGCAAACCCCCATGCCTTCCATGGGGGCCAGCTCACAAGCCCTGGGTGCTTTTCAAAACCCCTCATATTCTGCAACACTCTCTTCCGGGCCTTCATATTTAGCGTTGGCAAACCCACGGCTGTCCGGAGGTTGCGGCATAGGTGCGTACTCTGTTGGCGAGGTTTCCGCCATCGGTTTCAGGGCTTGTCTGGTTGCAGGCACCCGGGCCAAAGGCCAGGGCAACGGCCTGGGTTGCGGCCACCTCGTCTAAGTGCTCCAGGAGGTAGTCCACGCGGTTGTCTTGCCACGCGCCTGTGCATCTGCCGTCATCCCTATTGCCCAAGCCCATGTGTCCCATGGGTATTTGCCACCACACCAAAGGCAATTTCACCGTGTCCGCCAGCGTCTTGCCCCACAAAAAAGTGCGGTGGAAATTCGGGAAGGTCCGGTTGTTCGGATCATACCAGCGGGTGGACTGTCCTTGGGCTGCATAATAACCCGCGTCGCGGTCTGAAAACTCTACAACCAAAAAGTCAGCCAGGTTGGCACCCAACTCATTCATATATTCGCCGGTGCTCCGCGCTATGCCTTCAACATCCAAACGGGGGTCCGTGCTCAGGTTAATATCTCCCATCCCTGTGGCCCAACCTGAGGCCATAAGTCCAATGGTCGCCTGGGGCGCATAGCGGCGGGCCATGCGGACCATGCACTCTCCGAAGCCTGCAAAGTTGTTTTCCTGCTCGGGACAATCCGGCTCTGCTGCCCACTGCACATTTGTCGGCAAATCCCTGGGGCTCCTCCTTCCGGGGCCACCTTGTTGGGCAAAACCCCACAAGTCCGGCTCTATATGAATCATCACCGGCTTGCCGCTTTGTTGCTGGTAGTCATTCACCACCCCCAGGGTGAAGCGCCAGTCCCTCAAATAGTCGCGGACATTGCTGTCATTCAACAACCCCCCAGGCAAGTGTCCGGCGCCCTCGGCAATGGTGCGGAAAACGGTATAATAAACCACCATCGGAATTTGGCCCGCCGCTTCACTCGACTGCAGCAAATTGCGCAAATGACGGCCCGGCCTCTCGCCGGGCTGGTGGTTCCAACACCCCCACCAGCTCGCATCTTGCCTTCTGGGGCAGTTGTCACAAGAGGCGGTGCAGTTGCTAAAGTCTCCGGGCTCCAGGGCACGGCTGGCCAAATAGAGGTATTTGAGGCCATAGGGGACGCCGCGTATAGCATTCTCATAATTATGGGCTCCCCCTTCTGTCATAATGCCCATTAACACGCGGTTTGTGCCCAGCTTCGCTGCCAACCTCTCCTGGGCTTCGCATACATCCTCGGAAGGTTTAGGGTTAAATGGAGGCGGCGGCACATAGGCTGTTCCATTGCACGCTGCCCCAACGCAGGCAACAACGGTTGCAGCGACGCAGGTTGCGCCCGCGCAAACAGCTGTGCCGCTGCAAGCCGTTTTCAACAACAATGCCAAGCTACAAAGCCATGCTTTTGGTGTGTTCTGCATAAAAACCCCCAATATGTTTGCCAGAGCGGTCTAGCGCTTGTGAGAGCGGCCCTTCTTCTCTTCTCCCGCCTGCAACTCAGGCGGTGCTTGAGGGCGTATTATGCCATGTTTCTCCAAAAGTTGCTGCGTCAATTCCTTGGCCAACTCGGGGTGCTCAGCCAAATGGCTTTTGGCATTGTCGCGGCCCTGGCCTATGCGCTCGTTTCGGCAGGAGTACCAGGCACCACTTTTTTCTATAAGCCCGGCCTCCACGGCCAAATCCAAAATGTCCCCCTCCCTGGAAATGCCCTGGCCATACATAATATCAAACTCCACCTCCTTAAAGGGAGGGGCTACTTTGTTTTTCACCACCTTCACGCGCGTCCTGTTGCCCACCACCTGCTCGCCGTTTTTAATGGCGCCTATGCGGCGTATGTCCAGGCGCTGCGAGGCATAAAACTTCAACGCATTCCCTCCCGTGGTGGTTTCGGGGTTTCCAAACATAACGCCAATTTTCATGCGTATTTGGTTAATAAAAATGACGCAGGTCTGGCTTTTGGCAATGGTGCCTGTCAGCTTGCGCAAAGCCTGGCTCATCAGGCGCGCCTGCACGCCCATGTGGGCATCCCCCATCTCCCCTTCCAGCTCTGCCTTGGGTACCAGGGCCGCCACCGAGTCCACCACCAGCACATCCATGGCCCCGGAGCGTACCAATATGTCGGCAATTTCCAGGGCCTGCTCCCCCGTGTCGGGCTGGGAGAGCAAGAGGTCGTCCGTGCGTACCCCCAACTTGCGCGCATAGGCAATGTCCATGGCATGTTCCGCATCTACATAGCTGCATACACCGCCGAGTTTTTGCGCTTCTGCAACAATGTGCAGACACAAGGTGGTTTTGCCGGAGGACTCGGGGCCATAAATTTCAACAATGCGCCCCCGCGGTACACCTCCCACACCCAAAGCCATGTCCAAAGAGAGGGAGCCTGTGGGAATAACTTGTATATCCCTCGCCAATGGCTCATCATTCCCCAGGCGCATAATGGAGCCTTTGCCAAATTGTTTCTCAACCGAAGCCAACGCCAACTCAATGGCTTTTTCTTTTTCTGGGTTTAAGGCCATAGCCACTCTCCTTTAACATAAGGGCCTTCCTCAAGGCCCCCTTCTGGTTTGTCCGAGTCCACCTTATAAACCGGAAAGCTAGGAGGAGAGAGGGTTTTATTTTAAAGAAAAAGCACATCCACTTTCTTTCGTAACCATGAGGTGTTGTCTTGCAGGACATGGACGTTGAACGCCAAATTCTTTTGTGTATCCAAAGCCTCGCTTTGCCAGAGCGTTTTATGGGGGCCATGGAGGAGCTTCGCCAGCACCCTTCAGAGAGAGCGCAGTTGGCGGTGGCCTTGCTGGAGTTGGAGCATGCGCGCCGGGGCTCCATGGAGTCCAAAGCCAAAATTCCCGAGGTTGCCAAACTGCTTTTGCATGCATGGCGCCATGGAAACCCTGTGGCCTTGCTGAAGGGGGACCCTACCCTCACCAAGCTGTGGGAGGAGGCGGTTGTGCTGCTCAAATTGTTTGAGTCCAAGCGCCTCTCCAAGCAACTCAATGACTGTTGGGATGCGCGCGAGGATGCGCCTCGCCTCAAAGCCGCTGTTGCCGCCTTGTCTCCGTCGGGCCACCAGCGCGTGGAATTTGCCATTTGCCTCTATTCCCTTCAGCTGGTGCGCCTTGGGTTTAAAGAGGCTGAAGGAGAATTCCACCGCCGCGTTTTGTTGCTGAAGGAAGCCTTCTTCTCTCCAGCCTTGGCCTCCCAACTCCAAGGCAGCAACAATGGCCTCGCCCAACTTTGGCAGGAGGTGCAGCCCATTTTGACGCACTATTTCAGCCATGCCGCCAGCAAGTCCGAAGAGTTTTTTGCCCCCTCCCTTCCCGCGACAAAAACAGCTTCTGCCCTCGTCAAAACACCGGATGAAGCCGCTTTCGCCGTGGAGTTTTGGCGGCACGCAGAAGAGCGGTTGAAGCTTTTTCCCACCCATGTGCTTGAGGCCCAAAGCTCCCGCGCCTTCGCTGCCCATTTGCCTGAAGGCAGGGAGCGGCTTAGCAACTATGTGGCTGAAGCCAAAATTACTTTTTCCAGTTTGCCCATGGCCCGCGCCTTCTTCTCTACCTTGTATATTTTGTTGGCAGCCAACACGGAAGGAGAGGAGCGCCATGAGTTTCTGCAAAGCGCTTTGGAATATTTTCCTCACAAGGCAAGCCACCTCGAGTCCATTGTCCAACTGCTGACAGAGGGAGATGAGCAAAGCCAACAACAGCTTTTCGAGGGGGGGCTGCGTTTGGCCCACCACGTAGAAAAGCTGGTGTCTTCTTTCCTGCAACAACCCCCCTCACTTTGAAGGGGGTTTTGGAGGAGAAAAGGCGGCTTTTCGTCTCTTCCACAGGGCATGGCCAAGCCAAAGCACAAGGGCTGTGCCCAACAGCCAGGCGGCCACCTCCTGGTAGCGCTCCAACCAGAGGAGTATTTCCTCCGCGTTGTCCCCTACTTTGCCTCCCAGCCAGGCGCCTAAACCCAAAAGAAAAGCACTCCAGGCCAGGCTCCCCAAAATGCCCCACCCCAATGTCTTCTTCAGGGGCAAGCCCGAAGCACCTGCCGCCAAAAACACCAGCGCTCGCAGTGAAGGCAAAAAGCGGTTAAGCAAAAGCAAGGCCACGCTGTGCTTGCGGATGCGCTCCTGCATGGCAGAAACCCGCTCCTCTGTCAGCCCCCAGGCCATCAGCTTTTTGAGCACCCACCCGGGTTTTCTGCCTTGTGTCCTCTGGGCCAGGGCATAGCCCAGGCGGTGTTGCAGGCCTATGCCCACAGCATTGCCCACAGTGACGGCCAGCCATACGCCCAGCCAGGATTGGGAGGTGCCCCAAGCCCAGGCCCCACCCAGCGCCACCACACTGTCCCCAGGGAAGGGGGGGAATATATATTCGATGAGGGCCGCGGCAAGCAAGGCCGCATAGCCCCAGGGGCCAAGGTTTTCTGCCCAGCTTTTTACGAAGTCTATCAACGCCTGTCCCACTGCAATTTCCCTTCACTCACAACGTCTCGGGCAATGCACGCCTGTGCAAAGGCCACCTGCCCAGTCCGCCTTGCCCCAGGGCAAAACATCCGGGTGAAAATGTCCAGAAAAGCTTCTAGGGGTGCCCTAGAGCAACTGCAAGCACAAAGCACTGTGTATATCCATGCCGCGCTCGCTCAGGCGCAGGCGTCCACATGCATAGGTGGCCCACCCGCCTGCTTCCCAGGCCTGGGCCAGGGCCTCCACCTCTTCAACATTTTTTCCACAGGCCCTGCACAAAGGCTGCAACTCTATGCCTTCAACAAGGCGCAACCCCAGCATGGCCCTCTCCACAAATAGCGTTTGCATAGACAAAAACTCCCGCTGCTCTTCAGGCAGTTTCCCCTCGGAAAGGGCCCTCGCATAGTCCTCCCAGCGTTGAAAATTAAACCAGCGAAGGCCTGCCCCGTTGCGGGTGAAGGCGCCCACAGCACCGGCCCCAAGCCCCATATAGTCGCTCCCCTTCCAATAGCTCAGGTTGTGCACAGAGGCCCTGCCCTGGCGCGCATGGTTGGACAGCTCATAACGCTGCAGCCCTGCCTCAGCGGCCACGTGTGCCATGTGCCGGCGCATGGCCAAACTCAGCGCCTCTTTGGGCAACTGGGGCAGGGCTTTGGCCATGGGCACAGCCTGGGAGAGCAACTCTTCTTCCAGTGTCAACGCATAGAGGGACAGATGCTCTATGCCCAAGGCAACCGCGGTTTGTGCATCCGCACAGGCCTGCTGGAGGCTTTGTCCGGGCAAGGCATAAAGGAGATCCACCGAAAGGTTTTCAAAGCCCGCCTTCCTCGCCTCCAGGGCTGCCTGGCGTGCCTCCTTCGCGCTGTGCGTGCGCCCAAGGCACCTCAACATGGCCTCCTCAAAACTTTGCACCCCCAGAGAGAGGCGGTTAATTCCCGCATGGCGAAAGGCTGAAAGGCTGAATGCATCCACCGCATTGGGGTTGGCCTCGAGGGTGATTTCCACACCCTCTGCAAAACCCAGTTTTTTTTCCAGGCGCTCAAGCACTTTGGCCAAACAACGCGGCTCCCAGAGAGAGGGGGTGCCTCCACCAAAATACACACTGGTGGCTTGCATGTGGCCTTCTCTGAAGTCCGGCCAAACTTCACAGCGCCTGTCCAACTCGAGCAGCAGGGCCTTGGCATATGCCTCGTGGGGAGCCTCTCGTGTGGCTACAGAAGCAAAGTCACAATAGGGGCATTTCGAGCGGCAAAAGGGGAAATGTACATAGAGGGCAAGCGCTCGCAACTAGCGGCTGCCTTGGCGCAGCATACCTTCAAGGCGTGCTATTTTGGATTTGAGGCCTGCGGCCGCTTCAGCGGCTGCTTCTGCAACCATGAGGCGTTTTTTCAGCAACACAACGGTTTCGCGCAGCCGCTCCAACTCGTCCATGGCGCTCGCGCTTTCTCCCGTGGAATAGGCCTGCTTTCCGATGTGCATCCGGGCTGCCGAAAGTTCCCCTTTGAGCGACTTCAGTTGTGCCTCTTGTGCCTCTTTCTCCTGGGAAAGCTGTGCCACCATGTCCAGGGAGCGACGGCGTTCCAACATCCACTTTTCTTTTATGTGCTCGGCTGAAGCCTCTCTCTCCTTGGAGTCCTGAAGCTCTGTTTCAAGCTCTTGCACGCGGGCTTCTGAGCGTTCCAGGTTTTGCTCAAGCCATGTTTGCTCGCCTTCGCTGGCCTCTATGCGCTCTTTGAGTCCTTTCAACTCCGAAGCCATCAAGTGAAGCTCATTGCTTTGGTGTTGGCTGAAGCTGGTTTTATAGGCTTCTATTTCTGAGCGGCAGGCATCTGCTTCTGCGCGGCAGGCTTCTGCTTCTGCGCGCAAGCTTTCATTCTCTTCCGCAAGCTGCTCGGCCTCTCTGACACAACTCTCATAACCTTCTGTGGCTGCCTCCAACTGCCCCGCCATGTCCGCACGTTCTGCCGCCAACTGGGCAGCCTGGTCCTGCGTTTGCGCCAACTCCTCCTTGAGGTTTGTCAACTCCTCTGCCAGTTGTTTGCGGGACTCTAACTCTCCTTCCATGGATTGTTTAAATTGAGAGTATTGGCCTTCTACTTCAGCCAAAGCACGTGCCAAGTCCTTGCGCTCCTCCTCCACCTCTTTCAATTGCGTTTTGAGTCCCTCCACCTTCGCTTCTGCTTCTTGCGTTTTGTGGGTTTCTCTCTCTATAAGCTCTTGCAAAACCTTCATCCGCCCCAAATCACCCGCGCCCGTTGGGCTTTGCGCGCCCTCTTGTTGCAAGTGCAAAAACTTGGCGCGCAGTGTCTGGTAGTCTTTCTCAAGGCTCACATAGAGTGCGCGTCCTCGCACCAATGCTTCGCTTTTTTGCCGGGCCAATATTTGCAGAAAGTGAAGCCTCTCTGCCGGGCTTGCATGGGGTGCAAGGGAGGGGTCCGGCACTTCCTGGAATGGATCCACACCCGTCAAGGCAGAAGCGGCGCCTGTCAAGCTCGGCAATGTAGAATAAGAGTCACCCGCTCGCTTGGGCAACGGAGGCGGCAACAATGCCGCAGATGAAGTATTCTCTTCTGTGCGAAAAAACGCACCTGAAGCCGTATTCCCTGGGTCCGTATCATCATTATCTGGGCACATAAACGAATTTCTTGCTCTTGGAATTCCCACATGGCCACCAAGTCCTCAAAGGTTTACAAAATTTTGAGGAAGTTGTCGAATTTTGCTCCCTTTTGCCCACAAAATACCCGCCCGCTAAACCTGCAGAGGCCCCATGGAGCCACTTCACATTCTGCTTAAGCTTCCTGCGGCAAACAGGCTATGCTCCCCAGGTGCCCTCCTTTCAGCTTAGTTTAGAAATAGATGAAACCCATGCAGAATTCCTCAGTGAGTCGCTTTATGAGCAGGGTTGTTTGGGAGAGGAGTGGCGCGAAACACAGCTGATGGCCATGCCGGGAGTTTCTGCCCCTCCGCCCGGGAAAATATATATTGTTTCCTTTTTTGAGACGCTGAAGGCCGCCCAAGCTGCCCTGGAAGCGGCACAAAGCCAATGGAATGTTCGGCTTATTGAGTTGGTTGAAACAGAAGACAAAGCCTGGGATATGGCATGGAGGGAGCGGGTTTCATCCACGGAAACCCAGCACCTCTGGGTGGGCCCCCCATGGCTCAAACCCTCTGCGGGCAAACAAGCCCTCTATATTGAGCCTAAAATGGCTTTTGGGACGGGAGAGCACCCCTCCACGCGGCTATGCCTTGAAGAGATAGAGGCCTTTTGCACCCACTTCCCCGGCTGCAGCCTCTTGGATGTGGGCACAGGCACCGGTATTTTGGGAATGGCGGCCTGCAAACTGGGCGCAGACCATGCCCTGGGCATAGACAATGACTTTTCGGTATTCCCTTATGTCCGGGAAAACCTCATGCTAAATGAAATTAGCAACATGCAAATTTCCAATGCGCAGCTCCACCACATAGAAGGACAATTTGACATTGTTGTTGCCAACATTTTCGCTAATGCCCTGGAGGAGTTGGCCGAAGCCCTCTGCAAAAAAACGCGGAAATATCTTGTCCTTTCAGGTATTCTGCGGCCTCAATCGGCACAGTTGGAAATGCGGTTTTCGCAGCTTGGAATGCGCTTGAGTGCCAAGCGCGCGTTTGAAGAATGGGTTTGTTTGGGTTTTAAAACACAGTGAAACGGATTTATGTCCCTCATGCACAGCTTGGCGCCTCTCATTGCCTTCAGGGGAATGCGCACCACCATTTGGTGAATGTACTTCGCTCTCGCCCAGGGGACTGTGTGGAAGTATTCGACGGAGGAGGGAAAAGTTTTTTGGCCCGCATCGAAAAACTCACTTCCAAAGAGGTTTGCCTCGCCCTTGTTGAGGAGCGTGTGCATGCCGAGGCTGTGCCCATGTGCTTGCTGCATGCGCTGCTCCGGCAGCCCTCGCGCTTTGAGTGGCTGCTGCAGAAAGCCACCGAGTTGGGCGTTGCGGAGTTTTGGCCACTCCTCACAGAGCGTACACAACAAGCCCACGCTGCCTCTCCAAACCGCCAAAGCCGGTGGCAAAAAATTATAGAGGAAGCCGCTCGCCAATCCGCGCGAAACCATGTGCCTCAACTGCAGCCCTGTCTCTCGCTCAGCGAGGCATTGAGGCTGCAACCCAAGGGTACTCAACTCTTGCTGCTCAATGAGACAGAAACACAAATTCTTTTAAGAGAAGCTTTGGTCCTGGGGGAAGCTCAGGCTAAACTGGCCGTGTTGGTGGGGCCCGAAGGCGGTTGGACACCGGGTGAGGTGGCATTGGCCCAGCAACATGGCGCCATTTCTGTTGGGTTGGGGCCGTCTATTTTAAAATCAGAAACGGCTGGGTTAGCCGTGTTAAGTATTCTCCAATTTGTGGCCGGACAACTGGGATAAAAGAAAAATTAGAAAATTGGGATGAAATAGCCCTCTAACTGGGAAGGCGAATTGAACGTGAGCAACACCGACGAAAAAGAAAAACAGTCGAGTCGCTTGGAGGATAGCTTGACAGAGCACCCCTCTGAGCTGCTGAAAAAAGAACTCGTACCCGAAGCAGCACCCCTCATGGAGGAGCTTCCTTCAAAGGAAGCCTCTCCTTTTTTGTCAGCCCTCTCACCCAAAGCCCCAGAGGTCGCTGCGCCACGCCCCACCCCCAACTATGCTACGCCTCAGCGCAAAACTGTTTTCTTCGGGACTTCTGAAATTGCTGCCCTCGAGGAAGAGTTTAAAGCCGTCAGCTCCCCCAAGCCCCCTACCATTCCTTCTCAACGCGTCGAGGCACGCCCTCTGTATTCCCCCCTTTCACCTCTTTCGCCTCCTTTGCCTCCTGCTCCTCCTGCCGCTGAAATTTTCATGAGGTCCGCCACAACCGAAAACACAAACCCAAACGTTTTGGGAATTCCCTCTGAAAACCTGTTGTCAACGGAAGACCATGGCGACATTGCAGACCCTTCTGAAACACTCAGCGCACTGCTGGACGAAGTTTTTTCAGAAGACGTTCCTGACTTTGAAGCCCTCTTCCACTCGCAAAGCCCTCTTGCACCCAGCTCTCTTGCACCTGCACCAGCAGCCCGGCTTGGCGCCCCACCTTCACCTGAAAAACCTCCCGCCCCCGCATTCCCTCAAGCACCCCCGTGGGACCCCATTGCAACATTGGTTGCTCAAAAAGCACAAGCCTCAACAACACCCGCTGATAAGCCGCCCATACAGCCGCCCGCACAGCCTCCTGCGCCCGAGTTTGTCATTCCCGGCATCCGCAATACACCCATGCCAGAGCCTTCCGTTGCGCTGTTTGATGAGCCTACGGAAATACATATGGAAGAGTTGCTGACCACCACACAAACAGAAATGCTGTCTGAAACCAGCTCCGCTCCTCCTGAGCCCCTCGTTGGGCCAGATGAAGCTCAGGCTGCTTCCCTCTTGCAACAGGCCTTCGCCTCGTCCCTAGCAACACCTCAAGAGTCAGAAACAGCTCCTCTCTTTTCTGAAATGGACAGGCTTGAGCTCAACACAGACGAAATGGTTTCTGAGCTCCAAAGAACTTTAGAACAAGCCAGCCTGAGCGTTGAAACCACAGCAGAGCCCCCTGAGGCTGAGGCACTTCAAAAACTTTCCGCGCTCCTCGAAACCCACGCTCCTCCCCTCTCGCTGGCAGAAAAAGAAGAAGCCGCCATGCGGGCTGCTCAACCCATTTTCCAGCTGAGCTCCCCACCCAGCTTCGTAGAGCCTACAAGCCGGCCCGCACCGGCCATGGCGCCCATATTCCACCCCCTTGAGAAAACACATGAGGCTGTGCCGCCTCCATTATTCCGGCTGCTCGGAGCCTTCACAACGGATGTTGTGCTCCTGTGCCTGGCCGCGCTGGGCATGCTGTGGGCCGCCAATGCAACCGCAGATCCCAAGCAAAGCACGCTCTCTTGGCTCAGCAACGCCGCTTCCTGGAAAATATTGGGGCCCACAACACTCGCCTTGCTGGCTTTGCTCGTCGTCGCCTATGCAACTTTCTTCGCTATAGCCTGGAATGGCGCCTCACCAGGACGAAAACTCCTGGGCTTAAGGCTTGTGGACAAAGAGGGGCAACCCGTCGGCTTCCTCAAAGCTTTCTTCAGAGGCCTCTTCTCCCTCCTCTCTTTCGGCTTGGCACTCTCAGGCTTCTGGTGGGCCCTCATTGACAAACGCCGACAAACCTTCCATGACAAATGCACAGGTACATTTGTTGTCCACGTCCAACCCAAGCCGTAGATGCAGTAGCCCATGACTGACAAGCTCCTCCAAGCCCTCTCCCAGTTAGGAGTTCAAGACGCTTCATTGGCCACGCTGCCTTCCCAAGCCATACATGAGGGCTGGGGAATGGACTCCTCCCTCCTGGACAAAGGACTGCTGAATGAAGAAGAGATGTTGGAAGCCTTGTCCGCAGCAACACAACTTAAACCTGTTAACCTCAACCACTTCTATCCTGACTTCTCCTTGGCAAAATTGCTCCTCCCTGAGTGGTGCCAACAAAACTGCTGCGTCCCCCTGTGCGAAGAAGACGAAGCCCTCCATGTCGCCGTCGGCTATCCACCCAAACTCGAAGCTCTGGAGGAATTCAGCCTGCGCGTCGGACGCAAACTGCTGCCGTGGATAGCCTTAGAATGCCGCATTCAACAATGGCTCGCCACACTCTATGAGGTGGCCATTTCCAAACATACCTTCGAGCTTTTAGAAAAACTCTCCCAAACAACACCAACTCCTGAGAGCGCTCCCCCTCCTCCCGCAGAGCCTAAAACCTCTCCAACACAGCAGGCTGAAGAGCTTGAAAGCGCCACTGAAAGCAGCGCCCCGCAGGTTGCAGAGCTTGAAAGCGCCGCTGAAAACGGCGACTCGCAGGTTGAAGGGCTTGAAAGCGCCACTGAAAACGGCGACTCGCAGGCTGAAGAGCTTGAAAGCGCCGCTGAACATGGCGACTCGCAGGTTGCAGAGCTTGAAAGCACCACTGAAAACGGCGACCCGCAGGCTGAAGGGCTTGAAAGCGCCACTGAAAACGGCGACGCGCAGGTTGCAGAGCTTGAAAGCGCCACTGAAAACGGCGACCCGCAGGTTGCAAAGCTTGAAAGCGCCGCTGAAAACGGCGATCCGCAGGTTGCAGAGCTTGAAAGCGCCACTGAACATGGCGACGCGCAGGTTGCAGAGCTTGAAAGCGCCACTGAAAACGGCGACGCGCAGGTTGAAGGGCTTGAAAGCGCCGCTGAACATGGCGCCCCGCAGGTTGAAGGGCTTTCGCTCTCAGCAGCCTCGTTGCCCCACCACAAGTCCAAGCTTCCTTGGGCGCCCAGCGAAGCAATACAAGCCCAGCTGGGCAAAACCTCCTTTATGGGCTCACGTGTCTTCAAAGACTTTTTTGTGAAAATGAAGCAACAACTCCTGCCCACACCTGAAAAACCTCCCGAGGACAACACAACCTTCTCGGCCATTGATGAGGAAATTCCTCTGGAAACCTTGTTTGAGGAGTGCCTTGCAAACTTAAGCCCCTCACAACGCCCTCAAGAAAGTGCTCCACCTCCTCTTCCTCCGCTTGAGGAAAAAAAGCTTCCACACACCCCTTTGCCTCAGGCCCCCAACAACGCTGCTCCTGTCTGGACACTTGGCGAGGCCACAGAGCAACTTCGGCGGGCGCAAACAAACCGAGACAAGTTGACGAGCGTCCTCCTGCATTTCGGGCTTTCTGTTTTTGAGTTTGTGGGGTTGTTTTCTGTTATCCACGGGAAAGCGCAGGGCTTCTCTTGTGCAGGGAAAGGCACGGTGCCAGGCTTCTTGCGCACACAAATAAACCTGGCCTCGCCAGGCCTCTTCCACTCCGTCGCACAAACCCTCTCCGCTTATTTCGGGCCCCCGCCCCAGGAGCCCAGGCTTCAACGCTTCCTCTTGGACATTCAACGCAAGCCTCGCTCCATTTTCGTCTATCCCATTGCCGTAGGCGATAAACTGGTCGCCCTCTTCTATGGAGACTCTGGGCTGCACTCCCTGCAACAAAAACAATTTACTGAGTTTACGCTGTTTTGCCAACAACTCCCCGCCGCCTTCCATGAGTTGTTGTGGGTGCGCCGCAAATATACCACCCCCCTCGCTGAGCTGGACGAAACAGCACGGGAAGAGCGCCTCAGCTATAACCTGAAGCAGCTGCTGGAGGCCGATGCCGCCGCACAACAGTCCGCCCTGGAAATGCTCGAGCAAACACCAGAGGCTTCTGCCAAAGCCCTCATCCAACGCTTCCCCGGCCCCCCAGCTAGCCCACCTCATGCCTTGGGCCCCATTGAACGCGCCCTCCTCTACTTGGGGGAGGCCGGCGCTCAGGCCTTGCTGCCTCTGCTCTCCTCAGAAGACGAAAAGCTGCGCTGCGCCTCATTGCAACTCGCAGGGGCATTCGCCTCCCCTCTCCTCTTGGAGCCTGTGCTGATGGCTTTGTTGGATGCTAACCCCACCATTGCCTCAACAGCACGCGAAACCTTGCCCCACTTCAAAACCCTCAATGAGTGGCCTCATGCCCTTCGCCGCATTCAACACTCCCTCCACTTCAGAGACCCATTGCGGCGTACCCTGGCGGCCAAAGCCGTCGCCGCTGCCAAAGACAGAGGCAGCATAGAAACCCTCATCCAATGGACGGGGGATGTGGATGCCTGGGTAGCCGAAACGGCCGCCTGGGCTTTGCAACAACTCTCCTGCATTCAACTCGGCCCTTCTCCTCACCTGTGGAACAGGTGGTGGTCCCGCGCCCAATATAAGAGAAGAGCACAATGGCTCGTCCTGGCACTCGAGTCCGAAAACTTTGAGCAACGCCAACAAGCCATAGCCGAGCTTTCTGCCGCCACCGGGGAGAGCTTCAACTTTATGGCGGATGCCCCAGAGGAAAAACGCCTGCTCCCCCTCCAACGCTGGCAACAATTCGTGGAACAAAACCCCCATTTTGAGCTTTAGGCCTCAATGTTTTTCAAACCCTGAGGTTTTTCTTTGCTAAGTTGTTATTGCTTTTTTTTCGCCTCTTCCTCGTTAGAGAAAGTTTATGTCCCCCCATGCTCCCAGCACGCTACACCATATTCTCGTTGCGGAAGATGAAAGCGTTACCCGTATGCTGTTTATTACGCAACTGAGCAAGCTGGGCTTTTCGGTCGTCGCCGTGGAAAATGGAACCCAAGCTTGGAAAACCCTCCAAAAGGAAGACGCTCCCAGGTTGGTTATTTTGGACTGGAGCATGCCCGGCATTGACGGCCCCACCCTCTGCAGCCTCATCCGTAAACAAAAAATATACCGCTATATCCTCCTCGTGACGGCGCGCTCTCGCAAAGAGGATGTTATTTCAGGCTTGGAAGCCGGCGCGGATGATTTTCTCACAAAGCCCGTGCACATCGGCGAGTTCCACGCACGCCTGCGCGTCGGTCAGCGCCTCCTGGAGCTTGAAGAAACTTTGGCTTCTAAAATTAACCAACTCAGCGCTGCCCTGGAGCATGTGCAACAGCTGCAAGGCATGCTGCCCATTTGCATGCATTGCAAACGCATTAGAAATAATCAGCAAATTTGGGAGCGCATTGAAACGTATATTGAGCAGCGCTCAGACGCTACGTTCAGCCATGCGCTGTGCAATGAGTGCCTGGAAACCCATTATCCCCCAGAAAACACCTACACGCCTGACAACAAAAAAACCGAAAATAAAAACCCCGAAAAAAAACCTCCTGAACTTAAAACAGCGGAAAACAAAAGCCTCGACAAAAAAACCTCAGCCCTGAAAACACCAGCCCCCATACAAATGCCGTCTATGCCTCGAAAGAGAAAACGCTCATGAGCCTATATGATGATGACGACAACAGCGGATTTGTAGGAAAACGCAGAAAAACCTGGCGCGAAATTGATGCACACCGAAACAGAAGCCACCACACCTCCAGACAAGAGACGAAGGAAAGCTCAAAAATAGCCCGCAGCCCCTCCTATGAAAAATATAAAAAGGCCGCTGACGCTATTTTTAGCCAAGGGGAGCTGCCCCAAGCCCTGGCTGAGCAATGGGATGCCCAAGGTACACGCAAAGCCTTCAGAGAAAATATTAAAAAACTCATGCAGCCCAAGGACAGAGCCTCGTGGATAAAAGGCGTGCTCCAGTTTGTAGAGCAATATGACGCGTTGCCTGATGACATTTATTTTTTGGACTCCCTGTTGGACCACCCCAAAGAAAGCATTGTCTCCAAAGCCTTGTGCCACTTGGAGCACTGGCTTGAAACAGGCAAAGCCTTCCCCAAATGCCCACCCAGCCTGGAGCAAAGGCTTAAATCCATTGAGTTGGGCTCCTTGGATGAGCAACTCCAAGCACAAGCCAAACGCTTGCGCGAAAAATTGCGCCCTTAACCCCCTCTCATGCTGATAACACGCCTCTCCATCCCCTCTGTACATGGACAGCTGCAGGCACTGCTGTCCTCACCCCTTATACCCCAGGCCCGGGCCTTGGTTTGCCACCTCCACCCTGGCTTCGGCGGCCATATGCACAACAATACCACCTACCGCATGGCCAAAGCGTGGACTTTGGCCCATGTGGCTGCCTTGCGCTTTAACTTTAGCAGCGTCGGCAGCCAGGCCACAAACACTGAGGAGGGCACCGCAGAGTTGGAAGACGCTCAAAGCGCTTTGGCGTTTCTTCAAACACAACAGCCTGCACTCCCTTTGCTCTGCAGCGGCTTCTCCTTCGGCGCGAGAACGGCCCTCGCCTTGGCGCTGCGGGAGCCTCGCATAAAACGCGTGCTGGCCGTAGGCGTGGGCGTGGACTTTTTTGATATGCGCTTTGTTGCTCAACTGAAAACACCCGTCGCCTTCGTCCATGCGGAAAAGGATGAGTTTGGAAAACTCCAAAACCTTCAGGCCCTCGCAAAGCAAGTGCAAGCCCCCAACAAACTCTTCATCGTCCCCCAGGCCTCACACCTCTTCACCCACCACATGCAAAGCCTCGAGGAAAAGCTGGCCCAGGCCATTGCCTGGCTTATGGCTTGCCCGCCTCCCTTAGAAACGGCCTAGCTTATAGGCAACTCCAACAAACAACGGCGCAACAACTCAAGGGCTCGCGCCGCCGCCAACACCTGTACCTCCTTGCGCGTGCCAGGCCAAAATATTTTTGCCTCCCGCAATAGCCCAGGGCCTGCACAAGCCAAAAAGAAAAGCCCCGCCTCCCCCGTGGGGCCTGCATAGCCCGTCACCGCCAAACCCCAGTCCGTCCCCAATTGCCCGCGTATGTTGTGGGCAAGCCAACGCGTTGTTTCCGCCGAAACCTCCCCGTGCGTTTTTAAAAACTCCTCTGAAAGCCCACCCCACAAACGCTTGGCTTCCCCTGTGTATACAACAGCTCCACCTTTGAAGCATTGGCTTGCCCCCGCCACCGCCGTTAAGGCCGCCGCCAGCTGCCCCCCTGTGCAGCTTTCTGCCACGCCAAGCGTCTGCCCACGCTCCAACAATAACGCGGCTATGCACTCGCCTAAACTGGCCTCCCCCTCAGCAAAAACCGCCAACCCCAAGGCCTCTTTCGCCTTGGAAACCACCGCAGCCTCTAACTGAGCCAAAGCCTCGGCCGTCTGCCCCTCACACAACAGTTTGACTTCTACGGCGGGGGAATGCACCCTAAACCCTATTTTGGCCTCGGGAAAAGCCGCTACCACCCCCGCCAAGGCCTCCTCCACCAAAGACTCGGGCAAACCCATGCATTGCAAACGCCTAAGCCTTCGAAAAACAGGCCCCCCTTCTTCCAAACAGCGCTCCTCCACATGCTTTAGCAACTCCTCCTCCACAAAAGCGCGAAACTCACAGGGCACCCCAGGCAGCAAAAAAACCTCACACGCGCCTATGCGCAGCTGCACCATGGGCGCAGAGCCGCGCTTGTTTAAAACATAGCGCGCACCCCGCGGAACCCAGGCCTGCTTCTTCGCAGCTTCCGTCAGGCGAAAGCCCAAGCTCTGGGCTCGCGCCTCTATGCTTTGAAAAATTTCTGCGGAAAACACCAAAGGCAGCTCGGCCGCCTTCGCCGCACACGCCACCGTTATGTCATCCGCCGTGGGCCCAAGCCCCCCGGAAACCACCAACAGCTTTGCACGCGCACTGGCCTCAACCAAGGCCTTCACCATTTCTTCTTCCTCGTCTCCCACCACCGTGCTGCGCGAAACCCGAAGCCCTAAACACTCCAAGAGAGAGGCTTGCAAAAAAGCGCCATTGCTATCCAAAGTGAGCCCCGTCAACAACTCGTCCCCCGTGCACAGCGTCTCTATGCGCATGTAGCCTTGGCTTTCACTTTAAACCCTTTTCTTCCTCAGCCCCTTCTAACTTGCAGCGCTCAGCCATAAGCTTCTCCTCCAAAGGAGCAAGCCCCCCCGCCAATGCCGCCTTCTTCTCCGGGCCACCCATCCACAACACCAGGGACTCTAATAAGCCAAACAACAAATAGGCCGAAAAATACACCACCAACACCCCCGCAGGGTGCCACAAAAAGCCTGTGCCCAAACCCACTATAAGCACCCCTAAAAAATAAAGGGTGGATTTGCGGTTTATTCGTACATCCTTAAAGGTGCGGTAATGCACCGTGGAAACCATTAATAAAGCCAAAAAGAGAGTCCCCCCAGCCACCACCACATGCGTGGATATGCCCCAAAAAGCCCACTCCTCTATCTCCTGGTAGGCCACAAATACCCAGGAAACCACCACCCCCGCCGCCAAGGGTATAGGCAAACCAACAAAAAACATCGGGTTTTTGAGGGAGGCCGCACGTTGGGCCAACACGTTAAAGCGTGCCAGGCGCAAGGCTCCGCACAATAAAAAGAAAAAAGCAATGAGTATGCCCCATAGGCCCAAGGGCTCCAAGGCCCACTTATAAAGCAAAAGTGCGGGGGCTACGCCGAAGGTAACCACGTCGGCCAGGCTGTCCAACTCCACGCCAAACTGGCTTTGGGTGCGCGTCAGGCGCGCGACGCGACCATCAAAGCCGTCGAAAAAAATGCCGAAAAAAATGGCAAGGGCCGCTTGGTAAAGGGCCGAGGGCGTTACATGGGCGGCCGAGCACAGGGTTATGGCATAAAACCCACACAAAATGGAGGAGGCCGTAAATAAATTCGGCAGAACAAACATGAGGTTATTCCACTTCATGGCTTAAACGCCCCTCGCCATAACCCCAGTGGGCAACATGAGGTTTTCATTTCCACAACATACATTCTCCACCCGGCTTTGCTGGGTCGCTTTTCACCGTGTTGCTGTACCGCCTGCTTCATTCACCCCCAGGCTAACTCTGTTAAGGCTTGTATAGCAACCTCAAATGCGGGCACTGCCTTCTGCAGGTGGTGGGGGCAGTGTTTTAAACTTAAGGAAGGCCTTTGCTTTTTATGAGGGCACCCTAAACCCTTTCCCTTCAAAAACCAAGCACAACCTGCTTTCTTCTTTGTTTTTAAAATACGACCTTCCCTCAAAACCCTCTCACCATGGCGTTTCTGTCCATGGCGTTTCTGTCCACGGCGTTTCTGTCCACGGCGTTTCTGTCCATGGCCTTTCCGGCAAGGGTGCTTCCGTCCACGGCGCTTCGGGCCAGGGCAGGTGTAGTATAGGGTCGGCGGGGAGGCCTTCTTTCCACAACTCAAAGTGCAGGTGTATGCCCGTGGCCATACCGCTGTCCCCGGCCAAACCCACCACGGTGCCAGCCTCTACTTTCTGGCCAACCTTCACCTTCACCTGGTATAAATGCGCATAGCGCGAAAAACTCCTGCAGGGGTGTAATATTTCTACCATATGGCCATAGCCGCCTGCCCAACCTGCATGCAATACCCAGCCCTCTTGTATGCTGCGTATTTCCTCCCGGGCGGTGGTCCTCAAATCCACCCCCTGGTGAAAGCGCCTCTCCCCTGTCAGCGGGTGTATGCGGTAGCCAAAGGGGCTGCTTAACTCTACGGGCCAGAGGGGCCACAGCCAGGCTTTGTCGGTATCCGGGGGGGAGAGTGTTTGCAGTTTTTCTAAAAAAGCCTGGGTACGCAAGTGGAGGGCTGTGGGCAGGCCCTCTTTGTTTTGCCTCTCCCAGGCCTGCCTCAGCTTCTCCTCAAGCCACATAAACTCTTCGCCGTCCATGTCCCCCACCTCAAGCTTTGTCTCCAGTTTGGTTAACAAAGCCTGCCACAAAGCCGCCTGTTGCCCAAGGCTAAGCGCTAAAGGGGAGCTTTTTCCCTCCCCATAGGCTTCTGGGGAATGGGTTTTTTCAGCGGCCAGCTGGGCGTGTCCGCATGCCAACAGCCCACCCATGGCTATAAAAAACACAAGGCGCATATTTTATAATAGTATTGTGGGGTGTCGGCTTTGGCTAAACATTGCGCATGCCTGTTGCCCAAGCCTATGCCGCCGCCCCCGCTGCCTGGCGGGCCAAAAAAATTTCTGCCGCCCTCCAAAAGGAGTTTCCCAACCCTCAAACGGCGCTGCATTTTGAGACGCCTTTGCAGTTGCTGGTGGCGGTTTGTCTGTCGGCGCAGTGTACGGATGCTCGCGTCAACGCCATAACGCCGCGGCTATTTGAGCGCTTTCCCCATGCGCAAAGCTATGCTGTGGCCCAAGAGGCCGAGGTGGCCTCCTATATCCACTCTCTGGGGTTGTTCCGCAACAAGGCCAAAAACCTTGTCGCCATGGCCAAGGTTTTGGTGGCTGAGTATGCGGCGCAGGTGCCCACCCAACGCGCCCAATTGGAAACCCTGCCGGGTGTGGGCAAAAAAACAGCCGGTGTTGTCAGCATGCACCTGGGGGGCAGTTTGGCCTTCCCTGTGGATACGCACATTGCGCGCGTTGCGGGCAGGCTGGGGTTGAGCCAGCACACCCACCCCTCTAAAATAGAAATGGATTTGCAAAAACTCTTTCCCCCCCAAGCCTGGAAGGAAAGCCACCTCCGCCTGCTCCTACATGGAAGGCATAGGTGCAAAGCACAAAAACCGCAATGCGAGGCCTGCCCCCTCTCCACGTGGTGCCCCCGGCAAGGCCTTCCCCGCAGCACCTCCCTTTGAGGAAAGCTTTAGCTTGCCCTCAACCATAATAATAATGCCTCAGCCTCGAGGGTGTTTTTCCAAAATGCGGTCGGACATTCTGGCAAGCACGCCCCACATTTTGTCAATGCTGAGCTGCTGCTCCATAACCACCTTGTTGAGTATTTCCATTTTGAGGTGTACCTCCCAATTGTTTTGCTCCCTTTTGCCCAACTCTATCCAAAACTCTTCCAAGCGTTTCTCCAGGCGCCTTGGCGCCAAAAAAGGTTCCAGCAGTTTTTTAAAAAAACTTTGGCGTGGCAAAACCCTCACCTGTTTGAGAGGTGGCGGTGGGGGCAGTTTGGGCCACACTCTTTGAGGTGGGGGTGTTGTTTCAACTTCTTCTTCAGGAGGCTCCACCGCCTTGAGTATAATGGTGGTTTTTTCGTGTATACCCCTGCCTATTTTGTTGGGGTATTTGCCTTGCAGGTTTTGTCTGTTGTGCAAGGGCTGCTCAGCTTTTCTGTTTTCTCCATTGTCGGCCATGGTGCCTTCCTCTTCCTTATTGGGGGTTAAATTTTTCCACCCTGTGGTCGGCACCGTTTGGGCTCAAAAAGCAGCCCAAACCCTCGTTTGAGACGCACTTATGGCGGCCCAAACGAGTTCGAAGACCGGCATCTACTGGGAACCGGCGAGCCTTTCGGCTCCTGCGCCTGCGCCGCCAGGGAACCCGGAGGCTCTAAAAGGGAGGAGCGAAGGCCCTTCTTTCGCTTCACCTCTCTTTCCTCAGTAGATAACGCGGACTTCGAAGCCCGGCCACACGATATTTCGTGCAGCAAGAGGAACATAGCATTCTTTGTTTATTGGATGAAGCAAAATTGATTCAGAACTGTTTTTTCGCCTGGCGGCGGGCATTTTAAATAGGGGTTTTATTTGTCGCCTCCGGCGAAGGGGTTTTTCGCTTTTGGTTTTGTTTTTTTCCCTTCGGGGGGGGAGTGGGCCTGCGGCCCGGCTATTTTCAAAGGAAAAAGTTTTTTTGTGGGGGGTGCTTTTATTTTTTCCCTCCGGGGGGGGAG
>WRKR01000036.1 GCA_009782175.1 Cystobacterineae bacterium
TGGTGCAGCAAGGAAGAAGCTAGGAAGCAACCGACGATGAGCCCCGCAGGGCCCTCGGAGAGTGGCTTTTTTTGGTTACTTTTTTTGTCCAGACAAAAAAAGTGACTCGCCGGGAGGCGAAAACTCCCCCCGCTGAAAGCGAAAAAACCCTTCGCCGGAGGCGACACTCCCCTCCCCCGGAGGGGAAAAACAAAACCACCCCCACAAAAAAACTTTTTCCTTTGAAAATAGCCGGGCCGCAGGCCCACTCCCCCCCCGAAGGGAAAAAAACAAAACCAAAAGCCAAAAACCCTTCGCCGGAGGCGACAAAAAAACCCTATTTAAAATGCCCGCCGCCAGGCGAAAAACAAAAAAGAAAACTCCCCGACCAGGACTCGAACCTGGGACACGGTGGTTAACAGCCACCTGCTCTACCGACTGAGCTATCGGGGAATAAACGCCTCTTACTGGGTTTTATTTTCACCTGTCAATGCTTATTCTCCATGCCTTCATTTTAAGAGCCCCTGCAGCGGATATGGCCTCTCTTATACAGGGCTTTGCTATATGCCAAACAGAGGAGGACTTTCCCATAAAGCGCAGGCCTAAGAGTTTGGTTGACCTTTGCAAAGCAACTGTTTAAGGCCCCATATACGCCATCTCAAAAAAAGAAGCTAAGGGGGAAAGCCTGTGAGGAGAGAGAGGGCGTATGAGAGCAACACCGCAGCGGGTAATGAGGGAGAAAGCATGGCCGTGCCTTTTTTGTGTCCAAAACCTTTGCGTCCAGGCGACGCCATTGCTGTTGTAGCTCCCTCCGGTGTGGTGGAGCCTGCCCATTTTGAGGCGGGCATGAGGTTTTTGCAACGCCGCTATGTTGTGCGCTGGACACATGGGCTGCTCTCCCAAACAGGTTATTTGGCCGGCAGCGACGAGCGCCGCCTCAAAGAGTTGCAAAACGCCATTGATAGCGACGATATTAAAGCCATTTTTGCTGTGCGCGGCGGCTATGGCGCCATGCGCCTGCTCTCCAAACTCCAACTCCAGGGCCGCAAACCCAAATGGCTGGTTGGCTTCTCGGATGTGACGGCCTTGCACGCCCTGTGGCAGTGCATGGGCTGGCAAAGCTTGCACGGCCCCGTGGTGACACAAATGGGTATACTCCACCCGGAAGACTTGCAAACCATGCTGGACGCCCTCGAAAAAAATACCGGCAACCACTGCCTCCTCGGTACACGCTGCCTCGTGCCCGGCACCGCCTCAGGCCCCCTCCTGGGAGGAAACCTCTCCGTATTCAGCCGCCTCATTGGTACACCCTATATGCCGGATACGCGGGGAGCTATTTTGCTTTTGGAGGACAATGGCGAAGCCCCCTACCGCATTGACAGAATGTGGACGCACTTGCGCCTGGCCGGTACCTTGGAAAAATTGGCCGGCATTGTTTTGGGAGAGTTTTTTCAGCACGACAGAAAAAACGCGGACCAGGACTGCCTGGCCGTTTTGGACAGCCTGGCCTCAGAAACGGGGATCCCCTGCGTTTCAGGCTTTTCCATTGGCCACGGCGCACGCAATATAGCCGTGCGCCTGGGAAGCCAGGCACGCCTCTCCGCAGGCAGCCTGCGCCTGACATGCCTGAACGGAGAGACCGAGTGAAAACACCCGCGGCCCTCCTTGAGGAGGCCGTGCATACACATGCCTTCGAGGCCTACAGAGCTGAGGTTTGGCACCGTGGAAAACCACGCCTCTCCCTGGGCAATGTCCACAAAAATACTTTTTTTGACCTGGCCTCCCTCACCAAAGTGCTCAGCACAACAGCTTGCTTTTTTGCCCTCTGGCAACAAAACCAACTCTCCCCTTCCATGCCTCTGCATAGCCTGCTGCCCCAAGCCCCCAAAGGCATTGCCTTGGACGACCTCCTCTTCCACCGCGCAGGCTTTGTGGCCCATATGCCTTTGTTTGTTGAAAGCTTCCAAAAATTCCCCATGCTGGCACAAGCCAACTGCCCACCCAATATGGTTGCCCAGGCACGCGAAACATGCCTCTCCCACCTCTTCCAAACCCTGCCAGTGGAATTGCCGGGCATAACCAGCCGCTATTCCGATGTTGGCTTTATGTGGCTGGCACAAGCCCTCCAAAACCATAGCCAATGCCCCCTGGAGGCCTTGTTTGAAAAACTCGTCGCCCGCCCCCTGGGCCTCAAAGCACATTTTAGGGCGCTGGACCTAGCCAAACCCCAATGGCTTAGCTCCCCACGCACTGGATATTTCCGCCCCAGGCCCCCAGCACCAGGCCAAGAGGGACTTTGGCACCTCCCCTTATTCCCCTCAGCCCCAGGTACGGTGGATGATGACAATGCCTTCGCCCTGGGCGGCATAGCAGGCCATGCAGGCCTCTTCGCCAGAGCAGAAGACGTGGCACGCTTCGGCCAAGCCCTCTTGGATGGCTATTGGAAAATTCCCCTCAGCAAAGCTTGGCATGTGGATGGCCAAACCCCTCACAGTACACGGGCCATGGGCTTTGATAGGCCCAGCCCCGAAGGCTCCTCCGCAGGCCGCTTTTTCGGCAAAGGCCCCAAAGGAGCCGTGGGGCACCTGGGTTTTGTGGGTACCAGCCTCTGGGTGGACTTGGACGAGGAGGTGGTGGCCGTGCTTTTAAGCAACCGCACCGCATGGGGCAGGCATAACCTCCAAATAAAACAGCTGCGCCCACAATTCCACAATGCCGTCTGGCATGCACTGGGCCTCACCACAACCCTAAGCGAAGCATAAAGCCCCGCCTTGCCTTTTGCCCTCAGACAAGGCCGCTCCATGCTGGCAAAATGAAAGTGCACAGTACAAAATACACAGAACACAGAACACAGCACACAGCACACGGTACAAAGCACAAAGCACAAAGCACAAAGTACAAAGTACAAAGTACAAAGCACATAGAACATAGAACATAGAACATAGAACACAGAACACAGCACACAGAACACAGCACACAGCACAAACACGGGTGCACCAACATGAGTGAAGAGACAAGCAATGGAAATGTAGTGCAAAGCCTGCCCGCACACGCGCGCCGCTTGCACCTTCTGGGCATAGGGGGCACCGGCATGGGTACCCTCGCATGCATGCTGAAAGAGAGTGGCTTTGAAATAACAGGCAGCGACCAAAACCTCTATCCCCCCATGAGCCTTGTGCTGGAGAAGGCCGATATTCCCCTCTTTATGCCCTATGCCGCAAAAAATGTGGAAAACGCCAAGCCGGATTTGGTGGTGGTGGGCAATGTCATCCGCAAAGAAAACCCCGAGGCCGCAGCCGTGCGCGCGCTTGGCCTCCCCCAAATGTCCATGCCGGCCTTGCTGTGGGAGGTGTTTTTAAAACACAAGCACGTCATCTGCGTCGCCGGTACCCATGGCAAAACCACCACGGCCATGTGGCTCGCTCATGTGCTGAAATCCGCCGGCAAAAAACCCAGTTGGTTGGTGGGCGGCGTCAACGCCGAAGACGGCAAAGGCTATGGCCTGGGAGAGGGCGAGCTTTTTGTTATTGAGGGGGATGAATATGACACGGCCTATTTCGACAAAGGCCCCAAATTTTTTCACTATGGCCCCCAAACATTGCTGCTGACCAGCGTGGAATACGACCATGCCGATATTTATGCCGATATGCAGGCCTATGAGTCCGCGTTTTTCCGCCTCACACAAAACATGCCCTCCCATGGCTATATGGCCACAAGCCAAAACTACCCCAATGCCGTCCGCATGGCTTTGGCCGCCCCCTGCCGCGCAGAAACCTATGCCTCAAGGCCTACCAACCCGGCCGCGGATTATGGCCCCCTCCACCTGCGCTATACACCCACGGGAGTTGAGCTTGAGGTTGAAAAAAAAGGCCGCCTCCTGGGGACTTTTGCCCTCCCCCTCTTTGGCCTGCAAAATGTGGAAAATGCCCTGGGCATTATAGCCGTCGGACAAAGCCTGGGCCTCTCTGTGCAAGCCCTGCAAACAGGCCTCCAAAGCTTCCAGGGCATATGGCGAAGGCAAGAGACAAGCACCACCCCAAGGGGCATTCTCCTCATAGATGACTTTGCACACCACCCCACAGCCGTGCGAGAAACCGTGCAGAGCGTTGCAGAACGCTTTTGCGGCCGCCGCCTGTGGGCCCTGTTTGAGCCGCGAAGCAATACCTCCAGGCGAAAACTCCACCAGGAAGACTATGCACAGGCCTTTGAGAAGGCCTCACACGTGCGCATTAAAAAGCCCCTGCCCCATGACAAAATTTTAAGCGAAGAAGCCCTGGACGTGCAACAACTGGCCAAGGCCCTGCGCCAACAAGGCAAAAACGCACAAGTGGTAGAGCATGTGGACAGCCTCGTTGAAGAGCTGGCCACCCAAACCCAGAGCGGAGATGTGGTGCTGTGCATGTCCAACGGAAACTTCGACGGCCTTAAGGCCAAACTTTTAAAACAATTTGAAAGGGAATAGGCAAAACAAGAAAAGTGGGCTGGGGCTGGGGCTGGGGCTGGGGCTGGGCAAAACATATAGCAATGTCCAGGCTTTGAAACATTATCTCGCACTCTAAGCTGGTTTTATGGAAAAAGAGGATAGCCCTATGCCGACGCCCCCCCTGAAGCAGCTGGCTCACCCCAACACGGAAGCCACGCGCAAAGGCCTGCCCACAGAGCGGGTTTTTGTCGCCCTGGGCTCTAACTTGGGCAAACGCCAAGCCTGGCTCCGCTTTGCCTTGGCCGCCTTTGAGGCAGAGCCCTGCTTGCGCCTTGTGGCCTATTCCCCCCTCCTTGAAACCCAAGCCGTGGTTTTGCCTGGACAAATGCCTGCCCCCCCCTATTTGAATGCGGTGGCCGAGTTGCGCTGCACTTTCTCCCCATTGGAATTGTTGGCCTTTTTGCTGTCCCTGGAAGCAAGGGCTGGACGAAAGCGCCACAAGCGCTGGGAGGCGAGGACTTTGGATTTGGATATTTTGTCTTTTGGGCAGCGTCAAATGCGTTGCCCAAGGCTGGTGGTACCACACCCACGCTTGTATGTGAGGACATTTGTTTTGTTTCCGTGGGCTTATATTGCCCCTTGGCTGAGGCTTCCGGGAGAGAAGCTGACCATTTGGGAGCTTTGTTCGCGCTTGGCTTGACTTTCATTTTGTTGTTGTATAGGGAGGCTTCTCCTTGCGGGCAGAAAAGCCCCTGTGGTTTTTTAAAGGACAAAGCTTAGAGGACAAAGCGATGTATGCAGTCATTCGAACGGGCGGAAAACAATACCGGGTTGCGGAAGGGGCTGTTTTTCAGGTGGAGAAAATTGAAGGTGAAATAGGCGCTGAAATCAGCTTTGAGGAGGTGCTCATGCTGAGCGACGCCTCCGGCTACCGCGTGGGCAAGCCTTGCCTTGAGGGTGTGTCGGTGAAAGCCGTCATTCTCCGCCAGGACAAGGCCCCCAAGGTTTTGCATTTTCGCAAAGAAAAAGAGGGTTGGACGCGCCGCCGAGGCCACCGCCAACTTTTTTCTGAAATTAAAATTGTTTCCATTGCCGCTTAGGCATGTGAGGAGGAATTGTGGCACACAAAAAAGGACAAGGCTCTTCTCGCAACGGACGAGACTCGAATGCCCAGCGCCGCGGCGTCAAAGTATATGGCGGCCAAACCGTTTCCGCAGGCTCCATTCTCGTGCGTCAAGTGGGGACGGTTATACACCCGGGCACCAATGTTAAACTGGGCAGGGATTTTACGCTGTTTGCAACCACCGACGGCATTGTAAAATATGAAATGAAGAAAGACAGAAAACACGTTTCTGTCTACCCGAAAACGGCACAGGCTTGAGGCTTAGCGGTGCCTTGAAAAAAAAGTCGACTCCCGTTTTTGGAGCCGGCTTTTTTTATTGAAGGTGCTTCCATGAAGTTTGTTGATGAGGTGAAAATCCGCATAAAAGCCGGCGATGGCGGCGACGGCGCGGTCGCATTCCGCAGAGAAAAATTCATCGAAAAAGGGGGCCCCTCCGGCGGCGACGGCGGTGACGGCGGAAGCATTGTTTTCCGCGTAGACCCGAGGATGAGCACCCTCTTGGACTATCGCTTTTTAAGCCAACACCAGGCCAAATCCGGCGGAAACGGCATGGGGAGTGACTGCAACGGGAAAAAAGGGGAAACCCTGGTTTTGCGTGTCCCCCCGGGGACACTCATCAAAGATGCGGACAACGGCCATTTGCTTGGGGACTTGTCCACACCACAGGCAGAGTTGCTGGTTGCACGCGGAGGCAAAGGAGGGCGCGGCAACATGCATTTTGCAACCTCCACAAGGCAGACGCCGCGTTTTGCCGAAGAAGGAAAGCCCGGCGAAGAGAGAAATTTGTGTTTGGAACTTAAATTGCTGGCCGACGTGGGCATTGTCGGCTTTCCCAATGTGGGGAAGAGTTTGCTTATTTCCAAAATTTCCCGCTCCACCCCCAAGGTGGCGGACTACCCTTTCACCACTTTGGTACCCAACCTGGGGGTGGTGGCCTATAAAAACCATTTGTCCTTTGTGGTGGCCGACATTCCAGGCTTGGTTGAAGGAGCCAGCGAAGGCATAGGCTTGGGCCTGAGGTTTTTAAAACACGTGGAGAGGTGCAAAGTACTCATCCACCTGCTGGATGCTTCAGGCCATGCGGAAGGCCGAAACATGGAAGCGGACTATGGCGTGCTTTGCGGGGAGCTCAAAAAATTCAGCCCAAGCCTTGCCAAAAAACCTCAGCTGCTGGTTGCCAACAAAGTGGACATTCCAACAGCGAAGGAGGCCTATGCCGCCTTTGCCAAGCACATGAAGAAAAAACGAAAACATGTTTTTCCCATGTCAGCACTCACCGGAGAAGGCATTGGCGCCGTGGTGGATGCCGCAGCACAAAAGCTGTTTTCAAAACCCACGGCCACCCCCAAACGCGCCAAAAAAGAGAGAGGCTAAAATGCCCCTGCGAGGTTTAGAGGCAGCCACACTGCTGCTGGATGAGCGCAAAAGGCGTGTAGAAAAAGCCGTGGAGCTGCGCACACGCACGCTCACCGTTGTTATTGAAGCTGTGGATGACTGGTTTAATGTGGCCGCCGTGCTGCGCTCCTGCGAGGGGCTTGGAATACAAGAGTTGCATGTTGTCCACCCCCACCCGAGCATGCAATGGAATAAGGCCATAACACAAGGCTGCCAAAAGTGGATGGATGTTTTTTGTTATGAGAGTTTCCATGCCTGCAAAGAGGCTTTGAAAGCACGCGGCTTTCGCATTCTGGCCTCCTCCTTCGCCGCAGGGCCTTCTGCCTCACTTTATAACTTAAGCTTTCAGGAGAAGACGGCTTTGGTTTTTGGCAATGAGCATTCCGGGGTTTCGCCTGTGGCCCTCAAGGCCGCAGACGGCCATTTTTGGATCCCCATGAATGGCTTCTCTCAAAGCCTCAACGTTTCTGCTGCAGTATGCGCCAGCTTGGTTTATGCATTGGGCTGGCGGCACAACCACCTTGGGCATGTGGGTGACTTAAGTGAAGAAGAAAAAAAACTCCTTCGAGAGCGGTTTTCCATGCTCTCCCTCAAGCAATACAAAAAATTGTTTCACTCAAAACCATAAATTTTTATGGAGAAGGCATGCTGAAAACTGCGGAGGTTTTATGAAGAGGTTTTTTGGCCTGTGTTTTTTGTTGGCTTTGGCGCCACTGCCCACCTTGGCACAAGAGAAGGCACGGGAGAAGGCAGCAGGCAAGGCACCAGAAAAGGCACCAGAAAAGGCACCCGGCAAGGCGCAAGAGAAAAAGGAAACGCTCACGCAACTGGTGGATAGGGTGCAGGCGTTTTATGAGAAGACTCAGGATTTTTCTGCCCAATTTGAGCAGCGCTACCACTATAAAATGTTTGACAGGACTCAAGTTTCCCAAGGGCGCGTCATCTTCAAAAAACCTGCACTCATGCGCTGGGACTATGAGAAACCAACGCAACGCAGTTTTCTCATTTCCGACAACCAAGTGCTTGCCTTGGATATTGCCGCGTTGACATTGACGAAGACGAGCATTGACACAGACAAACTCTCCGCAGCCGTCACCTTTTTGTGGGGAAAAGGGAAACTCAAGGAGGAATTCCACATTGCCTATGCACAGTGCAAAGGCTGCGAAGAAGTCCGCCTGGAGCTGACGCCAAAAAAGGAAGAGCCGCGTTTCCAAAAACTCTTTCTCGATGTGGATGCCAAAACAGCTCAGGTGAAGCAAAGCACTGTTGTAGACCCGGACGGCAGTGAAAACCGCATCCGCTTTCTCAACTGGAAAGAAAACCAAAATTTAAAACAAGAAGCCTTCAAGCTGTCCGTCCCCGAGGGAATACAATTTTTGGACATGACAAAAATGCCGGGGACATGAAGCTTGGGCTCTCCCAGGCCTTAAACCTCATTTGTGTTTTAGTGCTGAGAAGTTTTTGGAAAAAGCCATGAAGCATTTGCTTGCCCTTGCTTGCCTATGTTGGGCTTGCAGCCACCTCTCCCCCCAAGAGGCCAAAAGAGAAAGCTTGCTTTCCACAGAGCTGGAGTTGTGGACAGATGGAGAAATGTTGTTTGCATGGGGCTTGGCAGAAGGGCGCAAAGCACGGGTTTTGTTTTCTTCCACAGCGTTGGGAAACACGTTGACGGAAAACTGCCTCCAACATTCCGCGCAACACATGGGAAGTGTTTTAACGGCTGACGGCAAAGAGCACGAGGTGGTCAGGTTGACCCGTTGGAGCCTGGCAGGCAAAACATGGGGTGACATAGAGGTGGCTTTGCTAAAACCGAAAAAAGCTCTGGCCCCTTTGCCTTCAAAAACATGGAGACTGCATGATGGTTTGGTTTTGGAAGAGGACGAGCCTCCCTGCATTTTGGTGCTGAGCGTGCAACAAATGCCTGAGGTGCACATGGAGTTTGAAAGAGGACGTTTGCGTTTTGGGCCTGTGGATTTTGTTGCACAAGGAAAGCGCATCCCTTTTGCGGAGCACCCCCATTGGGGAATTCCTTTCATACAAACCATGGTTTTGCTCCATGAAAAAAAAATTCCCCTGCGCCTGGTTTTGGAAACCAGCCAATGGCCAAGCCATGTGCGAAAAACGGCTGCCCCAAGGCAGGACATGCCTCAAAAACAACTTGCATGGGAGAAACTGTGGCTCTCTCCAGAGACGGCTTTGCCACCCGGAAACTTTGAGATTAAAAACTCAACCCCACATTGGCCTTGGGCAGAAGGAAGCCTCGGCATGAAAGCCTTTGAGTGCTGCAAACTCCTCTGGTCCCCCAGACAAGGAACAGCAACGCTGCAATGGCTTCCAGAAAAACCCCTGGAGGCAACACCCAACGACACAACGTCCGACCGCAACCTCTAGCCTGGTTTTACTTAGAACTGATTTGATTCTCCAGACCGGTTTCAATTTGACATGAGGTCGAGGCGGACGAGGCTTTTGTGAGGGGAGTGCACTTAAGTGCATGACCCGAACAAAAACGAGTCCAACGAAGAGATCATGTCAAAGTGGAAGCGGTCTAGCCACTCAGTGGGGGGCGACTGTTTTCTTGTGTGGCAACAGCTTGAAAGGTGTCGAGCACAGCCTGCGTAGAGCGCGCCAAAAACTTGCCCTTGCGCAGCAGAATGCCAATGGTTCTGGTGAATGTTCCTTCGACGAAATGCTTTGCCATCAGCGTTTTGAGTGCAAGCTCATGACGCACGGAAGCAATGGGGACAATGGCAATGCCCAACCCCAGCTCTACGCCGCGTTTAATGGCTTCAATGTTGTCCATTTCCATGGTGGGCATGAGGCTGAGTTGGTAGTCCCTCAAAATTTTGTCAACGCCCTTCCGCGTAGGCGTTTCCCTCTCAAAAGCCAAAAAAGGCAAGCCTACAAGTTGAGACAAGTGGACTTTGGCCAAGGAGGCCAAGGGGTGCTGAGGAGGGCAAATCAGCACCAAGTCGTCTTTTCGGAATTCAACAATGTCAATGCCTGCACGGGACTGGGGATAGGCAACAAGGCCCAAGTCGGCTGCGCCCGAGAGAATATCGTCATAAACCTGGTCGTTGCGCTGATAGTTGAGACGCAAGTTGACTTTGGGGTGGGTCTGCAAAAGGTGGCGCTGAATGTTTTGAAGCTCATGCAAGCCCACCGAATAAATGCTGGAGACAATGGTTGTCCCCGAAGCCTCAGAAGCCTGCTCTTGAATTTCCTGCTCCACCTCACTGAAGCGGATGAGAATTTCTTTGCAGCCGCGAAACAGCCGCTCCCCTGCAGGCGTTGGTGTGACTTGTCGCGCACTTCGCGACAACAAGCGCTGCTCATAGCGGGTTTCTAAAGCTCGAATCTGCTGGCTGACTGCAGACTGGGTAACATGGTTTAACTGCGCCGCTCTCGAGAAAGAGCCTGTTTCTACAACATCACAAAACATTTTCAGTGACTCTAGTTGCATGCTTCCGCCTCCGGTGAGTCAATGTGCTGCCTTTCAATATGTTATTAGATTTTTTTCTTTCAAGAGCCCAAATAGCACAAAACATAATTTTGTTCAGCTTTTGAGCAGTTTTATTGCCACGGTGAAAAAAATGGCTGAAACAACAAGCAAGCTAAGCGGTTTAGCAACCCCAAAATTAGTATTGTTGGCGCAAAAAGTTTATTTCCTCTTCAAGCATTTTTTTGCTGGGGGCCAAAGGCTCCAATTGGAGGTAGCTTTTGAAAGCCCCAATGGCCTCTTGTTTGCGCCCCAACTCCTTGAAGGCCCAACCAAGGTTGAGCAAAACAGAGGGGTTGTCATGAAATTGCTCTAAGGACTTTTGATACCACCGGATGGCCTGGGCATAATGGCCAGCCTCAAAAGAGGCATTGCCTAACTTCACCAGGGTTTGGAGCTTGTCAGGGCTTTGTTGCAAGAGGCGCTGAAGCATGGCAATGGCTTGCTTCCACTGTGTTAACTCGAGGAGACAGTCTGCGGCTCCACGCAGTGCCTCTGTGTTGTTGGGCTCCATGGCCAAGGCCTTTTCAAACAGGGGCAGGGCGCTTCTAAAGCGATAACGCTCCTGGTAATAGCGCCCCAACAACAAGTGGGCTTCAATGTTGTGAGGGTGTTGAGCCACAAGCTGTTTGAGGAGTGTAGCCGCCGCCTGGGAGTGTCGCATGGACATGAGTGCGCGGCTTTGCGCAAGGGCATAAAGGGGGTTTTTCTTGTCGGCCTCAGCAGCCTTTTGGAAGTGGTTTTGGGCTTTTTTAAAATCCCCCTGCATTTCAAAAAACAAGCCACTCAAATGGTTGACGGTAGCCAGGGAGGGGTTGAGGTGTCGGGCACGCTCCAGCGCTTCACCGGCAGCGCTTAGGTTTTTGTCCTCCAGGGCCATTTGGGCTTTGCTCAGCCAAAACTCCAAGCGGTAGCCGTTTTTCCTCAAAGCCCACTCCAGCTTTTTAAGCGCCTCCTCTTTGTTCCCCTCATTCCACAAAAGGTGGGACCAAAGCCATGCACCTTCAGGGCTGCGAGGGTTGAAGGCCTGTATTTTTTCTACATGGCTTTGAAGGCTTGCTAAGTCCCCCTCTGCCAGAGCAATGCTCCCCAAACCCGTCAAGGCCGGAAGGTCGTTGGGTTGCACAAGCAATGCTTGTGCATAGGCCTCTTTGGCTTTGGGGAGGTTGTTGGTTTCCTGAAACAAAGCACCCAGGGCACCCCAAAGTGCAGCCGCCTCCAAAGGCTCCAAGGCTTGCTGCGGCGCCTTGGCCGCAGCCGAAAGCTTGGCCAGCCTTTTTTCTAAAAAACTTTGTGCCGCCAAAAACTGCCCCAGCCTTTGGTGGAGGGCAGCCCACTGCAACATGGCCTCTACATGGTGAGGCTCCACCACGAGGGCTTTTTCCGTAAGGGCCAACGCAGCCTCCCATTGTCCAAGCCACTGGAAAACCTCCGCGCAAAACAACCACAAGCCGACATTTTCCGGCTCTTTTTCCAGCAACCCTCGGGCAAAGCTTTCAGCCTCCGCTGCCTTGCTGCCCAGCAAAAGCGTTTGTATATATTGTTTGGCCAACTTCAAATTTTCAGGTTTTTTTTTCACCTCCTCTGCCAAGAGGGCGGCGGCCCTTGGGGGGTTTCCCGTGGCGACAAAGAGTTGGGCCATATATTCCGCAAAAAGGCCGCTGCCCCCTTTGAGTTTTTCTAAAGTTAAAGCGGCCTCCGGATATAAGCCCAACTCCAACTGGGCATGGGCAAGCAACTCCCATGCGCGCATGGCCATGCTTTCATGCAAGGGGGCACTCTCCCAAACACTCAGCTGCTTCAGCGCCTTTTCAGGCCTGTTGGCCTCAAGCCATGCCTTGGCAATATCCAAATCCATTTCAGCCTGCCAAGGGGGGTGAGGGTGGACACGCGCCTTCATATAATACTCCGCAGCCAAAGCGGGCTTTTCCATGGCAAGCGCAATGTCCCCAAGGGTTTTTTGACGCCTAAACTCTGGCATTTGTGGCGAGTGCTGAAGCAACTCAACGGCCTTCTCAAACGCGCCCTGCTTTAAATAAGCCATGGACAACAGCCAAACGCTTTCCATGTCTGCTTCAGGCAAGGCGGCCAAGGCCTCAATGGCCTGCGCTATTTCCTCCGGCGTTGGCGAGAGCAAAGCAAGAGCGGCTTTGGTTTTTGGAAACTCCGCGGAGTGGGTTGCCTCTTTGAGCAAACGCTCCATGAGGGCCAGCGCTTTGTCAAGCCCCTCGGGCTTCTCTCCAAGCAAGGCCAGGCTAAAGAGGCTTCGGCACCAAAGCAACATTTGCTCCACACTGCCTCGGGAAAGTACCTCAAAATGGGCAGCCACCTCAGAGAGCGCCTGGCGGGAGCCTTCTTCAAGCTTGGCCTGCATTTCTCCAGGGCTTTGCAGGGGTGGCAAAACGGGAGCGACCATGGGCTGCGGTGCCCTCAACAGCAAACGGGGGTGCACAAAATACAGGGCAACACCCAAACCCAGAAGGCCCACCCCCAGCACAATGCCCAGGGTTTTCAGGCGCGAGGTTTTGGTTTTGGGTTTGGGTTTGGCTTTTTCCACGGAAACAGGGGAAGGTTTAAGCACCAAAGGAGAAGCCAAAGCAGCTGCTTTAGCAACAGGGGCAGGCACAGGAGCTTTGGGGGTTACACGCATCCGCTCCGTAGGCCTTGCGGCAGAAGCCGAGGGTTCCTGCACAGCATGGAGGGTGTCCACCCCAGGTGAGGAAGGGGAGGCCGCTTCCATGGCAGAGGCCTTCTGCGCAAGAGAGTAGGTGGCACATGCCTCAAAAGGGCAGGCCTCGGAATAAGTCTCTCCCAGGCCAGGGAGGGTATGCTTGCTGCTTTGCGCAGAAGGAGCAAGGCCCTGGGCACCCATGGAGGCCGTTTGTGGAGCCGGTTTTTTGAAAAAACTCAGCTGCACCGTTGGGGCGTCCAAAGGCAACTCTTCAACACTTTCCACATGCTTTGCGGAAAAACCTTCGGGGAGAGTCTGCACCTCTCCACCTTCCAAGGTTGAAGGGGCTTGCACAGCGGAGACACCACTTTCCACAAAAGAGGACAAAGAGGTGGGTGTGGAATAGACAGGGCGCTCCCCCACAGAGGCCACAGAGGCCACAGAGGCCTCAGAGGCCTCAGAGGCCTGGACAGAAGAGGCACCGCTTTCCTCCGCAGGGGCCAGCGGAAGCGTAGGCGAGGAAGCCGACAAAGGGGGAGCTGAAAAAACTTGCCCACATTGTGGGCAGAGAATGTGAGCGCCTTGAGGAGAAATTTTGTCCTGGGCCACGCCAAGCTTGGCAAAACAAGAGGGGCAAATAAGCTGCATACTATATTTATGGCTAGCGTCCTCCAGGGACACTCACCAGCCAACTTGCAAAAAAACCCGGAAAGAAAGGTGCAAAAGCCCTGCAACCCCCCACAAGCCATTAAAAAAAACACGCCTATAAACTCCCTTTGCTATGACGGGTTGTCATGCTACATTGTATACGCAGAGGGCCTGTTCTCCTCGGGGTTTATATGGTGCGCCAATGGCACTTGCTTCAGTTGGCACTCTTGAAAATTACCGGCTTGTCCAACTGCTTGCGCAGGGGGGAATGGGAGAGGTTTATCTCGCATGCCGAGAGGGCCCTGAAGGTTTTCTCAAGGAAGTGGTTATTAAGTGCATGCTCAAACACCTGGCGGAAGACCAGGGTTTTGTAGAGTTGTTTTTAAATGAGGCCAGGCTGGCCGTTTTGCTGCAACACCCCAACATTGTCCAAACCCTGGAGCTGAACCGGGCCGGGGACAGCTGGTTTATTGTTATGGAGCATGTGCGCGGACGCTCCTTAAAGTCTTGCATTCGCCGCGCCAAAAAAAATTGCAGGCAAATTCCAAAAAACATTGCGGTGTGGCTTATTGCAGAGGCCTTGCAAGGCCTGCATTTTGCCCACAACCTCGCGGATGGCGCAGGGCGCCCCTTGGGCATTTTGCACCGCGATGTTTCTCCGGACAACTTGCTGCTCAGCTGGGATGGTGCCGTCAAGCTGGTGGACTTTGGCATTTCCAAAGCCAGGTTTAGAGTTGTCAACTTGCCCACAGGTGGGCCGAAGGGGAAATTCCCCTATATGGCACCTGAATATTTTGTGGGCGACAACGCCTTGGATGTGCGCTCTGACGTCTATTCCATGGGCGTAACCCTGCATGAGTTGCTGACTTTGGAGCTGCCCAACTGCGTCCCCAGAGACAGAAAAAACGTCTCCCAACCGAGAATACACTATCAACCGCGAGCGGAACTCCCTGAGGAGCTCAACACCATCCTCTCTAAAGCCCTAAACCCCAACCCCGCCGAGCGCTGGGGCTCCGCCGCGGAAATGGCAGAGGCCCTCATTAAAAGCCTCGTCGCCAAAGGACAAAGCGTGCACGCCTCCACTGTGAGCGCATGGATGAGGGATTTTTGGGATTTGGGGCCGGATGAAACATTTTCCGAGTTTTCAGAGTGGGAAGCACCTGCCGAGCTTTCTTCCCTTCAGTCCGAAAGCGGAGGCATTGTCGGCACAGAGGTGCTGTCAGCTCCCGAAACCATTGCAAAAAAAGCCCTGGCATTGCAGCCCATTCCCCGCAGGCGTACCCCTAAGCAAAACCTCCTGCAAGGCCTGGCCACGGCCGCCTGCTTTATAAGCATAGCCCTCCTCTATTGGGCTCTTATTTCCCCTAACAAGGAGGCTCCTTCCCCTGCACTCTCTCTCTCCTTGGTGCCTCAACCCCCCGCCGCCATGGCCTCTCTCCCTTCCGTGTCCGTGGACTTTGAGCACCCTCAACACCCTGCCCCGGAGAGCATTGCAGAAAAACCCATTGCCGAAAAACACCCTGAAAAAAAACCGCCTGAAACCAAAACACCTGAGCCCAAAAACATGGGCCTCGTGCATATAAAAGCCCCTCCCAATACCATTGTACGCCACAAAGGCAAACGCCTGGGGAAAACACCCATGAGGAGGCCCCTGCAACTGCCCGCAGGCAAAGTGCGGCTACACATGCAAAACAAAGCCCTGGGCATTTCCAACACCTACCACCTGCGCATAGAGCCAGGAAAAGAGGTGGTGCTGCAGGTGAAAACACCCAAGGCCCATATACGCCAACCCTGAGGAAACTTTGGAAAAACTTGCCGCGCGGCAGCGTTATTTTCTGCAGGTGGTTGCTCGAGAAGAGGCCGGCTTTGTGCCCCTGCACATGGGAAAGCCTCTGGCATGGAGTGAGCAACGCCCACTGCATTTGGGTTTTTTCCAGAAACCCTCCTTCGCACAACTGCTGTTTGCCGCCAAAGAGACGGGCGTTTGGGTGGAGCGCATTCCCCATACGCAAAGCTTTTTCCTCAATGACATACAAATAAAACAGGGCGCGTGGATGAGGCTGGGAGATGAAATACGCCTGGGGACAACACGCCTGCTGCTGCTGGGAGAAGCCACAGCCCCACAGCCCGGCCCGAGGATGATTCAACCCGCAGAGCTGGAAGAGCGCCTCCACGAGGCGCTCTGCTCAACCCACCCCGACCAAAGGCCCATGCTTTTTTTGGTTTCCGCACCCCACCTCAACAGCCCTGCACGCCTCTCCTTCCAAAAACGCCTCATGCGAGAGGTTTTCTCCTGGCAACTCCCCGTTTTTTGGGCAAGCCTGGCCTTGGATTTGTTGGCCTGCGTTATGCCCGCAGCACCCATGGGCCCGTGGAAAACATGGAAACAAAGGCTGACAGAAACAGCCGGCAAACAGGCACGCCTCGCATGGGTTTGCTTCCCCGAAGAGGGCATGTCCGCAGCGGCTTTGCTGGAGAGCGCCTGGATAAAGCTTGGCAAAGTGGAGGCACGCATAGAGCCTGTTTTGGAAAATGCCAGCACCATACGCCTGGTGGGCATGCTCAGCGAGTTGCGCAAAACCCCCGGGCCCCTGCTGGTGTTGGGAGAAGAAGGCCAGGGGCGTGCCTGGCTGCTTTCCTTCTGGTTTGAAGGTGCCCCCTATGCAGAATACCAGGCCCTGGAGCTTTTGGAGAAAACACCCCCCAACACGGCCTTTATGGTCCGCTCCTTTGACAAACTCCCCCCAGAGCGCCAACAGTTTTTGCTCACCCAAGCCAAGGCAGGCAAATTCCGCCTCGGAGCAACCGCCACCCCCCCTTTTGAGGAGGCCAAACATTTCCCCTGGGTATTCCGCATTCCACCCCTCGCACAGCGCCCAGAGGACATTTGGCCTCTGGCTCAAACCGTGGTGGCCTCCGTTAAACGAAAGACAAACCGCCCCCGGCTTTGTTTGGCCAAACCCTTAAAAGAGTGCCTGGAGCGCTATGCCTTCCCCAAAGGCGTGCGAGAGTTGAAAAACCTGGTGGTGCAAGCCGCAGTGGCCTCCTTGCGCGACGAGGTCGGCAAAGAAGCATTGCCGCCCGTGTTAACGGTGGATGAGTTGCCCGGAGGCTATGAGGAGCAGATGGCAGCTGCGGAATACCGTATTTTGCTGGAAAGCTTGGCGCGCGTGCGCTGGAATGTGTCTGCCGCCGCCAAACGCCTCGGCATCCCCCGGAGGACACTCATATTCCGCATGGCCAAACTGGGCTTCCAAAGGCCCAACAACTAATTCCCTTGGCCCACAGGCCAACACAAGGCATACCCTCACTCCATGCTTCAGCTTTTGCGCCTGCTCACCCAACTCCAACCACGGTTTTGCCCTACCCCCAACGCCCCCTTTGAGGCGTTTGCTCAGTGGTGCATAGGCCAAGGCCTGGGGCCCCTGGTCGGCTATAACCTGGAATATGCCCTGCCCCAACTGCCGGCCCCTCGCTTAACCAAAGACAGGTTGCTGTCGGTTTTTAAGGGGACTTTGGCCGACAACACGGGGCACCTCCTTGGCCTCAAAAATGCCCTGCAACCCCTGCAAGGCCGAAAACTGCTGCTCTTTGACGCTTTCAGCTTGGCCGAAGCCCTCTACCCCCATGTGGGGTTCAGGCCCCTCACAGAAGCTTCCTTGCTGGTTGCAAAGGAGGACGTGGAGGGCTTTTCGGGTTATTTGTATGCCCGGGGTTATACCGAGGAAATAGCCCTTCCCCATGCCGCTTGTGGCCTCTCCAATGGCTATAGCACCCTGGGCCTGTTCCACCACTTGCCCGGCGCACCCTGGGCCCCGCTCCCCCTGTTGCTCCAACAAGCCTTGCCCAAAGCTGTGTTTGGGCCCTCCGTGTTTTCCCTGGGGCTTGAAGAGGGGTTGCTTGCACTGTGCGCCTGCCAATATGCTAAGGCCTATGCAGGCCCGTGGATAGAGTGGGTTGACATGCGTGAAATATTCCTCTCTTCAACCCTGGAGGCACAAAGCCTCAAAGCCAAAGCCAAGCAGTGGGGCATTGCACATGCCTTGTTTGCCTCGCTGGCTGTGCTGGGGCGGCTGTTTGGCGTGGAGGTGCAGGCCTTCCAGCCTGCCGTGCCGGCCCCCTGGGAGGGCCTTGTCAGCCACTGGGCCGAGGCTTTTGTGGCTTTGCCGGAGGCCATGGCTCAGGGCAGACATGCTGTGGCCCAGGAGGAAGAGAGGCAAGCCTTTGAGGCCATGGCCTCAAAAGCCCCCATGGAGTTGCCAACAACAGAAAGAGAATAAGCCATGTGCCCCCATTTCATTCTATGGACCATAACCGCTTTTGGGTTGCAAATGCCGCCTGAGCACCCCCCCCTTATGCAAAAGCAGGCAGAAGGCCTCCCAGGCCAGGCGCAAATGCCCCCTGGGCACCCTCCTCTGGAAGGCCAGGCCCCAAGGCCCCGCTTTGCTGATTTGCCGGACACCATTCAACGTTTGGATGAGACAGAGGGCTTAAGGGAGGCGGCCAAAACTTTTGAAGTAGCGGCTGACATTGCCTCTCAATATGCACAGGCCAACCGCATTGAGGAAGCGGCTTTTTATTTTGGGCAGGCCTGGGAGAAAACAGCAGAGCTGCGGGAGCTTTTTTTAAAACTGCCAAAACTGAAAGCGGACTCCACCTGCGAGGAGGTTAACGCGGGCAAGGAGTTGGAGTTGGAGTTGGCCAAAGCCAAAGCGCAAAAGCCACAGGCCAAGCAAGCGGCCTGTGTGCATATACTCATGCCCCGGGTGCTGGAAACAGGAAAGCAATTGGCATTGTTCCAAGTGCTTTCCAAAAACCTAGAGGGTGCCAAAAAAACCTGGGAGGTTTTGTTGGCCTTGGACAATGGTTCCGGGAATGGCTCCGGGGAAGCCTCTTATGCCCTGGGGGTTTTGTTGTTGGAAACAGAAGGAGACAACATGGCCTCCTTGCAGCGCGCGCAAAAGCTTTTGCAAAGTGCTGTGAGGGGAAAGCCCTCAGCCAAGGCTTTTTTGGCGCGTGTGGAGGCTGCATTGGAGGCGGGTGGCAACTCCAAAATAAAGCGCTCGCGCTCCGCGCCCTTTAAGCCTTCTGGGTTGAGTTTTTCCTTGGCAAGCACGCCGGTGTTGAGCGAGGAGCAAACCGTGGAAGAGGCTGAAACCCTTTTGGCGCAGCGGCGCTATGAGGAGGCCCTTGGCCGCTATTTAAAGCTGGTTGACAGCAACCAGCGCTCAGCGCGCATGGAGGCGGGCATGGCTTTCGCGTTGGCGAAAATGGGCAAGCAGAAGGAAATGGCTGAGCGCATGTGGCAAAATGCCGAGCAAAACCCTGAGGCCTTGGATGCTTTGGCCCAAACGTTGAAAGCCAAAGGAGAAGAAGAAGGTGCGCGGTGGCTTTGGGAAAAGCTTTTGACGCACCCCCGTTTTGGCGCTGTGGCCAAAGAGAGGCTCTCCCCCTCTAAATGAGGCGAGTGGCCAGCAAATCCTGAATGTCCAGGAGGCCAATGGCTTTTCCCTGCTCATCCACAACGGGCAGCTGGTCCACCTGGTATTGTTGCATGCGTCCGGCAGCGGACATGGCCAACTCATGGGCATAGGTGCAGCGGGGTTGTTTTTGCATAAACTGGCCAATGGGGGCATGGAGGTTAAGCTGTTGGTTTTGGATGAGGCGCCGCAAATCCCCATCCGTAAAAATACCGACGAGTTTGTTTTCAGCACTCACCACATTGGTTGCGCCGGGTTTCCCGGGGGTTTGCGTCATAACAATAATGGCCTCTGAGAGAGGAGCCTTCTCATGTACCAGGGGGTTGGAAGGGCCCTGGCGCATAAACTCGCCCACACGCATAACGGAGCGTCCGAGGGCGCCGGCTGGGTGGAGGAGGGCATATTTTTCAGGCGTCATTTCTCTCTCTCTGGCGAGGGCGAGGGCGAGGGCATCCGCCATGGCATGCAAGGCGACGGAGCTGGCCGTAGGCACAAGGCCCATGGGGCAGGCCTCACCAATGGGGCCAATTTCAATGAGGGTGCTGGCTTGTTTTGCCAAGGGGGATTGAGCGTTCCCCGTGAGGACAATGAGGGGCATTTTCAGCCGCTTAAAAGCCGGCAGGAGGCGCACAATTTCCTCTGTGGCCCCCGAGTTGGACAACACCACCCCCACATCCCCCGGGGCAATGCGGCCAATGTCCCCATGGGCAGCCTCCGCCGGGTGCAAGAAGAAAGAAGGAATGCCGACGGAGGCCAAAGTGGCAGACAGCTTTTGGGCAATAAAGCCGGGCTTGCCCATGCCCATGGTTACAATATGCCCACGGCACTGCAGCATATGCGCGACGGCTTCCTCAAAGCTGCCATTCAGCTTCTCACACAAGGCGAGAATGGCAGCTGCTTCAGTTTCAAAAACGGTTTTGGCAAAACAAAGCATAGCGTTTTGAGGAGGGGACATGGCCTCAACTCTATAGCGCCTTAGGCGGGCTTTAAAAAAGCGTTTTGTCTTCACCCTCCCCGGGTAAAGGACGAAGGCAAGCTTTAGCAAGCGGGCAACCCCATTGAAGGTTTTTTTGGGGAGGGCCTCACGCATGCCTTGACAAGGCCTCAAGGCAAGGCTTATGTGGGGTGGCCTTTAAGTCCCATGGAGGGTCTCAAAAGGGAAGCCGGTGGAAATCCGGCGCGGTCCCGCCACTGTAACCAAGCCGGCCCAAAGCCGGGCGGGGGCTATTTGTTGTGCCACTGCGCCCACCGGGTGCGGGAAGGCATTAGCCCCCCGCTGTTGTGCTTGGAAGCCAGGAAACCTGCTTAGGGGTGCGCCCAAAGCGCTCCAGCCTTCTCTCTTCGCGGAAGAGAGCAGAGGGCATATGTATTGGTGGGTTGTTGCCATTTTAGCAAGGCCAATGTCTCCGGAAGCGGCAGAAGCGGCACCGCTGCGGGAGGCACAGCCCCAGCAGGCCATAACGGAGCTTTCCCCTGTCAGCGTGCCTTTGCCCCCGTTGGATTTTTCTGCCCTCGAGGGGGACAGTGCGGCTTCCTCCCGCAGTGTGGCGGTTTCTCCCTCTGTGCAAGAGGCGGGGCAGGCGAGGGAGCTTTTGTCCAAAACCGCAGGGGTACAGGTTTCAGAAAGCGGTGGCATGGGGCAGCTGCAGCGCTTGTCCGTGCGCGGAAGCGCCGGCAATGCCGTCGCCGTGCTGGTGGACGGCATGTCCTGGGGCCGCAGCGGCGAAAGTGTGGATTTGGCATTTTTGCCCATGGCCTTGCTGGAGTCGGCAACGCTGGTACGTGGGGCGGCGGCAACGCGTTTTGGCCCGGGGGCCATGGCCGGGGCGCTGCTGTTTGGGCTTGCCAAAAAAAACGAGGAGCGCCTCTTTGTAGAGCTTTTGGGTGGAAGCTTTAGCAGTATACGCGGGGTGGTGGGAGGCACGGGGAAGGCGGGGCCGGGACAGCTCAGCGCCTGGGTGGGAGCCATGCACAGCGACGGCGTCTTCCGCTTCCGCTTTAACCCCACACCCAACCTCCCCAGGGAGAGCTTTGTCTTCCAAAAACGCCGAAACAACGACGCCGACAAAGTGGACGCCATGCTGCACTATGCCCTGCCCATTGGCCCGTGGCAGCTGGAGGCATGGACGCAGATGGGCTTCCACAAACGCGGCCTGGCAGGCGCCGTCGAAAACCCAAGCCCCACCACCAGGCAGAAGAGCGAAAGCCTGCGCGCCTTGCTGCGTGCAGAAGGCCCGTTGGGAAAAAACTTCACCCTCAAACTCTCCGGCGCCACACAGTTTGGACACATGCTGCTTTCGGGCGGCGGCTTCGCCGAGGGGCTTAAGCAGCGCGAAAGCAACACGGACTTTGCCTCGGACTTCAGTTGGAGAAGAGGGCCTCATGTCGTATTTGCACAAGGCAACTTTCGTCATGAGGGCCTTGTGTCCTCCCAGGCTTTTGTCTCCCGGGCTCCTGAAAAAAGCACGGCAGAGCGCTTCAGCTTTGGCGGAATGTTGGGTGGCGAGGCCTGGCTGCTTGCAGAAAAATGGGCCCTCAACGGGCTTTTTCGCATGGACAAAGCGGCGCAATTTTCAAGCCCCTCGGCCAAGCTGGGAAGCCTTTGGCTTCTGCCCTGGGGCTTTGCGCTCTCGGGCAATGCGGGCAGAAGCTTTCGCATTCCGAGTTTCTTCGAGTTATATATAGAGCAGGGGCTGGTGCGGCCCAACCCCGAGCTTTTGGCCGAAAGCGCCTGGTCCTTCGACGTGGGCCCTTCCTGGGAAAATGAAAAGGCACGCGTGTCGCTAAGCTATTTTTGGAGCCGCTTTGAAAACCTCATTGCGTGGGAATATTGGCCGCCCTTCGCCCTCAAACCCTTCAACCTCGGCAGAGCCCACACCCATGGCCTGGAGTTGGAGGCCTCCTTTGCGCCCTGGCCCTGGTTGCAGATGGAAGGGGCTTATACGTGGCTGAAAAGCAAAAACCTCCAGAGCGACCTGCGCTATGAGGGAAAGCCTCTGCCCTATCGCCCCACACACCAGCTGTTTGCACGCCTTGAGGCCGGCCCCCCATGGCTGTCGGGTTTTGTGGAGTGTCATGTCCAATCCTCACAAACCCGAAACAGCTTTGGCAACTTAAGCTGGCCCGCGCGCAGCCTTATGAATGCAGGACTCAAAAGCCAGTTGTTTAAAAACCCCAAACTGCAACTCTCTCTCACTTTTAAAAACCTGCTGAATGTGCACACCCAGGACATGTCGGGCTATCCACTGCCGCCCCTGGGCATTTTCTTTGGCCTCTCTTTCAACCTCGACAAGGCAGCGCCACTTGCCTCTTCGCCTTTTGCTGCTTCGCCACTTCCACCGCCCTCTCTCTTTCCTCAAACACCTCACCTTTCCTTGGAGAATTTATGAAGCTTCAACCCTACCTCCGCTGTAGCTGCCTCGGCCTCCTCGCCTTCCTCTTCGCCTGCAACAATGCCCCCTCAACCCCCCTCGTCTGCCCACCAGATGCCGTGCAGTGCGGCAACCATTGCGCACTCCTCGAAAGCGACGTGGACCACTGCGGAGGCTGCAACCAGGCCTGCAATGCAAACCAACGCTGCGTGGACAACCAATGCAGAGAAGTCCACTGCGAAGAAGAAAGCCACCTCTATGCCGCTTGCTTCCAAACAGGGCAAGTTTCCGTCCTCTCTACCTGTACCCAAAGCCGCTTCCACATGGCACTCGTGGGGGACAGGCCTCAGGCCATAAACGGCATGGGAGAGGTTTTGCTGGTTGCTGACGACGGCACGGAGCAGCTGTTGCGCCTTAACCCCCAAAGCCTTGAGCCCATAGGAGAGGCCGTCAGCATAGGGCAAACACCCATACATGTTTCGGCAGACGGCACCCATGCCTATGTCATCAACGCCGGAAGCCATACGCTGCAGGTGGTGGAGGGGGGCAGCTGGCAAACCATTGCAGAGTTGCCTTTCGGTGACAACACCTCGCCTCAGGCCTTCGCCCTCGTGGGCAAGCAGGGCTTTGTGCCACTCTATGGCAACCTGGTGACAGGGGAAACCAGCGCAGGCCAAAAGCTTGTCCGCATTAACCTTGAAAACCCCGCCGCCCCCGTGCGCGCAGGTGAAGTTGACTTCTCAAGCCTCTCCATTCCCCACTATGAGGGAATGGCACCCCTCCCCCTGCCCTATGACGTGCTGCACCACCAGGGCGCTCTCTATGTGGCCCTCAACAACCTCAATGCGTATTATATGCCGGCAGGCCCCGGCCTCATTGCCAAGGTGGACCCTCAAACCCTCGCGACCTCCCTCCTCTCCCTGGGGGACACTTGCACCAACGTCTCCTCCCTGGCCTCCAATGGAAAGCTGCTCGCCGCCAGCTGCGCGGGAGACTGGGGAATGAGCCCCGGCATTGCAGGCGTGGCCCTCATTATAAATGAGGAGGTGAAAACATGGCCTGCGCCCCCCAGCTTTTCCGCGGGCGCCATGGCTTTTTCAGGCGACATGTTGTGGGTGGCCAATGCCAACGGCGGAGACGTCTATGTGTTTTCAACAAAAGAGGGAGGCCTGCATTTGCTTCGCGGAGAAGGCGGCAGCGAGGGGGAGGCCATTGCAACGTGTCCACCAGGCCCCACGGGGTATACGACCGTACAATCCCTGTGGCTAAAACCATGACGGGCTTTCTCATTGCATGCTGCCTGCTGCTTTCCCCAGGCACTGTCGACAGCCTGGGGCCTGCCCCCAAGGCCCCCGTGCAGCGCATTGCAAGCCTTGCACCTTCCCTGACGCAGGCCGTTATTTTTTTGGGGGCCCAAAACAAACTGGTGGCCATTTCTCGTTTTGACGAGCAGCCCTCTTTGCAACATTTGCCCAGGGCCGGAGGGTTTTCAGACGTGGCCGTGGAAACCCTCCTCAAGCTTCGGCCTGACGTTGTTTTGGCACCCAAAGCGCCTGGCAATGAGGCCTCTGTACGGCGGCTCGCTGCGCAGGGCATTCCCATTTTGGCCTTCTCCCTCACCACCACCCAAGACGTGTGCCAGGCCATGGCTCGCTTGGGAGAGCTTTTGGAAGCCCGCGACAAAGCCCAGGCGTGGCTCTCCGCCTTCGAGGAGTTGCGCCAAAAACTGAAAACCGCCACACCTCAAAAACGCCCACGCGTCCTTTTGCTTGTGGGGCTTTCTCCTCTTGTCGCCGCGGGCCCCGGCAGCTTCGCCGACGAGCTCATTGCAGAGGCCGGAGGACACAACATTGTCCAACGCGCTCCCACCCCATTCCCTGTGGTTTCCCTGGAAAGCATTTTCAGGCACAAGCCTGACATTGTCATCAACCTGGCCGAATTCCACGAGGGCAAAAGCCAACTCCAAAACCTGCCCGGGCTTCGCAACGCCCGGTGGATAAGCGCCCCCAACAAGGACTTGCTTCAACCCGGACCTGCTTTGCTCTCCGCCTTGCTTCAGTTGGCCTCATGGTTTGACAACCCACATGTAAGCCTCTCTGCTCACTGAGCCTGCGCTCTTCAGGGGCCAGCATTCCGCTCGAGAAAAACAAAATTTCCCTCTCTCTCCCCAGACAGGGTTCTAAGGCTTGAAGGCCTCTACAAAAAGCCTCTTTGCATTGCTTGACAAAACCCTGGGCAAGTGAGAACGGCCAGGTTAGGTTTTCTCTTTTTCTTCGTCATTTCGCCATTTTTTCATTCCACCATTTTGACTCCTATGTATTCCCGACGCTCTGGCGTGTTAATGCCTCTCTTTTCCCTGCGGACAAAGGCCGATGGGGGAGTGGGGGATTTTGGTGCCGCTTTGCTTTTTTTGGACACCCTGGCAAAAGCCAAGCAACGCATGTGGATGTTGCTTCCGCTCTTGCCTACGGTGCCTAACGACCCGAGCCCCTACTCTACCCTCGGAGCTTTTGGGCTTAACCCCCTCTTTATTGACATATCCGCCTTGCCTGCAGCCTTGCCGCACAGCCATGCAGCGTTGCCTTTGCTGGAAGAGGCCAAAACCAGCCCCCACATTCTCTATGCACAGGTTTATAAACTCAAAGAGGCTGCCCTCCATAGAGCATGGCTTTATTTCTGCAGCCATGCCGGCGTCGAAGAAAAAACCGCCTTCTCTCTGTTTTGCCAACAACAAGCCAGCTGGCTTGAAGACTTGGCCCTTTTCACCGCCTTGGCTTTGGAGCAAAAAAAACCCTGGTGGAAATGGCGAGCCCCCCTGGCCACACGCCAAAGCCCCGCCTTGGCTGAAGCGCGCAGCCGCCTTTGGGCACAGCGTCATTTCTTCATGTGGAAGCAATGGGTGGCCCATGTGCAATGGGCAAAAATAAAAGCCAAAGCCGAAACACTGGGCATTCTCTTGTGCGGGGATGAGCCTTTTATTGTCGCTCACAACAGCTGCGATGCATGGGTCCATCCGGAGTTGTTTTTGCGCAACGGAAACCTTGGGGCTCCTCCGGATGACTTTTCTTCTGAAGGCCAGGACTGGGGCTTGCCTTATTTTGATTTTGAAGTCCAACAGGCCACCGGCTATGCATGGATGCGAGAGCGCGGACGCTATGCCTCGCTGCTCTTCCACCTTAAACGCGTGGACCATGCCGTGGGTTATTTTCGCCAATGGGTGAGGTTGGACAACATGGCGCATGGGCAATTCATTCCACCTGAAGAAGACAAACAAGCCCGCTTCGGCAGACAAAATTTTGAGGTGCTTTCAGAGGGAAAAATTATTGCGGAAGACTTGGGCGTCATCCCCCACTTTGCTCGCCATTGCCTGGAGGAAATGGGAATTTTGGGCTATAGAGTGATGCGCTGGGCACGCTATGATGGTTGCTACCAAAACCCGCACCACTATCCAGAAGCCTCCATCGTAACCACCGGAACCCATGATACAGAAAGCCTCAAAACATTCTGGCAAACATGCCAACACTGGGAGAGGCAGGCCATGGTTTCAGGCATTCCCGAGTTGCACCACCACTCCGCAGCTCCTGAATTTTCTCCCGCTTTGCACGGCGCACTCATTCAAGCCGCGCTCAATGCCCAAAGCCGCTATTGCACCTTTCCATGGTTTGATATTTTCGCCCAGGAAACCCGCATCAACACCCCGGGGACTGTGGGCATCCACAATTGGACTTGCAAAATGGAGCACAACATTGAGGAGCTGGAGGGTGATGAAAATATACGAAAAACCCTGGAGTGGTTTGGGATGCTGACGCAAGCCGCCGGACGCTAGAGCGGTTTCAACCCAAAGCAGCTGACACCGCTAACAACCGCCAACAACAAAAACCGCCCGGCGAACCAGGCGGTTTTTTGTATGGCCACATTCCCTGGAAACGACGCAAAGGAAACCGTGTATTGCCGAAATACCTATTCCCCCTCCTGCACTCTGGACTCTGCCAAAGCCCGCGCACCTGCACGCCCGCGCGGCAACAGCACATCCTCTATGGAGCTTGGGCTGGCATGCTCCACCCAGCTGCTGGGCAAACGACCTGTACGCGCCAGCATGCGAAATTTTTGATAGTGGGCCGCGCAATAACCCTTGCTGCGCGCCGCACGGTGGCATGTTATAATGGCGCAATTTCGCCCATTCTCAGAAGCCTTGTCCGCACCTCGTGTTTGCGTCTTCTGCTTGCGCGGCCGGCCAACGAGGCCACGCTTAATGTTGAGGCCAGGTCCTCCAAACAAACTGGCAAGTTTATGCACCACACCCGCTTGGGCCTCTAAAGCGCGCGTCGCTCGCTCCAAAGGCTCCAAACGCTTGTCCATCTCCGCTTGAATCAATTGACGTAGGGCTTTCTCAATAGACATGCATACTCCCCATTGTGTTTCTCTTAAGTCAAAAAACACAGAATTTGATTTTTATTAAAAAGTTGTTTTAAAAAAACAACCAGACATACCCTTTCCCAAATACCGCACAACGGAATGCAAACAAAAATATAAAGAAAATGAAAAGAAATATTTATCCCTGTTTGCATCTGAATACAAGAGAAAGTTTTTGGTTTCAATCCCTCGCGAAAAACTTTTTCCATAACGGCTTGCCACGACTTCGTCAACAACGGCCAGCCATTTTTTTAAATACCATATTCTACACAAACTGTTTTTTTGCAGGTTTTGGAAAAAAACAGCACAAGTGCACCCAGGGGGGCTAGCGCGTCCAAACAACGCTGCAATGGCCTATTTTGCCGCCAATGGGTGGGTGTTTCTTTGAAACCTTCACAGTCACTTTTTGAATGCCTTCCAATTCCGCATAGAGTGCACAAAGAATTTTCTCACACAGGTGCTCGAGCAACCGAGAAGGTTTCTCCATCTCCCTTTTCACAATGCTATAAACATGTTGGTAGTTGATGGTGTCTTCCAGCCTGTCGCTTTGGGCTGCTTTGCTTAAGTCCGCTTCCATGCGCAAGTCCACGCGAAACACATTGCCAATGGTTTGCTCCTCGGGAAAGCAACCATGGCGAGCAAAAAACTCCATGTCCTCAAGCTCAATTATTCCCATTTTTTCACTTTTGCTTTCACTTTTGCTTTCACTTTGTCTCAATGGCCCTGGCTGAGGGGGTTGTCTGGGCCAAGCTTTTATGCCAATGGCGGCTGAAAATATATTGTTAGTCATTCCACAGTTGTTTTTTATCAGCACCGCCTTGGGGCCTTTCCTTCTTTTTGGGCCTTTCTCCTGGGTGGAAACCGGTGCTGGCCCTAAGTTGTGGCACCGGGTTGAGCAAATGGGTTATGGCAATGGCTGGAGAGTATGCCATACTTCGGCGCCTCAACCACCCAGGAGCAAAATGTGAGCATCAAGTGCGACGAATGGATTCGGAGAATGGTCGCGGAGCGAAGGATGATAGAGCCGTTTGAGCCTCACTTGCTTCGCACCTCCGGAAAACAAAAACTCATCTCCTATGGCACTTCCAGCTATGGGTATGATGTGCGTTGTGCCAACGAGTTTAAGGTATTCACCAACATCAACAGCACCATTGTGGACCCCAAGGTGTTTGATGTGCGCAGTTTTGTCGATGTTTGTGCCAGTGAATGCATTATTCCCCCCAACTCTTTTGCTTTGGCGCGCACGGTTGAATATTTCCGCATTCCGCGCGATGTGCTGGTCATTTGCCTGGGCAAGTCCACCTATGCGCGTTGTGGCATAATAGTGAATGTTACGCCTTTGGAGCCTGAATGGGAGGGCCACGTCACCTTGGAATTTTCAAATACGACGCCATTGCCTGCGCGCATTTATGCGGATGAAGGGGTGGCGCAGCTGCTTTTTTTCCAAGCGGATGAAATATGCAAAACCAGCTATAGAGATAGGCAAGGCAAATACCAAGGGCAAACAGGTGTTACCTTGCCGAAGACATAGCCGCGCCCGCAAAAGGCACGGAGCGAAAACGGCCCGAGGCAATTTTTTCAAGCAAAGTCTCCAGCCGCGAAAACTCAACGGGCTTTGACAAATAAGCGTCCATGCCCGCCTCAAAGCAGCGCCTGTCATCCCCCGCCATGGCATTGGCCGTCAGCGCAACAATGGGCAGGCGTCGTTTTGTACCTCTTTCTTCCATGCGAATGCGTTGTGCAGCCTCAAAGCCATCCATCTCCGGCATCTGTATATCCATCAACACCATATCCATCTCCTCTTTGCGCAGCACCTCAAGCGCACGCGCACCGGTGCCGACATGCACAACCTCATGCCCCAGCTTCTCCAGCAAACGCCGCATGAGCAAGGTGTTCACCTCATTGTCTTCCGCCAACAAAATACGCAATTTTCGAGGAATAACCCAGGCAAGCGGAGCCGGTGTTGGCTCCGCCTGGGGAGGGGGAGCTTTCAGCAAAAACCTCCTCAAATCCACAGGGCTGACCGGTTTGAGCAAGACACGCGAAATGCCTGCCTCTTTGAGCTCTTTCTCCAAAGGCACTTTAGAAGAAGGAAAAGCCAGCAATGCACATGCGCGGACTTTCCCTGAGGCAACCAAAGTTTTGGCCAGCTCCAGGCGGTCTTCCGCCTCATCTAAGTCTATAAGCGCAACATCCACCACCGCCTCGCTTTGCTTTATCTGCTCCACGCTGCCGCTCAATATTTGAGCGCCCATACTCTCTATTTGGCGACAAAGCACTTGTCGGCTGCGCGGGTGCTCGCAAAGCAACAACACTTTAACATCCGTCGCCAAACAGGCCGCATCCACCGTCTCCCCGCTTTTCACCTTCGGCATGTGGGCCTCAAAATGAAAAGTGGAGCCCTGCATTTCATCGCTTTTAAACCACACATCCCCCTGCATCAGCGTCGCCAGCTGTTTGACAATGGTTAAACCCAAGCCTGTACCATTGTGCTGGCGAACGCTGGAAGCATCCACCTGGTGGAAAGCATCAAACACATGGGGTTGTTTGCTCAGAGGAATTCCAGGGCCTGTGTCCCTCACCGTCAAATGCAAACGCTCTGTACCCTCATAACCCACCACCACATCCACCTCACCTTGCGAGGTAAACTTAATGGCATTGCCCACCAGGTTAATAAAAACCTGCCGGAAACGCGACACATCCCCCATAATATAGAGAGGTACTTCAGGCATAATGTCGACGAAGAAGGCCAAGTTTTTTTCAGCCGCACGTGTTGCAAGCATATGCGCGGCATTGGAAACCACCTCTTCTACGCCAAAAGGCGCATTCTCCAGCTGCAGCTTCCCTGCCTCTATGCGAGAAACATCCAAAATATCGCTAATAACCTGGGACAAAGCCTTTCCTGAAGAAGCAATGGTACGCAGGTATTCTATTTGCTCCTCGGAGAGAGAGTCCCCACCTCTCAAAGCCAGCTCCACCATCCCCAACATGCCATTGAGGGGGGTACGTATTTCATGGGACATGTTGGCCAGGAATTGGGATTTGGCTTTGCTTGCGCTCAGCGCGCTGTCTCGCGCTTCTGCCAGGCGCCTTTCCGCCAACTCGTTGGAGGTGGCCAAAAACCAAACACGGTTAAAAGTATCAAAAGCAACAGCCGCATAAAAAATAATGGCCAAGTTGTGGCGTACTTCAGGCTCTATAAAAGGCTCCCACAGCACCAGCTGCACAGCCACAAAATATAAAGCCAAAAGCACCATTGGCGCCAACAACATCCAAACCCGCCGGCGCCTCTCATGAGGGAGCGCACATATAAACGCCAAAGGAATTTGCCCTATTAACCCAATTTGTACATGCGTCTCATGGCCCAACACCATGGCCGTCACGCAAATGGTACATGTGGACATGACGAAAAAGCCCACACGCGCTTGCTCCTGCATCCCCTTGTTAAACAAAGCCAGCCAAGCCACATTGCCCAGGGCGACGACAGACATCATCAACGCCACCCCCCACTGTTTGCAAAACCAAAGCACCACAATGCTCAGCATCAACGCTGAAGTGCTGGCCACAATGGAGTTGAAAACCACCCGGTGGCGACGCTTTGAGCTTTCTTCAAAATCTCCCTGCTCTAACATCTCTATTTTCTAGCGGCCCCCTTGGGTTGGCGCGACTTTTTGCTACGCTCCCTCTCAAAGCGCGCCTTAAGGCCTCTGGGGGAAAAGGGAGAGCGTGCCCGGCCATAACAGTGCTTTCCTCTAACTCTCCAACATGTTAGAGGGCATGGCATGTGGACTATTTCCGTTTCGCGACGTTGGGCGCGCGCGCTCCTGAGTTTGGTTGACAAGGAGGTGGACGCGGCCATTTTGCAACTGGAGGCTTTCTCTAGGGCATTTGCGGGGACGCCAGGGCTTTCCGAGTTGCTTAAAAACCCCCACTTCTCCCGCAGCCAGCAAGAGCTTTTCATAGAAAGCCTTCTGCCCAGGGTTTCGGGCCTCAACCCTTATGTTGCTCATTTTATGCGGCTTTTGGCCAGGCGTGGCCGTTTGGTGCTTTTGGACAGCATCATCCGCATTTTGCACGGCCTGGCGGATGCCCGGCAAAACCGCATGCGCGGAAAGCTTTCCTCGGCCCGTCCCTTGCTGCCCTCACAAGCCAAAGCTCTACAGCAAGCCCTTGAGGAGCAAACCCAAAAAGCCCTGCTGCTTGAAACCGTGGTGGACAGCTCCCTCATTGGCGGCGTTTCCATTCAAGTGGGCAATATGCTTTTTGACGGCTCCCTCAAAGGCCAGCTTGAAAGCCTCCGCAAGCGCTTGCTTGTGCGCTGAGTTTCCGCCCCCCTCATTCCAATGGGCTTTTCCCATATAAAAGTGTCGTTTTTTTGGGCCTGGGCTCTTCTGTAGTTGAGGGGGAAATGGGAGTTGAAATGGAAGTTGAAGCTGAAGCCTCAACTGAAGCCGTGGTTGAAACCACCATGGAAGCTTGAGCATGCGCTGCCTTTGGCTCCCACAAGTTTTGGAAGAGCTGCTCCAACTCTTTGGCGTGTTGCGTTTCTTCAACAATGGCGTTGTCTACAAACTCGGCCAAAGCCATTAAGTGTAGCGTTGCTTCAGGTTGCCCTCTGTCGGCAAAGCGTATTGTTTCTTCCAGCTTCCTCCCTATTTTTTCTACATAGTGCTCGCCGGGTATTTCGGCCAAAGCTTCAAACTTTTCTCTTAACAAAGCAGCACCCTCAAAGCCTCTATTTTGGAGGCGCCTTAACATGCCTATGATGGCTTCCACTTTTTCATTCTCAGTTTTGTGCATGACGCCCTCTGAAAAAAAGTTTCAACTCCAGTGAGAGGATCGCCTCAAAACTTCTGCCACTCCCCACGGCTTAAATTTGCTCAAGCGTTCTGTGAGCCCGGCCCACATGGCGTCCATTTTCTCTTTGGGTATTTCCGTGTTTTTTTTGTGGGCTGCCTCAAGCGCTTTGAGAAAGCTCATCAGCTCGTCGCTGAAAACCGCCAAATACTTCTTGAGGCCAGGGTGGCCTTGCATGGCGTCCAAGCTGGCCTCGGCAACCAAAGCAGCCATGCTGTGCAAATGGTTTTTTCCCTCGGGCAGCTGAATTATATGCATCGCCTGGACATAAATGCTCGCCGCATCCCAATAGCCGCGTATACGCAGCTCAATAAGCTGTTGCTCCAGGGTTTCCACAACCTGCCCTTCCTCAACGTTGAGAATTGCCCCTGCTTTTTTTTCACTCATAAAAGCCTCCTCCCTCTCTCTTCAAAAACGTCGAACAGCAATGCTGCTCTCCGAGGGAGAAGCTGGGCGTTTGGGGAGCCAAATTTATGGCGGCCCAAACGAGTTCTAAAACCGGAATATTCAGAGACCGGCAACCTTTCGGTTCCCGCATGGGCCGCCATCCACTGGAGGCCGTCAGAGCGAGAAAATGCTGCGCTACTCAGAGTGCTTTCTCGTCTTCTGAATATTTAATGGGTTTAGAAGCCCAGCCGCACCCTTTTCGCGCAGCAAGAGGAATATAGCATTCTTTGTTTGTTTGAGGAAGCAAAATATTTCAGAACTGTTTTTTCGCCTGGCGGCGGGCAATTTAAATGAGGGGGGTTTTTGTTTTTTCCCTTCCAGGGGGGAGTGTCGCCTCCGGCGAAGGGTTTTTTTCGCTTTCAGCGAGGGGAGGTTTCGCCTCCCGGCGAGTCACTTTTTTTGTCTGGACAAAAAAAGTAACCAAAAAAAGCCA
>WRKR01000037.1 GCA_009782175.1 Cystobacterineae bacterium
TTGCGTTGAATTTTTTCAACATTGCAACTTTATGGTTGGGGGAAGTTTTTCGAGCCTCAACGTTTTGGAATGAAGGGGAGTTGAGGCTCGAAAAACTTTCACCAACCTACGCGCCAACGTTTTGTCTGCCCATGATGCAGGCTGTTGGGCAGAGAGTTTCCGAGTCTGCAAGCCCCAGGGAGGTTTTAATTCCGAGTTGCGCTTAGAGAGTTTAAGTCGCCGACGGTTGCTCGTATTAAAACCTTCCTGGGGCCGCTCGTGAGCCCCCGGCAGGGTGGTTTTTTTTGGTTACTTTTTTTGTCCAGACAAAAAAAGTGACTTGCCGAAGGCAAGGTGCGCCCGCAGGGCGAAAAAACCCTTCGCCGGAGGCGACACTCCCCCCCTGGAAGGGAAAAAAACAAAAACCCCCCACAAAAAACTTATTCCTTTAAAAATAGCCGGGCCGCAGGCCCCCTCTGCAAAACAAACCCTGCCCGGGAGGGCAAACAAAACCCTTTCTACAATGGGCTGGGTTATTTCCCCCACGCTTCCCAGCTGCGGTAGGAAATGTTTATGGGCGTGGCATATACGGGGCGGCAATCCCCAAAGAAGGAGACGGTTTGCGAGGGGCCAAAGTCAAAACCGTGGACTCGGCTTCTGGGGACATGGGCACCGTTGCATGGGCCGATGGGGCTTGGAATGGCCACGCGCAGAGAAGCACCAATAAAGGGCTTTTGGGTTTGAATGCTTTCTTCTGCTCCGGGGGCAATAACCTGCCTAACCATGTCTGCCATGGTATTTTCAACAGCACCCGGGCTCCTAATGTCCGTCAAAACACCGCCTGTCGTTTCCACTATACGTTGAATGCGCGTGGGGACAACGGGCGGAACACGGTCGTCACCACAACTTTCGCCTGCCGGACAATAAATGGCATGCACCCCAACGGTTTTTCCTTCGAGAATGGGCGGAACATTGCCCGTATAGCCAGGTGCCGTTGAGGAGCGTCCTTGGAAAAACTCAACAAAATTTAAAATCTCTTCCCAGTTATTGGGGGTGCTGGAGGAAGCACGCCAGCCAGCGGTTTGGTCTTCTGCATCGCTTAAAATCACCACAACCATGTCGGCTTCCTCTCTAAAGCGGATGCGCTCCTCTGTGGCCCCAACCATATTCATCAACGCCAAGCGTGCAGCACCCAACATGCCTTCAAAGGCACTGCCCGTACTGCCCACCCAACAACCGCCGTTATAGCCGCCGCCATTGCAAAGCGGCGCCTCTCCAACCCACGCGGAGCCTGAGCCGGCAGAGCACCTCCCCTCGGAGCAAGTGCTTCTGGGGCGCAACCAGGCTTGGAGTTGTTGAATGTCCCGGGTGAAGCCGCGGATAATGCCGGCATTGGGGCCGGCATTGGAGCCGCCATCAGCCGTGAGGTGATAAGAGGAGGTCACCAAAGCCGCGCGCCAATCCAAGCCGCTGTTGCTGAGCGTTGTGGCCATGACGGCGCTGGCCTCTGCCAGCTGAGCGTGCCAGATCGTCATGGAGGCCGAGTCATCCACAACAAAGAGAAAATCCACGAGGCGGCGGGGGAGTTGAGGCTGCTCACACTGCACCACTGTCCAGTCAAAATAGCGTGCCAGGGCAGCACTGCCGGCCAGCTCAGCCAAAGCAAAAGCGGCAGCATTTCCGGGGGTGTTTTCCAGGGCAACGGCCATGAGCACCACCACCTCGCCATTGTCCCTGAGTATATATTGCGCGCGTATATGTTGAGTGCTTCCGGGGGTGCCCTCTGGGGGCAAGCTGTCACTCCCCTCCCCTGCGCCCAAAAGCGTTTCGGCAATGTTATTGGCGCGCGCTGCGGGGCTCATGCTGCCTGAAACGTGGAAGCTCAGCTCCAGCGCATGGGCCTGCGCTGAAGCACCATCCCAGGCGGTGAAGGGCTCAACAAGCAGGTTTTGCGCGGACAAGCGCGCGGCATGTTGCTGGCTTAAAGCCACCAGGCTGCTCAGGCTTCCCGCGTGCCGCCAAGCTATAAAGGCAACATTTCTCTCCACATCAACCCCCATGAGGCCATGGGTGCCGCCGCGCTCAACCTCTATGGTGTTGTTTTCAAACCCCACGGGCAAAGCCAGTGCTATTTGCGCAGCCCCATGTCGCCTCATGTATAGGGGGGCCAAATGCTCCTGCATACAAGCGGCCAGCGCCTGTGGAATGCTGCCCAGTGGGTTGGCAAAAAGCGGGTCCGTCTCTCCCAGGTTTGACTCAAAACAGCCATTGCGGTTCAAATCCTCCAGGCCATCTATGAGGCCATCTCCATCGCTGTCGGCCTTAAAGGGGAGCGTAAGGCTGCGGCGGGCCCCATTCAGGCATATGTCCGCATAGCGCGCATGAGGGCAATGCTGCGGCTCTGCTGCTGTGGCTTGCGTCACCCCCAACTCTATGCCATCCCAAATACCATCTCCGTCACTGTCCACTTGGGTGGGGTCCGTCTCTTCCAACTCCGGCTCAAAGCGACCATTTTTATTTTTGTCTTCTTCCCCATCTGCAAGGCCGTCGCAGTCCGTGTCTTTGCGCAAGGGGTCCGTCCTGTGTGTAGGCGGCAAGAGGTTTGGGGGGAAATAATTTTCGCACAGCGGATCCACGGAAGCATAGCGCCCCACCTCTATGCCGTCCCAAACACCATCCCCATCCGTATCGCGGTTTCGCGGATCTGTCCCCCACTCGGCCTCCTCCCAATCTGGAATTCCGTCACAATCCACGTCGTGGTTGGGGTCTTCCTCTTTGCTTTTAGGCTCGCGCGGTGGCGGCAAAGGCATGCTGTCAAAGGCATTCCCCTGCAACTCTATGGGCTCGTTTTCAGAGGGGCCGCCTTTAACCGCTCCTCCGTTTGAGCAAGCCGGAGAAAGCAGCAACATAGAAAGCAAGAAAAATAAAACTCTCATAACACACGCTCCGCGCAGCTTCGCTTTTCCAAAGCCGCTGAATATGCCCCACCCCAAGCCCAACACTCTGTCCTTTTGCTCTGTCCTTCCGCTCCAACAACCCCCGAGCGCCCTCGTGGCAAAGCCAGGGCCGCTCAAAGAGGCCTCTGCCTCCCTGGCACCCCTCCTGCCATTGCCGTCGGCAGCTTATGCCTATGTGCTGGCCTGCCACAAGGTCGTTGTGTGCTGTTTTTGGCATGCCCCCCGGGGGAGAGAGCGAGGCTTTGGCGGTGGAAAGGCGTGCACTTCAGGTGCATGGGTTTAAGCCCAAACACAGCCTGAGGCAGGAGCGCTGCCCAGAGGAAGCGCTCTAGGGCCTGTTAACACTACCCGGCATACCCATCTTTTGATGCATTTTCCGCAATCCATCGTTGCTCGTCGGTTGAATATCGACAAATATTCGCCCTCCTCGCGCCTTGTCTTGCGAAAAATTCATTCAAAACCTGGGCATCCCGGATAGTGTTAACAGGCCCTAGTTAGGGTCCCACTCATCAATGGGGCGCTCCCTGGGTTTTTTCTCAGGAGGAGGCGTCCAGGGTTTCCAGTTGTCCTCAGCAGGCGGTGGCGCAGGCCTCTGTGCGGGTAGGGGCTGCTCTTTGGGGCTCGTCTCCACAGGCGGGGTTTCCGTGGGGGGTGGCTCAGCGGGTGCGCGGTATTCCCGTGGGGCAGGCTCCGCAGGTGCCTGGTGTTCCCGTGGAGGTGGGGCCTGGGGGCCCACAAAAACAGGCTCCGCGGCAGGCTCCTGGGCTTCTCTGGGGGTTATGCGGGGTGGAAGCTTTTTGGGGGCGGGCTCTCCCATATGCACAGGCTCCGGGGGTTTTTCTGGCTGCTCCGGAGGCTTCTCCCAATCCCTGGCCCCCGTGGGCGCATAGGCAGCGTCGCTTTTGGCGCGCTCCCTGCAGCCTTGCACCGTGGTTTGGCATTTGGCAAGGCAGTTGTTCAGGCGAGGGCCGGCAATGCCCTCACGGCCATAGTCCACATTGCACATGGACCTGCAGCGAGCAAGGGCATCCTCACACTCCCAATATACAGGGGCCGCTTGTGCAAGCCCCCAAAGAGACAGCATATAAAAAGGCATACTCCACATGGGGGTGGATTTTGACGACAAATTTTGCTCCTGTGAAGGGGTATTTGTATTTTTAGCACCTATAAAGGCCACCCCCTCAGGGGAGGCACCGTTTGACTTTTATAGGTGGAGCCCCCATTGTCTGTTGTTTTCTTTTCTACCGTTTTGTTTTCTACCGTTGTGTTTTCTACCGTTGTGTTGGCCACATTCACCCTGAAGGAGACGCCATGAGGACCAAAGCAGCCAAAGGCCTGGAGCATATTGCCATTGCCGTCAAAAACCTGGAGGCCGCCATCCACACCTATAGAGATGTGTTGGGTTTGGAGTTGGCGGAGCTGGAAGAAGTGCCGGAGCAACAAGTAAAAGTAGCTATTTTTGGCCATGGGCTTGGGCGGGTGGAGCTCATCTGCCCCACCACCTCGGAGAGCGGGGTGGCGCGGTTTTTGGAAAAGCGCGGCGAGGGCTTGCACCACATTTGCATTGAGGTAGAAGACATTGAGGCCACCCTGGCTGAGTTGAAAGCCCAGGGCGCCCCCTTGTTGGACGAAGTGCCCAAACCAGGCGCAGGGGGGGCCAAGGTGGCTTTTATACACCCCAAAGGTGCGTGCGGGGTGCTTGTGGAGTTGCGCCAAGGCCCCTAGGTTGAGGGCTTGCACCTGGCCTTTATAAAAAATTCTCTTAGGCGTTGCGCACGTTGCATATATAAGCACGCCCTGAAAACACCTGCGCTGGCTCCCCTGGCAGCAAAACAACTCGTCGGCTTCGGAATTTTTATGAAAAAAGCGCTATACCCCATGCCTAACCCCATACGTTGTTTGTTGCTTTTAAGTGGACTGTGCGGGAGTGGACTTTGTGCCTTCTATGCCTTCCCTGCCTGGGCCCAAGAGGCCAAAACAAACCCTGCCAAGCCCCCAACACCTCCCCCTGCCACAACAGCTGCGCAGGCCGAGCCTACCTCCACGGCTTCTGCCTCAACAGAGCCCTCTTCCACGGCCTCCGCTCCAACGGAGCCCTCTCAGGCAGAGTCCTCTCAGGCAGAGTCCACCCAGGCAGAGCCCTCCCAGGCAGAGTCTACCCAGGCAGAGTCTACCTCCCTGTTGACGGCGCCTCCCATGGCACCGGCGCTGCCCTCAGGCCTTGCGGCCTCTGGGGAAATGGAAATTCTCCGCAGGGAGTTGGAGGAAGCCAGGCAGGAGCTTTCTCAACTCAAAACAGAAGTACGCGCTCAGCTGACAACCCAGTCCGCTCTCCAGGGTTGGCAGGAGCCTTGGGTTGAGCAAAAACAAAAACTCAAATTTCTCGTTATGGACGGCTATTTCCGTGTGCGACCGGAGTTGTTCCACCAGTTAACCCTGGGCCGCGCGGCCGACCCTTCAGGCTATACGCTGTTTCCCACCTATAAACCAGGTGCACAGGACAAAACTTTTGCCGGCATTAACATGCGCATGCGCATGGAGCCCACCTTTAATATTACGGAGCAAATACGCATACGCATGCTGGTGGATACCTTTGACAATGTCATGTTTGGCTCCACCCCGGACTATGCCTTCAGCCGCAATGCCGCCAACGGCTATGCCTGGGACAGGGATGTGTTTGGCGTGTTTTCCAACTCCCAGGCCCCCCTCAACTCCGGCATCAACTCCCTGGGCAGCTCCCTCGTGGTGAAAAGGGCTTGGGGAGAAATTTCCACACCCGTGGGGGTGTTTTATTTTGGACGCATGCCCTCCAACTGGGGCTTGGGTATGCTGCACAATGACGGGAGTTGTTTGGACTGCAACCTGGGTGATACGACAGATCGCCTCCTCTTTGTTGTGGAGCCTTTCGCCGGTTGGTATGCCGCCTCACTGTTTGAAATAAATGTTTCAGGCGTCTCCTCCTCCAGCGGGGCAGGCAGCGGCCAACCCGTGGGCTTGAGCACCAAGGATACCAGCTATTCCGTGGGCGCTGTGCTCGCTCGCAAGGACACCCAAAGCCAACGCAAGGCCAAACTCGCCGCCGGAGAGTCCTTTTGGAATTATGGCGTGCACTTCATCTATCGCAGCCAACGCTATGATGCGGTGGACTATTATGGCGACGCCTTCTCTGAAAACGGGACCAGCATTGCGGGCTTTGTCCCTCGCAAAGGCCAACTGTTTATGCCCGACATTTGGCTGAAATATGAGCGCCCCCAGTTTCGCCTTGAGCTTGAAGCGGCGGCCGTTTTGGGCTCCATTGACAACCGCGCGATGACATTTGCCGACGCCAGTGTGCCCGGCAGAAACCAACCTTTAAAAGTGGTGCAGTTTGGCGCCGTGTTGCAGGGGGAATACCTCTTTTATAAGGGAGATTTAAGCCTTAAGGCCGAGCTGGGTTTTGCCTCGGGTGACAAGGCCTCCGGTTTTGGCAACCATCCGCGCCGAAAAACCGCCGGCGCCAACAACACCACCCAGCCCGGAGACATAGACGGACCCCAATATGCCTGCCAGGACACCGGCGGTTGCTCAGACAACGCCATTCGAAACTTTCGCTTTAACCGGGAATATGCGGTGGATATGCTTTTGTTCCGGGAAATTATAGGAGGCGTTACGGATGCCTTCTATATAAAACCCACCGTTAAATACCGGATTGTAGATGGTTTTGATATTTTTGGGTCGATGATCTACTCCCGCGCCATTTATGGAAGCTCCACCCCCTCTGCCACCCTAGGCGCGGATGGAAAAGTGACAGGCAACGCGGGCTTGGGCATTGAGTTTAATGTGGGCGCCCGCTATGAGTCCGAAGGGGGCTTTTTTATGCAACTGGCCTGGGGTATTCTCTTCCCATTGGCCGGCTTTGAAGACGCTCGCAAGGACGGAACACAAAAAGCCAAAACGGCCAATGCCCTGCGTGGCGTGGTGGGAATACGCTTTTAGGAAGGCCCCATGCGTTGTTGTTTGCTTTATTTAGGCTTGTTGCTTGGCCTCTTGGCCTGCGGCATAAAAGGCCCCCCTCGCCCCCCTCCCAAGAGGCCTGCCTCCCCCGGCATGGACAACCCCTTGGAAGAGAAAAAAGAGTGGAAAGGCCCCATGGAAGAGAAGCTGAATTTTGAAGAGGAGTTGCAATGAAAACATTTGAAGGCGTTTTGACAGCTTTGGCCACACCCTTTCGCAACGGCAAACTCGACGAGGCCGCCTATGAGAAATTGGTGGACTACCAACTGGCCAATGGCATTTCCGGCCTCGTCCCCATAGGCACAACGGGTGAAGCCCCACTGCTTTCCGAGGCAGAAAAAGAAAAGCTGGTTTCCATTTGCGTGAAAAAAGCCAAGGGGAAAATACCCGTCCTCGCTGGCACCGGCAGCTATTCCACCGAGCAAACCACCCTCAACACAAAACGCATGCGCGACCTGGGCGCGGACGCGGCTTTGGTCGTTACACCCTATTATAACCGCCCAACACAGCGCTGCCTCATTGAGCACTATACCGCTGTGGCCAAGGCGAACAAAGGCTTTCCTCTGGTGGTGTATAATGTGCCCACGCGCACAGGTACGGATATTTTGCCTGACACGCTGAAGGCCTTGTGTGAGGTGGAAGAGGTGGTGGCCCTCAAAGAGGCCCTGGGCTCCGCCGCGCGTGTTTTGGAGCTTATGGAGAAGTGCGGCAAGCGGTTGACCGTGCTTGCCGGGGATGACTGGTTTGTATGGCCCTGCATGGCCTGTGGCGGCCGCGGTGTTATTTCCGTCTCTTCCAACATAGCCCCCCGGCAGATGGGAGAGTTGGTGAAAGCGGCGCTGAAAGGCGAGGTGGAGCGCGTGTTGGAGCTGCACATGGCCATGGCACCCTTGCACCGCGCGCTGACACAGGAAAGCAACCCCATTCCCGTGAAGAAGGCCTTGCACTGGATGGGCCTTTTTGCGGATGAGTTGCGCCTGCCCCTCTCCCCGCTGGCGCCGCAATTCCACGCCCCCTTGCGTGAAGCCTTGCAAGGCCTGGGGCTGCTCTCATGAGCATTCGCCTAGCGGTTGTGGCTGCCTTGGGTCGCATGGGCCAGGCCATTGTTATGCGTATACGGAAGGAGGGCAATGCCCTCTTGGTGGGAGCGACGGTGGAGCCAGGCTCCGCCTGGGTGGGAAAGCCCCTGGCAGAGGCCTTGCCGGGGGCAGGGGAGGTGGTGCTGACAGACAGCTTAGAGGCCTTGTTGTCCACCACAAAGGTAGATGCTGTTATTGACTTCAGCACCCCTTTGGCCACGGCCACTCATGCAGCTTTGTGTGCAAAAGCAGGCATAGCCTTGGTGGTGGGCACAACAGGCCTCTCAGAGGCGGAGCATGCGGCCCTGGCAACAGCGGCAAAGCGGGTGCCGGTGTTGTGGGCACCCAACATGTCCGTGGGCATTCAGGTGCTTTCCTTGGCCATAAGGGAGGCAGCGCGGCGCCTGGGGGCAGGGTGGAATGTGGAGGTGTTAGAAATACACCACAAGCGCAAGAAGGATGCGCCCTCGGGGACGGCATTAAAGCTGGCGGAGGACGCAGCGGGGGCTTTGGGGCTCTCCAGGGAGCATTTGCGTATGGAGCGCTGTGGCCTCATTGGGGAGAGGCCCGAGGGAGAAATTGGCATACAAACATTGAGAGGCGGAGAAGTGATAGGCGAGCACACGGTGTTTTTCTTCGGCGAAGGAGAGCGCCTGGAGTTTAAGCATGGTGCACAAAGCAGAGAGCAGTTTGCCCAAGGCGCTTTGCGCGCTGCGCGCTGGCTTCAGGCAAAACCGGCAGGCCTCTATGGCATGGGAGACGTGCTCTCATGAAACGCTTTGCCCGCATTCAAACCTCTGTTGGCCCGCGCTATGCGTTGGTAGAAGGCAGAAGCTTTGAAGTCCTCACAAATGCCCCCTGGACAGGCCTTCAAAAGACGGGCCTCAAGCTGCCCTTTTCCGAGGACATTATTTTGGTGCCTTCAGAGGCAAGCAAAGTGGTGGCTGTGGGCCAAAACTACAAAAAGCACGCCGCTGAAATGGGAAAAAGCACGCCACCGGAGCCGCTTATTTTTCTCATTTCCCCGAGCGCACTCAACGGCCACAAACAGCCCATTGTTTTGCCTAAGGCAAGCCATGAGGTGCAGCACGAGGCAGAGTTGGCCCTCATTGTGGGGAAAGAGCTTAAAAACGCCACAGAGCAGGAGGCCTCGGAAGCCATTTTTGGGTTGACCTGCTTCAACGATGTGACGGCGCGTGACATTCAAAAGCGTGAGCACCATTTTTCGAGAGCCAAAAGCTATGACAGCTTTGCTTGCGTAGGCCCTTTTATGGTGACGGAGCTCCCCTGGGAGGATTTATATGTGCGCTGCCGCGTCAACGCAGAGTTGCGTCAGGACGGCAACACCTCGGAAATGACATTTTCTCCACCCGCCCTGGTCGCTTTTATTTCTCAGATAATGACGCTTTTCCCCGGGGATGTGGTGACAACGGGCACCCCCGCAGGCGTTGGCCCCATTCTCCATGGGGATGTGGTGGAAATAGACATTGAAAACATAGGCGTTTTGCAAAACCCCGTTGTGCGCCCGCAACCCTAGACCCTTGCGGCACCCTGCTGCTCTGCTGGGCTTGCCTCATGCCACCCCTTGCAGGCTTTCAACAGCACTCCGGCAGCGCATGCACAGCGCGCCCTCCTGCGCTATTTCCTCAAAATACATCCAACACCGCGGGCAACGCAGCCCCTTTGCCAACTCTACTGCTGCCTTTCCGCCCCAAGCCAGAGGCGCTGCCTCCTTGGCCTCCGCTTCAGAAGCAAACCATTGTACCTGACTTACAATAAAAACCTCCGCCAGCAGGGCCCCATGCTTCTCCAACACAGCGCGCTGCTTGCCTTCGGCCCACAGCAATACGCGCGCATCAATGGATTTGCCCATGAGGCCAGCGCGCCGCTTGGCCTCAAGCAAAGGCAATATGGCCGCACGCAAGCTGAGCAACTGCGCAAACTCCTGGCGCAGCACCTCGTCAAGCAAAGGCTTTGGCGTTGGAAACTCCTCAAGAAATACCGACGCGGGTTTGTCGCCAGGCACATGCTGCCACGCTTCTTCCGCAGTGAAACTCATCAGTGGCGCAAAGGCCACCAACAAGTCTTTGGCAATGTGCCACAAGGCCGTTTGTGCCGAGCGGCGCCTTGGGGAATGGGGGGGCAACACATAGAGGCTGTCCTTGAGTATGTCAAAATAGACGGCCGACAAGTCCGTTGTGCAAAAATCCACCAACGCGCGGAAGGCGTGGTGGAACTCATAGGCCTCAAAAGCGGCTTTGACGCGAGAGAGCACCTCGGAAAGCCGCGTCAGCGCCCACTGGTCCAAAAGGCTTAAGGTTTGCAGGGGGAGGGCATGTTTTTCCGGGGAAAAGTCAAAGAGGTTGGAGAGGGCATAGCGCAGGGTGTTGCGCACCTTGCGGTAGTTTTCAGAAAGGCCCTCCAAAACGCCCATGGAGAGGTTGACGTCGTCTCTATAGTCACTGGAGGCCACCCACAGGCGCAAAATTTCTGCGCCATATTTTTTGAAAACCTCTGCAGGCTCTATGCCGTTGCCCAGGCTTTTGGACATTTTTTTGCCCTCGCCATCCAAAATAAACCCGTGCGTGAGGCAACTCTCAAAGGGCGGCGCGCCGCGCGTGCCCACAGCAATCAGCAAAGAGGACTGAAACCACCCGCGGTGCTGGTCTGAGCCCTCCAAATAAAGCTGCGCGGGGAAAGGCAGCCCCATGCGCGGCAAAGAGGCAAAGCTGCTGCCCGCATCAAACCATACGTCCAAAATGTCGGTTTCGGGTTTAAAGCGTGTGCCCTGGCATTTTGTGCAGGCATAGCCCTCGGGCAGGAGTTGTTGCATGGGTGTGGAATACCAAAGGGCGACGCCCTCCTTCTCCACCATGTCGGCCACCCGCAGCATGAGAGCCTCGTCCACCACCGGCGTTTGGCAGTCCTCACACAAGGGCACCACCACCGGCACCCCCCAGGTACGCTGGCGGCTGATGCACCAGTCCGGGCGCGAGGCCACCATTCCGCGGATGCGCTCCTTTCCCCATGCGGGCACCCATTGAATGCTGTTTTCAATGTGGTGCAGGGCCTTCTCTCTGAGGCCGTTGGCGTCTATATCTATAAACCACTGGTGGGTGGCGCGGAATATAATGGGGTGGCGGCAGCGCCAGCAATGCGGGTAGCTGTGTTTGAGTTTCTCGCCCTTTTTATTCAGCAAAGCCCCCTTCTCCAAAAGCCAGTCCACCACCACCTCGTCGGCCTGGGTTATTTTCATTCCCTGCAGGCGCTCGCCCACGGTGGCGTCAAAGCGGCCGTCGTCCAGAACGGGGTTATATATGTCCAGGCCATATTCCAAGCCCACCTCAAAGTCCTCCTGGCCGTGCCCCGGCGCCGTATGCACAAGGCCTGTGCCGGCTTCCAGGCTGACGTGTTTTCCCAAAACAACGGGGCTTTCCCTGTCCAAAAACGCGTGGCTATAGCGAAGTTTTGAAAGCATGTCGCCTTTAAGGCCCCCTTGCCATTTTTGGGGGAAGGCCAAGTCCTCCTTGCGGAAGGTGCCGGGGGAGGCCTTCACATCGGCCTTCAACTCGCCGGGGGCCACGGCTTCCAAAAAAGCGCATAGCAAGCCTTCGGCCACCACCACCTGTTTTTCTCCAAGGGCATAGAGGCCATAGTCCAATTCCGGGTGTACACAAATGGCGAGGTTGGCGGGCAAAGTCCACGGGGTGGTGGTCCAAATGGCCAGGGCCGCAGGGAGGGCGGGGTGAAGGGAGGAGGGAGGCAGCACCTCAGGGTTGAGTATGTCAAAGGCGACATAAACAGAGGAGGAGGTATGCTCTGCATATTCCACTTCAGCTTCGGCCAGGGCCGTCAAGTCATGTATGCACCAGAAGACGGGTTTCTTTTTGCGATAGAGGAGGCCCTGTCTGGCAAAGGCCGAGAGGCGGCGAATTTCTTCGGCCTCATAGGCAAACTGCAAAGTGAGGTAGGGCTCCTCCCAGCGGCCCCATATGCCCATGCGGCGAAAACCGTCCCTCTGTATGTGGACATATTCCATGGCATAGGCGCGGCAGGCTTCCAAAAACGCGGCGCGCGTCATGTCCTGGCGTTTTTTCTTTTTGGCCAGAAGGCGTTTTTCCACAGCGCGCTCAATGGGCAGGCCATGGCAATCCCAACCGGGGACATATTCAGCATGCCAACCGGCGAGGTTTCGAAATTTAACAACAATGTCCTTCAAAATTTTGTTGAGGGCATGCCCGGCATGCAACTCGCCATTGGCATAGGGGGGCCCGTCATGCAGGCAAAAAACAGGGCGGCCTTTGTTTTTTTCAAGTTGCTTTTCATAAATGCGCTGCTCCTCCCAAAAGGCCAACATTTTGGGCTCCAGGGTGGAGAGGTTTCCCTTCATGGGGAATGCTGTTTTGGGCAAGTTGAGTGTTGCCTTATAGTCAACCGTCATGGGCTGTTGCTAAAACACCCTCCACCTGGAGGCAAGGGGAAAAATTAAATTCCACAGTATTTTTAAATAATTAAATGAGAGCTTGGCGGGCTTATTGAATAACAGTGCTCAAAAGTCGTATATAAAGTTATGTACTCGAGAATTTTTTGGTTGCCGGTTCTTCTTGGTTTGAGTTTTCTCCCCTTCAGTTTGTCAGGCTGCTCACGTGCCCCCAAACAGGTGCGCTATGTGGAGCCGCCTCCCCCTTCTCCTGAAATATATGAAGCCCCTGAGGAATATGAGGCCCCTGAGGCCTATGAAGAGGCTCCACCCGTTGAGGTTGAGGTGCCGCCACCTGATCCTGTGGTCTATGTAACGCCGCCTTCTCCGCCTGCCGTATATGTGGAACCACCTTCTCCTCCCGTCGTATATGTACGCCCGCCACCACCACCCGTTGTTGTGGTGCCGCCGCCGCGCGTTGTGGTGCCGCCGCCGCGCGTTGTGGTGCCACCGCCGCGCGTTGTAGTGCCGCCGCCGCGCGTTGTGGTGCCGCCGCCACGTGTTGTTGCGCCGCCGCCGCGCGTTGTAGTGCCGCCACCGCGCGTTGTGGTGCCGCCACCGCGTGTTGTTGCACCCCCACCGCGTGTTGTAGTGCCGCCGCCGCGTGTTGTTGCGCCGCCGCCACGTGTTGTTGCGCCGCCGCCGCGTGTTGTTGCGCCGCCGCCGCGCGTTGTTGCGCCGCCGCCGCGCGTTGTTGCGCCGCCGCCGCGCGTTGTTGCGCCGCCGCCGCGTGTTGTTGCACCACCGCCGCGTGTTGCTGCGCCGCCGCCGCGTGTTGCTGCGCCGCCGCCGCGTGTTGCTGCGCCGCCGCCGCGCGTTGCTGCGCCGCCGCCGCGTGCTGCACCGCCTTCTGCAAAAAAGGAAAAGCCTTCTTCCAACTCTAAAGAGGATCGCTCCAGGCGCCGCTAAGTGTGGGGCCTGGGGGAGGTTCCCCTCCGCTGGGCCACAAAAAATGCTGTTAAAACGCCAAGGGAAAAAGCTTGCAATTGAAGCTGGAGGCCTTGTTCAACTCTAAACAGAAGCCGTTGTTTTTCGCTGTGGGGTTTGGGGGTTGCCGAGCATAAACACCGTTGTTGCGCCTATAAAAACCATGTCACCTAGCACACTTCGAGTTATAGCCTTTCTTGCCTTGCCGCTGGCCTTGTTGTTGGGGGGCTGTGTCCCCGTACCTGTACCTGTGCCGACCCCTGTCAGGCACCACCACCCTGAGCCTCATTATCACCACCATGGGCATGGGCATCCCCCCGTACATTATAGGGCCCCTGCCCCTGCCCCTGTTCATGTGCATCCGGCCCCTGCAAGGCCCCATGGGGGCGGGCACCGCTAGGCCGCTGTGAGGCTGCGGCATATCAGCTCGTTCAAGTCCGGTGAAAGTTTGGGGGCTTTGGCGAGGCGCTCCAACTGTGCATACATGGCCTCTTTCTGGGGGGAAACGTGTTGTTGCCACCTGGCCAATGCGCTGGCGAGGCGGGAGGACATTTGAGGGTTTTTGGCATCCAGGGCCAAAATGTGTTCTGTCAAAAAGGCATAGGCCTGTGCATCGGCTTTGTGGAAACAGCCGGGGTTTTGGTGGGCGAAGGCGCCCAGCAAGGCGCGTATGCGGTTGGGGTTTTCAGGGCGAAAGGCCGGGTGCAATATCAGCTGTTGTACATTTTTAAGCGTATCCTCGCGCAGTGAGGTTGCCTGCAGGGAAAACCATTTATTCACCACCAAATCCTCCTGCTTGTTGCGCTCAAAAAACATCTGCAGGGCCTGCTCCCTTCCCTTCCAGGGGCTTGCCTCAATCAGCCGGAGCGCGGCCAATGTTTCTGTTAAATTGTCGGCCTTTTGAAAGCGCTCCCATGTCCATGCTTCTGCTTCGGGGTGCTCCCCCAACACGGCATAGCTCAGGCAGGTGTTATAAAAACCACGCCGCGCCGCCTGTGCGCCGCTAAATTGGAAGGGCTCCCTGCTTGCAAAGGCTTCAACATTTTGGGCCCACAACGGCAAAAGGGCTTGCGCCAATTTTTTTCGCAAACGCTCCCTCGCTTGGCGCAGGGCCGGGGCATCTATGGGCAACAGTGCAGCACTCAGTGCCAACTCTGAAGGCAAAACCACCAGCAGTTGACGCATGGCCAAATCCAAAGTTTCACTCTTCAAAACGCGCTCAAAAGCCCCCCTCAAGGCTTCCCAAAGCTCCGTGGGCACATGCCCTTGCATTTCTGCAAACACGGCGGCAAAGGCAAGGCGCTCTGTCGCCTCCCAGCGGTTAAACTCATGGGTATCTTTTTGCGCCAAAAAACTGAAGCGCTGCAAATCCTCCCCTTGTACCTTCAGCAACAGGGGTGCAGAAAACCCGCGCAGTGCTGACAAAACGGGTTTTTGGGGAATGTTGAAAAAACAAAAACTCTGCCTCCACGCTTTCAACTCCAAAACCCTCTCTGTGGGTGCATGCCTTTCCGGAAATGGCCCCTCCGGGTCATTCAACTGCAAGGGCAACGCTTTGCCTTCTTCGTCCAGCAAGGCCATGCGCAGGGGAATGTGCAAAGGTTTGGCCTCTCCCTCTCCTCCGGCTTCTTCTTTTGTTGCATGCCCCTCTGTGGTTTTGCCTGTTTCAACATTGCCTGTTTCAACATTGTCGGTTTCAACATTGGCTGTTTCAACATTGGCTGTTTCAACATTGTCGGTTTCAACATTGTCTGTTTCAACATTATCGGTTTCAGGCTTTTTTGTTGAAGCGTGGGCTGCTGTGGCGTTTTCTGTTTTAGCCTTTTGGGTTTTGGCATGGCCTGTTGCCACAGGGTCTTTTTGAGAGGGCAGTTGCTGCTGAAAAGTCAAAGTGAGGGTTTGTTTTTCTGCATTAAACTGTTCTTCGACCAGGAGCGTGGGCGTCCCTTTTTGGGTATACCAATGCATAAACGAGGAGAGTTTTTCACCCTTCACCTCTTCCATGGCTGCCAAAAAATCCTCGCATGTGGCGGCTTGTCCGTCGTGGCGTTGCAAATACAGTTTGAGGGCTTTGTCAAAATTTTCTGGGCCCAGCAACGTTTCAAGCATGCGGACCAGCTCTGCGCCTTTTTGGTAAACCGTTGCCGTATAAAAATTGTTAATTTCGGAATAATGGCTTGGGCGGACAGGGTGTGAGAGGGGGCCTGCGTCCTCAGCAAATTGTATGGCCTTGAGGTAGCGCACATCATAAATCCGCTGCTCTGTTTTGGAGTGCATGGCTGCTGAAAATTCCTGGTCTCTAAAAATGGTCAGCCCTTCTTTGAGGGAAAGCTGAAACCAATCCCTCAGCGTCACGCGGTTGCCTGTCCAGTTGTGGAAAAACTCGTGTGCAATAACGCTTTCAACCACGCGAAAATCAGCATCGGTGGCAATGTGTTGGTCTGCCAAAATGCATTGCGTGTTAAAAATGTTCAGCCCCTTGTTTTCCATGGCTCCCATGTTGAAGTCCGCAACCGCAACAACCATATATTGCTCTAAGTCATATTCGAGGCCGAAGCGCTCTTCGTCCCAGCGCAAAGCGCGCTTGAGTGCGTGCATGGCATAGGAGAGGCGACCCAAGTCTTTGGGGGCGGAGAAAAACCGAAGGGCAATCTGGCGGCCGGAGCGCGTTATAAAAACATCCTCAAGCACAGCCAGGTTTCCCGCCACCAAAGCAAACAAATAGGTGGGTTTGGGGAAAGGGTCTTCCCAAACGGCCCAATGCCGTCCCTCTGCGTGTCCTTGCTCAATGAGGTTGCCGTTGGAAAGCAGCACCGGAAACTGCAGGGCATCGGCAACCAGGGTTACTTTAAAACGCGAAAGCACATCAGGCCTATCCAGGGAAAACATTATACGCCTAAAACCCTGGGCTTCGCATTGTGTTAACAGGCAGCCATTGGAGGCATAGAGTCCTTCAAGCGCCGTATTTTTTTTGGGGCAAAGCCGGGTTGTCATTTCCAACACAAAGAGGTCGGCAAGCGGACGCGTGAGGGAGAGTTTGTCTTTTTCCAGGAGAAAGGCCTCTTCTCCCAGTTTTTGTCCGTTATAGCGCAGCTCCCTCAACTCCAAATGTTCCCCATGGAAAACCAGCGGCCCAGGGCCTGCGCGCTCCATGTGGAAGCGCGCGTGCACCCAGGTTTCTTCAAGGCCCAACTCAAAGCGCAACTCTATGTTGGGAATTTTCCAGCTGGAGGGGCAATAGTCCTTCAAATAAACGGCTTGCATAATGCTTTAGGCTGCAAATGTTTCTCTGCTCATGCAAGCAATATGCGCTTTTATTTTCTCTTGTCGGCTTCTTCGTCTTCGAGAATTGGCTCAAGCAGCTCCATCTCCTTGGGGCTTATATCCACAAAGCACAAACCCATTTCCCATTTGGGGCCCTTGTGGGTATCCTCTTCATGGGTTTGCTCCTCATGGTTTTCTCCTTCATAGGTTGAAAGCCAAACCACTTTGGCCGGCAGAGACAAAAAGGTCTGGTCAGGCAACAGCAGCTCCAAGTCCATGCGTTGTCCAACCTCATATTTCTCATCTGAAAGTACGCGAATGCCACCGCGGCTGATGTTTCTGGTTTTATAGCGCAGCGAGCTGAGAGGGCCCGTAGCCCTACAAAAAATGGGGGCCTGCACGCGCCTAAATTTTCTTCTTTCGTGAATGCACATAGAAACCCTTGGGGCTCTCCTTTTTCAACTCAGCCTTTTTGGGGTTTAGCTTTTTAGGCTGGTCTTTTTTTGCGGGGTCTTTTTTGGGTGAAGACCGCTTTTAAGTTCCAGACTGGTTTCAATGGAGACAAGCCAAAGTTTGCTTGCACTCCGCTCCATGAAGGAAAAAAGCGCGCTTTTCTTCCCTCTCTCTCCGCTTGAGACAAGCCAAAGCTCGCCTGCACTCCGCTCCATGAAGGAAGAAAAAACATGCTTTTTCTTCCTTCTCTCTCTCCGCTCCGCTTGGACATGAGCTCAATGGGGGCGAGGATTCCGTGAGGGGAGTGCACCCAAGTGCCCTCCCTTCGCGAAACCGGAGCCCAATGAAGAGACCATGTCAAAGTGAAACCGGTCTAGTCTTTTTTTAACCTGCTCCTTGGCGAAATGCTTCTCAATTTGAGCATTTCCAACAGAGCTTCCTCTGGGAGTATTGGGTTTCGTATTTCAAAATGCCTGTGGCCTCGTCGCGGGAGAGGGCCTCAAAACAAAGGGCCCCAACCGGGGCCAAAGCAAGGGGGGCAAAATGCTAATGCAAAGTGCTCCCATGCTTCCAGCTCTTTTTTATTTGGGTATGTCGTTTTCGTGTCCTTTCTCACAACTTTTAAAACCTCGTGCATTTTTTTGGTGTTTTGCCACACAAAACAGCACGCTTGAGTTAAGCAAGAGGTATGTCTCGCATAAAAAAAGTTCTTGTCGCCAACAGAGGTGAAATTGCCATGCGCGTCATGCGCACGTGCCGGGAATTGGGCATTGCCACGGTGGCAGTTTATTCAGAAGCGGACCGTTCGGCCCTGCACGTTGTGCGCTTGGCCGACCAAGCCTATTGCGTGGGGCCGGCTCCCTCGCGAGAAAGTTATTTGGTTCAGGAGAAAATAATAGAAGCCGCCCAAAAATCCGGGGCGGATGCCATTCACCCCGGCTATGGCTTCTTGTCAGAAAACCCGGACTTTGTCCGCGCCGTGGAAAAGGCCGGCATTGTTTTTATCGGCCCTTCCGCACAAGCCATGGAAACCATGGGCAACAAAACGCGCGCGCGCGCGCATATGGTGAAGGCCGGCGTTCCTGTCGTCCCGGGCTCCACAACGCCTTTTACCTCTTTTGAGGAGGCCAAAGCCTATGCCGACAAAATAGGCTACCCTGTTATGTTGAAAGCAGCGGGGGGTGGCGGCGGCAAAGGCATGCGCAAGGTGGATGAGGCCAAGGACATTCAATCCGCGTGGACAACGGCCAAAAACGAGGCCATGGGGGCTTTTGGCAATGACGATGTTTATATTGAAAAATTTGTCGAAGAGCCTCACCACATTGAAATTCAGGTTTTTGGAGACACGCATGGAAACGTCATTCATCTGAATGAGCGAGAGTGCTCTGCGCAGCGCCGAAACCAAAAAGTTATAGAAGAGTCTCCCTCGCCCATTGTCAGCGCTGAGTTGCGCGCCCAAATGGGTGAGGTGGCCGTGAAGGCGGCCAAGTCCGTCAATTATGTAGGCGCGGGCACCATTGAGTTTCTCGTCGACAAACACCGGAATTTCTATTTCCTTGAAATGAATACGCGCCTTCAGGTTGAGCACCCCGTCACCGAGTTGACGACGGGCGTCGACCTGGTCAATTGGCAAATACGTATTGCCAATGGGGAGAAGCTTCCTTTCTTTAAACCCCTCTTCCCGCGCGGGCATGCCATTGAGGCTCGCATTTATGCAGAAAACCCCAACAACAACTATATGCCTTCGCCTGGCCGCATTACGTATATGCGGGTGCCGGGGGGGCATAACGTGCGAAACGACACGGGGGTTTATGCGGGTTATACCGTAACCAACCATTATGATCCGATGGTTTCCAAGCTGTCTGTCTGGGCTCCCACGAGAGAGGAGGCCATTGCCCGTCTGCAACAAGCCCTCAAGGAATATGTCGTCAAGGGGATTACGACGAACATTCCCTATTTGCTCAACATCATCGAGCACGCTGAATTCCGAGGCGGCAACTATGACACGGGTTTCCTCTTGCGGCAGCATGAAGAGCTGGTGACAAAGAAGAGTCCGGAGGATGTGAAGACGGCTCTCTTGGCGGCGGCTGTCTATGCCCACCAGAAAAACGAAACCCTTGCCCAGAAATTTGTTCCACCGAGAAAAGAAAAAGGCTTCATTCCGGCCTGGCGTGCAAGAAGGAGAGCATAACAATGCCTACAAGGACCATGCGCTATATTGCCACAAACAAAAGTGTTAAAAACGCCGAGCCTGTCGCCATTGACGTCGAAACGCTCGGCAACAACCGCTATGCCATCACCATGGACGGCGAAAAATTTGAGCTTGAGTCCCTGGTGTTGCCCACCTTGCCTCAAGGGGCCGTCTCGCTCCTCATTAACGGCCACTCCCACTGCATTGACATTACGCAGGCGGATGAAGATGAGCTCGTTCACGTCAACATCAACGGCTTGCCTATACTCGTCGACGTTGCGGATGAGCGCCGCATGCGCTTGCGCAGCATTGCCCCTGAGCACTCCAAAGAGGGCAAACAAATACTCTGCGCACCCATGCCAGGCAAAATAGTGCGCCTCCTGGCCGCCATAGGTGACGAGGTTACAGAGGGCCAAGGCCTCATTGTCGTCGAAGCCATGAAAATGGAGAATGAGCTTAAAAGCCCCAAAGATGGAAAAGTGGTGGAAATTTTCGCCCAAGAAGGCCTGGCCGTAGAAATGAATGCCAAACTGGTGGCCGTCGAATAGCTTTGCCAAACGGCTTTTAGCGTCAAATGGCTTGGGGTGAGTTAAGCCCTAAGCCACGCCTCATATGCAGCCAGGAGGGTTTGGCCAATGGCTTGCCAGCCCAGTTTTTCCACAGCCATGTGGAAGGCTGCTTCGGCCAGCTGTTTTTGCAAGGCTGTGTTTTCGGCCAGGCGAATGCAGGCCTGTGCAAAGCCTTCAGGGGAGTCCTCGAGGAGGGCTGTTTTCTCGTGCACAAGCCCAATGCCTTCGCAGCCTATGCGTGTGGTTACCAGAGGCCTCTTCATGGCCATGGCTTCAGCAATTTTAAGGCGCGTTCCCCCCCCCATGCGCAGGGGCACCACATAAATGCTGGCCTCTTCCACATAAGGGCGTATGTCCTCCACCGTACCGGTCACCCTGACGTTTTCGCTTTGGCGCGCAAGCACATGAGGTGGAGGGTTTTTGCCGACAATGCTGAAGCGTGCCTTGGGGTGTTTTTGCAGAATGCGTGGCCAAATGGAGTCCAAAAACCAGCCTATGCCATCATGGTTGGGGACATAGGCCATCATCCCCGTAAAAACAAAGTGCAAAGGTTTGGGCTCTGTGGGGGAGGGGCGAAAATATTCCAGGTCCACGCCATTGGGCACCACCGCACCGCGCAAGCCGGGAAGGCATTGGGAAAACAGCTCCAAATCCCTCGCGGAGGTGCTCACAATGCCATCATGCGCAAGGCAGGTTTTTAACTCATCGGCGCGTTGTTTTTTATATTCCGCCCAATAGTGCAGCTTTTTGAGGCCCCATGCAGAGGCCTCATACATGCGCCGGAAGTTGTCCCATTCAACGTTGTGGGCATCCAACACTTTGAGGGCTTTGGTGTGGAGTTTGAAGGGGCCCAGGTGAGAAAACTCGGTATGCACAACATCAAAGTGCTGCTTGGCAAGCAGGCCATTGAGGGCCCGCTCATAGCGGGAGTTTGTCACGGACTGCTGAAAAAAGCTGTGCCGCGTAAAGCTGGAATAGAGTTGCCCCAGGCGGCGGTGGCGGTGTTTCCACGCATAGGGCAGCATATGTATCTCTTTGAGGGGCAAGGCTTCTTGCAAGCGTTGTTTGTCTTCGGCGTTGCCATAGCTCAGCACGCTCACCTCGTGGTGCAAAGCCACGTGTTTCAGCAGCTGAAACATGCGTATGGCGCCGCCAAAATCCGCAGGCAAAGGAGGGAAAGGCAGTGCAAAGAGGACTTTCACTGTTTTTCTCCACCCACATGCAACTCCACCACGGCCAGGGAAAAAGGTGGCAACCGCAGTGTGCCGCTGGGCTCTGTTTGGGCTTGCACCAGGCCTGCGGCATCAAAGCGCGTCACAAATTGGCGGCTTTGTTTGACGGCGCCACAGTTTTGGAGCTCCAATGCCAAGCTTTGGGGTTTGGAGGCATTGAGGTTCAGCACCACCATGACGAGTTTGTCCTTGGCTGTGTTGGTGGAGACGAAGGCGGACACCTCTTTAGGGGTTGTGCTGGGCAAAAAGTGGTTTAAAAACTGTGCGCCTTTGCCATCATAGTTGCGAAAGGCGTGGAAGCCCTGGGCGGCGGCGCTGCCTTTTTTAGGGTAATACCAGGCGAAGGCATAGTCCAAGCCCTCCTGGGCAAAGCGGCCCAGTGCCTCTGCTTGTGCAAGCCCGCCGGAGGGGTGGTTTTCGGCGCCGAAATTATATTCGCCTATGGAGAGTTTGAGGCCTGGATAATTTTCTGCAACCCACTCGCGCATCAGCGGAATCAACCGCATTTTTTCATTCACCCAGGACTCTTCTGTATAGCTGGGATCCCACAGGGAGCGTGTCATGCGCAAGCGCAAGGCGCTGGTTTGCGCGTCGGTGCCACCCTCTTCACCTATGCCCACCCCTTGGCCCTGGGGGTAGTGGTGCAAATCCAACACATCCAACATGCGCTCTCCGGTTTTTTGTTGGTGCTCATAGAGTTTTTTCAAATACCAGGGGACGAGGGGCACATTCCCATGGGCACGTCTGTCCGGTGCCAGGCGGGGACCTCCTTCCGCAATGTCCTTGGCGGACCAGAAGAAGTTGGTCCACCCCCACTCGCAGGGGCCCGCAATAATGGCTTCCGGGTCGGCCTTTCTAATGGCGCGTATGGTGGCAATGGTTTTTTCCAGCAAGCCCTCATAGCTGAGGGGCTCAGGGTATACGTCCCGGTGTGTTTGGTTCCACAGGTTAGGCTCATTGTCCAAAAAATAGAGGTGTACAGAGCGACCATGCCCTTTGGCTTTGTCCTCCTTTATAATGGCCTTCACCCATTCCCCCATCATTTCAGGGGGCGCTGGAATGGAAGTCAACGTGGGGGACCCAGCCTTCAGGGGTTTTCCATTAAGCCCCATGCCATTGCCAAATTGGGGGTGGTGTGGCTCAAAAGCTTGTTGCTGTGGAAACTGGCTGCGCGGAAACCCTCCGGAGCTCGTATCTTTGGCTACCCAACCCAACATGGGAATGGTTAAGGCCGTCTGCATCCCCCACTGGCGTTGCTGCTTTAAAAACACATTATAGTGCCATTGGGGGTTGCCCGTATAGTTGACATTCCTGAAATACCAGTCAAAAGCCGTGTTCCATGCATTCCCCAGTTTCCAATTAAAACGAGTGCTTAGGTTTCCACCCCATCGACGTGCCGTCGCCTTCAAATGGTGGGCTGTATCATCACCTGCCCGCTGTGGATCAAAAGCCACCCCATAAATGTTTGGGTTAATGGGCCTGGGGCTGGCCTGGCAATCCACGGCTATGGAGGTGGTGGCCAGGGGTTTTGCTTCTGCGGCAGTGCTGGGCCATGCAGGGGCAGAAGGCTTTGCAAAAGTATTTTCGGGGGTCTCTTGCGGAGTGCTTGCAACCTGGGGCTTGCATGCGCAAAATAGCAGGCTGGCACCCAGCATAAGGCCGATGGTGCTTGGGGCTACCACTGTTTTTTTGAGTGTTTGTTTTCGTTTTTTTGGGTTTGTCATGGAAAAGGTTTTGTTGCTCTCCGTCATCGTCATGATGATTGTCCTACCGATGCGCGCAGCAAAAACCCCCCAGCCCGGGTTGGCTTTGCGCAAAGCCTTGTTCAGCTTTTTTGCCTATAATATTTTTTATTGGGTTGCGGTCGTTTTTATCTATTTTTTCCTCATTCAGGGCAGAGACCCTCAGGAAGTGCTTTCCAGGTCTGTTCATGACTAGGCCATGCCACCACACATATGTGAAAAAAATATATGTGAAAAAAACACAGGTGAAAAACCATGCCCACCTCAAGGGTGAAGCACCCCTAACCCTGGGGGGCTTTCTCATGCTCTGTCGCCTCATGTTGTTGTGGATGGGCTCTTCGCTGCGCTTTGCGCTAGACCACCTTTTTGCAGCACGCTTTTTCTGTGTTGTGTCCTTTGCTTCATCTTTTGCTCTGTCCTTGGTTGCGTCTTTTGCCATGGCCTTGTGGCCCTCTGCACAGGCTCAAACAAGCGCCGACGCGCTTTTGCAGCCTGCTTCAGAAAACGCCCCAGCGCACAGGCTCCAGCAGCTGAGCGCTGACATCCGCATTCAAACAAGGGCCCTTGCAAAGCTCGAAAGAGGCCGCGACCGGAAACTGTATAAAGGGTTAAGCTCCTTGAGAGAGGCTCGCCGGGTTTATGCGGAGAGCCACCCCCGTATTATAGAGCTGAAACGCCGACTTCGCGAGATGGGTGAAGACACGCCGAGGATGGCTGCTTTGAGACGCGAAATGGTTTTGTTGGAAGAAGAATACCGAAATGCAAACGATGGAAACCCTCCTCTCCTGGTGGATGACAAAGCTTTTGTTTTTTCGCCACGCGAAAAACTGTACATGGCTGCTGACAAACTCATGCACCTTGTTTTTATCCGCCTTCAAGAACTCCTCTATTAAGTCCTCCCTTAACTGTATTATGACTCAGCCATGCAAGCACCACAGCCTCTGCCTCCTAAAGAACATGTAGATGTTGACACCTCTGCAGCCCTCTTTGACTATCGCCTCATTTTCCTGTGGATGGGTTTCATCCTCCGCTCTGTCAACCGCCACCGGCTTGTGGCCCTGCTCTCCTTTATTATGCTTTCCATTATGGTGTTGGCGGTGGTTTTGGTGATTCCTCCTAAATACCACTCTGAAGCCGTGCTGCTGGCCAACCGGAATACCATGCTGGCCAACCTCGGTAACCCCCACCGCAACATGACTCAGGACATGGAAGGGCCCACCCAGGCAGCCCGAGAAACCGTCCTGGCCCATGAAAACCTCGTCACCATGGTTAAACAGTTGGAGCTTGTTGAAGAGTGGAAAAAAACGCGCAACCCCATATTGAGCCTCAAAGACAAGGTGATGGGAATTTTGGCAAAACCGCCTACGGAGGAGGACAAAATTGATGGCATGGTGGACATACTCGAAAGGCGCCTGGTGGTATATACGGGGCCCAACGGAACGGTGACCATTGAGGTATATTGGCCCGAAGCGCAAATGGCTCGCCGCATTGTAGAAACAGCACAACAAAATTTTTTGGAAACACGCCATTGGGCAGAGGTGTCGGCCATCCCCGAGGTTATTTCCATTCTCGAAAACCACGTCACCAACAACGAGTTGTCCATTGAGCAGTCCATTTCCAACATGGAAAAAGCCGTAGAAGAAAGACGGGCCAAAGGCAAAGGACGCTCCTCTTCTTCCACCTCTTCCGCTTCCGCAGAGCCCCGTGCCCCCAGGACGGCGGCCAGGCCTTCCTCGGAAACCACCAACGCACAAATGTTGGCACAACTGCGCTTCCACATCCGCTCCCGCGCAAGGGCCATTGAGGATTTTGAAGAGGCCCGCGGCCGAAGGCTTGCTGAGTTGCAAAACCAATTGACAGAACGCCGCGTGCTTTATGCGGAAAACCACCCCGAAGTGAAGGATTTTGTGCACCGCATTCGCGTGGCCAAAGAAGACTCGCCTCAAATGGCTTCTCTCAAACGCGAAATGACTCAGCTCCTGGATGAATATAGAAGCGCAGGGGGAAAGGACCCTGAAACCGACTCCTTCTCCTCGACCACCACCAGACGCTCCGGCGTCAACCGCGCCAATGAGCTTTTGGAGTTGCTGCCTGACATGGATGATGACCCTTCTGTGCTTGTGGCCAGAGAGCAGCTGCGCATGTCCATTGCCAAAGTCCAAGAGTTGCAAATGCGCTTGGACTCGGCACGCATTGAGTTGGATGCGGCAAGGGCTGCTTTCAAATACCGCTATAGCGTTGTTAAGCCTGCGCAAATGCCCAAACGCCCCATCTCCCCCAACCGCCCCCTCATCAGCATTGCTGGACTGATGGTGGGCGCCCTCCTCTCCGTTTTTATTTGCTTCCTCTTTGACTTTTTGGGCGGACGCATCATCGAAGCCTGGCAGGTGGAACAGAGACTTAAATTGCCTGTGCTCTCCGAATTCCGCACCTGACTCTCCTCATGAATTTTTTGGACTTCCTCCTGTGCACTGCGGCAAGCCTGGTCGCCCTTCCCTGCCTCTATTTGGCAGCCCTCACACTGCTGTCCGCACGCCTCCGCGCACCTTCTATTAAACCCTCTCCGCTGCGCTTTGACATTTTAGTCCCCTCCCACAATGAAGAGACGGGCATTGCTCGCACCGTCGAAAACCTGCTCAAACAAAGCTGGCCCAAAGGCTTGTTCCGCGTCATTGTGGTTGCCGATAACTGTACAGATAATACGGCACCCCTTGCCCAAAAAGCAGGCGCCACCGTTTGGGAGCGCCACAGCCCACAGCGCGGCAAAGGCCATGCCCTGGAGTTTGCCTTCCAAAAAAGCCTCGAAGAAGGTTTTGCCGAAGCGGTGGTGGTGGTCGACGCTGACAGCCTCCTCTCTCCCAATGCACTCAAAGCCTTTGCGGCACGCATAGACATGGGCGCCATGGCCGTGCAGGCACACTATGGCGTCCTCGAAATAAACAGCACATGGCGCACACGCCTTATGCGCATTGCCTTTGCCACTTTCCACGGCGTCCGCTCCCTGGCCAGAGAGCGCCTCGGCCTCTCTTGCGGCTTGCGCGGCAACGGCATGTGCTTTTCAGCAGCCCTCATCCGCAAAATACCTCACCAGGCACACTCCGTGGTGGAGGACTTGGAATATGGAATTTTGCTGGGGCGTGCCGGCTACCGCGTTTTTTATGCCAGCGAAGCCGAGGTGCTGGGGGAAATGACAGGCAATGAGAAAGCCTCCCGCTCCCAAAGGCAACGCTGGGAAGGGGGACGCTTTGCCCTCATGAAAACTTTCGGGCTCCCCCTGCTGAAACAGGGCCTCTCCCAAAGAAAACTCCTCCTTTTGGACTTGGCTTTGGATGTGCTTGTCCCCCCCTTAAGCTGGTTGGCGATGGCCACCTCGCTTGGCCTGTCTCTCGCTTTTCTGCTCAGCCTCCTTGGGGGCCATTGGCTTTTCTCCACCTTCCTCTTCGGCACAGGGGCCTTTTGCCTATTTGCTTATGTGCTGCGCGGATGGCAACTCTCGGGAGCAGGCCTTAAAGGCCTCCTGGACTTGGCCTGCGCGCCTTGGTTTGTGCTCTGGAAACTGGGCTTGACTTTGACAGGGAAAAACAAAGCCCCCCAAAGCTGGGTGCGCACCCAACGCGAAGCAGAAGGGGATGCCCCTCCTGTGGACACCTCAGAGCCTGCACCACCAGAGGCTGCTCCACAACAAGAGGCTGCACCGCTGCAAGAAGCTGCACCACCGCAAGAGGCTGCACCACTAGAAGAAGTTGCACCACCGCAAGAGGCTGAACCGCTAGAAGAAGTTGCACCACCGCAAGAGGCTGCACCACTAGAAAAAGTTGCGCCACCGCAAGAGGCTGCACCACTAGAAGAAGTTGCACCACCGCAAGAGGCTGCACCACTAGAAGAAGTTGCGCCACCGCAAGAGGCTGCGCCACCACAAGAGACTGCACCACTGCAAGAAGTTGCGCCACCACAAGCCTCTGAAAAACCCCTGACCCCACCCACAGATGAGAGCCCCTGGGCCGACGAGAGCCTGGAGGCTATTTTTGCTGAGCCCACCAACCCCCTTATTTATGCGCCGCCGCCGCTGCCTGTGCCGCTCCCAGGCCCCATGCCACCCCTGGCTCCACCCACAGATGAGAGCCCCTGGGCCGACGAGAACCTGGAAGCTATTTTTGCTGAGCCCACCAACCCCCTTATTTATGCGCCGCCGCCGCTGCCTGTGCCGCTCCCAGGCCCCACACCCCTGGCCCCACCCACGGATGAGAGCCTCGGGGACCACAGCTTAGAGGCTGTTTTTGCTGAACCTACCAACCCCCCTATTTATGCACCGCCGGATGAGCTGCCCACGCCACCACCTGTGCTGCTGGATGAGCTGCCTACGCCACCACCTGCGCTGCCGGATGAGCTGCCTACGCCACCACCTGCGCTGCTGGATGAGCTGCCTACGCCACCGCCTGCGCTGCCGAGTGAGCTGCCTGTGCCACCGCCTGCACCACCACCCGTGCTGCCGGATGAGCCACCTACGCCACCACCTGCACCACCGCCTGTGCTGCTGGATGAGCCACCTGTGCCACCACCTGCACCACCACCTGTGCTGCCGGGTGAGCCGCCTGTGCCACCACCTGCACCACCACCTGTGCTGCCGGGTGAGCCGCCTGTGCCACCACCTGCACCACCACCTGTGCTGCCGGACAATGAGGTGGAGGAGCTTTTGCCCTCTGCCTCCTCCGGGCGTTTCTGGGTGGAGGAAAAAACGCAAGTGGACATTCCTGCTTTTTCGCGCTCAACCCTCTCTGTGGCCCCCCTCGCCGCCGCTTTGAAGGCCAAGGCCTCTGCACCTGGGGCTGCCGAGGTGGAAGCAGAGCCGCATATTTCTCATTATACTCAGGTGGTTAAACTTCCCCTCTTGTCAGAGCCCCCCAAAACCCCAAGCCGCTCCTCGTTTTGGCGCATGGCCCTGTGGGTTTTGTTTGCACTGGGCCTTGTCGCGGCAACAGCGCTGACCACCGCCCTGAGCAATGGCAACCCCGTGGTAGCGGCTTTGCCCATACTCGTGGGGGCTTTGCTTATTTTGCTTTTTCGCCTGCCCCTGCGCACCAGCAGCCTGTGCCTTTTGTTCCTCATGCTGGTTTGTGACTATCTCCCCGAGGGCCCTTTTGAAGGCTTGTGGGCTTCACCCTTTATGCCTTTGGCACGCCTCCTCTTTCTCAACCTCTCGGCCACCACGGGCATTTCTGTTTTGCGTCTGACGGGGTTGGATGCAGCCGTCCTCATGCTTTTGTTTGTAGGCGTCTGGCGCAGGGCTTTTCGCGTGGAGCATTTGGATCCGCCGGGCACGCCTTCTGTGCGCCAGCTCAACTTCCTCCTGGTGCTGCAATTTGTCACCGTCATCGCCTTGGACTTATGGGGAATTATCAGAGGCGGGGACTTCAACGAGTCCCTGTGGCAAATGCGCCAAATGCTGTTGTTCCCCATGATGGGGTTTTTCTTCCTGCACTCCATTCCCGGACGCACGGGGGACTTCATTCTCATTGCCCGCGTCCTGGTGGCCGCAGCACTCATAAAAGCCCTGCAGAGTATTTATTTTATGCGCTTTGTCGCCTGGCCCATGGGGGTAGATGTGGAATTTACTACCTCACACTCGGACAACTTGCTGTTTGTCCCCGTACTCACCATGGCCGTGGCCTTGGCCTTTGAGCGCCCTATACTCAAAACCTTGTGGCACTTGCCCTTATGGGTGCCCATTGTTGCCCTTGGAATGAAATACAATGACAGGCGATTGGCCTATGTCGCCTTGGGCGCCTCCATGTTTGCCCTCATGGCCATGCTCCCCTGGAGCCGCTTAAAACGCCGCGCCCTCCAAGCCGCCGTGGTGCTTGCACCCCTGGCCACGCTGTATATGGCCGTGGGCTGGAAAGTGAACCCCTTTGACACCAACCCCCTGTGGGCCCCCGCCCGTTTGGTAAAATCCCTCATTAAGGGAGATCCAACCCAAACCGGTGCGGACTATAGGGATATGGAAAACTTTAACGTGCTTTATACGTGGAGCGAAAACGCCTTTGTCCCCTTAGGCTTTGGCCACCGCTTTGAAGAGCCTATTGTGCTGCCGGACATTTCCTTTGTTATGCCCACCTACCAATTCCACCCCCACAACAGCATTATGTGGATGTGGGCCATTGGTGGCCTCCTGGGGTTTACGGCCATGTTTTTGCCCGTCATTGCCTTGGTATTTTTCGCCGCACGCTCCTACCCTTTGGCCAAACACCCCGTGGACAGGGTTGCCGTTTTTACGGCCTTGTCCTTTGTTATTACTTACCTCTTCCAATGCTGGGGGGACATGGGTACCCGCTCCTATTTCAGCTCCATGGGGCTTGCCCTCGCCCTCACCGTCATCAGCAAACTGGCCGTGCGCACCGGCGCCTGGCCCGCCCCTAAAAAACACTCTCTATTATGAGCGCCTCCAGCTATATATACCCAACCAGCTATATATACCCGCATTGCCACCGGGCTTTGGGCTTGGGTGGCCCCGAGGGGTGGCACCTCCTTCCCCTGTTGAGGGCGCCCTTTGAAAAAAACCAAAGGGGTTTGGCACCATGAAAAATGCCTTCCGAGGGCACATTCCAGCGTTGGACGGCGTCCGCGGCTTGGCCATTGGCCTGGTTTTGGCCGTACACCTTTTTTCAAACCTCATGCCCGGAGGGGGCTTTTTCCACAACGCCCTCAAACAGCTGCTCTCCTATGGCGCCCTGGGTGTGGAGGTGTTTTTTGTTTTGTCCGGTTTTTTAATTACGGGCATTTTGTATGACACCAAAACCAAAGCCCACTTTTTCAAAAACTTTTATATGCGCCGTTTTTTGCGCATATTTCCACTCTATTATGGCGTGCTGGCCCTCATTGCCCTCGTGGCTTTCGGCCTTCCCCAATGGGTGGCGCTTGAGCCCCAAACCCTGAAGGAAATGCACAACCTCCAAGGCATACAAGGGTGGCTGTGGAGTTATGGCCTCAACTTTTATATTTGGCTGCGCCACATAACGGACTGGGCCCAACTCCCCTATGTCAGCCACTTTTGGTCGCTGTGCGTGGAAGAGCATTTTTATATGTTTTGGCCCATTGTCGTCTTCTGCCTTCCGCGCAAACCCCTCATAGGCGTGGCCATGGGCCTGGTGGCTTTTTCCATGTTTATGCGCATGGGCATGTATTTTGCGGAACTCAACCCCCTGGCCATTTATGCGCTGACATTTTGCCGCTTTGATGCGCTGTGCCTGGGCGGCATTTTGGCCCTGGTGGTGCGCAGCAACCATAGCGCCGAGCACCACCTCCGGTGGATGCGCAAAGCCGCCCTTTGGCTTTTGGGCATAGGCGCCCTCTTTGTACTCCTCTCTTTCCTCCTCACCTGGGGACAAAAAGACACCCCCCTCTGGAATTTTTTCAGGCCCTTAAGAGAAACCGCTTTTAATGTGGTGTTTGCAGGCATTCTCGCCGGCGCCCTCGTCGCCAAACCCCACTCCCTGGTTGCTGGGTTTTTCTGCTCCACCTTTATGCGCTTTTTGGGCCGCTACTCCTATGGCCTCTATGTTTACCATGCCATGCTGGCCTATTATTTTGTCAGCCGAAATACCCTGGAGTTTGTACAGCAATGGGTGCCCCATGCCTTGGCTGCCACCCTCCTCCTGGGCAGCCTCGGCTGCGCCCTAAGCTGCGCCATGGCCGTGCTGAGCTACCACATTTTTGAAAAACACTTCCTCAAACTCAAAAGCTTTTTTGAGGCCAAACCCGATAAAGCCCCAAAAGCCAACTGAAAACCCCATGGAGCCACGTCCCATGAAGGTGTTCCCCTAAGTTGCTAACTGCGCGAAAACAATGGGGTTTCTGGATGCGGCCGTTCTGGAAAAATTCAATAAAATCAGCGCATTAAAGTTCTCAAGCCTATACCCTCTGGGGTGCTATAGGGGGCTTTATGGACAAAGAGGAAGCGGTGGCAGAGAAGCGGCTTTTTTTGGAGTGCATTGGCGGCATTTCCGGGGACATGTGCCTGGGGGCCCTTCTGGAGTTGGGCGTAGACTTGGAGGTTTTGCTGGCGCAACTGAAAACCTTGCCCCTTGAGGGGTGGAGCCTGCACCGGGAGACGCAACAGCGCCACCACCTGGTGGGTACACGGGTGGTGGTGAAAACCCAGGAAGAAGCCCCCAGGCAAAGCCCTCAGCCCCCAAGCATAGAGGGAGAAGGCACCACCCCCTTTGGCTTGCCCAAGCAGAAAGAGGCGCACCGCCGCCTTGGGGATATTGAGGAGGTGGTGAAGGCCTCAGGCCTCTCGCCAAAGGCCAAGGAGCTCTCCTTGAGTGTGTTTGGCCTTTTGGCCAGGGCCGAAGGAAAAATACACGGAATGCTCCCCTCGGAAGTACACTTCCACGAGGTGGGGGCGGTGGACTCCCTCATTGATGTTTGCGGTTTTGTGGTGGCCTGGGAGTGCCTGGGCTTTCCCAAAATACACTGCACCCCACCCCCCATGGGGCAAGGCAGTATACAAGCGGCCCACGGCGTGTTGCCCGTGCCGGCGCCGGCGGTGGTGGCCTTGCTGCAAGGCAAACCCGTGCGCTATGAGGGGCAAGGGGAGAGGACAACCCCCACGGGGGCGGCTTTGCTGGTGGCCTTTGCGGAGTTTTCACCGCCGCCCGAGTGCGCCCTGCTATACACAGGCCATGGCCTGGGGCAGCGCGACACGGCAGATTTGCCCAACCTGCTGCGCGCAAGCCTTGTGGAGCTGCAAACCCGACAAGCGGCTTTGTGCCAAATAGAAACCAACCTGGATGATGCCTCCCCTGAAATGCTTTCCGCGCTGGCCGACAAGCTGCGCACCCAGGGGGCCCTGGACGTATGGCAAATACCCTGCGTTATGAAGAAGGGACGCCTGGGCGTATGCCTGGGCTTGCTGTGCGAAGCAAGGCGTGTAGCGGACATAGAGAAGTTTTTGTTCCGCGAGTCCACAGCCCTGGGCATCCGCCGCTGGCCCATAGCGCGCCAGGTACTCTCCCGCAGGACGGTGCAAACGCAAACGGAATATGGCATTATCCGCGTTAAACAAAGCTTTTTGGAAGGCAAGTTTATTCAGGCCAAACCCGAGTTTGACGACTGCCTCATGGCCGCCCAAAAATGCAACCTCCCCCTGGCCGTTGTTATGGTAGCCGCCATCAACGCCTGCACCCCCAAGGAAAACCCCTCGCCCAAAAGCACTCCCGCCCCAACCCCCTCTCCAGAAGCTACGCCCATCCAAAACCCCTGGCCAGGGGGGCCCCGCAAAGCCAAAGCCCCCAAGAGCAAAACCAGAGGCTAGACCGGTTCCACTTTGACATGATCTCTTCGTGAGACGAGCTAAAGCTCGTCTACTCCACTCCGTGGATGATCTGAAAAAGCTTGCTTTTTCAGATCATCCCCTCCGCTCCGTTGGGACTCGTTTTTGTTCGGGTCATGCACTTAAGTGCACTCCCTACCACCTCCCTTCCGTCAGCAAGCTCCACCGGAGCTTGCTCCTCACAAAAGCCTCGTCCGCCTCGACCTCATGTCAAATTGAAAC
>WRKR01000038.1 GCA_009782175.1 Cystobacterineae bacterium
GCTTGCTCATCGCGCCTGACCCTCGGGACTTGGGCCTCGCCCGCCTCGACCTCATGCCCAAGCGGAGCGGAGGGAATGAAGAAAAAGCATGCTTTTTCTTCATTCATGGAGCGTAGTGCAGGCGAGCTTTAGCTCGCCTCAATTGAAACCGGTCTGGATAATCAAATCAGTTCTAAGTAAAAACGGTCTAGTTTGAAGTGACTGCAAAACGCGTCCTGACATGGATGCCCGCTGCCCCGCATATTGAAATGAACAAAGCTGCTCAAAAATTGACACGCTCGCATATGCCGACAAGCAAAAGATGCGCTTTTGTGCGTGGGCTCAACCTTCTGTTGCCCATTCAAGTTGGCGATAATGGGACGGACACTCGCCGGAAAACGGCGGGAAACGCAGAGCTACCTTTTCTGTCTGCGTGCCATCTCGGCTGACAAATAGGCCTAAGGCCGGATGGCCCCAGTTTGCCATTGGCTCTAAGTCGACAAAAATGAAATAGCCCGCAAAAGGCATGGAAAGCGTTTCTCTGCCCACAAGAATAGATTCCCCTTCTTGTTTGGGTTGTATGTCAAGATAGGCAATTGCATCGGGCAGGTATTGCGGGGGAATCTCTGCTTTTATTTGTACGCTGAGCTGCTTGGCGTCTAAATCTATTTCATCATCTTTATTTAATCCTTCGCACTTGGCAGGCTCAGGCTTTGGCTCAGGCTTCGGCTCAGGCTTCGGCTCGCAAATGTTGTTCCTGCAATCCAGCTCTACGCTGCAGTCAACATCTTCTAAACACTCCTGCAGAACATTGCTTTCACCACAAGCAACACCCACCGCCAGGAGCATTCCTGGGCTCCACACTCTCCATATTCCCATTGAACACCTCTCCCTCAACGTTTAACCTTCTGTTTTTTGGAATTTCGTATAAGCCTTTGACAGCATAGACAGAAAAAAGAATTCATGCCATGCCAGCTTCAATGCAGAGCACCCCTGTTGGCACCTCAATGCCTTAGGTGGGCGCTGCACGGCTAGGTGCAGTCCCGCCAGCACAACAAAAATGAGGATGAGAGCAGCGCCAAGGCCATGCGGCTTTCTATCAGCTTAGCATATAAGAAATAAATTAAATAACAGCCTCCTTAGAAGAATATACCTTAAGGGAAGAGGTGAGGGTTTCGCAGCTGGGGATGTTGTTAAAAAATGGAGCAGAAGAAGCCTAGCCAAGACGCTTGCCAAACGCGTTCTGCGCAGATTTAATTCGAATTTTGATGCATGGTGGACTTTGCATAAAGACGGACTTTGCATAAAGGCGAGCTTTGCATAAAGACAGGCTTTGCATAAAGGAAATCCAAAGTGAGCAAAGCAGGCATTCACTCCAGGCAAGGCGATGGCTATCCAACTCTTGTTGCTTTTGAGTTGGCTTTAGACATGCTTTCAGATTCTAACTTTGAGTGGTTAGAAATAAATTCCCTCACAGGGTTTGCGGATGAGGTGGTTGTCGGAAAAGCAGACGGAGCTATCATTTGCTGCCCATGCAAAAAGAATCAACCAGCATCCAGGGAATGGTCCATCAAAGAGCTGAGCGCCGACTTGTTAAAAGCAGGCAAAGTCTTAAACGCTCATCCAAAAGCAACAGTCCGCTTCTATTCTCGAAGTTCTTTTGGTGAGCTGCACGCATTAAGAGAATATTGTGCCTGCCATACAGATGAGCTTTCTTATCAGAGCAGTCTCGACGGCGCGCATAAAGAAACCGATGCCAAACTGAAGGAGCTGAAGCCAGGGCTTTCAACTTATGAATTCTTGAGCCGTACTTCATTTGTCATCAGCCAAGAATCTGAACACATGAAGGCACAGCTTTATGAGCGCTTGCATCTGGAAGTCACCAACTCCCCCGTGGTTTTTAATGCACTGTGGGCACGCCTTGAGCAGCTTAGAGCGCGCCTGAGCAACACCGCCACACTGTTTCGCCTGACAAAAAACGAGCTCCAAGAGCTTGTGCGCAACGCAGGCAGCATGCTGGCTCCTGCCATGAATATTCAAGAGATGCTGAACGCATTCAAAGGCACCTCAGCTGTTGGGCGAACATGGCGCAGAGAGATTGGGCATGAGCGTTTAAAAAATCCTCTGGTTGACTCATTGATGAAAGCGATTGAGGAGAAAAAACGCTCTATTTTGCTTCAAGGCGCACCTGGCTCTGGAAAAACCTGTGTAATGCTTTCCTTGCAAGAGGAGCTGGAAAAGAGAGCTCAAGAGCACGCCGGTTTGTGTCCATTGTTCATTCAGTTAGGCGAATTTGCCGACAAAGCAACGGCACAGGAGCGCCAAGCCTTGGGCTTGGATGAGCAATGGGTGAAAGGCGTTGCCCGCATAGCAGATGAGATGCACGTTGTTGTTGTAATGGATTCTGTCGATCTGCTTTCCATTGCCCGCGAGCACAGCATATTGGATTATTTTCTGGCGCAAATGGACTGCCTCCTGTCCATTCCCAACGTCACCGTTGTCGCCGCCTGCCGTGAGTTTGACCGGCACTATGACAGGAGAATTGCCCAACATGAATGGAGCCTCGAGCTTTCCTGCCAACCACTGGACTGGGAGATGGATGTTGTGCCCTTATTAACCCGGCACGGCATTGACAGCTCGCTTTTGGACGACGCGACTCGAGCGTTGATTCGAAGCCCCCGTGAATTGGACTTGTTTGTGCAGCTGGCACAACAAGGAAAAAGCTTCAACGCAAAAACCCGCCAGGCATTGGCGAAGCATTATCTTCAAAGCATTGTTCAGGCCAACAACGCGTCTGCCATGCAGGCTCTCGAGGAGCTTGCCGATGAAATGCTGAAGCAACGCAGTTTGGCTATACCCAAGCAGCAATTCTCTGCGCAAGAGAGCATTCGAGCGCTGTTGAGCCATAACATATTGCACGAAACCCAAAACGGAAAGCTGACATTTGGGCACCAAACGCTTCTGGATGTTTTGCTGTTCCATGGCGCCATGCGAAAAAAATGGACATTGGAAAATTTTATTCAAAGCCTTCCGCCCGTGCCTTTTGTGCGCCCCACCATCCGCAGCTTTGTTGAACAACTGGCAAACGAAGACCAATATGAATTTAAAAACCAGCTGCGCACTGTCCTGTCGGGAAACCATGCTTTGCATATACGGCAGCTTGTTGCAGAATGCTGGGCCGAACAAATTCCCTGCGAGCAGGATCCGCTGCTGGTGCATAACCTGCGAAACACGGACGGGTTGGACAAAACCCCAGTGGATGAAAAAAACCAATGGAATGACAAAACCCCATTGGATGAATGTGAAAACCCCATGCCCCCCCTGGAGAAACAACCTTGCACGGCTGAGCTACAAGAGGGGGTTGTCACAGAGCCACTTTCTTTTGAAACATTCCTTAAAGCAAAATACAAAAAGCTCCTTCGCTTTCTTGAAAACCCCCACAACCATTTTCCACCAGGAACAGAACGAGAGGTGGGCCAGCACTTGCGTGAAGCCGTTTCACGTCATGCCAACTGGTTTTTGACACTTTTGTCGGCATATTGGACACAAATTGAAAGCCGCTTTCGCGACAATATTATGGATGGGGTCGCTGATTATTTGGCCTATCGACATGGGGAACAACAGCCTTCCAGCAGCAGCTGGGCACCGCTCGAAAATACCGACACAAACCTTGTGGCACAAAAAGTTTTAGCCGAGTTGGAAAAGCACCCGGGACATTGGCGCCATAACCGCTCTGCTGCCCATGCATTGCAAAGTTGCTCATACGCCGTGCAAGCCACGCAAGATGCCGAGCACCTCGTCTTTTTGGCCTTAGGCTTCGAAACACTCAACGAGAAAAACCCTGCTTCAGGAGAGGACATTGAAGCCACTCGCAGAGCTGCGCGAGCTCATATTGCAGAAGCACTCATTATCATCGCCATTCGGTTTTTGAGGACTCAGATTGCGTGGACTGACCTGCTTGCGCCCGCATTGCGGCGATTTGTTGCTGACAACCCTGCTGTGTTGTTGCGGCGACTGCCTGAGTTGCAGCAGGTGCAACCGGAATTGAGTTGGGAGTTGTTTGAGCGCGCTCTGCAGAAAAAAACCAGAGGCCTTTGGAAGGCAGCAGAAAAATACCTTTGTTGCATTCACTATAAAACCGCGGCTCCATGGCTCAGGCGGCTCTATTGCAGAGGCAAAGGTGAAGAGCTACAAACCTGGGGACGCATCAGCGCTTTGGCTGCCTTGCAAAAACACATAGACACCCCTGCGTTCATTTCAAAGCTGATGTCCTTAAATGACAGCGAAGCCTGGGCAGGTGCAGCAAGTGTTTGGTTGAATCCAAAAAATGGGTCTCAAGCTCGAAAACAGTGCCTGGCTGCCCTTGAGGCAGCATTGAGCGCTGAAAACCAACATGCCCTCACTGTGGCATATAAGCTGAATGAGGTTTTTCAGGAAGAAACCCCGCCCATCCATATACCGCAGGAACTCATTCGGCGTCATTTCAACCTGTTGAAGAACGCCCCCTCATTTGTTCAGCACAATGCATGGGGCTTTGATGCATGGATAAACAGGGTTGCACCCACGGATCCATCCTTTGCGCTGGACGTGGCTGAAGATTATTTAGCCTTTGTCCAAAAGCTGGGCTCTCCCCCAGAGGGCCGTGGCAATAACCTGACGCAATTGCTAACGCGTCTTTTTGCACAAGCGGAAGAACAAGAGGCGTCAGACGGCGGCGCAATGTTGCAGCGGGTGCTCGTGCTACAAAACACCATGCTTGCATTGGAAGCTCAACAAGTGAATGAATGGCTAAAGGCTGCGGAACGCGCATAGCGAGGCCGTCGTATTCGCGGCCTCCGCAACGAGCAATCCATGCGCTGCTGGGCCTATTTGCTGTTGCTGAGTTTGTCTTATGGGCTTGTCTTGTCGAAAAATTCTAACCTATCATTTGCAATTTTTATAAGTTAGAGGACACTGCTTTCCTCAAGCGGGTTTGTCTATGTGTCCTTATGGAGGTGGTATGATCATCGATCACATCGGCCTTGCTGTGAGCGACTATGCTCAGAGCAAAGCCTTCTTCTCACAGGCCCTCGCCCCCCTCGGCATTGCACTCGTCATAGAGATAGCGGGTCAGGCTGGCTTCGGGAAAAATGGCAAACCAGAGTTTTGGTTTGGCATGCATTCTCAGATCCAAAACCCCATGCACATCGCCTTTGCCGCCGAGAGCCGAGCGCAAGTCAACGCATTCTATGAGGCTGCCCTCAAGGCCGGAGCAAAAGACAATGGCCCTCCAGGTGTCCGAGAGCACTACCACCCCAACTACTATGGCGCATTCGTCATCGGCCCTGACGGTCACAACATTGAGGCGGTCTGCCGGGCAGAAACCTAACCATCCATTCAACCTGGACGCGCTAATACGCCGGTTGGTTTCTGTGTTGGCCGCCCTCACCTTCCAGCTTGGCGTTTCTTCGCAATAGTTAAAGCTGAATTCAAATTTTAAGGGAGAAGAGTTGTCTGAAACAAAGCGACCTCCATTGGTCAAAACGGGACTCCTGCTCGGCATGGCATTTCTGCTCGTGGCCGGACATGGCTACATGGACTGGAGATTTTTGGGCTTCCCCGACGGTAGCCTGACAGCTTTTGAGCGCGAGACGAGCAACCTCCGTTTTGGAGCAGTGCTTGCAAACACCCTATTCGGATTTTTCGGAATTGCCTATGGGTTCAGATGGGTGAGGCGGTCGAAAATAACAACATGGGCGCTCATATTGGCTTTCGTTGTGGTTGCACTCCCCAGCGTGTTGCTCCCGAGTTGCGCGAGTCTGCCAGGCTGCCCCCAAGCCTATGAAACTGTGACTGGCCATGCTTTCAACCATGGTGCTGGCGGCTAGGGCCTGTTCCACTTTGAGAGGAGCTCTTCGTGAGACAAGCTTTAGCTTGCCTCGGCCTGGGTCCGTTGGCGAAGCCATTGGCAAGAGATGCGCAGCTCATATAGCCTGCAGCAATACAGGTGCACTGTTAAATAGGACGATGAAAAACTGTTTTTTGATGAAGGCAAGCGTTGTGTTTGGAATAGGGGCGGCACTCCCATGGCTGGCTTCTGGAGAAGGCATTTCTCCTGCCTCGGAGCGTTGCCAGACAAAAACGCTTCGGCAGGATAGTGACGAAATACGAAAAAAGTGCCAGCAAGCAGCGGAGCAGGGAGATGCCATGGCGCAAACTTATGTTGGGGAGATGTATTGCCAAGCGCTGGGCGTCACATTCAGTTATAGGGAAGCGGTGAAGTGGTTTAGGAAGGCAGCAGAGCAGGGGTATGCGGAGGCACAATTTAACCTGGGATGGTCCTACCACCGAGCCAACGGTGTGAAGCATGACGAGGAGGAGGCGGTATGGTGGTATAGAAAAGCGGCAGAGCAGGGATATGCGGACGCGCAATACAACCTTGGGTGGATGTATGAAAAAGCCGAGGGCGTGGAGCTGGATGAAGCGCAAGCCCTCAAGTGGTACCAATTGGCAGCACGGCAGGGGCAAGCTTCAGCACAGAAACGCCTTGACGAAATGGCTTCAGCATTGAAAGCGGGGCAGCTTTCCGAGGAACAAAAGCAAAGGCAGATGGCAGAGCAGGGGGACGCGTCAGCACAACTCCAACTCGGGCTGATGTATGACAGTGCGAATGGCAATGGCATGCCCAAGGACGAGTTACAAGCCGCGAAGTGGTATAGGTTGGCAGCAGAACAGGGAGACAGAGTGGCGCAGCACTACCTGGTGAATATGTATGCCGAAGGCCGGGGCGTTGCGCAGAGTGAAGCGGAGGCGGTGAAGTGGTTTAAAGCGGCGGCGGAAAAAGGAGACAGGCGCTCTCAAACCACCCTTGGGCTGATGTTTTCCACGGGCTGGGGTGTGGAGCGGGACGAGCTGGAAGCGGTGAAGTGGCTCAGAGAGGCGGCGGGCTCAGGCGAGAGCTGGGGAGATGCGAGGGCGCAATACCACCTGGGTTTGAGTTATGAGCAAGGCCATGGTGTTGCGCAAAGTGATGGGCTGGCGGTGTGGTGGTATAGAAAAGCGGCAGAGCGCGGAGTTGTGGATGCGCAGGATGCTTTGCGAAAAATGTCCATGGAAGGCCGAGGCCTTCCCAAAAACAACCACCAAGCCGTGGAGTGGCTCAGCGAAGCGGCAAAACATGGGGAGGTGAAAGCGCAATACCAACTGGGTTTGAGCTATGAGCAAGGGCGTGGTGTGGCAAAGGACGAGCGACAAGCCGTGAGGTGCTATAGGCTGGCGGCAGCTCAGGGGCATGCCCAGGCGCAGGCTGCCCTCCAGAGGATGTTTCTCGAAGGGCGCGGCATTGTGCAGGAAGAAGTGGAAGCGGCAAAGCGGTTGATGCAAGCGGCACAACATGGGGATGCGGCAGCGCAGTTTCAACTGGGTTTGAGTTATGAGCAAGGCCTGGGCGTTGCGCCGGACAATAAGGAAGCCGTGAAGTGGTATAAAAAAGCGGCAAAGCAGGGTTATTCCAAGGCACACCTGCACCTGGGTTTGAGCTATGAGCAAGGGCGAGGCGTTGCGCAGAGTGACAGCATGGCCTTAAAGCACTATGAGCAGGCGATACACGGGGATAGCTTTTTGGAGGCTTCCATAGCCATGAACCGGTTAAACAGCCTGAACCGCGGTCGGAAAGTGCCCTCAGGAGACCCCTCCGGCATGTTTGCCTCAAGAGGCTCCCCTTATAAAAAGGCGGCGAAGCGCGGAGATGCCCACGCGCAAGCCATGCTGGGGGATGAATATGCCCAAGGAAACCATGTCCCGCAGAGTTATGCAGAAGCCGTGCAGTGGTATAGGAAAGCGGCCAAGCAGGGAAATAGGAGGGGGCAACTCAAACTCGGGCAGATGTATGCCAGAGGTTTGGGTGTTGAGCAGGACGAGCAGGAAGCGGTGAAGTGGTATAGGCGATCAGCGGAACAAGGCGAGCTTAGCGCGCAAAGCATGCTGGGGTTGATTTATGGCACAGGTTGGGGAGGGGCGGTGCTGGACGAGTTAGAAGCGGCGAAATGGTTTAGGAAAGCGGCAGAACAAGGAAACGCAGGCGCGCAATATAGCCTTGGGCGGCTTTATGAAGAAGGCCGAGGCCTCAAGAAGGACCCTGCGGAAGCGGCAAAGTGGTATAGGTTAGCAGCTGATGCGGATTGGCGAGCGCAGGCCAGCCTTGGGCGAATGCTTGATGAAGGCAGAGGGGTGAGGGAAGATGCTGCTGAAGCGGCGAAGTGGTATAGAAAAGCGGCAAAGCATGGAAGCATAGTGAAAGAGGGAGATGCAGATGCGCAATACCGCCTTGGAAGGTTTTATGCCATAGGCCGTGCACTAGAGGCGAGTGAGGCACAAGCCGCAAGGTGGTATAGAAAAGCAGCGGAGCAGGGGCATGCACAAGCGCAGGCGGCCCTCCGAAAGCTATACGAGGAAGGCCAGAAGTTGAGGCCTGAGGCAGAAGAGGTGAAGGAGCTCAGAAAGAGGGCGGAGCAAGGGAATACGAAGGCCCAATACAGCCTTGGTGTGAGCTATGCCACCGCTCAAGGCGTTGTGCAGGACAATAAGGAAGCGGTGAAGTGGCTCCATAAGGCAGCGCAAAAGGGGGATGCGAAGGCGCAGAACCACCTGGGAATGCTCTATGCTGAAGGTCGGGGTGTTGTACGGAATGAGGTGGAGGCCATGAAGTGGCTTCGGCGGGCGGCAGAGCAGGGGTATACGACGGCGCAAAACAACCTGGGGAGGATGTATGCTGAAGGTCGGGGTGTGGAGCAGAACGAGCTGGAGGCCATAAGGTATTTCAGGGAGGCAGCAGAAAAGGGCAACATAGACGCGCAAGTTGAGCTTGGGAGGAGCTATATGACAGGGCGAGGTGTGGAAAAGCACAGGGAAACAGCCCTATGGTGGTATAAAAAAGCGCAGGCACAGGCCTATGCATATGCATTTGCGCAGCAGCTTTTGGCAGAAAGGTTTTGAGTTAAAAACCACCAGGTGGCAGTGCCCGTGTGCACGCTCAACCCTTGAGTGCCCCACTTTTGCTTTGGCCTTGAGGAGACAATTTTGCTGCGTGGAAACCGGAGAAAATCCACCAGCCCCCCCATAATATGAGCAAAAAGCAGATGTATTGCCCGGGGGTGAGGCCCCCATAGCGGGCATCGGCATAGGGCACGTCCGTTGCGCGCAAAAAATCGAAGAAAAAGCGGACGAGGCCATAGCTTATGGCCACAACAGCCAGCAACCGGCCTCGCAGCACTTTGCGCCTATCCAGCACATGCACAAGCACCGTAATGCAAAACAGCAGCATCGCATCATACAAACCCAAGTCGTGGCGAGCGCCGCCGGGGTATTGAACGGCCAATACAAAGTGGGTGAGTAGGCCCGGATGGTCATGCGCAACAAAGCACCCAACTCTGCCGATGCACCAGGCAGGAGCAATGCCCATGGCGAAGGAGTCCGCATAGGCAGCAAAGGAAATTTTTCGGCGGCCAAAATAAATGCGCATGGCAACAACAGCCCCTAAAATTCCACCCAAAGAGGAGAGGCCATTCCAAACTTGCAAAAACCTCAGCAGGCTGAGCTCTTCAGGGTGATAGAGGAACAAATGCACCAAATGCCCGCCCAAAATGCCGCCCAAAACGCCCCAGAGCAGAAAGCCATTATAGGGGGCCGGCTCTAAACCGGAGCGCAGCACATGCTTAAGCCCTATGTTGAAACCAACAACAATCCCAATGGCAACCAACACGCCAAAAGCTTGCACCGTCAATGGCCCCAGAGAAAAGCTCGGAATTTCTATCCATGGTATCATCGGCGTTTTCCCCATTATTCCCGCAGAGGCGGCACTCCCCAAAAGCCTATATTCCAACCGAAACGGCTCCAGAGCCTATTAACACCATCTGAATTTCCGCAATAAATTTGTTTTTGGTTTTGGTTTGGTTTTTGTTTTTTTCCCTCCGGGGGGGGGAGTCGCCTCCGGCGAAGGGTTTTTTCGCTTTCAGCGGGGGGAGGTTTCGCCTCCCGGCGAGTCACTTTTTTTGGATGTCCAAAAAAAGTAACCAAAAAAAGCCACTCTCCGAGGGCCCTGCGGGGCTCATCGTCGGTTGCTTCCTAGCTCCTTCCTTGCTGCACCAACTACTTTTGCCCCTTCGGCGGCGGCGAATATTAGTGTCTAGAAACACCTCCGCAAACACCCATTACATTGCCCTAAGCTGCAATTCGCCGCCTCAAAAAGAGGCGTCCGGAATCCTTCCGTGAGCCCCCCAAAATTGCGTTGAGTTTTTTTTCAAAACCTCAACGTCATGGTTGTGACGAGCTTTGCGGGCCCCGACCTTTTGGAATGAAGGGAAGTCGGGGCCCGCAAAGCTTGGCACAACCCACGCGCCAACGTTTTGTCTGCCCATGATGCAGCCTGTTGAGCAGAGAGCTTCAGCATCTGCAAGCCCCAGGGAGGTTTTAATTCCGAGTCGAGAGAAGAGAGTTTAATGCGCCAGCGGTTGCTCGTATTAAAACCTTCCTGGGGCCGCTCGTAAGCCCCCGGCAGGGTGGTTTTTTAGAACGCCCCTGCGGGGCGTTGCCCCACGAGCGCAATCTTCAAGGCAACACCCTTTGGGCGGGGGCGGGTTACTTTTTTTGTCCAGACAAAACGGAGCGGAGGGAATGACAAGAGAGAGCTTGCTCTCTCTTGTCATTCATGGAGCGGAGTGTAGGCGAGCTTTAGCTCGCCTCTAAAAAGTGACTTGCCGAAGGCAAGGTGCGCCCGCAGGGCGAAAAGAGCCGGGCCGCAGGCCCCCTCCCCCCCCGGAAGGGAAAAAATAAAAACAAACCAAACCATCAAGGAACACAGCTCAACCCCATGCACCCAAATGTCAACAAAACCTGACATTATGTCATGCTTTAAATAACAAAATGTCAACATTTTCTGACACAATGTCGACAACTTTGCCCACATAGAGGGCGTGGGGGCTATAGGGGGGGCAACAAGGGAAGGCAGCAAGAGGCTGGCCAAAAAGCGGGTTTTTTGTTTGTCTGCCTTTTTTGTTTGTCTGCCTGGTTGCATACGGCAGGCCTTAAATACATAGGGGCTAAAAGCAAAAAGGGCTAAAACGGGGCGGTGGCCGCTTGCAACACTGTTGACGGAAAGAGAAGCATGTCCTCAAAACCTGAAAAAGCTGTTTTCCACATTCCCACTTTGGATGGCTTGCGTGCCGTGAGTTTTTTTATTGTGTTTTTGGCGCATGCGGGCTTGGAGCGGTGGGTGCCCGGGGGCTTTGGGGTGACGGTGTTTTTCTTTTTGAGTGGGTTTTTGATTACGACTTTGATGCGCATGGAGTTTGAGAAGACAGGCAGCGTAAGCTTTAAAAAGTTTTATTTGCGCCGCGTGCTGCGCATTTTCCCCCCTTTTTATGTGGTACTCATTTTTTCTACCCTGCTGTGTGCACTGGGGGTTTTGGCCGGTACCCTGGAGTGGAAAGCTTTGCTGGCCCAATATTTTTATTATTATAACTATTGGGTGGCCGCCTTCGGCTATGAGGGCACCACCGGCGGCACCGGCGTTTATTGGTCGCTTGCCGTGGAAGAGCACTTCTACTTCCTCTTCCCCATGCTTTATGTGTTGATGGCCTCCAAACTCCGCCTCTCTCACCGCAACCAGGCCATGCTGCTTTGGGCCTTGTGCGCACTTATTTTGGCCTGGCGCTGCTATTTGGTTTTTGTGCACCATGGCGCGGATTATGCCGCCTGGGCCTCGCTCAGCGCTGAGCGGCAAGAGTGGCTAAGCAACAAAACCTATTTAACCAGTGATACGCGCTTTGACTCTATGCTGTTTGGCTGCGCCCTGGCCCTGTGGAAAAACCCCGTTATGGACAAGCAACGCCACTTTGCGGACTCTACATGGAAATTTGTTTTTTTCCCCCTGGGGCTTTTGGGGCTTTTGGCCGGCTTTCTCATTAGAGAGCCCTCTTTCCGCGAAAGCTTCCGCTATAGCCTCCAGGGCCTCTCCCTGGTGCCCATTTTTATTGTGGGCATCCACTTTTTCCAGTGGTGGCCTTTCCGCTGGCTGAACAACAAACATGTGAAGTTTTGGGGAAACCTCTCCTACTCCCTCTACCTCGTGCACCACGTCGTCATTTTTGCCATATATGAGCACTTCCCCCAACTCCACGGTGTTTTGAAAGGCGCCCTCGCCCTGCTTGTCGCCTGGGCCCTCTCCCGCGCCATTTATGCGTGGGTTGAAAAACCTACCACCGCCCTGAGGAAACGCTTTGCCCACTAAACCCATGGCCCCAACAACCAACCCCTGGGCCCTCGCCCTCTTCCTCGCTGTTGTGGTGCTGGGCAGTTGCTGGGTTATCCGCCACGGCACCTCCATAAAACAACAAAAAAACCAGGCCGAAGCCTCAGCCCTTTATGTGCCACCCCTGGACATGCCCATGGCCCAAAGCCCCTTGCCTCAGCCCTTCGCCTTTGAGGCAAAACCCCAAACACTGCACTGGCGCCGCCTCGCAGGCCATGCCACCCCATACCCCCCAGCGGCCTATGCCTATACCCCCCTCCTGTGCTTTTGGGCAAGCTTCTCCCCGGAGGACTATGCCCAATTGCAAACCCCCTGGGCCCTCGGAGAAAAAGGCAGACCCCTGGGTATTTTTGTAGATGGCTTTTTGCCCCCCTGGTTTTTGGAAGGGCTTTGCAAACAACACCTGCTGTGCCCCGGAAAAGAAAAAGGGGTTGCACTCAAAGCCTCAGAAGTGTTTTTAAACCCCCATGGCCAGCCCCTTTTATATGCGCTGCCCCGCCTCAATGCCCTGTTCGGCTGTACAGAAGAGGGTTAACAGGGCCCCCTTTTAAAGGGCCAACCCCCCCCAAAGGCCATGTGTCCACAACTTGTGTATAAAAATGAAAAACCCAACAGAAACAGCAAATAGTGCAGAAAAAAACAAAGCCTCCAAATGGATAATTGCCTTGGGCCTCATGTTTATGCTGAGCCTGTTTGCCCTTTCAGCTACCCCCTTCGGCCTGGCTTTTTGGCTGGGCAGCCAGGACGAAAGCGCACACATGCGGCAGCGCACCCAAAAGGCGCCGCTGCACCGGGAAATGGGCGCCTTGGCTCAGCTGTTTCAGCTGCCCGTTGCTCCAGAGGAAATATATTGGCGAGAAGTGAGCATGCACAGGCCTTTGTGGGGGGCTGACAAAGAGGACAAAGCCCTGTGGGCCATATTCCACTATACAGAGCAAAACTTTAAGGCCTTGTGCGCCCAATGGCCTCAAGGCCTGTGCCATGCAGAGCTGCCCTCAAGCCATGCGGTAGATGTAGGGGTTTTTTTGCCATGGCTTTTGGAGGATATGGAAAAAAATATGAAACTCAAACTCTCCCACAAAAAGGAAGTGTGGGATGCCCAAAAAAACACCAAGGCGTTTAAAGTGGTTTATGAGGAGGTGCGCAAAGTGCCCTCTGCCTTGTTTGCGGCAGAGGCCACTGCACCCAAGGCTATAACCGCCTATGTGGTGCCCTCACATAAAAGCCTCCTGCTGATGCGTTTGGGCGCTGCCGAGTTTGTGGCCGGGCCATAGGGGCGGTTGAGCCTCCTCCCTATTTGCCCAGGCAAAATTGACGGAATATTTCCTCCAGCACCTCTGGGGCCAAGGCCTCTCCCAAAAGTTGCCCCAATGCGGTTTGGGCGAGCTGCACATGCGCTGCCACCAACTCCAAGGGGTGCCCCTCAGCCACCGCCTCCAGTGCATGCTCCAATGCATAGCAACAAGCCTCCAGCGCTGCGCGCTGCCGGTGGCTGCAAGCGGCCACCGCCTCGGCGGCCCCACCCCCCAGGCGTTGTTGCAAAGCTTCTTGCAAAAAAACCATGCCCTCCCCCGTTTGAGCGGAAACCGCCAACACGCCCTGGGGCGCAGGCCCTAAGTCCGCCTTGCTGTATATTTCCAACAAAGCACCCGGCGGCGCCAAGCTGCGCCAGGCGGCTATGTCCTCCTCTGGGGTACCCGGCGGTACCACCAACAAGGCAATGTCCGCCTGGGCAACAGCCTCCTTGGCCGCCTCTATGCCCCGCGCCTCCAGGCTGGCTTGCACCTCGCGTATGCCCGCTGTGTCCACCAATACCAAGGGAATGCCCTCCCACTCTAAGGGGGCTTCCACCATGTCCCGGGTTGTACCCGGCTCCGCGTCTACCAGTGCGCGCGCAAAGCCCAGCAACGCATTAAACAATGTGGACTTGCCCGCGTTGGCCGGGCCAAACAACACCAGCCGCGCCCCCATGCGCAAAAGCTGCCCTTGTGCCCCCAGCCTCAGCAAGGCCTCTGCTTGCCCATAGGCCTGCGCAAGGCGCTCAGGCAAGGCCGCCTCGGCCCCCTCCGTCTCCTCGGGAAAATCCAAACAGGCCTCTATGTGGGCCAAAAGCCCTACCAATGCTTCGCGCACCATGGCTACCTGGGTGGACCAGTGGCCTGCCATTTGTGCTGCCGCCGCTTGTGCCGCTGCCTCGGTTTTGGACTCTATAAGGGCCACAACAGCTTCGGCCTGCGCCAAATCCACTCGGCCGTTGGCAAAGGCGCGCTGCACATATTCCCCAGGCAAAGCCTCGCGTACGCCGGGCACCGCACACAAAAGGCGCTGCATGCGGGAAAGCATGAGGGGGGAGCCGTGGGCATGCAACTCCACCACCTCTTCTCCCGTATAAGAGGCCGGTGCCGGAAACCACAACAACAAGCCCTCATCCAACAAGAGGCCCTCACTCTCAAAACGTACAAAATGGGCATGGCGCGGCTTGGGGCTTAAAAGCCCGGGCACCAAACTGCGCGCCGCTACCAAGGCCATGGGGCCTGACAAACGCAAAATGCCAATGCCCGCACGCACAGGCCCCGTGGCAATGGCCACAATGGTAGAAGAGGCAGAAGGGGCAAAAGAGGCAGAAGGGAGGGCCTCTGCCTCCCCCTCTGCGGGTGTGGCCTCCAGGGTTTCTACCCCTTGAAGGGCGGCTACCACCTCGGTAGCCCCCTCGGTTTTGAGGGGCTTAGCCCCATCTCCTTCCTCGCCCCCCTCTCTGCCCCCAGGGGTGTGGGTGGCCTTGCTGGCCTTGGTGGGCGGTGTGGCTTTGGCAACCTCCTGGGTTTGAGTGGCTTTCCTGCCTTTGCGCATGCTTTATTATAACATGGCCCTGGGGGTTTGGGGGGGGCATAGGCCTTAAAAAAACAACGGAAAAAAACAACTGAAAAAGGAGGTATTGCCCAGGGCAATGTGCCATAGCTTCAACCGGCCATGGTTTTTGCCATGGTTTTTTCCATGGTTTTTGCCATGGTTTTTGCCCGGGCTGCTTTGGCCTCAACGGAGGGAGGGAAAGGAGGAAAAATGAAGCTTCTGCTCAACGCAGCTTTGGTTGCCCAGGGGTGGGTTTTGCCTGAGGGGGTGGTGGACAAGCTGGTGTGTTATGCTGTGGAAATGTTGAGGTGGAGCCGGCGTATAAACCTGACGGCCCTCACCCAGCCCTCAGAGCTAATAGAAAAGCACCTTGTGGACTCTCTGCACCTTTTGCCCCTGGTGCAAGGCGCGCGTTGTGTGTTGGATTTGGGCAGTGGGGCGGGTTTTCCGGGGGCGGTGTTGGCCATGGCCATGCCCAGCCTTGAGGTATGCCTTGTGGAAGCCTCGGCCAAAAAAGTGGCCTTTTTAAAGCATGCTGCTGTGCATTGCGGCTTGCATCCGCGCCTTCAGGTGCGCCAGCTTTTTGCGCGTGGTGAGGCTCGGGCCGAAGGCCTTGGGGGGTTTGATCTGGTGGTATCGCGCGCCTTCATGGAGGTAGGTGCCTTTGTGCCGCTGGCCAAAAACTATGTGCGGCCCGGCGGCAAAATAATAGCCATGCTGGGCAAAACCGACGAGGCCCACAAACCCCTGCTGGAAGCCCTCGCCACGGCCGAAGGTTGCCGCCTGGGCTGCTTTTGCCGTTTCCAGCTCAAACCCAGCGGACACCCCAGGGCTCTGGCCTGTTTTGAGGTGCTTTAAAAGGGGAGGGCTGTAGGGCTGTGGGGCTGTAGGGTTTGTGGCTTAGCTGTTTTGCTGTTGTAGGCAAAAAAACCTTTCATTCTATGGGTAGAGCAGTTTAAAGCCACATATTATAGGGTGAGGAGCAGCGTGGGGTTGGGTGAAGCTAAGGCCAAAGGAGCTATGGTTATGAGGTTTTTTGTTGACAGTGCGGATATAAGAGAAATTCGAGTTGCCTTGGATATGGGTTGTGTGGATGGGGTGACGACGAACCCTTCGCTTTTGGCCAAGGTAGGGCGTCCTTTAAAGGAAACCATTTTAGAAATTGCTGCGCTGGTTGAGGGCCCCATCAGTGCGGAGTGTATTTCCACCCAAGCTGAGGGCATGGTGGAAGAGGGTTTGGCTTTGGCGGCTTTGCACCCCCATGTGGTGGTTAAACTGCCCATGGGGGTTGAGGGGTTAAAGGCCACGCGGGCTTTGGCGGCCAAGGGCATAAAAACCAATGTTACTTTGGTATTTTCCCCGGTGCAGGCCTTGTTGTGTGCCAAGGCGGGGGCCCGTTTTGTTTCGCCTTTTGTAGGTCGTTTGGATGACATTGGCCAAGAGGGCATGGAAATGGTGCGCCAGACGGTGGCCATTTTTGAAAACTATGGTTTTGCAACGGAGGTATTGGTGGCCTCGGTGCGCAACCCCATCCACGTGCTGCATGCTGCCTTGGCTGGGGCGCATGTTGCCACTGTGCCATTGGCTGTGTTTAAGCAGCTTGCGGAGCACCCGTTGACGGACATAGGCATTGAGCGTTTTTTGGTGGACTGGGCAAAAGTTCCCAAGCCCTAACCCTAGGTGGGTGGCCACATGTCAAACGGGGCGGGAAAACAGGCGGAATGTTTTTATGGGTTTGGCGCCCAAAAATTGCACGGTACGTCCGAGGAGGGTATCGTCTTCGGCAATCCACCCCAGCTCTCCGGTGTGGTAGCCCAGTTTTTGTGCCACCTCCACGGTTTCCTGGGCCAAGAGGGCGTCCAGGCCCAGGCGTCTAAAGCCGGGGCGTATTCCAAACAAAAAAACGCGAATTCTCTTGAGGCGGTGGGCTGCCCACAAAATTTTCAAAAGCCCCCATGGAATGCCGAAGCGGGACAAATAGCCTCCTGCGGGGCGCAGTGCCACTTGTGCATCTGGCATGCTGAGGGCAAAGGCCACGGGCTCTCCTTCTGCCTCTACCATGAGGCAAAGCTCGGGCCGTGCAACAATGAGGGGCTTGAGGCGGTGCATGGCATAGTCAAATTCAGCTTGAGTGAGTGGGAGCAAACCAAAGCCCGGCTTTCGCATGGAGTCATAAATGGACTTAATGCTGTCTCTTTCCGTGTCCAGTTGCTCCAGCTTCACGCGGCGAATGTGTATGCCCTTGCTTTGTCTGGCCCGCTGTGCGGCCTGGTATGCTTTGAGAGGAAAGCCCTGTTGGGCAGAAAAGGCATAGGAGCGTAGATCTTTCACTTTGCGAAAATGGTTGGCTTCAAACAAAGCCTCATAATAGGGGGGGTTATAAGCCGTAAACATGGAGTGGGGGTGCTCAAAGCCCCTCACCAACAGTCCGCACTCATGGTGGAATGCCATGGAGAGGGGGCCCAGCATTTCCACGGCTCCCTGGCCCTTTATCCACGTGCCGGCCCGCTCAAAAAGTCCGGCGGCAACCCCCACCTCCTGGATGCAGTCAAACAAACCTATAAAGCCTGTGTTGGTTTTGTGGAAACGGTTATAGCGCTCATCTATGCCGGCTGCAAGGCGCCCTATAATATGGCCTTCCCTGCGCGCCAAAAAAAAAGCCACCCGCGCATGCTCAAAAAAAGGGTTGCGGTTGCTGTCTAAAAACTCCCGTCGCTCTACCAAAATGGGTGGCACATAGTTGGGGTCTTCCGCATGCAGCTCCAGGGGAAAGCGAATAAATGCCCACAGCGCTTCGGGGGAGGTGGCCTCTATAACCTCAACGTCGGGTGCCTTCGCGGCATAGCCTGGCGCGCGTTTGGCCATCAGCCGTCCTTTTTCCCCTGGGCTGGAGTGGTGGGGCTTGGAGGGCTGGAGGGTGTATGGGGCAGCTCCTTTTGGAATATTCTATAGCGCTTAATAACGGTGGAGCCAAACAGGAGAATGAGGCGGTTAATGGCATCATTGTCTTCTAAAGTCCATCCTACTTCTCCGCCAACCCACCCCAATTTTCGACCATTCAAATAAGTATCCAACATGAGGACTGCATCCAAGCCGCGTTTTCTATATTCGGCTTTCACCCCCATAATAAACAGTCGCCCGCGGTTTATTTTTTTGCGGCCCCACAAAAGTTTAAAAATGCCCAGCGGAAACAAACGCCCACCCTTCATGTTTTTAAAAACCTGGTTCATATCCGGAAGCGTCAAACAAAAACCCACGGCCTCACCATTTATTTCTGCAAACAAAGCCAGTTCCGGAATGGCCACCATTTTTAAGTCCGCCACCAAAGCGGAAAACTCCGCTTCACTCATGGAAACAAAACCCCAGTTTTTTTCCCAGGCATGGTTATAAATGTCGCGTATTTTCACCGCCTCCTCCTCAAGGCGGCGCATGTTAATGGGGCGTATGGTGATGGACTCTTTGGCGCGTATTTTTTCAGCCAAACGTATTATTTTTTCGGGGGGCGGCTTTAAAATGTCCATGTCCCACATCAACAAGTCCTTGGCTTTTTGGAAGCCCAGGGCTCTAAGCTGCACCGGTTGGTAGGGCAGGTTAAAGGGAGACAAAAAAATGGGAGGCGTGCCAAAACCATCCACAATACAACCCCAGTCCTCATTGCTGGAATAGTTGGCAGGGCCCAACAACAGCTGCATGCCGCGCTCCGCATGCCACTTTTCAACCCTGTCCAAAAGTGCGCGCGCAACCTCCAGGTTGTCCTCACAGTCAAAAAAGCCAAACCACCCCACCTGGGTGTTGTTTTCTTCGTTATAGCGGCGGTTATTAATGGCCGCAATGCGCCCCACCACCTTCTTCTCACGGAAAGCCAGAAAAAAGGCCGCCTCCCCATGCTTAAACCAGGGGTTTTTTTGGGGGCTTAGCGTTTTCTTCCTGTCCATATAGAGCGGGGGCACCCAACAAGGCTCATTCTGGTATAACGCATAGGGGAATTGCAAAAATTTTCTGCGTTTCCAATAACTTAAAACAGGTTTAACCACAATGGGTGGGGCAGAGGATGGGGGCGATGCAGGGGATGGGGGCGGGGCAGAGGATGAAGTGTTTTTCATGGGAGGCTCGCATATACTCGCATATGAAGGGCGGCTTTGACAGCATTCTCTAAAACGCCCATTGGCGAAAATTTCAAGGACGAAAATGCGGGGCTTTAAGCGTGCAAAATATAAAAAGAGGAATAAAAAAGGCAGAGCAACAGGTCTGAATTCTTAAATTTGTGAGCAATAAATTGCTCAGTTTTTGGCGGTTTTTGCTGTGGCCTGGGCCGGTCTGCCTCCGGAGTGTCCTTGCAACATGTTTTTTTTATTTTGTTTTTTGTGAAAGAGGCTCTGAAGGTTCTCAGGCAAAAGCATTTTTGCGCTTCTTGTCAAACTTGACCAAATAAGTTTTGGTCCTTAGCTAAGTGAGCACATGCCTGCAACACGCTTTCTTGCAAAACCTTATAAAACTTTAGTGGAGGCCATTCAAAGCTTTAAGGCCAAGCCTTCGACGGCATTCTGTTTTGTCCGTCCGGATGGCTCGGAGCGGGAGTTTTCGTGGAATGGCTTATATGAAGAAATTATCTCCCGCGCCGCCCAACTTAAAGCCGCAGGTCTACACAAGGGCGAGCGCCTGCTGCTTGTCCTCCCTGAGGGGGAGGATTTTGTGCCCACTTTCTTTGGCGCCCTTTGGGCCGGCATCGTCCCCGTCCCCGTCTATCCCCCCATGTCCCTGGGGAAACTCAATAGCTATGTGGAAACCTTGGCTGCCATTATGGCGGGCGCCAAACCCAAATATGTCTGCACCCCCAAAAAATTGGAAAGCCTCCTGTGGCCCGCCCTGGCCCGCTCACCCTCCATTCAGGGGGTACTCTCTGCTGAAATGCTGCGCGCCCCTCCCGCAGAGCCCATGGAAAAGCCTGAAAACATTCTCCCCGAGGACATCTGCTTTTTGCAATTTACCAGCGGAAGCACCGCTGTGCCCAAAGGCGTTGTCCTCTCCCATGCCAACCTCCTGGCCAACTGCAAAGCCATTATGGTGGACAGCCTTCACTGCCGCAAAGGGGATGTGGCCGTCAGCTGGCTCCCCCTCTATCATGACATGGGGCTTATAGGCTTTGTCATCTCCACGGCGGTTTATGAGGTGCCCTCTGTCCTCTTCCCCACCACCTCTTTCATTCGAAACCCAGGGCTTTGGTTGGAGCTTATTCACCGCAAAAGAGGCACCCTCTCTTTCGCCCCCAACTTCGCCTATGCCCTGCTCCATAAACGCCTGCGCCCTGAAGCCCTGCAGCGCTTTGACTTGTCCTGCATGCGCGTCTTCGGCTGCGGCTCAGAGCCCATTAACCCCCATACCCTTCGCGCGTTTGTCTCCAAACTCGCCCCCACCAAACTCGCCCCCAAAGCCATGCTGCCTTGCTATGGCATGGCCGAGCATTCCCTCGCCATCTCCTTCGTCGGCAAAGACGAAGAGGTGCGTACAGACATCATCGACAAGGCCTCCTATGAGTCCAAACAGCTCGCTTCGCCACCTGCCGACGGTGCCGAAACCCTGGAGTTTGTCAACTGCGGCAAAGCTTTTCCAGGGCATGAAATGGCCATTTTTAACGCCCAGGGCAAACGCCTGGAAGAGCGGCACATCGGCGAGGTTTGGCTTAAAGGGCCCTCTGTGGCGTGTGGCTATTTCGAAAACCCGCAGGCCACCGAGGCCACTTTTGGCGGCGGTTGGCTGCGTACGGGGGATTTGGGTTATTTGGCGGGCGGGGAAATTTATATCACAGGAAGGTGCAAGGATTTGGTTATCATCCACGGGCGAAATTATGATCCACAGCGCCTGGAGTGGGCTTTGGATGAGCTCGAGGAAATACGCCAGGGAAACGTCGTCGCCTTCTCTCGCCCCGGGCCCCACTCCGAAGAGTTGGTTGTTGTGGCCGAATCCCGCTCCTTGGACAAAGAAAAATTGGCCGCCCAGGTGAGCCAACACCTGAACGCAGAATTCCAACTCGCCTGCGCCGACGTCGTCATCGTCCCCCCAGGTACCCTCCCCAAAACCTCCAGCGGAAAACTGCAACGCCAAAAAACCAGAGAGCGCTATCTCAAAGGTAGCCTCCTGGCCGCCCAGGCTCCACAACCTCCCCCTGAGGCCCTTCCCCAAACCCCATGGGAGCGTAGCCTCGCCCTCCTGTATAAGGCCAATGCCTATTCCCTCAAAGCCGCCAAACATGCCTTGGAAATCCGCAGCCTCGCAGACGCAAAACAAAAATTAAAACAGGCCAGAGACCATGCCTTTGAGCGCGCCGCCCACTGGCTTTCAAGAAAGTAGCCACCGTGCAAAACCCCAACAGCATTGTTAACCTCTTCTCTCAAGCAGCCTTCGAGGTGAATGGGAAAACTTTTCAAAACCTTGGGCCCTCTACGGTCATCGCCTCCCTGGGCATGGACTCTGTCGCTATTATGGAGCTCATCGGCTACCTCGAAGAGCAACTGGGCCTGCGCCTCCCCGACGAAGAGTTGGCCAATGTGCATACGCTGGCGGACTTGGAAAAACTCATCCAACATATTCAAACACGGCCTCCCCCTTGAGTCGAAACATGGCACAGCATGGAAAATATAGAGAAGGGGCCTCCCATGTCTGATATTGCCGTCATCGGCATGGCTTGCCGCTTCCCCCAGGCACCTCATCTGCAGGGGCTCTTGCAGCTTTTGCGCACAGGCGGCGTGGCCTTTAAGGAAATTGACAACCAACGCTGGACACACAAGGCCTTCTTCGACCCCGTGGATTTGCGCGCCCAGGACAAAACCTATGTCAACCGCGCCGCCTTCATCGAGCGCATTGACGAGTTTGGCGCCCTGCACTTCGGCTTGGCCCCACGCCGCGTCCAAGTGATGGATCCACAACAACGCCTCTTCCTGGAAATGACACGCCAAGCCCTGGAAGATGCGGGCCTGGCCACACGCGAGTTTGATCGCCCCAACACCGGCGTCTTCGTCGGCGCCAGCGTCTCGGAATATAGGGACTTAAACGTCATCCGCCACCGCGCTGTTTCCCTGGCCAACGGAGACTTTGGCCCCTCTCCTGTGGAGCTTGGCCCCCACCCCAAGGAGAATGCCCAGGCCCTCCTCTCCCTGGCCGGCCACACCGCCCCCATGCGCGCCTTCAGCGTCCCCGGCTCCCTCATTAACATGGTTTCAGCCGTCGTCTCCCAGGCCTTTAACCTGGGCGGCCCAAGCTTCGCCGTGGACTCCGCCTGCTCCTCCGCCCTCGTCGCCCTCCATGAGGCCGTCGTTAACCTGCGCGCTCAACAATGCAATATGGCCATCGCCGGCGGCGTCTATCTCAACCTCACCCCGGACAACTATATAGGCTTTGCACGCATCGGCGCCATGTCCCCCTCAGGCTTCTGCCGCCCCTTTGACGAGCGCGCCGATGGCTTCATCATGGGCGAGGGCGTGGGCGTGGTGGTGCTCAAACGCCTTGAGGACGCCATGCGCGATGGAGACCCTATTTGGGCCCTCATCCGCAACAGCGCCGCCAACAATGACGGACACAGCGAAAGCCCGATGACCCCCAAACTCGAAGGGCAACTCGCTGCCATGCAGCGCGCACATGAGGGCCTTCACTTCCCCGTCGAAAGCATAGGCTTTATTGAAACCCACGGCACCGCCACCGTCGTCGGTGACGCCATTGAGGTTGGCTCCCTCTCCCAATTTTTCGCCCAGAGGGCCCTGGGCCCCGCCTCCTGCCACTTGGGCTCCATTAAGGCCAACATCGGACATACCATGTCGGCCGCAGGCATTGCCGGGTTTATAAAGGCTGTGCTTGCACTGCGCTATAAACTCATTTTCCCACAGCCAGGCTGCCAAAGGCCCCACCACGGCCTTAACTCGCCCAACTCCCCATTTCGCCTCGCTTCCCAACTCCTGGAGTGGAAGCCTCACCCCTCATTCCCCCGCAGGGCCGCCGTCAATGCCTTTGGCTTTGGCGGCACCAATGCACACCTCCTCCTGGAAGAGGCGCCCCCAAAAAAAACACCTTCGCCAACATATGGCCTGCGCCTCGCTGAAGAAAAATATGCCGAAGAGTTGCTTCTGGCCTCGGCTCCCTCACCCGCCTTGCTTTCCAGCTATGCCAGAGCGTTGACCAAACACCTGCAAAACCACCCCACACCCCTCTCGGAAACAGCTGCTGCCCTGGCCTTGCGCCCTCAGCACCATATACGCCTGGCTTTTGTCGCCTCCTCCAGCCAGGAGGCCGCCTCTGCCCTCCTTGCCGCCGCCGCCGCTATAGAAAGCCAAAGCCCCCTGCCCGAGGGCCTCTATTTCTCAAGCGAGCCTTTGCCTGAGCCACAGCGCCGCCTGGCCTTCTTGTTTCCAGGGCAGGGCGCCCAGCGCGTGGGCCTCCTGGAAGACTTGTTTGGGCGCTTTGCCGCACTGCGCAGGCACTTTGAGGCCCTAAGCCTTGCCCTCGAGCCAAAGCTTGGCTTCTCCCTGGAAAAGGCCCTCTTCCCCCCACCGCCTTTTGAGGCCCAAACGGCGCAGGCCTTTTTGACGCAAACCCACGTGTGTCAGCCCGCGCTTGCGGCATTGAGCCTCTCTCTGGATGCTTTTTTAAAACAACTGGGCCTTGCCCCAAGCCTCACACTCGGCCACAGCCTCGGCGAGTTTGTGGCTTCGGCTTCGGCAGGTATGCTCTCTGAGGAGGAGGCCGTGGCTTTGGTGGGCAAGCGCGGGCAACTCATGCATGCACTGCCCCTCGAGGACACCGGCAGCATGCTGGCGGTTATGGCGCCAAGAGAAGCCGTGGAGCCTTTTGCTTTGGCGACCTCCGGTGTCTGCATGGCCAACATGAACCACCCCAAACAAGTGGTGCTCTCTGGCCTCACCCCCGCCATTAAAGAGGCCGAAAAAAACCTGGCGGCCTTGGGCTTCAAAACCCAAATGCTCCAGGTTTCCCACGCCTTCCACAGCCCCCTCATGCAGGGCATCCGCCCCGCCATGCAAGAGGCCATTTCCGCCTTGCCCCTGGCCATGCCCTCGCTCCCTGTCATCTCCGGCATCAGCGCAAAACCCTATGCCTCCCTTGAGGAGGCCAGGCATATTTGGGTGCAGCACGCCACCGCCCCGGTGGACTTTCTCGCCAGCCTTCACACCTGCGTTGAGTTGGGCGCACGCCACTTTGTGCAGCTGGGGGCCAAGGGCGCCTTGCTCTCTTTCGCCCGCGCAGTGGCGCCCGAGGGGGCAGCGTTTTTCAGCCTGGGCGAGGGAGAGGGCGGCGGGGGCACACGTGCATTTTTAACAACACTGGGGCGCTTGTTTGTGCTGGGGTACCCCCTCAAGCTTGAGGCCATTGTTAACCGCTCTGCCACCGCAAGCCTCCCCCCTTCACCCATTGAAACCCAACGCTATTGGGTGGTGGACAAAAGCAAAACCGCTGCCGCTGCCCACGCTTCTCCTTCTTCCCTGAAGGGTACTCACCCTGTCCCCCAAGCTTTGAAACACAACCCCCAGCAGGAGGCTGCTATGGAAAACCTCATCCACCTGTTTAGAGAGCAAATGGCCTTGCTGCAAACCCATGCGGATTTGCTGAAGGCACAAACCCATGCCTTAAACCGCTTGCAACCCGCAGAGCTTTCCCCCGAGGCCATACCAGCGCAGGTAGCCCAAGCCGTGCCCCAGGTTGTGCCCCAGGTGCCCCATGTGCCCCAGGCGCCAAAGCCCCTCTCTTTCGCCAACCTCGTGGCCCCCAAAGCCGCTGCGGAAACCCAAGGCCTCCCCTCGCCGCTGGCCCTCCAGCGCCCTGAGGTGGAAGCCAAAGTTTTGGACATGGTTTGCAAAGTCAGCGCCTTCCCCAAACACAGCCTCTCTTTGCAGCAAACCCTCATGGGCAACCTGGGTTTTGACTCACTCATGCTGGTGGAGCTGGACGAGGCCTTCACCAAAGCCTTCCCCCACATGGGCCACTTGCCCAAGGAAATGTTTGGCAAAGAGACACGCCTTGAGGACTTGGTTGCCCATGTGCTCCATGCCCCCCCCGCCGCTGAAAAGGTGGAGCCCAAATGGCCCGCAGCTTCGGCAGAGCTTGGCCTGTTTAAACCCGTGTTGGTGCCCGCACCCTTTAAAAACCCCTCACTGGAGAAAACCCCTCACCCCCTGTGGACTGAGCCCGTTTGTATTGTGCCAGACAAACTCGGTATTGCCGAAGCCCTGGCCTCTCAACTCAAAAAACGGGGCTATGCCGTGCAGCTGGGGGAGGAAATGCTGGACAACAACTGCGCCGCACTCATCCACCTTGGCCACGTGGAGCGCCAGGAGGACTCGCTGGCCCCAAGCCAAAACCTGCTCAAGTTGCTGAAAAAAAGCCCCAAAACACTCAAGGCCTTTGTCTGCGTCTCCGGCCTCGGGGGGGATTTTGGCCTCTCGCATGTGAAGGAAGCACAACTGGGGCAGGTGGGGGCTGTCGGCTTTTGCAAAGCCTTCGCACAGGAGCGCCCAGAGTGCACCGTAAAAGCCCTGGATGTGGATTTGAGTGCCGCACCCTCAGGCATTGCCCAGGCCATTTTGAGGGAAATGTTTGCCCAGGACAAAACCGTGGAGCTCGGCATCGGCCCTCAGGGGCGCCAGCGCTTTGAGCTTCAGCTTTTGCCCCAGGATAGCTCGAAGGAATCCCCTTTGCCCCCAGGGTTTGTGGCCCTCATTTCAGGCGGCGCCAAGGGACTGGGCGCTCTCTTTGCGAAGACGCTGGCTCAAAAATATGCCTGCCACCTTTGCTTGCTCGGACGCTCTGAGCATGACGAGAATATAGAGGCGCTCCTTCAGGAGCTGCGCTCTCTTGGCGCCCAATCCGCCCGCTATGCGCGTGTGGACATTCGCCGCCCTGAAGAGGTGCTGGAGTGTGCCCATGAGGTGAGGCAAACGCTCTCCAGAAAAATAGATGTGCTTGTGCATGCCGCAGGCGTGCTTTCGGACTCCCTCGTCGAAAACAAAAACCCAGAGGCCCTCTCCCAAGTTGTTTTTACTAAACTGGGCGGCGCCCAGGCCATGCTGCTGGCTGCCCCAGAGGCCCAAAAACTTGTGCTGATCAGCTCCTGGGCCGGACGCTTCGGCAACGCCGGCCAGGCTGACTATAGCGCCGCCAATGCCATGCTCTCGAGGCTTTCCCTCCTCACCCCTGAAACCATGCGCACCGTCGCTGTGGAATTTCCCCCCTGGGAGGACAGCGAGATGGCCAAAAACATTCCCGCCTTCCGCAAACAACACATGCAAAATGAGGGCGTCCCCTTCTTGTCCCAGGCAGAAGGTAGCGCCTTCTTCCTTCGCGTCCTCGAGGCAGAGCAGGGTGAGGTCGTTGTTGCCCATCGCCATTGGAGCGCCCCCCAACATTGGAAAGCGACGCTCTCTCTCTCTGCACATAGCCACCCCTTCCTGGAGCACCACCGCCTCGCCGGAAAACGCGTTTTGCCTCTCGCCTCTGCTGTGGATTTGTCAGCCCAGGCCTTCCTGGATGGTTTGCCACATAGCCCCGCCTCCCTGGAGTTGGGGCCCTTGCAGCTTAAACACACGGTGCAGGCCGAAACCCCAACCCCCATTGAAATTGAAGTGCGACGCCAAAACCTCCTGGGCCATGTTAACCTCTATGCAAAAGGCCGGCTCTGCTATGAGTGCCAGGCCTCAGCCCCGGCCTCACCCCCGCATATACCCCTAGCGCCCCCTGTGGCCCATGAGAGCCCCCTCCCGCTGAGCCTGGAAGCGTTTTATGCGCACTATAGCTTCCATGGGCCACGCTTCCAGGGCATTGGCTCCATTAAAGCCTTGGGCGAAACCCTCATCCAAGGTTGGGTGCACTCCGCACCGCTGCGGGAGTGGGAGCCACAAAGCCCTCGGCAAAAATGGGCCGTGGATCCACTCGTGCTTGACGCCAGCTTCCAACTGGCCGGCTATTGGGCGTGGACAAAACACAACCAGGCCGGCTACCCCGTGGGCTTTGAGCGCTTTGTGCAATTGGAGCCCATGGTGGGGACAGTGCTGTGCACCGCCCAGGTAGAAGAGAGGACAGACGAAAACATTGTCGCCAACTTCTGGTGGCACAACGAGGAGGGGCGCCTTGTGGGCTTTATGGCCAGGGCCAAGGCCAAACTGCGCGCCAAAGGCATGCATTTTGGCAAAGGCGGCTTGGCGACGGCGCCTACGCCTGCCCCTGTGGCTGCCCCAGCTGCTGCCCCAACGGCTACCCCAATTGTGGAGCCTTCCAGCTTTAACATTGAGTTGTTTCCGGAATATGTGGAGCTTAAAGCCCGCATGGCCTGGCTGGAGGGCCTGGGTGTGCAAAACCCCTATTTCGGCGTGCATGAGTCCATTTGCAAAAACACCACACAGCTGAATGGAAAACCCATGCTGAATTTCTCCTCCTATAACTATGTGGGCAACTCCGGGGATGCTGTTGTGACACAGGCCGCCATAGAGGCCTTGCAGCGCTATGGCTCCTCTGTTTCTGCAAGCCGCATGGCCTCAGGAGAAAAACCCCTCACCCTCGAGTTGGAGCGCGCCCTCGCCCGCTTTTTTGGCACCGAGGACTGCATTGTCCTCGTCAGCGGACATGCCACCAACGTCAGCGTTATTGGCCACATCCTCGGCCCTAAGGACTTGGTGGTGCATGATGCACTCGCGCATGACTCTATTATACAAGGTGCCCAACTCTCCAGGGCCAAACGCCGCCCCTTCCCTCATAATGATTGGCAAGCCCTCGACACAATGCTGACGGAAATGAGAGCAGAGTTTCGCCGCGTCCTCATTTGCATTGAGGGCGCCTATAGCATGGACGGAGATATTCCGGATTTGCCCAAGTTTATTGAGGTGAAAAAGCGCCACCAGGCCCTCTTGCTGGTGGATGAGGCCCACAGCGCGGGCACCGTCGGCAAAACAGGCCGCGGCATAGGCGAGTATTATGAGGCCAACCGCGGAGATGTGGAGCTGTGGATGGGGACGCTTTCTAAGTCCTTCGCCAGCTGCGGAGGCTATATTGCAGGCTCTCACGCATTGGTGGAGTGGCTGAAATATACGACGCCGGGCTTCGTCTATTCCGTGGGCTTAAGCCCCCCCAATGCCGCCGCGGCCCTGGCCTCCTTGCAGCAACTGGAAGCCCACCCTGAGCGCGTGCAAAAACTCCAGGCCAACGCAGCCCTCTTTTTAAAACTCTTAAGAGAGCGCGGCATGGATACGGGCATGTCCAAGGACACACCGGTGGTGCCCGCCATTGTCGGCAACTCCTATGTCTGCCTTAAACTCTCTGATGCACTCAAACGCCGCGCCATTAATGTACAACCCATTTTGCACCCCGTCGTCGAAGAGTCCGCCTCACGCCTGCGCTTTTTCCTCTCCTCTACACATACGGAAGAAGAGTTGCTGCACACAGCCCATGTGCTGGCCGAAGAGTTGTCCCGCCTCTGGAAAGAGGTGGACCCCAACCACCCCTTGGCCGCCTCCCCGACGCCCCTCCCGCTGCCTCTCCCTGTGCCCTGCGCCGTCCCCTCCAGCGCCTCCCTATGAGTGAGTGGCCCCCCTTTTGTGGAAAAGAGGCTTGCCTCCTCCCCCAGGGCATTTGGTTGTGGGTAGAGCCCACCCTGGCGGACCCTCCCCAGGGCCCTGCTTGGCCAATGGCTTCCATGCCCGCCTCCCTCAGCCCCAGGGAGGAGGCCCACTGGCAAACCCTCTCTCACCCACGCCGCCGCCTCGAGTGGAAACAAGGCCGCCTCATGGCCAAACAGCTGCTGGCCAAAGCCTTGAGCACCCGCCCTGAGGCCTTTGAGCTTTTGCCCCGGGAGGAGGGGCCCCCCCTTGTGCTGCAAGAGGGGAAAGCGCTGCAGGGGGGAAGGCTTTCTATTTCTCATACCGCTGCCTATGTGGGCGTGGCTTTTGCGCCCTTTGCTGTGGGGTTGGACATTTGCGATGAGGCCGACGCGGGGCGCCTTGCGCGTATTGCATACCGTGTTTTTTCCGCAGGTGAGGCCGCGCTGTGCCAAAGGTGCCCTCAAGGCCTCGTGGCCATGTGGGCCCTCAAAGAGGCCGCACTCAAAATGCAAGGCGGCGGCATATTCCAACCAGGGCTTTCTTCCATTCAGGTGCAGGCACTCTTTCCTCCTGCCCTCGCCTCCCCCGTGGCCCAGGCAAGCCTTTATGCCTTGCCCAAAGCCCTTGCCGCCTTGGTTTTTGCCCCTTAGAGCGCAGCTGCAGTTAACCTCAAAGCGGCCTGAAACCGGGTTGGGCAAACCCCTCTTTGCAAGGGGAAATAGAGGCTTGCCATGCCAGAAATAACCCGCTAGGCCGAGGCATGGCAGAAAACTTTATTTTCACCATGCACGAGTTGCGCAAGGTGGCAGGCGGCAAGGAAATACTCAAGGACATTTCCCTGTGCTTTTTCCCGGGGGCAAAAATTGGAATTATTGGCCCCAATGGCGCTGGCAAATCCACGCTGCTGCGCATTATGGCAGGGCAAGACAAGGAGTTTTTTGGCACCGCGCGGGCGGACCCCAAGGCGCGCGTCGGCTTTTTGCCTCAGGAGCCAAGGCTTGAGGAAAGCCTCAACGTGAAGGGCAATGTGGAGTTGGGCGTCAAGCCCGTCATGGATTTGCTGCACCGCTTTAACGAGGTTTCCACGGCCATGGGGGAGCCCGATGCGGATTTTGAGCGGCTTTTGGAGGAGCAGGGCAAGCTGCAGGATGCCATAGACGCGGCAGGTGGCTGGGAGTTGGAGCGCAAATTGGAAATGGCCATGGACGCTTTGCGCTGCCCCCCCGCAGAAGCGGAGGTTTGCACGCTTTCAGGCGGTGAGAAGCGCCGCGTTGCGCTGTGCCGCATTCTGCTTGAAAAGCCGGATTTGCTGCTGTTGGATGAGCCCACCAACCACTTGGATGCAGAGTCCGTGGCATGGCTGGAGCAACACCTCAAGGAATATGCGGGCACAGTGGTTTCCATTACGCACGACCGCTATTTTTTGGACAACGTAGCCCAGTGGATTTTGGAGTTGGACAGGGGAGAGGGGGTACCCTGGAAGGGCAACTATAGCTCCTGGTTGGAGCAGAAGAGGAAGCGGCTTTCCGCAGAGGAGAAGACGGAGTCCGCAAGGCAGCGTTTTTTGCAGCGGGAGTTGGAATGGGTAAACAGCAGCCAAAAAGCCCGTCAGGCCAAAGGCAAAGCGCGTTTAAACCGCTATGAGGAAATGCTGGAAGAGCAAAAAGCCCAGGCCAAACGCGAGGTGGGTGGCGAAATTTTGGTGCCTCCGGGGCCAAAGCTTGGCGGCCTGGTGGTGAAAGCCACGGGCCTGAGCAAGGCCTTTAGAGGGCGCGTGTTGTTTGAAAACCTCTCCCTCGAGTTGCCACGCGGCGGCATTGTGGGGGTTATTGGCCCCAACGGCGCCGGAAAAACCACGCTGTTTCGCATTTTGGTGGGAGAAGAGCAGCCTGACAACGGCGACATTGTGGTGGGGGACACGGTTAAAATGGCCTATGTTAACCAAAGCCGCGACGCCTTGGATGGCGACAAAACCGTTTTTGAAGAAGTTTCCGGCGGGTTGGACCAGTTGGATTTGGGAAGCCGCATTGTGCCCTCCCGCGCCTATTTGGCCAGCTTCGCCTTTAAGGGCGCCGACCAACAAAAACGCGTGAAGGACTTGTCCGGCGGTGAGCGCAACCGCGTGCACCTGGCCAAGCTGTTAAAAGAAGGCGGAAACCTCTTGCTTTTGGACGAGCCCACCAATGACTTGGACGTAGAAACCCTGCGCAGCCTCGAAGAGGGCCTCATGCAGTTTGCAGGCTGCGCCGTTGTTATTAGCCACGACAGGTGGTTTTTGGACCGCATTGCCACGCACATTCTCTCGTTTGAGGGCGAGGGCAAAGCCTTCTTTTTTGAAGGCAACTTCCAGGACTATGAGGACGACAAACTCAAACGCCTGGGCCCCGAAGCCCTAAAGCCCAAGCGCCTCAAATATAAACCTCTGCCCCCAACTTGAAATTTTGGTTTTGTTTTTTCCCCTCCGGGGGGGGGGGAGTCGCCTTCGGCGAAGGGTTTTTTTGCCCTCCCGGGCAGAGGTTGTTTTTCAGAGGGGGCCTGCGGCCCGGCTCTTTTCAAATGAAAAAGTTTTTTGTGGGGGTGGTTTTGTTTTTTCCCTCCGGGGGGGGGAGTGTCGCCTCCGGCGAAGGGTTTTTTTGCTGTTGGTTTTGTTTTTTCCCCTTCGGGGGGGGAGTGGGCCTGCGGCCCGGCTATTTTCGCCCTGCGGGCGCACCTTGCCTTCGGCAAGTCACTTTTTTTGTCTGAACAAAAAAAGTAACCAAAAAAAATCACCCTGCCGGGGGCTTACGGATGGCCCCAGGAAGGTTTTA
>WRKR01000039.1 GCA_009782175.1 Cystobacterineae bacterium
TTCTAGACACTAATATTCGCCGCCGCCGAAGAGGTAAAAGTAGTTGGTGCAGCAAGGAAGAAGCTAGGAAGCAACCGACGATGAGCCCCGCAGGGCCCTCGGAGAGTGGCTTTTTTTGGTTACTTTTTTTGTCCAGACAAAAAAAGTGACTCGCCGGGAGGCGAAAACTCCTCTCGCTGAAAGCGAAAAAACTCTTCGCCGGAGGCGACACTCCCCCCCCCACGGAGTGGGAAAAACAAAACCAACAGCGAAAAACCCCTTCGCCGGAGGCGGGACGGAGCGAAGCGGAGTCAGGCGAGCAAAGCGAGCCTCCACTCCCCCCCCCCCAGAGGGAAAAAAACAAAACCACCCCAAAAAACACCTATGGCCCAAGCTCTTTGGGGGAAGCTGTGTTTGGAGCAGAGGTGTGTGGAGCCACAGGAGGAGGCTTTTTCCCCGAGGGAGCACTAAGGGGAGGGAGTTGAGGCGTATCCTTAATGGTGTCCCTGTCAAAAGCCCTCTCCGGGTTGCCAATGCCGTCGGGTGTTTTGGTAGCCAGCCGCTCTCTGGCTGCGGCAATGGCCATTTGTACCACCTGGGGGTTGGGGTGGTTTTTCAAAGAGAGTGCCCACCAGTGGATGGCAAGCTCTTCGTTTCCTTCCATGGAAGCCAGCTTTCCAAGCTCAAAGAGAGCCAGAGGCGCCAAAGCCGAGTCTGGAAAACGCTGCACCAACTCAGAGAAGGCATGTGTTGCCTCACTCAAAGTTTCCTTGGACATGGACAGCGCCTGGGCATGCAACAAGAGAGCATCCTTGGCCATGGGGGAGTTGCTATGGGCGAGGGTTTTGGACTCTAAAGCGGCCTGGGGATAGTCTTTCCCCTCAAAATAGAGAGAGGCAATCCTCAAAGCCACCACCTCGGCCTGCTCATTGCTTTGGCTTTTCACTTTGCTTAAACTGGCAATGGCCCCAGGCAAATCCGCAAAGTGGCTGTGTTGTATTTCCGCCAGGAGAATGCGGGCATTTTGCGCAAGCACAGCATGTGGACAATGCCGAATGAGTTGTGCATAGAGGTTGGCTGCGCGCGAGGGGTTGTTGGCATGCAAATAATAAATATCCGCCGTGCCTTTGAGAATGCGGGAGCGCAACTCACAATTTTCGCTCGTCCGCATGCTGTCTTCAGGCAAGGCGCCCAAGGCTTCCTCATAGTGGACGAGGGCCTTGCCATAGTCGCCGGCCACCCAAAACGCTTCTGCCTGGTGCAAGGCCTGCTCCGCACGCTGCTTGCAAGAAAGCAACCCGAGGGCCAAACCCCACAGCACTAGCCACAAAGCGCGCTGTTGAACAGCACGCAGGCATTGTCTATGCAGTCGATACAGTGGCCGCGCCTCTCTTGAGTGTTTGTACATAGCATTCCATTTCCCTGACGTGGGCAGTCCGTGGGGGCCATGCAAGCATAAGGCCGGCTTTCCTCATCCTCAAGGCGTTGGCCCTCACAAGGCTGCCCACAGCCGCCTAAAAAACCCGCCACCACCCCAAAAACAAGGGCGAAAATGCATTGGGGAAAATACTTCAACATAAAAACTCCACGCAAACTCATGCAAACTCTAATATAGGCACGAGTTTTGTTGAATTGCGAACCCCAAGCCGTATAGGTTGCCAGAGACTTGGCAACGGACGACTTGACGTTAATTCGCCGGATGAAAAAAGGCGATTTGGGCGCTTTTAGGCAGCTGATTGAACGCTACCAACGCAAAGCTTATGCGGTTGCTTTCGGCATGCTTAAAAACCGGGAGGAAGCCTTGGATGTGACTCAAGAGGCTTTTATAAAAATCCACAAACACATGGACTGCTTTAAGGGGGACGCCTCCTTCTATACATGGCTTTACCGCATTCTCTTCAACTTGTGCGTTGATGTTTTGCGCAAACACAAAGGCAGGGCCCTTGTGGACATGGAGCTGGAGGAGGCCCTCAACAGGGAAGAGGAAGAAAAAGGAGAAAGCCCCCATGGCCTCCTGAGCTCAAGCCTTGGGACAAGCCCTCAAAAAAATGTGCTGCAAAAAGAGCTTGCACAAAAACTCCAAGAGGCCATGGCCTCCCTTCCCGAAATATACCGCGCTGTTTTGTTGATGAGAGAAATAGAAGGCATGAGTTATGAGGACTTGTCCAAAACACTGAAAATACCCAAAGGTACTGTCATGTCTCGGCTTTTTCATGCCAGAGCCAAAATGCAACAACAATTGGCCCCCTATATAAAAGAGCTGCCCTAAGGCTTTTTTCCACGCTTTAAAAAAAAGACGTGAATTTAAACAAAGCTTATACGTCACAAACAAAAGGTGGGGCGCGGCGAGTTTAGACGAAAGTTTGAAGTTAAAAAGAAAAACAGGGCGCGGCGAATTTAAACGGAGGTTTGGCGTTAAAAAGAAAAGGCTATGAAAAACCTGGCGCGCAAGAAATTTCGTCCTTTGCTTTCTGCTTTTGTGGATGGAGAGTTGGCCGCCAACAAGCGCGTGCTTGTTGAGCGCCACCTGGCTTCCTCCAAAGAGAGCACTGACGAGGTGGCAGACATGCGCACCCTTTCCACCTGGCTATGTACGGCCATGGAAGAAGCCGCAAACCAAGAGAATTGGTCCACTTTTGCGGATGAAGTCCTCTCTGGGCTTCCTCCTGAAAAATTGCCTTTTTTTCAGCGGCTTAAAATTCGGCTTTCTGAGCTTTTCACCTATCAGCGGAATTGGGTTTTGGCCGTGGGCACAGCTGTGGGCTGTGTAGCGTTGAGCCTCTTTATGTGGACGCGCCCCGCGGAGCCTGTGGGCTATGCAAGCCCCCATTTGTCCATCCAAACCGTTACAGCCAAAGCCGGCTCCTCCCTCAAAACCATTGTAACGCAAACAGAAAGCGGAGACGCTGTGGTGTGGGTAGTAGAAGAGACGAAGGCCCAGGAAGAAGCTCCTCCGGGGGTTGCTGAGGAGAAGGCCCCCGCTTTTGAAAGCAGGCCCCATGGGGCAGGTGCACTATGAGGGTGCTTTTGTTGCTGGGCGCCTTGGTTTTTTTGCCACGGCCGGCTTGGGGCACGGACGCTGTTAACATACGCATTTCTGTGGTGTTGGCCAAAGAGCAGAACCCTCAAGCCCAAAGCTCAGCCACTGAAACCCCCCAGCAGGCATTCCCCGGCGAATATAGGCTTGAAAGGTGCAAAAAACGCGGCACCTGCAAAGAGGCAGAAGAAGGCACACAGCTTGAAGCGGAGGACTTGCACCCCATGCAAAAAGCCCTGGCACCTCGCCGCCACTATGAGTGGTTTAAGCGCTTCTCCAAAAAGCGCGCCGCCATAGACACCAAAGGTGAAACCATTGAGTTGCCAGGAGGAAACAAAGCCAGCGTACGCCTCAAAACACTGAAAGACGATGTGGCCACCTTGGTTGTCTCTTTGCCAAAGACGGAAACCATTTATCAGCTGGGGCGCACAGGCTCCCTCTATTTGCAAGCCGGAAAACACGAGGGGAATGAGGTGTGGGTCGTTATTTCTCCTGCAAAACGCCCTTCTCCTGCAAAACGCTCTCCCTAAAATGCGCTCCCAGGCATACCCCAAGCTTCTCTTTCCTCTGTGGTTTGTCATTGGGGTTTTGAAGGCATAGGGGGGGCTGAGCTAAAGCTTTCCACATTCCTTTGCTTCTGTGAGTACTCGTGTTTAGACGACTCTTAGGCAGAAAAAACAGCCCCCTTTTTTTAAGCAGCCCCCCCATGACAAACCGCTTTCTCTCAGCAGATGGCCAAACCAGAAAACCTTGGAGGACAAAAACGAAAAACCCAGGGTTAAAACTGAGTTGTGCCGCAAAGGAAGCATGGGTTGTTGTGGCCTTGAGGAGTCAACATGGAAGCTGAAGCCGAGCATGTGTTTCCGCCTATAGCAAAAGCCGAGGAGGCTCCGCCTAAGGAGCTCAACCCCCAAAACGACAGGTTGGCCACCCTCGGCATGTTGTCCGCAGGGCTTGCCCATGAAATGAGCAACCCCCTGGCCTATGTGTTGGCCAACTTGCGGTTTTTAAGCCGCGAAATGGTGGAGCTCAAAACACAATTGGACAACGGAACAAAATCCACAGCAGAGACACCACCCCTGCTCGCAGAGTGGACAAATGTGCTCTCCGAGTCCGTGGAAGGCATTCAGCAAATAAGCAAGCTTATTAAAGAGATAAAAGGTTTTGTACGCGGCGACGCCAGCCAGGAGCAGTGGTTTGAGTTGCAGGAGGTTGTCGAGTCCTCGCTGCGCATTTTAGGGCATAAACTCAAACACCTCGCCTCTGTAGAAAAACATTTCGAGGGCATTTTGCCGTGTTTGAAAGGAAATCCGGTGCAAATACAGCAAGTTTTTATAAACTTGCTGATGAATGCGGCCCAAGCCATGCAGGGGCCGCAGGGGGTGTTGGGGAAAATAGAAATTGTGCTTTCCCGCAAGGAGAATGGCATTTCCGCTGTGGTGAGAGACAATGGGCGCGGCATTTCCGCAGAGCAGCAGGAAAAGCTTTTTGAGCCTTTCTTCACCACCAAAGCGGCAGGAGAGGGCACAGGCCTTGGCTTGTTTATTTGCAGGCAGCTGCTGGCTCAGCACGGGGGCTATTTGCACCTGGAGAGCGCTTTGGGGCAAGGTACTTTGGCGCATGTTTGGCTTCCTGTGCAAAGCGCAAAAAAGCCTAGGCAGGAGTTTGAGGCTGTGGGTTTCCAGGGCTGAAGTGCTGCGGGGCCCACCGTATAAAGGCCTCAACCGCCCTGGAGTATTTCTATGTGGATGTGGTGGGCGGTTTTCTGAGGGAAGCCACTTTGTGCAAGGCTTCTGTGAGAAACTTTTTTTGCAAAGGTTTGGTTAAATACTCGTCCATGCCGGCTTTAATGCAGGTTTCGCGATCTCCCTTCATGGCATTGGCCGTCAGGGCGATGATGGGGAGGTAGGTGCCGTTTTGTTTTTCACGAGAGCGGATTTCCTGCGTAGCGGCAATGCCGTCCATTTCTGGCATTTGCACATCCATGAGGAGCACATCAAAAACATTTTTTTCGGTGGCTTTGACGGCTTGGAGGCCGTTAACCACCAAGCTGACTTTGTGGCCTTGTTTTTCGAGCAAGGCGCGGGCCAGTTTTGCGTTAATGGGGTTGTCTTCTGCGACGAGTATATGCAAAGGGCATAAATACTCCTGGGTTGTGGGGCGTGGTGTTTTGGGCTGGGAAGCTGCCTCGCTTGGCATTTTAAACATATGGCGCAGCATGGTTTCCATGGGCTGCTGAAATAGGGGGCGCAAAATAGAGAATTTCTGCTGCAAGAAGAAAGCAGATTTTCGCATTTGCGGCTGCCTTAAGAGGAGGAGGAGTGGAAAGCGGGGTTGGTTTTTTTCCAGCCACAGCAAAAACGCGTGGTGCGTATTAATATTATCAACAATGGCAAAGTCCAAAGGGCGTTGCTCCAAAGGCTTTTGGAGGAGAGCAACAGCTTCCATGGAGCTGTTGGCCATGTGCACAACCATTCCCCACTGCTCCAGCATGCGTTTTAGCACCCAGCGCATGGTGAGGTTGCCTTCCAAAAGCAAGCAGGTTTTTCCTGCAAACAGCTTGGCGTTTGCCTCTGTTTTTTGAGAAAGCCCCATGGGGAGGTTGACACGAAAGCAGGTGCCAACATTCACTTCAGAGTTGACAGAAATGTTGCCACCGAGTTTTTCAACCAATTGCTTGGTAATGGTTAAGCCAAGCCCCGTTCCCCCATAGCGGCGCGTTATGGAGCCATCTGCCTGAATGAAAGCGTCAAAAATGGCGCCAAGCTTGGCTTTTGGAATTCCAACGCCCGTGTCGCTGACGGAAATGGAAAGCATTTTTTGGCTTCCCTCTTGAATGGCGCTTGCCTGGACGAAAACTTCGCCTTTGCTCGTAAATTTAATGGAGTTTGCAATGAGGTTGGTGAGAATTTGACGAAGCTTTGTTGGATCTCCGATAATTTTTTCAGGGGTACCCGGAACAATTTCAACCACCAGCTCCAGGCCTTTTTCTCGAGCTCTGTGGGAGAGGCTGTTGCTGGTTTCACTCAAAATATGCTCCAGGGACATGGGGATGGATTCTATTTCGAGTTTATCGGCTTCAATTTTCGACAAGTCCAAAATGCCGGCGATGATGGAGAGCAGGTTTTGGCCAGCGGTTTTAGCCGTATATAAATAGTCGCTTTGCTCTTTGGACAAAGAGGTGGAGAGGGCCAAGTCAATCATCCCCAGAACACCGTTGATGGGGGTGCGAATTTCATGGCTCATGTTGGCCAAAAATTGGCTTTTGGCCCTGGAAGCGAGGAGTGCGGCTTCGCGTGCGCTGATGAGCTCCCTTTGGAAAGACTTGCTTTGCGTAATATCACGAATCAGCGCAAGGAATTGGCCTTTGCCCAGCGGGGAGACACGCACCTCCATGTCAACAGGCCCTTGCTGCTCTTCTTCGAGGTGAAATTCGAAAAGCCCCAATTTTTTATTTTCATCCCAATTGAGGAGTGCCGTGAGGAATTCCGCGGAGGCTTTGGGCGGCAAAGCTTTTCCAAAGAGGGCACCTGTTTGGAAGTTGTGCATGCGTTTTTCGCTGGAAGGGTTAAGGCATTCCAATACGGTGCCGTCTGTGGACAGGCGCACCAACACATCCGGCAGTGCTTGGACGATGGAATAGAGTTGCTGTTTGTTGGCCTCTGCCTCCGTAATATCAACGCAGGTGCACAACATGGCTTCCTGGCCTGCATAATGTATTTTTTTGCGGCTGCTTATAATGCTGCGGACTTTGTTTCCAGGGAGTTTGAGTTGGTGTGGAGAGTTGTCGAAATAGCGGGTTTGCCTCATCTGCTCTAAAATGTCTGTACAGCTTTGCAAATAGGCATAAAAGCTTTGAGGGGAGCTATCGGCTTGGGGGGTATTTTGAAAAAAACCCACCAGGTTTTGGAAAGCGTCGTTGCTAAAAAGCACTTGGTTGGTTTCGAGGTTTTTGACGACAACGGGCACCGGCAAGGCGTTGAGCACCTCATCCGTTTGATAGGATTTTTGTCCATTGTCGCTGCTGTCCCTCACCGTGCCGACGAAGGAGAGCAGCTTGCCTTCAGCATTTAAAAGAGGTGAGCCTTTGACTTGAAACCAACCCAGCCTGTTGTCAGAAAGCTGAAAGCGGCATGAGAGGTTAAAACCGCTGAGCCTTTTTTGGGCATGGCGGATTTTTCGGAACATTTTAAAGCGATCTGCCGGATAAATGCGCTGTGGCCACAAGGAGGCCCGCGAGAGAGAAGTCGCTTGGATCATACTCATTAAAATGGCGTTGGCAAAGCGGACTTCTCCTTCAGCGTTAATTTCAAAGACGCCAATGGGTGAGTGAGCAGCCAGTGCTTCAAACCTGTCTTTGGCAAAGTTTTTGGGAGGCTCAACAGAGTCCGTCTGTACGCTGATGAGGAGTTTGGAAGCTAAGCGCACCATGGATATGAGGCAGGTGCTTTCTTGTCCAGGCAAAGGCAAAAGCCCCTTAAAAGAAGTGCCTTGCTCCAATACCTCTCGCATGGGCCCCCAAAGCTCTTCTTTGTTTTTGTCAAAGCACTCAAAAAAGCGCTCAGCAGGAAACAAGCCGAAAAGCTGAGAAAAACTGGGCGTAGCATCCAAGACGACATAGTCCTGCGGTTGGCCTTCCGCGTCATAGGCCACCTCCAAAAGGGCCCGTGCCTCTTCAAAATCCATGGGAGCCAGAAGCGGTTTGAAGGGTTTTTGCTGTTGATAGCGCTGAAGCCAAAGGCGTGCGGAGCCCTTGTCCTGAGGCCATTGAAAAAACTCTTGCACACCTGACTCGAGCAATTTTATGAGGTTTGACAACTCACCTTGGCAAACAAAGAGCAGCACCCGACGCCCTTTGCGGCCTTCAATGCGGCAAAGGCGAAGCACCTCATAGGGCTCTGTGCCTTTTCCTGCCAAAATAAGGGTAAGCTTCCCCAAACCACTAAACTCTTCAAGGACTTCGGCCAGGTTGACAATGGCGGCAGTCGGCGGGGTGCCTGTGAGTTTGAGGGTTGGGAAGAGGTTTTCCATAGACGGCTTAGCTCAATTATAATGTAGCGGCATAAATGCTGTACGCCATGAATGTACCTGGCTGGGCATTTTGGCTGGGCATTTTGTCGCAGAAAAATTTTGGGTTGAGGTTTGAAGGGGGTTTTGGCCTGTGCGCCGGGTTTATTTGCACTTCTGAGTTGACTCGCCCATGAGCTTTGGGCATACCTTGGCGGTCCGCCCAGGTAGCTCAGTCGGTAGAGCAGAGGACTGAAAATCCTCGTGTCGGTGGTTCGATTCCGCCCCTGGGCAATTCCCCTGCTTCCCAGAAAGTCCGTCAAGCCCCTCAAGGGCTTGGTAGGACTGTTTTTGGGGGTCGCAGTAGCTCCATTCAACCTGAAACCGGTTTAGCCTCCCCTTTGAATTGCGCCAGGTGCTCATAGAGTTTGCGGCGCCTTGTGGCTTCTTCCTGGGCGCGTGCGACGAGGCTCTCATAGCGTTGTGCGTCAGCCACCTGAATAAGGCGGAAGCGCCCCTCATTTTTGAGGTAGTCGGCCATGGGGGCCTTGAGGGCGCCGCCATCCAGCTGCAAGGGGGATTCGCCTGTCTGGGTGCGGCGTGGGTCGAACCTATAGAGTGGCCATGCGCCTGAGTCCACCGCGAGGCGCTGCTGCTCCAGGGAGTTTGCCAAGTCATAGCCGTGGGCGATGCAGGGGCTTAGGGCAATGAGGAGGGAGGGGCCCGGGAAGCTTTCGGCCTCCTGGAAGGCCCGCACGGCTTGGGCGTCCTTGGCGCCATAGGCAATGCTGGCGACATAGGCGGTGCCATAGGCCATGGCCATAAGCCCCAAGTCTTTTTTGGCCGTCATTTTTCCAGCGGCCGCAAACTTGGCGGCGGCACCCAAAGGTGTGGCCTTGGACTGTTGCCCACCCGTATTGGAATATACTTCCGTGTCGAGGACGAGAATGTTGACGTCCAGGGAGGAGGCGAGCACATGGTCCACCCCCCCATAGCCAATGTCATAGGCCCAGCCGTCTCCACCCAATATCCACAGGGACTTTTTGACGAGGTTGTCCGCCACAAGCATAAGGCGCCTTGCCTCAGGCATGGGAATGGAGGGCAACAGTTTTTTAAGCTCAGCAACATGTTTGCGTTGCGTTTGAATGTCGGCTTCGTTGTTTTGGGGGGCCTTCAGCAGCATGTCGACAAGCGCGGGGTCGACTTTGTCTTTGAGGGCAACAAGCAAAGCGCGTGCGGCTTCCGTGCGCGTATCCAGGGCCAGACGCATGCCTGCGCCAAACTCGGCATTGTCCTCAAACAAGGAGTTGGACCAGGCCGGCCCCAAGCCCTGTGCATTGGTACAATAGGGGGTGGTGGGCAAATTTCCCCCATAAATGGAGGAGCAGCCGGTGGCATTGGCAATGAGGGCGCGCTCCCCAAACATTTGGGTGAGGAGTTTGACATAGGGGGTTTCCCCGCAGCCGGCGCAGGCGCCGGAAAACTCAAAGAGGGGCTGCAAAAATTGGGAGCCTTTGACGTCCATGCGCACGCGGCTCCTGTCAAACTCCGGAAGCTTGAGGAAGAAGTCGAAGTTTTTCTGTTCCGCCTCGCGAAACGCTTCCACCGGGCGCATGTTAATGGACTTCTGCCCAGGGTTTTTTTTGTCCTTGGCGGGGCAGACGGCGACACAAACGCTGCAGCCTGTGCAGTCATCGGGCGCCACCTGCACCACATATTTCCAGGGCTGCCCGCTCTCGGATTTTCCAAGCTCATTGCCCTTATAGTCCTGACTGCGAAAGCTTGTGGGTGCGGAGGCATTGCACTCTGGGGCATAGGTTTTGACGCGGATGGCGGCATGGGGGCATACCAGCGCGCACTTGTTGCATTGGATGCAGAGGCTGGGCTCCCAAATGGGAATTTCCAGGGCGATGGCGCGCTTCTCCCAGCGCGTTGTGCCCATGGGCCAGGTACCGTCTATGGGGAAGGCGCTGACAGGAAGCATGTCCCCGTTGCCTGACAGCATGGTGGCGGTGACCTTTTGGACAAACTCGGGGGCCTCGGGAGGGACGACAGGGGGCCTTCTTCGGGAGGCGGTGGGTTGGTTGGGGACTTTAACCTCATAGAGGTGGGCGAGGGAGGCGTCGATGGCGGCGAAGTTTTTAAGCACCACCTGCTCTCCGCGCTTGCCGAAGGTTTTTTGCACAGCTTCTTTCATAGCGGCGATGGCCTCGTCTTTGGGGAGGATGCCCGAGAGTGCGAAGAAGCAGGACTGCATGACGGTGCTGATGCGGCGTCCAAGGCCTGCCTCCTGGGCAACTTTGAAGCCGTCGATGACATAAAACTTGAGTTGCTTCTCAATGAGTTGTTGTTGCACCTCCAGGGGAAGCTTTTCCCAAATGTCCTCGGGGCCCCAGGGGGTATTCAGCAAGAAGGTGGCGCCGTCTGCGGCCTTGCCGAGCACGTCGAGTTGCTCCATGAGTTGAGGGGCGTGGCAGGCGACAAAGCCGGCGTGGCCGATGAGGTAGGAGGAGCGGATGGGCTTGGGCCCAAAGCGCAGGTGAGAAATGGTGACGGCGCCGGACTTTTTAGAGTCATAAACGAAATAGGCCTGGGCGAAGAAGGGGGTGCTGTCGCCGATAATTTTAATAGAGTTTTTGTTGCTGCCGACGGTGCCGTCGGAGCCCAGGCCAAAAAACAAGGCGCGCACCACCTCTTTAGGCTCTATGTCCAGGGAGGCGTCAAAGGAGAGGGAGTGGCCAGAGACATCGTCATAAATGCCGACGGTGAAGTGGTTTTTGGGCGTGTCTTTTTTGAGCTCATCAAAAACCGCCTTGGCCATAGCCGGCGTATATTCCTTGGACGAGAGTCCGAAGCGTCCGCCCACGACGCGCGGTGTTTTGGGGAAGGCGTCGGGGTATTCGGCAAGTGCGGTGACGACGTCTTGCCAGAGCGGCTCCCCGAGGGCGCCGGGCTCCTTGGTGCGGTCGAGGACGGCAATAGCGCGGGTGGTTTTGGGGAGGGCCTCCAGGAGGGCCTTAGCAGAGAAGGGGCGGAAGAGGTGGACTTTCAAAACGCCGACGCGCTCGCCCTGAGCGCACAGCCACTGCACCGTCTCGTGGGTGGTTTCGGTGCCAGAGCCCATGAGGACGACGACGCGCTCTGCCTGGGCATGCCCCTCATATTGAAACAGCCTATAGCTTCGCCCCGTAAGCTTCGCAAACGCGTCCATGGTTTGCTGGACAATGCGCGGGCAAGCCTCATAGAAGGGGTTGCAGGCCTCGCGCGCCTGGAAGAAGCAGTCGGGGTTTTGCGCGGTGCCGCGGATGGCGGGGGCATCCGGCGAGAGGGCGTGTTTGCGAAAGGCAGCAATGTCCTCTTCCGGCATCAGTTGCAGGAGGGTTTCGTCGGAGAGGGGGGCAATTTTGGCAACCTCATGGGAAGTACGGAATCCATCGAAGAAGTGGAGGAAGGGCACGCGGGCCTTAAGGGCAGCGGCGTGGGCGATGGCGGCGAAGTCCTGTGCCTGTTGTACCGAGTGAGAGGAGAGGAGGGCGAAGCCGGTTTGGCGGCAGGCCATAACGTCGGAGTGGTCTCCAAAAATGGAGAGGGCATGCGTAGCCAGCGTACGTGCGGCGACATGCATGCAAAAGGGCGTCAACTCTCCGGCAATTTTATAGAGGTTGGGCACCATGAGGAGGAGCCCCTGGGAGGCGGTGAAAGTGGTGGTGAGGGCACCGGCCTGCAAGGCGCCGTGGACGGCACCGGCGGCGCCGCCTTCGGACTGGAATTGGGCGACGGAGGGCACTTGTCCCCAAATGTTTTTTTGTCCTTTGGCGGACCACTCATCCGAAAGCTCCCCCATAGAAGAGGAGGGGGTGATGGGGTATATGGCAATAACCTCAGAAAGCCGATGTGCCACCGACGCAACCGCTTCGTTGGCGTCGATGGTGACGCTTGCAATACGCATTCCCTGCCCTCAAAAATGGTGAGTTGTGTTAAACTTCAAAAGTTGATGAATGGTGCCGAAATTGAATGCTGTCGAAACGAATAACGAACAAATGCCGAACAAATGCCGAACAAATAACAAGCAGCCTCCCCCACGCGAGGAAAGCTGTTAAAAGCCAAGTTTAAAGCTGGAGTGTTTTGCCACTGAGCCCTGAAGAAGCAAGCTCTTTTTTGCCTCCCCCCTGCTTTAGAGGTGGGCGGTGGGAAGTTGCCGAGGAGCTATAGATGGCAACATGTGGACAAAGAACAGACAAGCCATGAAATAAAAGCATGCGGATATTTTTGGGGCGAAGAAATTTTTATGTAGGAGAAGCGCATTGCTTGCAAAAGCGGGCATAATATGGACTAATGAAGGCGTTGGGTGTTGAGGCATTGAGAGAGGGGCCGAAGCCGAAGACACCAGGGGGAAACGCGGGGGGGGAGGTGGAGAGGGGGAACCTCATAGGAGAACGCCAATGGAGAAGAGGTGTTTGATAGTTGGTGCGCTACTCGTTTTGAGTTTAGGTTGTGAGCAAAATTCTAACACGTGCACGCTAGGAAGTTTAGGGGAGTGTCCTCAGGGGACTGTCTGCTATGGAGGGGAGAGCGCCATGACAGGAGAGAAAGGCGAGTGCGTTGTTGGAGAGTTGGGGGCAGATGGGAAGCTTAAAATGGCCATAAGGAGTTGGAGGCTGCTCCAGAAGAATGAAGAAATAGCCCCTTTGCGTTTTGACAAGGAAGAGGTGGAGTGGAAGGCAGAAGACAACCCGGGTGCGGGTTGGGTGGGCATGGGCAGTGCGGATTTTTATTTAGCAGCCACAGGCAGTGTTGAAGTGGGGACGAAGCTGGAAGCCATTGTGGGGGAGTTCAGCTATGCATGTGAGCCTGTGCTGGGGAAGTGCAGGCTGGGCAATTGTGAGTGGGTATGCAAGTTGCCGGAGCAGTGGGCGGGAGAAGGGCCCGAGATAGAGTTAAGCATTAAGCTTGGGGCGCAGGGGTTGACGCGCAAGCGCACCTACCGTGTTGGCATAGCCCCTCCTCACATTGATATGGAGACGGATGTTTCTTCTGCGGCATTGGGGGAAGAGCTGGGGCTTTGCGCGACGCAAGGCATGCAAGAGGGTGAAGAGTTTATACCTGTGAGGGTTTGGCAGGTGAAGAGTGCGAAGCTTTCCCATGAGGCTTCAGAAGTGCCCATGGAAGGGTGGAAACAGGAAGCGGTTAACAACGCGGAAATACCTTATGCGTGTTGGCGTGCGGCCTTGCCACTGAACATCAGGCTGGGGGTTTTAGAGGAAAGCGCGGTGCAATTGAGTGTTGTTTTAGAAGTAACGGATGCGGCAGGAAACACTTTTGAGATAGGCAAAAACTTCAGCCTCCAATTGAGGCGTACGTTTTGCAGGACGAATGCCATTGAGCATTTGGGGGCCCATGTCACCCAGCCTTTGGCTTTCTCTAAATACCCTAAAGAGGAAGGTCGATTAATATTTGGGGCCAGTGGTTGGCCGAGTGTGGGGGATGAAACCAACAACAGCCTTTATTTTTATGGTGAGCATTGCAATGTGGTGGGGCGTTTTCATTCAGGCTCCATTCGAGGCCCCATGGTGGTTATGGGGAGCGTTGGGCAGATGGCCATAGCCGTTGCAGGGGGAGGCCCCACGGGGCGTGACGGCTCTCGTTTGGCCTTGGTGAACACGAGGAGCTTGCCCCCGAGGTTTTATCACTCAGGCACAGGCAGCAACAGCATGGATTGTGTGAGCGATCAGAACAGCCAGGGCTCGTCTGCGCTCTCCATGGGTGCGTCTATTTTTGACAAGGGGCTCACGCTGACTCAGATAGGGGACATTTATGGTGGGTGGCGTCTGGTGGCGCCTGGAAACAAAACGGACTCAGGCAGCGGCTACCCTCACCTGCTTGCTTTTGTGACAGACAACACCTCTATCAATGGGCGTTGCCTGTCCACCTCTACATATGGCACATACCCGCCTATGCACCTGACGCCGGTGCAGGTGCTCAGGCAGCAGCCTGAAGAAACCCAAACCCTTCTTGTGACGAGGTTTGAGGACGATAATATCGCCTATTGGCGTTTCAGGGAGAGCGACGGTGGATTGGGCTCTGGAGCTGTGTTCGACTCTATCACGGGTGGTGCATTGGAGGGGCCGACAGGCCTTGCGGCAACAGCTCAACATGTTTGGCTTAGCGGCAAGGGCAACAATGGCCCAAGCCTTCAGCGTTGGAATTTTTTAGTGGGCAATGCGCCGGGCGCTTTGGTGAATGTGCAGACTGAAAGCTATAGGACAAGCCCTGTAGCTGTGGATGAGGAGGGTCGTGTCTATGCGGTTGTGGAAACAGGCCCCAACACCTATCAACTCCGCCGTTTTGAAGCAGAAGCCGACTCAACAAACCCTCCGGAAGTGGTGGGGCTTCCCCGGGGCATTGCAGAGCCTGTAGGCAGCCCCATTTTGGGTGAGCCTCTGGGGGAGAACCCTGCGGAGCTTTATATTGTCACCACCAACGGCACCGTATTGGCTTTTGCTGCAGAAAGGCTGGAGCTTTTGTGGACGCAGCATTTGGGCTCTTCGGGGGTGGAGTTCAGCATTGCATCCACGGCGCAGCCTGTGTTGGTTCCGGATGCCAGTGGTGGAGCTGCCTTGTGGGTGGTGGGCAAGCGCGGTGAAATACGCGGCCTCCGCGTAGCCAGCACAGGCCTGAGGCGGAGAGCCATATGGCCCAAGGCATTCCGTGACAATTGCAACACGAGTGCTCAAATTTCTGTACCCACTAACGAGAGGATGGAGAATTGTTTTTAAGCCCAGCGTCTGTGGTGTCCAGGGAGGCGTGCAACACTTTATAAATGACGTCCTCGAGGCGCGGGTTTTGGGTTTTCATATCTGCAATAGAAAGTATAGCTGACAATTTTGTCACTATTTCAGCGAAGTGGGGTGCGCCTTCTGTTTGGGAAATGCTGAGCAGCATGCCGTCTTCGGAGAGGGCCGCCTGAAGGTGGGGTGAGCTTTGCTCCAGGCTGTGCAGAATGTTTTGGAATTGGTTTTGGGGCAGGGGTGTGTCCAGCCGAAGGTGCAACTGTTGTGTACCCAGGCGGTTAAGGAGGTGGTTTTTCTCTTCGACGACGGCCAAGCGCCCTTGAGAAAGCACGCCGACTCTGTCAGCCAGGGCTTCGGCTTCTTCCAAATAGTGGGTTGTCAGCACAATGGTGGTGCCCTGTTTTCGCAGGTGCTTTACATAATTCCACAAGTCCTGCCGCAACTCCATGTCGACGCCAGCCGTAGGCTCATCCAGAAACAAAAGTTTCGGGTTATGCACCAAAGCCTTCGCAATCATCATCCTCCGTCTCATGCCACCGGACAAGGCGCGCATGGGGACATCGGCCTTGTTGGCCAGTGAGAAGACGTCAAGCAACTCTGCAATGCGGGCAGAGTTTTTTCGCATGCCATAATAGCCCATTTGAAAGGCGAGGACTTCGCGTGGTGTGAAGGCAGGATCAAAATTCAACTCTTGGTGCACCACCCCCACCTCATGGCGCAGTTTTTGGGCCTCTTTGTCCAAGTCCACACCGAAGACATAGGCCTTGCCGGAGGTTTTTCGCACCAAACCGACGACGCAGCCGATGAGGGTTGTTTTCCCCGCGCCATTGGGGCCCAGCAAGGCAAAAATTTCACCATGGCGAATGTCAAGGTGGACATCCTTGAGGGCGCAAAAGCTGCCATAGCATTTGCTCAAAGCTTCTAATTTTAACACAGTTGTTTCCATAGGCCTGCTGGGTTTGACACAAAAGCAAAGCCCTGGCTGGAAAAAAGAAAGCCCGCAGCGCCATGAGTGGACACCACAGTGCCATGAGTTAATGCCACAGTGCCATAAGCGGATGCCCTGGCTTGGCGCCATGAGAGGTGGTTTTAGGGCATGGGTTTTATGGTAGCAGGGGCTTAGCCCCTCCCCAGGAGGAGGGTGTTATATGCCGTATACAAGAGGGTAGGGCGCAGCCAAACAAAAATACTCAATAAAACACAATATATTATGGGTTTTGTTCTTCTGAAGTGCTGAATATTCCAAAAAAGAGAAAATGATTTTTGACTAATCAGTCAAAAATGTTTGGCAATAAATGACTCGAGGGTTATTAACTCCTTTCCCATGGCCAGACCGGCAGATTCGAAGGCGAGAGATGCTCTTATTTGTGCAGCGCGGGAGAGGTTTGTCCAGCATGGCCTCAAGGGTGCGCGGATTGAGGACATTACCAAGGCATGTGGGCTTTCAAAGGGGGCTTTTTATTTGCATTTTAAGTCCAAGGAAGCCTTGTTTGAGGAATTGCTTCAAGCGTTTGGCGAGAGGGTGAGGGAGTTGTTGTCAACGCGCCAGTTGGAGACCATAGAGTTTTTGAAGGCAGAAGGTATGCTGACAGCGGCAGATGTGCGTCAACAGGCACCGCGTTATCTTCATTATATAGAGTTAAGCAACAAACATAACCTGGATGTTTTGGAGCTTTGCTGGGAATACAGGGATGTTGTGCATGTTGTGGTGAGAGGTGTGCAAGACACGGCTTTTGCGGGGACGGCGTGGGACATGCTTTCGCAAGCTTTGTCGCATTTAGAATACCAGGAGCAGATGTTTATTGAGAGGGGAACCCTGAGGCAAGATCTGGCCGCAGGGCTTGTACCGGCCATGTTGGTGGGGACCTATTCCATGTTGTGTTTTCAGATGACGAGCATGAAACAAAAGCCGGACTTTGGCGTCTGGGCACATGGCGTTAATCGGCTGTTATATGAGGGCTGCGCAGCTTTAATCCAACATGTGTCCTCAGCCGAGCATGAAGAGACTTTAGAAACACCGTTGCTCACTGCGACAGAAAATTGTTGTTTGGGGGCGGGGAAAACCAAGAGGAGAAACTCGTGAGAAGCGTTGATAAAAAAGCAGTATATAGTGTGATAGGCCTGGTTGTTGTCGGGTTTGTTGCAGGTTGTGAAGAGACAAAAGCGGCAACAAACACGGCGGTTGTTGAGTCCACGGCACCACAATTTCGCATTTCGACGGTTATACCTCAGCAAACCACCTCTTCTCCTTTTGACGTCGTCACCGGCACGTTGACCCCCATCATGTCTTTGGATTTGGGCTTTGAAGTGGGTGGAAAACTCAACGCCATTCGCGCTCACAAAGGCAACAAAGTGAAGACGGGACAAGTTTTGGGTCAGTTGGATCCAGAAATTGCCGATGCCCAAGTGGCCCAAGCGCAGGCAGGCTTGGCTGCTGCCGAAGCGGCTTCAGGTTTGGCAGAAGAAATGGCCAAGCGAAACACAGAACTCAAAGCAGACGGCACCATTTCTGAAGTGGAGAATTTGTCCTCACAAACAACCTCAAGGCAAGCTTCCGCTCAGGTGTTGATGGCCAAAGCACAACTCTCGCAGGCCCTTGCCGCACGCAAACGCCACGACTTGCGCGCTCCTTTTGATGCGACGGTTGTCAACGCACCCACGCAAATAGGCGGAACCATCGCTCCAGGCATGCCTGTTTTTTCGCTGCAGCAAGTGGATACTTTGGTTCTGAAAACCACCGTTTCTGAAGACGTGAGAGATTTGGTGAAAACGGGAACGAAGGTGAACGTAAACGCTGTAGGCTCGAATGCGGCGACCCATGAGGCCGTTGTGACATTGGTGTTGCCTTCGGCAGACCCTGTGACGCGGCGCATTCCTGTGGAAATTTCTGTCCCCAACAAAGACGCTCGGTTTTTGGCCAACAGCTTGGCTTCAGTACGCTTGCCTTTGGGCAAGACAGAGGCAGCTCAAATTATTCCGGCAACAGCGCTTTCCCGCATTGATGGAGAACATGTGCTGGCCGTGGAGCAAGGCAAAATTAAGCGGGTGGCTGTGCGTGTCATCGGAACTTCGGGTGATGAGGTGACCATTGATGCTTCGGAGCCCATTTCAAAGGTTGTCAACCACCCAAGTCCCTCTCTGAAAGACGGAACACCTGTTCCCTAAAGCCCACGCTGCCTAAAGCCCACGCTGCTCACGCTGCTTTGTCTTCACAGGAATTTTAAAATGACCATATCAGACTTATCCATCAAACGTCCGGTGTTTACCGTTATGATGAGCATGGCGCTCATCGTGTTGGGTGTACTTGGACTGAGCCGTTTGGGGACAGATTTGTTTCCCGACATCTCCATCCCTGTTGTTACGGTGACCACTGTTTATCGCGGGGCAGGCCCTTCTGAGGTTGAAACTCAGGTGATGAAGCCCATTGAAGATGCGGTTGCGGGCATTTCAGGTTTGGACATTGTCCGCTCCTATTCACGCGAAAACGCCGGAATCCTCATCGCACAATTTCTTTTCAGCAAAGACATTGAAGAAGCCGTGCAGGACGTTCGCGACAAAGTGGCGAACATTGCCAACATTCTTCCAAGAGACATGGACCCCCCCCGCGTAAGCCGGGTGGACATGGGGGCCATTCCCATTATGACTTATGCTGTCTCCTCCAACCTCAGCTCCACAGCACTGCGCGAGAAGATTCGAGACCAGCTGGAGCCTGTGCTTGCACAAATAGAGGGTGTCGCGGAAATTCGGATTACGGGTGGAGACAAGCGCGAGATACGCGTGGATTTGGATTTGGAAAAAGTCAAACAGCTCCAAATGTCTCCCATTCAAGTGGCACAGATGATTGGCGCTGAAAATTTGGATTTGCCCGCAGGGCGACTCTATTTGGGGCCTGAGGAGCTCACCGTTCGAAGCCTGGGCCAGTTTACGACGGTGGATGACATTCGCAAGCTGCCCATAGCGCGAAGCCAAACAGGTGCACAGGTGCGTCTTGAAGAAATTGCACTCGTCACGGATGGGGCAGAAGACAGGCGCACCTCCGCCAGGCTGGACGGAAAAGAAACCATTCTCATCGACGTGGTGAAACAGGCAGGCACCAACACGGTTGCCATCACCGAATCGGTGAAAGACAGAATGAAGATGATGTCGGAGCTCATCGGCCATGGCTTTGAGGAAGTTTTGGTTTTCGACCAATCACGCAACATTCATGAGAACACCAAAGAGGTGTGGATTGCCCTCTATTTTGGCGGTGGCATGGCCATCCTCATTATTCTCATTTTCCTTTTGGATATTCGAGGAACCATCATCTCCGCATTGGCTTTGCCGACTTCCGTCATCGGTACCTTCTTTTTCATGTATGTGCTGGGCTATTCCATCAACCAGATGACTTTGCTCTCGCTCGCTTTGGCCATTGGTTTGCTCATTGACGACGCCGTTGTGGTTCGCGAGGCCATTACGCACCGTTTGGACAAAGGCGAGCCACCCATTGCCGCGGCTTCTCACGGTACACATGACGTTATGTTGGCTGTCATGGCGACAACATTGTCCTTGGTTTCTGTGTTCGTTCCTGTGGCCTTCATGCCTGGAATGGTGGGGCAATTTTTTAAACAGTTTGGCATCACCATCGCTGTGGCTGTGCTCATTTCGCTTTTCATTTCATTCACCTTGGACCCTTCACTCTCTTCGCGTTTTGTGAAGAAGAGAGATCCTCTAAACCCCAAAAAAGAAAACGTTGTCGCCAGGTTTTTTCGAAGTCTTTTTAGTGCCAACGACAAGCTTTATAGCAAGGCCTTGCATTGGGTGCTCAGACACAAGGCCCTCACCGCTTTTTTGGTGACGGCTTTCGTTTTCCTCTCGGCTTATGTTTCAATTAAGGGCTCTGGTTTTGAATTTATACCCCAGCAGGACACGGGACTTGTGGGCATTGACTTGAAACTGCCGGCCAGCGCCAGCCTGGAAGAAACAGGGCTCCGTGTTGCTCAAGTGGAAGCCCTCATTTCAAAAGAAAAATACCCTGAAGTCGAAAATGTCTATTCCATCATCGGCCAAAACGGCGACGTCAACCGTGCACGCATTCGCATTATTTTGAATGACAAACAATACCGCAAAAAAAGCAACAATGACTTCAAAGCGGAATTTAAGGAGCTTTTGGTCCCCGTGCTTCCGGCAGGAACTGAAATTGCTTTTTTGGACCCTCCTCCCATTGAAGGTTTTGGGGGAGACTTTTTCCCCATTACGGTGCGTTTGATTGGCCCGGACCTCGTGAAAGTGGAGGAAATTGCCGAGAAGACGAAGGCATATATGAGCACCATTGGCGCAGCAGACATACGCATTGAGAGCAACCCTCCCAAGCCGGAGCTGCAACTCATTCCCAACCGCCAGCAACTTCAGGACATGAACGTTCCCGCCTCCAGCCTTGCCATGCAAATGCGCCTGGCCATGGATGGGCAAATTGTGGGCAAGCTGCGCCAGGGCAAAGAGGAGCCAGAAATTGTCGTGCGCCTCATGGAGAAAGACCGTGCAACACCTGAGCAGGTTGGGCGCATCGACATTTTTACGCCTCGTGGCGCTGTGCCTGTGAAAGACTTGGCCGAAGTCAAACAACAAAACGGCCCCTCGCTGATTGAGCGACACAACCGCGAGCGGCAAATTGCGGTGAATGCAACCGTGGCGCCGGGTGCTGCTCTTGGAGACATTATGCAAAACCTGAAAAAATATTTTCAGGAGAACCCGCTTCCGATGGGTTATGGCGTTATTTATGACGGCCAGATGAAAACCCTGGAAGAGCAGGTTTCAGCCTTTGCTGTGGCACTCATTTTGGCCATTCTCTTCATTTATATGGTGTTGGCTTCTCAGTTTGAAAGCTTCAAACACCCTTTCACCATTCTCTTGTCTGTGCCGCTGGCCATTGTGGGCGCACTCATAACTTTATGGCTTTCGGGAAGCTATGTTTCCATGGCGGCGATGATTGGTTTTATTTTGTTGATTGGCTTGGTGGCGAAAAATGCCATTTTGTTGGTGGACGGCGCTTTGCAAAACATAAGGGCAGGCGATGACATTTATACGGCCATGCTGAAGGCAGGGCCACGCAGGCTTCGTCCTATTTTGATGACGTCGGCAGCCATGGCCATTGCAATGGTACCCACGGCCCTGGGTCAAGGCCTGGGCTCAGAGTTTCGCTCTCCCATGGCTTTGTCCGTCATTGGGGGCGTCATCATGTCCACTTTCCTGACGCTGTTTGTTGTGCCCATTGCCTTCATCTTCTTTGAAGAGTTTGAGGCAATGTTGCGCAAGTGGTTTGGCATGGCGCCGCCAAGCCTTCTGTTGGCGGTTGTGCCCAGCGAGGAAGAGGCGGCAAAGCTTGCGCATGCCCAGAAAACCATTCTGCAAACTCTGCAAAACCTCGAGGCTCAACCGGGGCAGGCGGAAGAAAAGAGGTCAGCCTAATATGCATAAGCCATGTGTTTTTAAGCCATGTGTTTTTAAGTCATGTGTTTTAGCGTTTCTTGGCGTTTTGGGAATGCCCGCATTTGCACAAGTGGATGCGCCTGTGCAGGCAAATGCACCAGCGCCTGCACAAGCGGATGCGGGAGCGCCTCAAACAACACCTGAAACGGCGCTACAAACAGTGCCCACAGCAATGCCACAAGCAATGCCACAGACCACACCTCAGGCGATACCCATGACAGAGGATGTTTCCAGGCGGTCCATTGGGCTTGAAGAGGCCTTGCGTCTGGCCCTGGCCAACAACGCCAACATTAAGACGGCTCACTCAAAGGCCGATGCGGTTGCTGCGCAGGCCAGCCGTGTTTGGGCAGCGGTGCTTCCTGACATTAAGGCTTCGGGAAGCTATGTCTATACCAATGTTGCCCAGGAGTTTGACTTAAATCCCTTCATCGCTTTCATGGGCCACACCTTTGATATACCGGCGGTGAATTCTCCTCCTGCTGACATGCTTGTCTCAAAAATTATTGCCAGAAACTCTGCTTATGCCTCTTTGCAATTCACCCAAATTCTCTTCACGCCGCAGATGTTTCTCATCAAAAATGCGGCTGCGGGGACAGAGGCCGCACGCCTTGGCACCCGGGATGCTGTTGAGCAAATTTTGGGAGGCGTAGCCAAAACCTATTTGGCCATTGTCGGCGTTGCTTCCATGGAGGAGGCGGCGCGGGATGCGGAAGCGGTGGCTTTGAGGCGGGAGAAGGATGCGAGGGCCAGAATTCGCGTAGGCAAAGCCGTAGAAACAGAATTGCTTCGTGCATTGACGGACACAGCTCAGGCCCGCAGTCAGCTGGCTCAGCTGGAGGGGCAACGTGAGGCTTTGTTGGCTGCTTTGGAGTCCATGGTGGGCGAACCCGTTCGGCCCATTTTGACGGAGGAGGCGGCCTTTATGGAGTTTGGAGAGCCCAAAGAGGAGGAGAATTCTCCATGGGAAACCAGCTTCGGCATTTTGGCTGCCGAAAAAAACCTTGAGGTTATGCAACGTTTTTCAAGCACAGACTCCTTCACGTGGTTGCCAAGCCTGGCGGCGACGGCCAGAGGGCTTTATAACTCCAACAAGGGGTTTTCAGGGAAGAATTTCACTTTTGACGTGACGGTGGGGCTCAGCTGGCACCTTTATGATCAGGGTGTACGTGAGGCCACAACGCGCGAAAACCGCGCCAACCTGGTTGCGGCAAGGGCCCAACTCAATGGCGCTCGCTCAGAGACGCGTGCCAAGTGGATAAGCGCGAAGAAGACACTGGAAACGGCACGCATGGCTGCACTTCAGGCACAAACCCAGGCCGAGATGGCTGCTCGCGTACAACAGCAAGTAGAGTCCCTGTTTAAAGCAGGAATGGCCACCTCACTTGAATTGTCCACAGCGGACAACGGCCGGTTTTTTGCGGCAAGCAACGCAGCCCAAGCCCGCACGCAGTTGGAAATTGCCAGAATAGAGTTGGCGGCAGTTGAAAACCGCATTGGCAAAACTTTGGGGCTCCCCTCTACCTTTGAGTGAGAAGCCCCCTGGAAGGAAGCCCCCTCCCAAGGGGGCCGTGGTGCAGCGTTGCCACGCTCAAGCCAACCTTGAACCGCCCTCAACTGGCCTATAAGCCCACTTCAACGTGAAACCGTTCAACCGCTAACCGCTGAGGGCTTGTGCTCCCGAGACAATTTCAACCAACTCCCGCGTAATGGCCGCTTGCCTTGTGCGGTTATAGAAGAGGGAGAGGTTGTCGAGCATTTCGCCCGCGTTGTTGGTAGCGCTTTCCATGGCGGTCATCCGAGCGCCATACTCAGAGGCAACGCTTTCAAGCAAGGCGCGATAGAGGCGTACAGACAATGCGCGCGGAACCAAATGGTTCAACACCTCTTGGCTTGAAGGCTCATAGAGAGGCTCCATGGTGTTGCTGTTTTCAATGCTGTTGCTGCTGTGGGCCTCAACCGTGGGTGGCTCAAAAGGCAGCAACTGCACCATACGGACTTTTTGGCTGATGGCAGAGACAAACTCGTTGAAGCAAACGAAGACGGCATCCACCTCTTTGTCCAAAAAACGCTGCATGAGCTCTTTGGAAATTCCATGAGCAGCGGCATGGCTGACATTGGACATGAGGCCGGGATAGTCTTTTTCAATAGGTGTCCCGCGGTTTTTGAAAAACTCGTTTCCTTTGCGGCCCAAGGTGAACAAAACCACCTCTTGTTGTCCGTCATGCTCCTTGATGAAGCGCAGCACCCGGCGAGTAATGCTGTGGTTAAAACCACCCGCCAAACCTTTGTCTGAAGTGACAGCAAAAACGGCAATGCGTTTTTTGTCAGGCCTGGATTCCAACAAAGGGTGCCCAAAGGACTGAGCGCCTGAGCGCCCCAAAATGCCGGCCACCATGGCATCCAGCGTGCGCGCATAAGGGCGTGCAGCGACAGCCGCATCCTGAGCTTTGCGCAGCTTGGCTGCAGCCACCATTTTCATGGCTTTGGTTATTTGCCGGGTACTTTTGACGGAGCGAATGCGTTTTCGAATGTCACGAAGAGAGGCCATGTCCCCGCGCAACCTAGCGACGAAGTGGGCCGACGTCAACCTTGCTGCGTTGAATTATATTAAATAACAGGCTTTTTTCCTTAGGACAAAAAAAAGTGTGTTTTAGATGAAATAAATGTGGGACTGGGTCGTCATTAAAAACATGAAGACACAATTTTCTCAACTGGCTTTAATCGCTGTTGTTTCCATATTTCCTTTGAGTGCCTTTGCCAGCGGCCACCAGAGAGGAGGGCATTCTGGAAGATCCTCCTCACCTGCCAGGCACGCTCCCGCTCCACGGGTACACCATGCCCCAAGAGTACACGCCCCTGCCCCCAGGGTGCATGTTCCCGCCCCCAGGGTGCACGTTCCCGCCCCCAGGGTACACGTTCCTGCCCCCAGGGTGCATGTCCATGCCCCCAGGGTACACGTTCCCGCCCCCAGGGTGCATGTCCATGCTCCAAGAGTACACATCCCTGTCCCTCCAGTGGTTGTGGCTCCCCCAGTGGTGGTGGTCCCCACCAGGCGCTGGGTTGAAGGTTACCATGAGCAAGTATGGGTAGATGGCACATGCAAAATCAACAGGCGCAACCAAGAAGTTTGCAGGCCAGGCCGCTATAAACGCGTCTGGAGGCCTGGTTATTATGAGACCATTGAATGAAGCTCTCCTCTAAACCCCGGTGTTGGGTTGGTTTTCAGTTGAGTTGAGGCGGTGGCATACATTTAGGCGAGTTTAGGCGGGCTTTAGCTCGCCTCAAGCCTTTTCTCTCGCCACACTCAAGTCAACATGGAGCCGGCCTGGGTGGGCTTAGCAGCTTGGCTTTGCTTAAAGTGTTGATGCGAAGAAGCTGAAGTGAGAGGTTTGAGGTGTGGAAAAGACGACACGCAGGTTTTTTCAGCTGGGGAGTGAAGCTCTCACAGAAGTATTTTTAGAGGCAAGCCTCGAGTTTGGCCGACAACTTGCTGACGCGGCAATGAGTGAGGCAGAAGTTGTAGAGGTGTTTGGCAAGGTGTTGGAGACACATTGTCCCTCACTTTGGTTTTGTATTTGTGTTGTGGACTTCAAGTCCGCGGAGTTTACTTCCCAAGCAAAGAGGGGGCCCTTGTTGCCCAATTCTCCGGGCGCATGGGCGTTGCCTGAGGCCATGGCTTCTTCATTGCGGCTGAAAAACATTCAGCTTCCGCCAAAACTGAAAGTTGTGGCGCAGGAGAGCATGTTGTTTGAGGGAAGCGCTTTTAAACTCAGCCTTCCGCTGTGTGCCGCGCAACAGTTTTTGGGCTTGTTTCGCCTGGAGTCCGCATGGCCCAAGGAAAACTTTGGTGCAGATATTGTGCGTCTCCTGGAGTTGCTTTCTCACCAACTCGCCATGGCCATTGGCCGCGCAAAAGCCACGGCTGAGTTGGCTTTTAATCGCTGTTTTTTTGAGGAAATTTTAGAAAACACCCATGCCCTTGTGGGGATGGTGGACAGCAGCAGTTGTTTAAAGGTTTATAACAAGGCTTTTTCCGCGTTGACGGGCTTTGCTCGAGAGGAAATTTTGGGGCGCTCCTTGTTCAGCCTCATTCCCAAGGTGGAATACCTCAAGCTGACACGCGTCATGTCTGAAGTCCTCAAGGGCAAGCGCATTCCCCATTTTGAGACTCAAATTTTGACGCGGGATGAGAAGCTCATCCGCGTGGGGATGATGGCTTTGGCCGTGCGCTCCACACGCGGCGAGGTTGAGGGGATGCTCTTTATTGGTTATGACTTGACACGCATACGCAGCTTGGAATCCCACATTGTGCAAGCAGAGAAGTTGACCTCATTGGGGAAGCTGGCTGCGGATATTGTGCATGAAATTAACAACCCGATGACGGCGGTGCTGACTTATACGGACGCTTTGCTCAAGCGCGCCATGCTTCGCCCCAATGGACAAGCCGATGTGGAGAAATTCCAGCGTATTATAGAAAGCGGCGAGCGTATTTTAAAATTTACGCGAAGCTTGTCCTCCTATGGAAAACCCAGCGAAGAAATAGCCGAGGCTTTGGAGCTCCGCGTGGTTTTGGAGAAAGCCGTCAGCCTCTGTGAGCACTCTTTGCAAGCAGCACATGTCAGCGTGGCTTGTGAATACCAGGCCATGCCCCCCCTCTGGGGCATTCGACAAAACCTCATTCAAGTATTTATAAACTTGCTGCTCAACGCTTGCCAAGTGACACCCCCGGGACAAACCCTGAAACTCGAAACAGAACTCGAAGGAAATGTCGCCAAAATAAGTGTGCAAGACAGCGGCCCAGGCATTCCTCCTGAGTTGCTTGGGAAAATTTTTGATCCCTATTTTACGACACGCGAAAAGGGAACAGGCCTTGGCCTCAGCATTGTCCGCACCCTCGTTGAAAACCATGGCGGCAGCATTGAAGTGACAACTGAACTCAATGTGGGCAGCTGCTTTATTGTAAGGCTTCCCTTTCTGCAGGCACAACCCGCAACAAAAGCCTAGAAAAAACGAAAAAAAAACCTCAACACCCTCAATATGCCCCACATGCAAGCGAGAGCTCAGCATAATATGTTGTTTTATATGGTGTTTTTAAAATAACTCCCCCAAAGGTGGTGGGTTTGCCCTCCAGGCTATAAGCAACATGTAAACAACATTTATGAGGGGGCAAGAGCTTTTCTTGACAGCTTTTTCTCAGAGCGCATAGAGTCCGTGTAGATTTTGTAGGACATTTTGTGGGACATTTTGTAGGACACTTCAAAGGAACTTCGTGGGGCATTTCCACAAAGCGTTGGATGTAGCCCGGGTGGTTTTTGATTGGCATCTTTTTTGGAGGCATCGCTGCAATGAATTTGGCGAACATTGGGCTGGTTTTCGCTGCTGAGGTGGCTGGTGGTTCCAGGGGTTTACTGGAAGAATTCTCTTGGCGCGTAAAAGGAGGGGGGTATGATCTCATCCCTATTTTTGCCTGCCTGATAGTGGTGCTCTTCATTATGGTGGAGCGAGGCATTGCACTCTATGCCCGCTATAACATCAGCAAGGATGCTTTCTTGCGAGGGCTTCGCAAGCACCTTTATGCAGGGGACTTGGACAAAGCCGTGCACTATGTGACAGGCCAAAAGGCAACACCGTTGACCGCTGTCGTCAAAGCCGGCCTGCTGAATGTCCCTCGCGGAGAAGAGGACGTTCAAGCCGCATTGGATGAGGCTGCTTTGCGCGAAATGCCCAAAGTAGAAGCGCGCAGTGGCTATTTGGCCATGCTTGGAAACGCAGCCATGTTGCTGGGCCTCTTGGGCACAGTCAGCGGTTTGATTGGTGCTTTTGCTGCCGTGGCATCAGCTTCTGCCCAGGAACGGGCCACCATGTTGGCGGCGGAAATTTCCAAAGCCATGAATTGTACCTATTTTGGATTGGCTGTGGCCATTCCCGCTCTTGTTGCATTTTCAATTTTTATGGGGCGAACACAGGCGTTGATTAATGACATCAACGAGACTTCTGTGGCTGTGCTGAACCTCGTTGTTAACAACAAAGAGAAGTTTAAAAATACCAACGTTCAGAATTACGCCGACGAATAAGTCAATTCGAGCGATAGCTCGGGAGCTTTTATGTCAACCGGTGGATTGGATTCGGGATTTGCTGTTCGCGGCCGCAAGCGCAAGCCGCTGGACACGACTATTAACCTCATCCCCTTTATTGACTTGATGGCCATTACCATCTCGTTTCTCATTATGACGGCGGTGTGGACGCAAATTGGTCGCCTGGAGGTGAAGCAATTGAGCGCAGACTCAGATGGCTTCGTCGGCCCGCAAGATCAACAAAAGACACCCGTAAGCATGCTGATTACGGATAAAGAAGCTCAACTGAGGGTGGGCTTTGAAGAGCGGGAACCCATTCCCATTCAACGCAACGCAGCGGGTTTTCTCCTGACAGAAGACTTTAAACGCGTCTTTGAAGAAATAAAACGGGATTTGCCAGACCAGGAAGACTTAACCTTGGTGCCCGAAGACTCTGTGAAATATTCTGACTTGGTGAGAATTGTGGATACCGCCCGGGGCGCCAAGCTGAAGGCCATTTCCATTTCCCCCGCTTCTTCCTAAGGAAAACCATGCCCATTCAAGTTCCAGGAAAGCGCTATGGAAAACGACTTGCCAACTCACGTGTTTTTGGCAAGTCAAACATGCAGATGAGCAGACCCTCCAATGTGGAGCTTTTTTTGACGCCTTTGGTGGATATGTTTGTCATTGTGGTTTTGTTTTTGATGGCCAACTTCTCTGCCACGGGTGAAGTGCTCTCCATGCGGCATGATATTCGCCTGCCTGAGGCTGTCAACCCAGAGGAAATGCAAGCCATGGACGTGCCTTCTGTCATTGTTTCACCCACCGACATTGTTTTTGAAACCAAAGTGGTGGCAACAACAGAAGGCTTGGTGAACTCCGTTGATCCCAATATCCACCTGCTTGAAGAAGAATTGAGGACACAACGCAAAGGGCTTGAGGCTCGCCTGGGCCCAAAAGCAGATGAAATGGCCGACATTAATATTCAGGCAGACCAGGATATTCCTTTCTCCGTCATTAAACGCGTTATGTATACCTGTGCGGCAGCCGGATATTATAATATTAACTTTGCCGTCTTGTCCGAAGAAGAAGCCAAAGAAAAAACCCCTGAAGTTTCTTAAAGCTCCCCCCCAGCTTGCCCCATTTCCCCTTCGCGCCAGAGAAAGCCATTCCAGACAGGGAAACGCCTGCAGAGCCTCCCCTCGCGTGACAGAAAAAGAGGGGCCCCGCCTATCCTTTGCCAGGAGGCTATGTTAGGGCAAAAACCATGTGGACGTGGATTGTTGCGGCATATGAGCAAATAATAGAGTGGTTGCGAGAGCCTGGGGAGTTGATTGCCTGGGGCGGCTACCCAGGGCTGGCTTTGGTTATTTTCGCAGAAACCGGGGCCTTGGTGTTTTTCTTGCCAGGGGACTCTTTGCTGGTGACAGCAGGGCTTTATGCCGCCAAGGGCGACCTCAACATTTGGGTTTTAAATGCCTTGTTAATTCCCATGGCCATTGCGGGGGATGCTGTCAGCTATACCATTGGGCTGCGTGGAGGCGCCCGGCTTTTCCGAAACCCGAATGCGCGGTTTTTGAAGCCACGCTATTTGGAAATAGCCCGGGCCTTCTATGAGAAGCATGGCGGCAAGGCCATTATATTGGCGCGCTTTATGCCTTTGGCGCGCACTTTTGTGCCCGTTGTCGCCGGCATGTCCAAAATGCCCTATAGGCGTTTTGCCACATTTAATATTGTGGGCGGCATGGCGTGGATTTTGTCGATGACGTGGTTGGGGTTTTTTATGGTGAAGGTTTTGAAGGATAAGTTTAAGTTTCCCATTGAGCAGCACATTGAAAAGCTGATTGTACTCGTGGTGTTTCTCTCCATTTCCCCGGGTTTGTGGGCAGCCGCCAAACAGTGGCTCTCCAAAAGGCGCAGGGCCCCAGACGCTTAAGGCTTGGCCGCAAGAGGCCAGGCCATGCTAAACCTATAGCATGGTTTCCCTGCACGTTGCCGCCCTTGCTTGCCCCGCCACATTGGGCGGGTTTGATGAGAACCTTCAAAAAATTTTTGCATGCCTCAAAAACGCTCACACTGAAAAAATAGACCTTGTGCTGCTGCCCCTGGGCGCATTGGGCGGAATACCCCTGGGGGGCTTGGCCCACATGCCCTCTTTTATAGAAGCCGAAACTCAAGCCCTGGCTACATTGGTGCGCGCCACAAGCCAATGGCACTCCCTATGTGCTTTGGGGGTACGTATTATACATGCAGGTGCCTTGCGCAATGCCGTGGCCCTTTGCGCCAGAGGACGGCTTTGGGGACTTATTCCACAAACAACACCCGGGCCCTGGCCTGAGCTTGAGGAGGGCATTCAAACCAGCCTCCCCCATGGCCCCACAACAATGCTCCCCACAACAACATGGAGGCCACCCCATGGGCAAAGCCTCAGCCCCTCACCCATTGCCGTGGGCCCCCTCCTCTTTCGCTGGGGGGCTTGGAGTTTGGTTTTTGGCCTCAATGAGGTGGAGCTGCCTTCCGTAGAAGGCCTGGTGTTTTGCGGCCTGTGCCAAGCACACCCTTGGCATTTTGATGCAAACCCGCATGGGCATTTTGAGGTACAACAAAAAACAGGGCTTGCCCTTGCAAGGGCCAACTTGTGCGGCGGCGGCGGAGAGTGGCTGTTTGCCGGCAGCGCCGCACTGGCAAAAGAGGGCCATTGTAGGAGGACACCCCCCCTCAAACCCGCCCTCATTAAAGGCCAGTTTCTGGGCTCTCCTTCTGTGCCCCCCTTGGCAACAACGGCATGCATAGAGTTGCCTTTTGGCCCCGCTCCCTCCTCTTGGAGCTCTACACCTCAAAGCCAAGGCATGGGCTTGGAAAATGTACACCTGCTTGGCCTTGCCCCAACGCCCCCCTCCGCCTTGTTGTTGCACCCCCTAAACCCAAGGGCAAATGCTCAACAGAGGGGAGAAAATAGAGCACCCGTTAAGGCAGAGGAAACCCAAGGAGAAGAGCAAACACTGGGGCTGCTTTGGGAGGCTTTGTCCCTGGGGCTTGGGGAGTATATAGAGGCGGCAGGCTGCTTCCAATGCCTGGGGCTTGGGCTTTCAGGAGGGAGGGACTCGGCCTTAAGCCTGTTGGTGGCCTGGCGCTGGGCCAAAAGCAAAGGCATTCCCCTCAAAAACATATATGCCTTCTCCATGCCCTCCTCCCTCTCCTCGGCACAAACCCGCAAAGCCGCTCAAACCCTGGCCGAGGAGTTGGGCGTTTCCTTTGCGGAACATTCCATTGCAGAGGCCTTTCAACATGAGCGTGCAGCCGTAGAAAAAATGCTGGGGCATGCCGCAACGGAAATAACCTTGCAAAACATTCAAGCGCGTATACGCGCCATGCGCCTGTGGAATTGGTCCAACAGCGCACAAGCTTTGTTTTTGCAGACAGGCAACCACAGCGAGAAGGCGGTGGGCTATAGCACTTTGGGGGGGGATTTTTCAGGAGGCTTTGCCCCCCTTGCGGATTTGCCCAAAACCTGGATAAACCGCCTGCTAGCCCATATTTATTGCCATATGCCCCTGGAGGGGCTTGGGCAAATATTGGCCCTGCCGGCAGGCCCTGAGTTGGCCAAAGGCCAAATAACAGAGGCAGAGCTTTTGCCTTTTGCCATATTGGACGTGTTGTTGGAAGGCTTTTTGGGCGAAGGGCTCAGGGGAGAGGCCTTGTTGGGCTTTGCAAAACACCACCTCCCCCACATGGAGGAAAATACCCTCCGCGAGGGCGCAAAAAAAATACAAAAACTTGTGTTTTTAAACCAACACAAATGGCACCACGCTGCACCCGGCCTGCGCCTCTATTCCAAAAGCCTCCGCCGCTTCCATTGGCCCTTGGGGCACAAACTTAAGGCGGACTAAGAGGGGGAGTTTTATTTTTTCCCCTCCCGGGGGGGGGGGTGTTTTGCAGAGTGGGCCTGCGGCCCGGCTATTTTCGCCTTCAGCGAGAGGAGGTTTCGCCTCCCGGCGAGTCACTTTTTTTGTTTTTATTTTTTCCCCTCCGGGGGGGGGAGTGTCGCCTCCGGCGAAAGGTTTTTTCGCCCTGCGGGCGCAGCTTGCCTTCGGCAAGTCACTTTTTTTGTCTGAACAAAAAAAGTAACCAAAAAAAATCACCCTGCCGGGGGCTTACGAGC
>WRKR01000040.1 GCA_009782175.1 Cystobacterineae bacterium
GTGGACAGCACTCCTCTCGCTCACCCTCCACCCCTTGAGTGTTGAAGTAGCCACAAGCCCAATAACACTCTCGCCTATTGAGCCCTCTACACATTTTTCTGTTAGCCTCTCGGGCTTCGCCAGTGAGGATGAGGCAGAGCAGGTGGAGTTGAGCATCAGCTCCGCCTTGCACCTAAACATAGAAAGCCGTGTGGAGGGGGACACCAAATATTTTAGGGTTAGTGTCCACTATGACGGTGAAGCAGCGTTTAGCGAGGGCGCTGCGGCCCTCCACCTGAGTTTTAGCCATATACCGGAAAGTTACCCACCGCTGGGTGGAATACAAATTGTCCGCATGCCCCTCATGGATGGGTTGGAAAAAAACCGCCCCATTCCCGTGAGGCAAGCCAACCTGGAGGCCTTCAACAGCTATGCCAACACGGCTGAGGGCCTTATGCGGCATTACCAACTGGTGGAGCATGTGGTGCTGCCTACCCTGGAGAACGACCCCAATGCCTGGTTGCGCCCCAGCAACTGGGTGCCTATAGGTAGCGCAGACGCCCCCTTCGAGGGCAGCTTTAATGGGAGCGACAACACCCTCTCCGGCCTTCAACTCTCCTTCTCCTCTGCCCCCTTTGACGAGCTGGGCCTGTTTGGCGTTATTGGCGAAGGTGCAGCCATTGAAAACCTCGGGGTGCTGGGCTTCAGCATGAACAACGGCCCAAGCGTCGGCGGCGGCGTGGTGGCAAGAAACAACGGTGGGCTTGTGCACAACTGCCACGCCAAGGGCAACTTTGAGGACTATAACATTGGCGCTGCTGGCGGCGTGGTGGGGCTGAATGAGGGCGGCACCGTGAGAAGCAGCCATGCTGCAGTCAACATCTATGGCACAAGCGGCCCTTCCGGCGGTGTGGTGGGGAGAAACAATGGCGGCACGGTTACACACTGCTATGCCACAGGCAGCCTCGCCGGCCAGACCGCCACAGGCGGCGTGGTGGGGGAAAACAATGGCGGTAGGGTGCAAAACAGTTATTCCAGCAACAACCTCATGGGCTATCCCGGGGATGTGGGTGGCGTGGTAGGGAACAACAGCGGCACCGTGCAAAACTGCTATGCCACAGGCAACATCAGCGGCAACCAGACTGCCTTTTTCCACGGTGGCGGCGTGGTGGGGTGGAACAATGGTGGCGTGGTAGAAAACTGTTATGCCACGGGCAACATAGGTACGGGCAGCTACAGCATGGGCGGCGTGGCAGGGGGTGGGGAGGGCACCGTGAGGAACTGCGTGGCGCTGAGCCCAAGTGTGAGGAGCTTATGGGCGCATACCACGCCCACGCGCATCGCTTTTTGGAACAACGCAACCATTATGAATTATGCCAGAGCGGACATGCAACTCTATGCAGAAAACGCTCTTTTGGACCCGGAGAGTTTGATGTTTGGCCGCTATACTGAACACGGCCAAAACCTCCCCCTAAGCGGCGACAACTCCGTCAGCGACCCCCATTGGTGGACAACGGCCAGCCATTGGGCGACGACGGGTGGGGCCAGCGCGTGGGATTTTGAAAATATTTGGGAGTGGGTTGAAACCAACAATACCGGGGGAGCTGGGCCCTACAACTTGCCCATATTGAGGAATGTAGGCGGGCTTCAAAACCCCAGTGTACGATAGACCGCCGCCTGGTGAAAAAACGCTCCCGCTTAAATGCAGAAAAAAACATTCCCCACGGTTTTATGTTAAAGGCCTCAACCATGTTTGAGAGAAATGAATACCCCGCCTGCAAGGTGGAGGATTTGGGGCTTGCCGCATGGGGGCGCAAAGAGATTGAAGCCGCCGAAAAAGAAATGCCGGGCCTCATGGCCTTGCGCGAGGAATATGCCGCTATGCAGCCCCTTCGGGGCGCGCGCATTGCGGGCTGTTTGCACATGACGGTGCAGACGGCGGTGCTGATGGAAACCCTCGTGGCCCTGGGGGCGAAGCTGACGTGGACCAGCTGCAACATTTATTCTACGCAAAACCATGCTGCGGCTGCCATGGCCAAAGCCGGCATTCCCGTGTTTGCATGGAAAGGCGAAACCGAAGCCGAATATGAGGAGTGCCTTCAGCGCCAGGTGTTTGCCTTTGAGGGAGGCCTTGGCCCCAACCTCATTTTGGACGACGGCGGGGATTTGACAAAATGGCTGCACGAGAAATACCCCGCGCTGTTTGAGGGCGAAGACGCCATCCGCGGCCTCTCTGAGGAAACCACCACCGGTGTACACCGCCTCTATGAGATGGCCAAACAAGGCCGCCTGCTGTGCCCCGCCATTAATGTGAATGACTCGGTGACAAAATCCAAGTTTGACAACCTCTATGGCTGCCGCGAGTCCCTCCTCGACGGCATTAAACGCGCCACGGATGTTATGGTGGCCGGCAAGCGCGTGGTGGTGTGCGGCTTTGGGGACGTGGGCAAAGGCTGTGCACAGTCCGCGCGCGGCATGGGCGCACAAGTGTGGATAACCGAAATTGACCCTATTTGTGCGTTGCAAGCCGCCATGGAGGGCTACCGCGTGGTGACACTCGAAGAGGCCGCGCCGCATGCCGACATTGTGGTGACGGCCACAGGCTGCACAAAGGTGGTGCGCGCAGAGCACTTGCAGGCCATGAAGGACGGCGCCATTTTGGCCAACATAGGCCACTTTGACTGTGAAATTGATGTGGCCTGGCTGGAGGCGCAGAAAGACATACGTGAGGAAAACGTCAAACCGCAGGTGGACCGCTTCATTTTCCCCAACGGCAAGGTGCTGACGCTGCTGGCACGCGGCCGCCTTGTTAATTTGGGCTGCGCCTCAGGACACCCCTCCTTTGTGATGTCCAACTCCTTTGCCAACCAAACCCTGGCCCAAATGTGGCTGTGGGGAGCACTGAAGGTGGAGGGTAGCACCCTCAAACCCGGCAGCGTATATATGCTGCCCAAAACCCTCGACGAGAAAGTGGCCCGCCTGCACCTTAAAAAGCTGGGTGCCAAGCTGACAAGGCTTTCTGAGGAGCAGGCCCACTATTTGGGCCTTTGCGCCGATGGACCCTATAAGCCAGCGCACTACCGCTATTAAAAGGAGAGTTTTAAAGGGGTTTTCTCTTTGCCTGCACCGTGCAGAAAAAACCTTGTTTTAAACGTCCACCGCACAGGCGAAAAAACGGTTTTGAAACCTTCCCGGAAAACTCTGGGAGCCTTTCGGGGCCTTCCAAGGGCCCAGCTGAGGTTTTGCTCTGGGGGGCTCTGTGGTGCAAAGCCCCAAAAAAAAGGAGCGCCCCTCTCGGAGCACCCCTTTTGTTTTGCAACAGCCTTTTGCTGCAGCTGGGCTTTCAAGGAGAAAGCTGACACCTCATTAAGAGCAAATGCCAGGGTCGCCATCTTGTGCGCTCGGGTCATCACTCGCGCAAACTTGATTATCTGGGCAGGTGTCGTCATCGCCCATACGGCACCCCGCTTGGCAGCGGCCGGAGTCGCCTTCTTGTGCGCCCGGGTTCTCACTCTCGCAGATTTGCCAATTAGGGCAAGTGTCGTCATCACCCACGCGGCATCCATCCGTGCAGGTGCCTCGGTCGCCCTCTTGTGTGCCCGGATCCCCTATGCAAATTTGCCACACTGTGCAAGTGTCGTCATTGCCCACACGGCAGCCTGCTTGGCAGGTGCCGGGGTCGCCATTTGTTGCGCCCACCTCATCGCCTATGCAAATCCGCCACCCGAGGCAGCTGTTGTCAGCGCCCACGCGGCACCCAATCCGGCAGGTGCCAGGGTCGCCAAGTTGTGCATTTTCTTCACCTTCGCAAATCTGTCCAGTCGGGCAGCTGTCGTCTTGCCTCACGCGGCATCCCGGTTGGCAGGCGCCCATCTCGCCGGCTTGAGCATTTGCCGCACCCTCGCAAATGTGTCCACCTGCGCAGCTGTCATCATCGCCCACGCGGCAACCTGGCTGGCATACTTTTGGTGTGTCGCCTGCGTTGTCCATGGCTTCACACACTTCGCCTGCTTGGGTGCAGCCACGGTCCTCTTCACATATGGCTCGGCATGCGCCCTCAAAGCAAGCCTCCGTCGCGCTGTCGCAACAGAGGGCAGCACAGCTTATTGCTCTGGTTCCTTCACATTTCAGCGGCATCAGCGGCTGGCAGGTGCCCTCGGAGCCGCCTGGGTTATTCGGTTGGCATGTTTGCCCCGGGTCGGTGCAGGGGAGGCCGCCTATGGTGCACCATTCAGAATCCAAACTTCTGTTGACCCAAATACCTCCGCCGTCGCAGGCGACCAACAATGCCATGGACAAACTCAATCCCAATGTTTTCCACACCTGCATAAATATTCTCCCTCAAAAAAAACAGTTCGAGCACTCAAACACTCGTAAATTAACAACAACAAATAAATTGGTGCAATTTTGACATGCTTTATTCCATTCTACAAGAATTCTGTTGCGAAAAATGAGGTGCCCCCTGCTGCCAGCCTGGGCCTCAACCGGTTTTATGTTGGCATCATGCTTTCTGGAGTGCTTTGGGGGAGCCTGGGTGGAAAGAAAGCTTGGGGGAGCCTCCCGTAGAAGCACGCTCAACCGGCCTAAGGGGCTAAAACCAGGGGGCTAAAAAGGCGGGCAAAACCCTCAGCGCGGGCAAGGCTTGAAGGGGGTTTTTATAAAGCTTGCCGTCCAGGCCTATGCCCAGCCCTGTGTGGGGAAAATCCAAAGCCGACAGTTGCCTTAAGGCCACAAAGGCCTTGCCCTCTGCGTCCGGCAATACAAAACCTTTGTCCACCTGCTTTGTGGAAAAAACCTGGCCCTCTCTAAAATTTCCTTCCTCGTCCAGCACCACCTCCAGCACGGCCCCTATGCCTAAGGGGCCTGCAAGGCCAAAACGCCCATAGGTGGCAAAATTCCCCAGGGAGTAGGCAATGAGTTTTCCCTTCCACAACTCCATGCCCCTCAGCACGTGCGGGCCATGGCCCAATACCAGGTGCGCCCCCGCCTCTATCATGCTGCGCGCAAAGAGGCGCAAGTTGCCGCGGTCCTCCTTTAAAAAAATTTCTTTCCCCTGCGGTACCCTCGTGGCCAAAGCCCCCTCCGCCCCACCGTGGAAGGAAACCACCACCCAGTGCGCCTCCCGCTTTGCCTGGGCCAAAAGCGCCAGGGCCTCGGGCAGGTTGTTTAAGTTGTTGGTGCGCGGCGAGGTGTGGAAGGCCAGCACGGCTACACGGCGCCCATGGCGCTGCAAAAAAGCCACGCTGCCCGGGGAGCCGGACCAGGCAATGCCCGCAGCATCCAAAAAAGCCTCGGTTTGACGGCTGCACTCCTCGCCAAAATCTCCCGAGTGGTTGTTGGCCGTTGAAACCACGTTAATGCCGGCCTCCTTCAAATGGTGTACATAAGGCCCCGGCATGCGGAAGGCATAGCAGCGACCTCCGGCCGCGCACTTGGTGGTTTCTCCGCCATTGCATAAGGGGCCCTCCAGGTTGGCAAAAACAACATCCACCCCCTCAGCCCTACCTTCAGCTCCAAGCAAGGCCTTCACCCCCTGGAGAATGTTGGCATTGTCCGGAGGCAAATAACCCTCGGGAAAGTCCGTCCCCAACATCACATCCCCCACGGCACGTATGCGCAAGGTGGGGTGGGCAACCCAGCCCTCAGGCTCCGGAGTTGGCTCAACCCCAAAGGGGGGCGCCTCCTCCAGGCGTGTTTCCAAAAGAGGGGCAGGTTGGGGTGGGCGGGGGGGGACACAGGCCAACACCCAAAAGCATGCCGCCAGACATGCCGCCAGCCAGGCCCAAAACCCTATACATGCCCTGCTGAAATAAGCTGAAATGCACATGGCCCCCCCTCATAAACCTGAAGGAGAAGGCCCCAAAGCTTTCTCTTGAGTTGGGTGGCCATCAGCTGGCCCACCACCGGGCAAGGGGCTTGGGGGTGGCAAGCGAGACAGTTGGCTGCGCAGCAGCAGCAAATAGGCGGCATAGGCCAGCAGGCCAAGCCAGGCGAGGGCATAGCTGAAAATAATATAACCCCAGCCCCCGTGGATGCGGCCTGCATGCAAGGCCTCTTCAGGCAAGGGGGTGGCCAAAAAAAGTGTACACAGGCTTTGCAAAATTCCACTCATGGGGCCTCCGGGTTGGCTGAAGGTGCTGAGGGTGCTGCAGGTGGTGCAGGTGGTGGTGGTGGCAAGGCCAACTCCTGGCTTTGCTGTTTGAGGGCCAGTTGGGTGCGCACCACAACAAACAGGAGGGCGGTACACAAAAAGGCTATGCTGTTATAGTGCCAGGCAAAGCGCATGGCCCCCTCAATGTCCATTTTTCCCGTGGCGGCTTGGTGTATGGAGCGCCACCAGCGCACGGAAAAATAAACAATGGGGGCATTGGCGGCGGCCAAAATGCCCACCACGGCGCTCCAGCGTGCGCGCCGCTCTGGCTCCTCGCTAAACTTCCTGAGGGCCCAATAGCCATAATAAACAATGAGCAGCACCGCTGAGGCTGTCAGGCGCGCATCCCACGTCCAATAGGCGCCCCAGGTGGGTTTGCCCCAAACGGCTCCCAGCACGACGCCTATGCTGCCAAATAACAAACCCACCTCCGCGGTGGACTGGGCCAAAGCATCAAACACCCACCGCCCTGAAAAAAGGTAGCCCAAACAGGCCACAAAATTGGCCACCACCATCAACAGTGCCACCTGCACAAAGGGGACGTGTACATACATAATGCGTTGCACCTCCCCCATGTATTTTTCAGGAGGGGCCCAAACAAGCCCAAGCCAGGCCCCTATGGCTACCAGCAAAATGCACCCGAAGGCCCATGTCCAACCCAGCATTTTTAACATGTTGTTTTGCATTACTTCAGTTGCTCCTTTCCAGGAGTGCCGCCGCCCCCATGCCACCGCCTATGCATAGGGCTATTATGGCGCGGCGCCCTCCTGTACGTGCAAGTTGCCGCAGGGCTGTGCCGACGAGGCGTATGCCGGTGGCGCCCAGGGGGTGTCCCCAGGCGAGGGAGCCGCCGTTGGGGTTGAGTTTGGCCGCATCCAGATTTAACTCGCGTTGGCAATACAGGGTTTGGACGGCGAAGGTCTCGTTTATTTCAAATAAGTCAATGTCGGCTGTTGAAAGCTTGTGGCGCTCCAGCAGTTTGTGGATGGCTGGCACGGGGCCCGCGCCCATGAGGGCTGGGGGTAGGCCGAGGCAAACATGGTCCACAAAATAGCCCAGGGGGCGAAGGCCCAGGGTTTGGGCTTTGGCCTCGCTCATCAGCACCGCTGCTGCCGCCCCATCCGTCAGCGGAGCCGTGTTGCCCTCTGTCACGGTGCCTTGTGCGTGGAAGCTGGGTTTGAGGCTGGCGAGGCCCTCAAGGGTGGTGTCCGCGCGTGGCGTTGTGTCTTCGCCAAGCACCCTGGGGTGCACGCCTCCCTTTGGGTCCACCCCGCTGAGGGGCACAGGGAAAAGCTCCTCCTGGGGGTAGCCTGCTTTTTGGGCCTGTATGGCGCGGCGTTGGCTTTCAAAGGCGAAGGCGTCCTGTTGTTTTCTGCTGATGTTAAACTGGGCCGCCATGTTGTCGGCGGCGGCTCCCATGCTTATATAGGCTTTCGGGAGGGTTTGCATGAGGGTGGGGTGGGTGTATAGGGGGCTCCCCCCCAGGGGAAGGCGACTCATGGACTCTAGGCCACCGGCAATGGCCACCTCCATTTTCCCCAGTGCAATGCCCAGGGCCGCATGTGCAATGGAGTCCAGGCCTGAGGCGCACAAGCGGCTGAGCGTCATTGCCGGCACGCATTCCGGAAAGCCTGCCCGCAAGCCGGCAATGCGTGCCACATTCATGCCCTGCTCTGCTTCGGGCATGGCGCAGCCCACAACAAGCGCTTCAATGTGTTGGGGGGGGAGGCCGCCGACGCGCGCCCAAGCCTCTTGGAGTGCCCTTGCGGCCAACTCATCCGGCCGCATGTCCTTCAGCTCCCCGCACAAAGCCCTCGCAAAGGGGGTACGTGCCGTAGCGGCAATGACGACGCGTTGTGGCATGTGGCTTCTCCGTTTCAATGGCCCAGGGATAAGCTTCTCCTCCAAGTCAATGCTTCAATATGGCATGTTTGTGTATATGTTCCATGTTGTGTGCCATCAAAAAATGCCAGGCGAGGAAAGGCTCTTCTTTGGTGCCGGCCATAATTTCAAACAGCCAGAGGCCTTTGTCGGCTTCTTCGGTGTCTATGGAGGCCTGGACACAAAGCACCTCGCTGCGCTCAATGGCCATTTCTCCTATCAGCTGTTTGCCCAGCAACACTTGTACAATGGCATGCCCTTCCTCGTCTGAAAACTCCCAGTGAAAGTTTTCATGGTCAAACAGAGTACACTCCGCACAACCTATGCGCAAAATACAATGAGGGTGCTCCACCATCCACCGCCAAAACCGGTCAAAGGAGACTGTTGTGTTGACTAGGGCTGAAATCATCCCCCTCTTCTATCTTTTGGAGCTTTGTCTGACAAAGCGCTGTTAGGGCCTTTTCAAAAAAAGCTTTTATATGCCTGGGGAGCTGTGGCCCATGGTGCACCCAAGCATTTGTTTTGGTTTCTGTTTCTAAATATGAAACAGCCACCAGGCGATGGCGCACAAGGTGCTGACGAGCAGGAGGCTTGCCAGGGCCCATTTCAAATAGGGAGGAGGGGAGCATTGAAGGCAGGCGGCGAGGTATTTGGGGAGCCTTGTTTTTCCTTTGCTTTGCTGAAGGGGGGGCAAGAGCGGGCTTTCATCGGGTATATTGGGCTCGGAAGGGGTTTGGCTTAAGTGTTCGTCCGCTTCCAGGAGGCTCATTTCATAAAACAGCCAGGGGTTGCTGGTGTTGTTTCCGAAGAGTTTTTGGAGGAAGTTGGCCAACTCCACCGTCACTTGTGAGGCGTCTGCGGCCTCAATATAATATTCCAGGGCCAAGGCCATTTCCCGAGCGGACTCAAAGCGCTCGTCCCGGTTGAGGAAAAGCGCGCAGGCGACAATATCGGCGAGTGTGGAAGAAACGCTGGGGAGTTGGCTTATGGCTGTGGTGAGTTGTTGTGCATTGTTGCAATGGCGTGGAATTTTTCCAAGCAGCAACTCGGCGAGCAGAACGCCTGTGGCATAAACATCCACGCGCGCATCAATTCTGCCGTCCACATATTGCTCTGGGGCGACATAAAGCGCGCGTCCGCCTTTGGCTTCGGGAGGTGTGGTCCTTGGAATGCCGAAGTTGCAGATTTTGACGGCGCCATTAAAGCCAAGCAGCACATTGGAGGGGCACAAGTTTTTGTGGACGAGGTTCAGGGGGCGGCCCTGCTCATCCTCCAGCATATGTGCATAGCGCAGTCCGAGGAGTATTTGGATGCACAGTTGAGCGGCCAGCACGGGCAAAAAGGAGAGGGACTTGCTTTGCATGGCTTGCAAAACTGTGCCCAGGTGGTGTCCGTGCACATATTCCATGGCAATAAAATATTCCCCGTTGACTTCATTCAACTCATAAATTTGGACAATGTTGGGGTGTGAGAGGCGAGCGGCAATGCGTGCCTCGTTGAGGAAGAGCTCGACGAAGGTTGGATCTATAGCTACAGGCTTGGCGAGTGTCTTCAGAAAAGCGAGTTTTGAGCAGCCCGCCAAGCCTTCTTGGCGTGCCAAAAACTCAATTCCCCAATCATCAGACTTCCACTGCTTTAATAGGGTATAGCGGCCCAGTGGGAATGGGTAAGAGGAGGGTTTCAATTGTGGGGACTATGCCAGCTTTTGCTGCAAGGTTTAAACAAAAAAACCAGCTCCATTTCCAAAAGAAAGCCTCGGGCATGCCCTTAAGGCGCGCCGGCTCCCTCACCCGCCTCTAAGCCCACCTCGCATGCCAGGAGGGCACGTTGAAGCTCCTGGGGGTTGGGGGGCCTGGAAAAGCCGGCTTTGGCTCCCCACAGTTTGGCCTCCTGTATTTCTTCCCAGGAGCCCCAAAAGCTGCTGACCACCATTTGCATAGCGGGGTATTCCGCCTGCATTTGCAAAAGCAACTCCTTGGCAGAGGTTGGCAAGGCCTTGAGGGCCACAAAAGCCAACTGGGGCTTGTGCATGGCACAAGCTTGCAGCGCGGCTTCCGCTGTATCTACGCAGGAAACCACTTCCATGCCTTGCTGCTTTAACCACTGGGAGAGCAGCTCCACCACCACAGTGTCTGTTTCAACGAGTAAAACGTGAATGGACATAAGCCCCCTCTGTGCGGACAAGGCCGCGTGCCCTCCTGTTTCTCCAACACCCGCCCGCTCTCACCCAGGAGGAAAAAGAAAAACCACCCCGCCGCCGCTCTTTGTTGGCCTCAAAAAAACCACCTCAATGCTGGAAACCTTGGGCGGAAACCCGCCGCCCATCCAACCATATACCTTTGGAGTTTATAAAATTGCCCACACAAGTGAAAGGGCAACTTTGGGCCCTCCACTGCTGTTCCACAACTTTGGCCTTTTGAGGGGGAATGGCCAAAAGCAAGGCATAGTCCTCCCCCCCACAAAGCGCAAAGCGCAAAGCCTGTTTGGGGAAACAGCGCTTTAACGCCGCCGGAATGGGCAGGGCCGAGGCTTCAAGCCTGGCACCTATGCCGGAGGCTTGGCATATGTGCCCCAAATCCTGAAGCATCCCGTCAGAAACATCAATGGCTGCGCGCGCATAGGGGGCTGCTGCCTGCGCGGCTTCCAGCCAGGGCTTGGGCCGCCGCTGTGCCTGCAAAAAACGCTTGGGCACGCGCAAGGCGTGCTGCATGGCAAAAAGCCCTGCCGCCGCCTCCCCCAGGCTGCCTATAACATAGAGTTTGTCCCCTGGCCTGGCCGTGGAGCGCAGCAAGGGCTTTGAGGCCCACCCCCCTAAGCTGAGGGTGAGGCTCAGCACAGGTGAGGCCGTTATGTTGCCCCCCACAAGGCGCAGCCCATGCCGCTGGGCCAAAGGCAACATGCCTTCGGCCAAAGCCTTCAGCCCGCGCATGCCAAACCCCGAAGGCAAGCCCAGGGCACACAACCAAAAATCCGCCGCCGCCCCCATGGCCGCCAAATCAGACAAATTGGCGGCCAGGGCCTTGTGCCCTATGTCCCCCAAGGAGAAATGCTTTCTGCAAAAATGTATACCCTCTATGGTGGCGTCCGTTGTGAGGCACAGCCGCCCCCTCTTTTTGGACAACAGGCAAGCGTCATCCCCAGGCCCCTCTGGGCTGGGTGCTACAGAAAACACCGCTATAAAGCGCTTTATTTTCTCAAACTCCTGAGGCATGTTCAGAGACGGGCATTGAGAGAGATTTTATCATAATTTGCCATATGTTGCAGAGAAAAGCGCGGCAAAAAAACAAGCTCCCCCCTCCTTTTTTGTGTTGACTTTGCATAGCTATGCATGTATGTATACCTGGGGTTTTATAACACATTACGTATTTAGCTGTCCGTGGTGTTCAGTCAGCGTCAGTCAGCGTCAGTCAGCAGAGGGTAGCAGAGGGCAGCAGTTGTCCGTCGGTGGTTGTAGAGCGGCCGTTGTCCGTCGGCGTTTGTGTGCGTATTTCAGGAGGCTGCAGTGGAATGGGTGGTGGTTGCAGGCGCGGCTTTGTCCGCCCTCTATGAGGTACCCTTGGGGGAAATAGGCTCTGAGGAGGAGTTGCTGGCCCTTGCGGAGCGGGGGGAGCTTTCCGAGGAGAGTTTGCAAAGCCTTTTGAGGCTTTGGCAAGAGGGTGTGGAGCCTGAAACGGCCACGCGGGCTGAGCTTTTGGAGTTGCCTGGCCTTTTGCAGGCGGAAGTGGAGGCCTTGCTTGCATACCGACAAAAGCATGGCCGCCTTGGCGGGGTGGAGGCGTGGCTGGGCTTAGGGCTTGTCAGCGAGGAGCAGGCGCGGCAGCTGCGCCCCTTTGTGCGCAGCACCCACAACATGGGCGGCCGCTTCCACCTCAAAACAGCGGGCACCTGGACGGATGAGCGTATGCCTCCGGTGCTTGTGGGCATGCGCCTGGAGTCCACCCTGGGCTTTCGCGTGGGGGCAAACTTAAACCTCACCCGCCTCTATGCCCAAAAGCTCCGCGTTGAGGAGCAAACGGGGCAACTGCATGCCAAGGCTGAGGGTTTTTTGTTGAGGCTGCCTTCTGTTTTTGCACAGGCGCAATGGAAAAATGTGCAGCTGAGTGTGGGGAATTTCCGTTTGGGTTTTGGTGAGAGGCTGACGCTCAGCAACAGCTTTAAACAAAGGCCCCACGGCGTTGAGGTGGGGGAATATAGCCGAATGCAGAGGGAAAACAAACGCAAATGCCCCTCAAGCCTGGGCAGCGGCTGCAAACAAAGCGAGCAAATATATATAACGCCGGATTTTGGCTTTGTTGAGGGCTTTCGCGGGTTGGCGCTCTCCTCCACGTTGCCGCTTTCCTCTGGCTGGGAGTTGGAGGGGACGCTTTTTGCCTCATGGCAAAGCAGAGACTTATACCAATATGCCTTCTTCAACCCGGCTGCCTGCCCCCAGGCTGCCTCTGCAAGCCCCTCTTTCCCTCCACAAAGCCCATGCTCTGCCCCTCCCCTCTATGTAGAAGGCCACCACCCTTTGCGCCACAGCTATGCAACCTTAGCCAATGCCTTTGAGGAGCGCCTGCTGGGCATGGCTGCACACGCGCACTCGCCTTCATTTTCCCTGGGCATGGTGGGCTATATGGCCGACAACCGCTTTGGCCTCTCTCCCTTAAAGCCCCGCTTCCAACCCTGGGCCTCTACACTCAACGGCGCATTTGGCGCCCTGGGCCTCCATGCACAAGCCCAGGTGGACATGTGGCTTGTGGCCGGGGAAGCCAGCCGCAGTTTTGATGAGGAGGGCGGCGGTGGCTTTGCCGCTGTTGTGCGCGTGGAAAATGAAGCGCCTCCTCAACACTCAGGCCTGGAGTTGCGTTGGCTTTCCCCTCGCTTTAAAAACCCCATGGCCAAACCCCGCGCCGGCCCCAACATGTTTTGGGGAGCGCGCGCCATTAATGAGTGGGGGGTGTTTGCGCATAGCCAATGGAAACTCTCCCCACTGCTCCTCTATGCCTCCTTCAACCTGTGGCAAATACTTGAGGGCTATAACCTCACCCCCAGCGGTACTTTCCATTTGGAGTCCCGCCTGCGCTTGGAGTGGCAAGCCTTCAGGCAACTGAAGCCCTTTGTCAGCTTCTCCTCCTCAAGCCGCAACCTCTTTAAACAAAGCCAGGCCATGTGCGAGGAGGAGGTGGAGAGCAGCTCCAGCAGTTTGTGCAATGCTCTGCGCGCCTCGGTGGGTTTAAAAATGGTGCCCCTCAAAAACATGTCGCTGCTTTTGAGGGTGGGCGGCTTTCGCAAACGCTTTGTTTCAAACCCCACGGCATGGGGCAATGGCATGGAGGCCGAGGCCGAGTGGCGTTGGCAGGCATGGCGGTGGTTTTCGCCCAGCTTGTGGCTGCTCTGGAGGCAGGAGGATTGGGGGGACACACAGCGCCTGGGGCACCTCTTGTGGCTGCGGTTGGTTGTGCATGCAACGTTGGCCCACAACTTTGAAGCGCACTATGCCTGGGCTTTTGGGCGCGCTTTGGGAAAACGCACAGGAGAGCGCAATGACGGGCATATGCGCTTGGAGTTGAGTTATCGGTTTTAGCGGCAATGGCCTTTCCCCCTCACACATAAGGAGTTGGTATGCAGGAAAAAAACAGGTGGTTGTGTGGTGTTGTTGGCATGGCGTTGGGCATGGCTTTGGCCTGTGTAGAGCGTGGCAACCCTATTCCTCCGGAGGGCCATGTTCCCCTGGAGGAAGGGCAACTGCTGATGATGGAAATAATGGCAGATCCCCAGGGCATAGACACTGAAAAGGAATATATTGAAATTTATAACCCCACCGACGAGGCCTTGTCCCTGTGGGGCTTGGAGCTTTTCCTCATTCCGGGTACCACAGGCAAAGAGAAACGCTTTGCCCTCCCCCGCATGGAAATTCCCCCGGGGGCCTATGTTGTTTTGGGTGATGTCCCCCCAGAGAGGCTCCCTGCGCATGTGGATATTGGCTATGCAAGGGCCCTGGGTGCACTCCCCAATACCCAAGCCACTGTGGGCCTTCGCAACATAGGCGGGGACACCATTGACAGTGCCTCTTATTCCTCTACCAAGGTGGGCCGCGCCCTCTCCAGGCAAGGTACCCATGCAGATGCGCTCTGGTGTTATGCCGAAGCGGATACCACCTATGATGGAGTGAATTATGGCTCCCCACAAAAACCCAATGCCGCCTGCACAAAAAACGAGTTGCCCACTGTGCCGGGCGAAACAGAGCCCGGTGAGTTGCCAGAAAGCAAGCTGCCTCCTGGAAGCTGTGTGGAAGAGGGTGTGGTGCGTGAAATACGCGTGCCGCAGCCGGGCCAGCTGTTGCTGAATGAGTTGATGGTTTCTCCGGGGGCAGGCCTCACAGAGGCAGAGGCAGAGTGGGTGGAGCTTTGGGCCCTGGAAGAGGTGGATTTAAACGGCCTTGAGCTCAGAACCCTCAGCCGCTCCCAAAAAATAAACGCTGACAACTGCCTCTCCGTTGAAGCCAACAGCTATTTTCTGCTGGTGCGCTCCGCCTCAGAACAAAACAACGGCTGCCTTGAGGCAGACGGGCTGCTGACACTCAGCCTCCCCAACAGCTCCCCTGAAAGCGATAGAAAAAGCCTCACCCTCCTGGCCGGCGAAGAGGTTGTGGATACGGTCACCTATACCACAGCTCCCAAAGCGCGCAGCTTCCAGAGGAGCCCCACCACCCTGGAGTGGTGTTATCTGCCCACCCACTCCCTGGCCATTTATGACATGTGCCGTGGAGAGCTCAGCGGAAACCGCGGTACACCCAGGGCTGAAAACCTCCCTTGCTCCTGAAAACTGCCCCTGAAAACCCAAGAGGCCAGAGCGCCTCATCTGGCGTTGCTCACCGCGCAAAAACAATGCTGGGTTTTGAAGGCAGCTGCCTTGGAAAACTCAGCCACACCCGCGCATGAAAGTGCTCAGGACGACACGCCCTGGGCCGGTTTCACTTGAGGCAAGCTTTCGTTTGCCTCACGAAGAGCTCATGTCAAAGTGAAAGCGCGCTTAAGCCTCTGCGGCCAGTTGGCGCAGCACATATTGCAGAATGCCACCGTGCGCATAATAGTCCAGCTCATTGGGCGTATCTATGCGGGCAAGCACCTCAAAGGTGCTTTTTGTGCCTGAGGGGTGGCGCGCATGGAGGCTTAAGGTAGCCTGGGGCTTTAATGTTTGGGCGAGGTTTTGGAGGGAGAAAAACTCGCTGCCATCCAGGCCCAGGGTTTGAGCATCCTGGCCTTGCACAAACTCAAGCGGCAACACGCCCATGCCAATGAGGTTGGAGCGGTGGATGCGCTCAAAGCTTTTGGCAATAACCATGCGTACCCCCAGAAGGCGTGTCCCCTTGGCAGCCCAATCCCTGCTGGAGCCGGTGCCATATTCCGCGCCCGCAATAACAACCAGCGGCGTTTTCTGCGCCGCATAGCGCATGGCCACCTCATAAATGCTCCCCTGCTCTCCGGAGGGCAGGTGCAGGCTCAGGCCCCCCTCGCTGCCGGGCAGCAGCAGGTTTTTGAGGCGAATGTTGGCGAAGGTACCGCGCAGCATAACCTCATGGTTGCCGCGCCTTGCGCCATAGGAGTTAAAGTCCTCAGGCTGAACGCCGTTTTCCATGAGGTATTGTGCGGCGGGGCTGTTTTGAGCAATATTGCCCGCGGGGGAAATATGGTCGGTGGTCACAGAGTCGCCAAGCATAGCGAGGGCTCTGGCTTCAACAATGTCAGCCATGGGTGCGGGGGTGGTCGGCATTCCCTCGAAGAAGGGGGGCTTGCGCACATAGGTAGAGTCCTTCTCCCAAACAAAGGTATCCCCTTGGGGGACTTTGAGGGCCTTCCAGAGGGCATTGCCTTCGAGGGCTTTGGCATAGCGTTTTTGGAAATATTCCGGCTTTAGGGAGGAGGCCATGGCGGCTTCTATTTCCGAGTTGCTTGGCCAAATATCCTTGAGGAAGACGGGCCTTCCGTCGCGGCTTATGCCCACAGCCTCTTGGCTCAAATCCACATTAACCTTGCCATGCAGTGCGAAGGCCACCACCAGCGGGGGCGAGGCCAAAAAATTGAGTTTCACCTGGGCGTGGATGCGCCCTTCAAAGTTGCGGTTGCCGGAGAGTACAGCGGCCACATTCAGGTTGCCTGAGGAAATGGCTTCTGCAATGGCCTGGGGCAGAGGGCCCGAGTTGCCGATGCAGGTGGTGCAGCCAAACCCCGTCACATGGAAGCCCAGGGCTTCCAAATAGGGGAGGAGTCCGGCCTGGCTCAAATAATCCACAACCACTTGGGAGCCTGGGGCCAGTGAGGTTTTCACCCAGGGTTTGCAGCGAAGGCCCTGTTGCACGGCTTTTTTGGCGAGGAGGCCGGCGGCCATCAGCACCGAGGGGTTGGAGGTATTGGTGCAAGAGGTAATGGCCGCAATAACAATGCTGCCATGCTCCAAGGGGAAGCTTTGCTCAGCTTGTTGCACCTGCACAGCGGAGGGGGCCTCGGTTTTGCTTAAACGTTGAAGGGCCTGGGTGGTGGTGGTTTTGAGTGCGGTTAAAGCAACGTGCTCTTGCGGGCGGGAGGGGCCTGCCAGGCAAGGGAGGACAGCGCCCAAATCCATCTCCAGGGTTTCGGAGAAAATGGGCTCATGGTTTGGGTTTGCAAACAGGCCCTGGTGTTTGCAGAAGGCCTCCACGAGGGCCAGCCGCTCTTCGCTGCGGCCTGTCAGGCGCAAATATTCCAAGGTGCGCTCATCCACGGGGAAAAAGCCCATGGTGGCGCCATACTCAGGGGCCATGTTGGCCATGGTGGCGCGGTCGGTGAGTGCCAGCGCGTGCATGCCGGGGCCGAAAAACTCTACAAACTTGCCGACGACGCCTTTTTTGCGCAGCATTTGTGTCAGCGTCAGCACCGCATCCGTAGCGGTGGCGCCTTCGGGCAATTTCCCTTTAAGGCACACCCCCACCACCTCGGGGATCAGCATGCTGATGGGTTGCCCCAGCATGGCGGCTTCGGCCTCAATACCGCCCACGCCCCAGCCCAAAACACCCAGGCCATTAACCATGGTGGTATGAGAGTCCGTCCCCACAAGGCTGTCGGCATAGAGTTGCTCCTGGGGCCCGAGGAAGGCAACCTGGGCCAAATACTCCAAGTTAACCTGGTGGCAAATGCCGGTATCCGGAGGGACGGCGCGGAAATTTTTAAAAGTTTTTTGTCCCCACTTTAAAAAGGCATAGCGCTCCTGGTTGCGCTCAAACTCCAGGGCAATGTTGTCCTCAAAGGCTTGGGTAGAGCCAAAGTGGTCCACCATAACAGAATGGTCAATCACCAAATCCACAGGCCTTAAGGGGTTTATTTTTTGAGGGTTTTTCCCCATGGCCTGCAAGGCTTCGCGCATGGCGGCCAAGTCCACAACGCAAGGCACGCCGGTGAAGTCCTGCAGCAGAACGCGCGCAGGCGTAAAAGCAATTTCCATGTTGCTTGGCTTGCCGGGAGCAAAGGCTACCAGGGCCTCAATATGCTCTTTTTTGACGATGCGCCCATCCTCAAAGCGCAGGAGGTTTTCCAGGAGAATTTTGAGGGAGAAGGGCAGTTGGTTGGCATGGGGGGCATGTTTATAAAAGGCGGCGAGGCTGTGGAGGGAGAAGGTTTTGTTTCCAAGCTGAAGCGTATTTTTAAAGTGGGCCATGGCCCTTTTAAATTGCCTGCCCAAGGCTGAAATGCAACCCTGGGGAGAATTATTTTTAAAGGAGGCCTTCCCCTTAAGCTCAGCTTAGGCGTGGTGGGAGAAAGGCGCATGGGGCTGCCTTAGGGCCTGCCCTAAGGGTAGAGGCAGAAAGTTTTCCAAGCTGGGCCTTGCCGCTCAAAGCATTGCCTCTCATGGAGGCGGCCTGGGCAGGCTTTCCAAAACTCGAAATACTGGGGAAAAAGCCTATAGCCATGCCAATGAGGGGGGCGTGGAATGGTTTTATGGGCATGGTGGGCTTGTATTTCCGCGAGGCGCAGGAGCAGGGTTTGCCTATCGGCGAGGGGTTGGCTTTGCAAGGAGGCCCAAGCGCCCTCCTGGGAAAGCCTGGGGCGGGTGGCGAAATAGGCATTGGCCTCCTCTTCAGCAACCTGGGAGAGGGTGCCCTCCACGCGCACCTGTTGCAAAAGCCCGGGCCACCAGAAGCACATGGCGGCGTGGGGGTTGTGGGCCAACTGCACGGCCTTTGCGGAGAGGCCATTGCTAAAAAACACAAAGCCTGTTTCTGCAAAACCTTTTAAAAGCAGCACGCGGGCATGGGGCCTGGTTTTTTCGTCAACGGTGGAAAGCACAAAAGCGTTATAATTTTCAGCGTCCACGTTTTGGGCCTGGTTAAAAAGCGCCTCAAAGCGCGCGAAGGGGGCAGAGAGAGGGAGCGGCATGGGCCAAACCATGTCGAAATTGAGGCGGGGCTGCAATACAAAATTGCACTACACAATTGCACTACAAAACTGCACTACAAAACCGCACTACAAAACCGCACTACAAAACCGCACTACAAAACCGCCATACAAAACTGCAATATAAGAATACCCAAAGGGGGCGCGGGGCTTCCTGTTTTTGCGCAGGAGAGCAAAACACCCCTCAAACAACAGCTTAGGGCACTCTCCGGCTTTCAAACGCAGGCACCATCCAAAAGCAGGTGTCCTCTTTTATAGGCATGGGTTAGGTTGGTGGGGTGCGTATTTTATTTTTATCATCAGAGGTAGCCCCCTACTCGAAGACGGGGGGCCTGGGGGATGTTTCCGGGGCCTTGCCTGCGGTGTTGGCAGAGCGTGGGCACGAGGTGGTGGTTATAACACCGCGCTATGCCACCGTACCCAGCAAGGCCTTGTCCCTGAGGGGGACTTTGTGGCTGCACTTCCCTTTTGGTACACAGTGGGCAGAAATTTGGGAGGCCAGAGCTTCTGAAAATTTGCGCACGCTTTTTGTGCACCAGCCCCTTTATTTTGAGCGTGCGGGTTTTTATGAGGAAAAAGGCGTGGAATATGCCGACAACCACCGGCGTTTTGCTTTTTTTTCCATGGCGGCCCTTTCCGCGGCGCAAATGTTGGGGCTATGTCCCCAGGTGGTGCACCTGAATGACTGGCAAACCTGTTTGGCGGCCCTGGCGCTGAAGCGCGGCTATGAGGCCACGCAGTTGGGGCAGGCCAAAACCTTGCTTACCCTACACAACCTGGCCTACCAAGGCACCTTCCCCTCCTGGGCGGTGGATGAGTTGGGCCTGCCCTGGGAGTTGTTTTCCCCTGAGGGTTTTGAGTTTTGGGGCCAGCTTTCCTTTTTGAAGACGGGCCTTATATTTGCGGATGCTTTGTCCACCGTTTCCAAGCGTTATGCTCAGGAAATACAAACGGCGGAATATGGTTTTGGGCTTGAGGGCCTTTTGCAAAAGCGCTCCTCGGTGTTGCGCGGCATTTTAAACGGCATTAACAGCCAGCTGTGGAACCCTGCTGACGACCTGTTTTTGCCCTCGGGCTATTGCGCGGAAGACATGTCCGGCAAGGAGGCCTGCAGCGTGGCCCTGCTGGAGCGTTTTGCATTGTCCTCTTCTGTATCGTCCTCTTCTGCTTCCTCCTCTGCACCCAAGCGTCCTCCCATTTTTGGAAGTGTAGGCCGCATGGTAGAGCAGAAGGGTGTGGATTTGGTGCTCCAAGCCATACCCTTTTTGGTAGAAGCGGGAGCCCGCATTGTTGTGGTGGGCACAGGGGAGCAGCGTTTTGAGAAAGCCTTCAAGGAGATGGCGGAGCGCTTCCCCAAACAGGTGGGGGTTTTCATTGGTTTTGATGAAGCCTTAAGCCACCAAGTAGAAGCGGGGAGTGATTTTTTTATGATGCCTTCCAAGTTTGAGCCATGCGGGCTCAACCAACTTTATTCTCTGCGCTATGGAGCCATTCCCGTCGTACGAGCCATAGGCGGTTTGGAGGACTCTGTTATAGACGAGGCAGAAGCCGGCGAAGGAGCAGCCCAGGAAGGCCTTTCCACAGGCATTAAGTTTAAAGCATTTTCCCTGGAAGCTTTTGAGGCCGCACTGAAGCGGGCTTTGGCGCTTTTTGAAAAACCCGAAAGCCTGCTGGCTTTGCGCAAGCGAGCCATGAGCCTTAACTTCTCCTGGGAGCACGCAGCCAAGGAATATGAGGCACTTTATAAAAGCCTGCTATAGCCACGCCCCCGCATATTCCCCTATAACACAAACCTCGAAACACGGGGTTGAAACACGGGGCTAAAACACAGGGCTAAACCACGGGGCTGAAACACAGGGCTGAAAGAGCAGGGTTGAAAGAGCAGAGCTGAAATACGGAGCTGAAATACAGGGGCCGCTGCAGACAAAAATTTTTGTTAGGTGGATGAACGTGCAACCAGGGAAAAAAGTAGGAGGCTATCAACTCCTTTCGCGCATTGCTTCCGGCGGCCAGGCCGAGGTTTTTCACGCCAAAGCCACGAGTATGGCCTTGTTTGGAAAGCCGCGCCACAGCGAGTTTGTCATTTTAAAGCGCCTTTTGCCCGCCTTCCGCAGGGACGCAAGGCATGTAGAGCGGTTTAGGAAAGAGGGGGAGTTAATGCTGCGCCTCAAGCACCCATGCATTGTGCATACGCTGGGGTGTTTTGGGCAGGAGAGCGACCCCATTTTGGTACAAGAGTGGGTGGATGGGCAGCCCTTGGAAAAGCTCCATGAGCGATGCCGCAGGAGAAACCAATTCCTTCCCTTGGAGGTGGTGGTTTTTGTATTGAGGCAACTGCTCCTTGCCCTTTGTTATATACATGAGTTGTCCGAGGAAGGCATTTGGCATGGCCTCATACACGCGGATGTCAGCCCTGCAAACCTGCTTTTGTCCAAAGAGGGAGAAGTCAAGCTGATTGACTTTGGGGTTGCGCGTTTGCTTGGTGAAAAAATGTTCAGGGAGAACGAGTTGCACGGCACCCTCGCTTATATGAGTCCGGAAGCCATGCTGGGGCACCCCATAGACGAGAAGGCAGACCTCTATGCCGTGGGCATATTGCTGTGGGAGTTAATGGCCAACCGCCGCCTCTTTGAGGGCAACTCCGAGGTAGAGCGCATGCACAAAGTGAAAAACGCACAAGTCCCCTCCGTGGCATGCCACAACCCGAGCCTGCCCCATTTTTCTGAGTTAATATTGCGCAAGGCTTTGGCCGTCCACCCGGAAAGGCGCTTTGAGTCCGCAAGAGCGTTTATAGAGGCCCTGGACGCCTTGGCCAGACGCATGGGCCTTCGGCAAGACTTGGGGTTGATAACGCGACTTTTAGAGGGCTTTCACAAAACCTGAATTTGTTTTTGTTTCATTTTTTTCCCTCCCCCCGGAGGAAAAAAACCTCATTTTCAGGGCCCGCCGCGCAGGCGAAAAAACAGTTTTAAAAGCTTGCAAAAAAAACCCCGCACAAGGTGGAGCTTTTTTGTGCACGAGGTGAGCAAAGGGAAATATTATCAACCGACTCGATCGCTCAGTTGGCACGAAATCTCCCCGCCCAGGGTCGTCATTCCCTTGCACCACTTTCTATCGTCTAAGCACTCCTGAGCGGTTTGCAAATTTGAACCCCTGCACTCCATTTCCTCATCTGGCATAAAACCGTCATTTGCACCGTCCACCACCTCGCTCGCCTTGCATTCGCCGTCACGAAAGCATCTGCAAAAGAAACATGTCTTCCCTTTGCAATAATCAATCAAGTCGTTGAGTATAGCAATGCCCGCCTGCTCACAGGGGTTTCTGCCCAGGTTGATGTCCATCTTCTGGGCACCCTCCTCATCACCACAGGCTGTCCATGCCAATGCCGCCACTGCTAAAACCATTCCAAGCTTCTTCATCAAATGCTCCTCTCCTCACTGAAAAAAAACCTCCTCTTGAGGCTCCACCCCCCCAACCTCTTGAGCCTCGCCTCCACACCCAACAAACGCCATTATGAGGGCTTTTGGAAAAAAAACCATGTCTGCCTCAGGCATACACCATGGCCTTGGCTGCCCCCCTCTTGTTTTTTCTCCTCAACATGGCCTTTTCTCCTCAACATGGCCTTGGCTGCTCAATATGGCCTTTTGAGGGTGGAAGCCCCAATAAGAAAAAATGAATAGAGCGCTTCGACGCGCCATAGGCGTTGTCTTTTTTTTGTTTTGCGGCATGGTGGGCCCGCCTGAGAAGGCTTTGAGGGCAAGGCTTTGAGGGCTTTGTCTCCCGGCGTTTTGTACACAATTTGTTGATGGCTTCAACCCAAGAGAGAAAAACCGAATATGTCTAAAGACTGTTATTATTTTGGTGCCCCAAAGGCTGATGGCGATAGCTCCATGAGCAGCTTGTTGGGAGGCAAAGGTGCCAACCTGGCGGAGATGATTAATTTGGGAATTCCCGTCCCCCCGGGGTTTACGCTGACGACGGAAGTATGCTTGCACTATGCCAAAGAAGCAAAACTCCCTGACAGCGTTAAAGCACAAGCAGAAGCAGCCCTTGCACGCATGGAAAAAGAAGTGGGCCGCAACTTTGGCAAAGCCAACGCCCCCCTGTTGTTGAGTGTGCGCTCCGGGGCAAGGGCCTCCATGCCGGGGATGATGGATACCATTCTCAACCTGGGGCTTAATGAAGAAATTGCCCAGGCCCTGGCCAAGGAAACCAACAACCCCCACTTCGCCTATGATGCCTACCGCCGTTTTATTGCCATGTATTCCGACGTCGTCCTGGGCGTCTCCAAAGAGCATTTTGAAAAAGAGTTGGATGAGCTCCGCCGCGGTGTGGCCAAAAACAAAGGGCTTGCCCTGGAAAAGATGAACCCGGAAGAGCTGAAACAAGCGGTGCCCGACAATGCGCTTTCCGCGGATGACTTGAAGGAGCTGGTCAAACGCTCCCTGGCCATTGTAGAGGCCAAACTCAAAAAACCATTCCCCACAGAGCCCAAAGAGCAGCTGTGGGGAGCCATTGGCGCCGTGTTTAAGTCCTGGAACAACGAGCGCGCCATTGCCTATAGACGCATGAACCAAATTCCCGACGAGTGGGGCACCGCCTGCAACGTGCAGGCCATGGTGTTTGGCAACTTGAGTGAGGACTCTGCCACAGGCGTTTGCTTCACCAGAGACCCGCGCACCGGCGAGCGCGAATTTTTCGGCGAGTGGCTGCCCAATGCCCAGGGCGAAGATGTGGTGGCAGGCACGCGCACGCCCTTCAACGTGACGAAGAAAGCCGGCGGGGAGGAGGCCCTGGAGGTGAAAATGTCCGCTTGCTATACGGAGCTGGTACGCATTTACCAACTCCTCGAAAAGCACTACCGCGACATGTTGGACATTGAGTTTACCATCCAGAAAAACAAACTCTATTTGCTGCAATGCCGCGTAGGCGGGCGCTCAGGCCGTGCCTCCGTGCGCCTGGCCGTGGAAATGGTGCACGAAGGCCTCATTTCCAAGCAAGAGGCCGTGCTGCGCGTCCCCCCTCACAAGTTGGACGAGTTGCTGCACCCGGCCGTCAGCCCCGAAGCTCCCAAAACTTTGCTTGCCAAAGGCTTGCCCGCTGGCCCCGGCGCCGCTTGTGGCCATATTGCTTTTTCCGCCAATGAGGCCGCGCGCATGTCCGGCGAGGGCAAAAACGTCATTCTGGTGCGCCGAGAAACCTCGCCTGAAGACATTCACGGCATGAAGGCCTCCGTGGGCATACTCACCGCGCGCGGCGGCATGACGAGCCACGCGGCTGTTGTTGCACGCGTTATTGGAAAATGCTGCATTGTGGGCTGTTCCGCTATGGACATTGATTATGCCCAGAGGACAGCCACCATTTCCATGTATGCGAAGGATGGGCATGTGGAGAAGACGGTTGTCCTCAAGGAGGGAGACAAGCTAACCCTCTCTGTGGACGACAAGGGCGGCGCCGTCTATGCCGGGGAGGTACCCATGACAGGCGCGCAAACGGGAGTGCATTTTGACGAGTTGATGGCGTGGGCCGACGCGTTTAGGCGCATGCGCATCCGCACCAATGCGGACAAAGCCTCTGAGGCGAAGGTGGCCATGGACTTTGGCGCCGAAGGCATAGGCCTTTGCCGCACAGAGCATATGTTTTTTGAAGAAGACAGGGTGCCACTCATGCGGGAGATGATTGTGGCGGATACAAAAGCAGAGCGCGAGGTGGCGCTTGCCAAATTGTTGCCGCTGCAGCGCGCTGACTTTGTGGCGCTTTTCAAACAGATGGCCGGCATGCCCGTCACCATCCGCTTGTTGGATCCACCGCTGCACGAGTTTTTGCCCACGGACGAAGCACAGTTTGCGGCTTTGGCAAAAGCCACAGGGCTGGGTATTGCGGATTTGAAGCGGCGTGCGGATGAGCGCCACGAGTTAAACCCCATGTTGGGCCACCGCGGCGTGCGCCTGGCCATCACCTACCCTGAAATTTATGCCATGCAGGTGCGCGCCATTTTGGAAGCAGCCTGCCTGGTGCAAAAAGAGGGGAAAGAGAAGGTGGTGCCTGAAATTATGATCCCCTTGTCCGCCACCGTGCAAGAGCTCAGCCTTTGCAAGGAAATAGTGGAAGAGGTGGCCACCCAAGTGTTTGCAGAGCAAAAACTCAAACTTGAATACCTCTATGGGACGATGATTGAGCTTCCACGCGCTGCGTTGCGAGCGGACTCCCTCGCGAAGGAAGCCGAATTTTTCAGCTTCGGCACCAACGACCTGACGCAAACCACCTGGGGACTTTCCCGCGACGACGCCGGCAGGTTTTTGCCGGCCTATGAGGAGACAGGCATTGTGAAGAAGGACCCCTTCCAAACCCTGGACACCGAAGGCGTAGGCGCACTTGTAGACATGGCCTGCCAAAAAGGACGCAAAACGCGCCCCCACATAAAGCTAGGCATTTGCGGGGAACACGGCGGGGACCCGGCCTCCATTTTCTTCTTCGAGAGTGTGGGCCTGGACTATGTCAGCTGCTCCCCCTTCCGCGTGCCCATTGCACGCCTCTCCGCCGCCCAAGCAAGCTTGAAAAATGCAGGCAAACAACGCGTAGGCAGCAGCGAGTTTTAACAGCCTCCACCCACCCCAAACCCCGCTTGCTCATGCAGGCGGGGTTGTTTTTTTTAAGGCTCGCAAAACAGGCCACAACCATGGCGTTGTACGCTGAGGTTTGACACCACCTCAAAAAAAAAACCTCCTCCCCCAAGCCCACAGTTGGGCTGAGGGGAGAAAGGCTTGTTGTGGACAAAAGTTTTTTATGGGGGTTGCTTTCAGGGCTTGATGGCAATTTTCAACACGCCGTCGCGCTGGTTTGCAAACAACTCATAGGCTTCGACAATGTCGTCCAGCTTGTGCGTATGCGTCACGAGTACAGACAAGTCCACACGCTTGGAGGAGACAACATCCAACAGGCGACGCATGCGCTCCTTGCCTCCCGGGCACAGAGAAGACACAATCTGCTTTTCTGCCAAACCCGCACCATAGGCATCCAAAGGAATTCTCAAGTCCGCCGAATAGACGCCAAGGCTCGACAAAACGCCACCCGGCCTTATGACGCGCAAGGCAGACTCAAACGTTGACTGCAAACCCAGGGCCTCAATCGCCACATCCACACCGCGCCCATTCGTCAAGCGCAAAATCTCTTCCACCGGGTTGACGTTTTTGAAGTTAACCGTCACATCCGCACCCATGTGGCGGGCAATGGTCAGCCGCTTCTCAATGCCGTCCACCGCAAAAATGGTGGTCGCCCCCATCAGCTTTGCACCCGCTGTCGCGCACAAACCAATGGGGCCTTGTGCAAACACAGCCACCGTGTCGCCAATTTTAATTTTGCCGGTTTCTGCACCCGCAAAACCGGTGGACATAATGTCCGGACACATGAGCACCTGCTCATCCGTCAGCCCGTCAGGAATGGGCGCCAGGTTGGCCTGCGCATCCGGAACCAACACATATTCGGCTTGGGTGCCGTCAATAATGTTTCCAAAACGCCAACCCCCTGTGGCCTTATAGCCGTGCCCACCATGCAAACCGTCTTGCGAGGGAGAGCCCGCCTGGCTCGCATAGGAGGTGAAGCTGGGGCAAATGGCGCCCGCAATAACACGCTGCCCTTCTTTATAGCCCTCCACACCTTTGCCGAGCTTTGCGATGACACCCACAGGCTCGTGTCCAATCGTCAAACCTTTGGCGACAGGGTATTCTCCTTTGAGAATGTGCACGTCGGTTCCACAAATGGTTGTCGTCGTAATGCGCATCAACGCATCGTTGTGTCCAACATCCGGAATGGGTTTGTCTACCAGCTCAATACGACCAGGCTCAATAAAAACGGCTGCCTTCATCATTGCCATGTTTGTTCCCTTTATTGTTGCTAGAGCTTTTGTTGTTTGTTGTTCAGTGTGTTTGTTATTCAGTGCCCAACACCCCCTCCCAAGGGGAGTTTTCGGCGCGGCTGAACCTAACAGCATTGGTGTAAAATTAAGCTGAGAAAAAACAGGTTTTGTCCATAAATTCGAAACTTTCATGGAGCTAGCCATAACTATAAGCCAAACCCCCAAGGGGTGCTTGGCTTGGGGCACAGGGGAAGGCTTTCAACCGTTTTTTAATAGGGGGAAGCCCACAACCTCAAAATGCGCTGGAGAAGCCAAAGGCATAGCCCTGTGGCAAGGGACAAAGCCACGAGGCCCAGGCATACGGCTGCACCATAAACAAGGCGCAGCTGCATAATGGAAAGGCCTCCCCCCAAAAAAGCTTCTTTCAGCGGTGTCCAAAGCCCTACAATTTGCAAAACCTTCTCAGGGAAATGCTCCAGCACTCTGAGCGCCATCAGCAAGGGCCTATGCTTAGAAAGCAGCTCCAGGGCAATGGCTGTCACCCAATAGCCACATAACAACCAAGCCGCATTGCGAAGGCTTATGCTTAAAAAATAACCAAAGCTTGCTTGTTCTGAACGAGCCACAATGCACTATTGCCTCAGGGCTTGGAGTTTCTTTTCAACAAGCTTTTGAGCATCCCTGTTTTTGTTAAGCTTCAGGAAGTTTCTATAGGAGACCATGGCTTGTTCCACCGTTTCCGGCCTTTTGGCGAGCAAGTCCGCCAAAAGCACATAAGGCTCTGCCCAGGCGGGCTCAAGCTGTATGGCTCGCCGAAGCGCAAGCACAGCCTCTTGCTCTCGTTTGTTGTGTGCAGCCACTTTGCCAAAAACCCATTGCGCCATGGCCAAGGAAGGCGCCGTAAGCAAAGCCTTCTCCGCCGTCTGGCTGGCCTGAGTGAGAGAGCCCATACTCCATTGGGCATTTGCCCATGCGGCCAGTGCAATGCTCCTCTCCCATGCAGGTTTAATGGCAGGTGCTTTTGAGGCCATTTCCGCCACCAGTTTGGAAGAGGGCGGCTGTGCAAGCCAAAAGCCCACGGTTCCGCAAATGGAGTGGGGGGCATTTTTGAGTGCTGTCTCAAAAAATATTTGAGCATTATTCATGTCATTTTGTCGGAAAAAGCCCATGCCAACGGAGCAAAAAGTATCCGCGTCTCTAGGGTTTTTCTCGTTGGCTCGCTTTAAAAGGCCCATGGCATCCATGGGTCGCCCCAAAGCAAACAAAGCCTCTGCTTTCAACCTTAAGGAGCGAATGTTTTCCTTCTCAAAGGACAGTGCTTTTTCCGCTGCCTTGAGGGCCTCATCGGCTTTGCCCAAGCGCATGGCCGCAAGAGACAAGGCTTGCCAGGCCTCCATGGCCTGTGCGTCGTCTTCAGTCCATTGCAAAGCCTCTGCATAGGTATCCTCAAATTGCCCCAGCTCTCCAAGCACAGCAATGGACAAGCTTCTGACGCAAGTGAGAGAGCCATTTCTCTGGAGGGCTTTTTGGAGCTCGCTGTTGGCTTGCGCCAAATGGCCTTCCTCCATCAACAGCTTTGCCAAAACACATGCGGCTTCTTCAGCAATGGGCTCAGCAACAGCCGCTTGCAGCAAAGCTTTTGCTTCCTCGGGTGCGCTGCTCATCAACACATGGGCCAAAGCAAGCTGCAGGGGGGCTTTTTCTTGGCTTCTTTGCAGGTTTTTCAAAGCGGCTTCCAGGTTGGAGCGCGCCTTGGGCACATTGTTTTCAGCCATATCCGCCATGGCCAAAAACGCAAGGGCCCTGGAGGTATATTTCTTCTTCACTTTGGTTTTGTCCAACTCTTCCCGCAATTTCTTCCAATCCCCCAGCCGCATCAACGCCCAGGCGCGCGCAAAAACCAACTCGTCAGAGTCAGGCGAAACCTTCTTTAATATTTCATCGGCTTGTCCCCGGGAAACCAAAACCTTGGCAAGCTTTTCTTTGGCTTCAAGGGAGTTGGGGCGTTGTTTGAGTGCTTCTTCAAATTGTTTTTGGGCCGACAACACTTGGCCGGCTCTCAAATAAACGTCTCCCAAATCCAACCCAAACTCAAAGGTATTCGCCTCAAAAAGCCGCTTTCCCTGCTCCAAAACAACAATGGCCTTGTCCTCATTCCCCAGCGCGGACAACAACAACCCATAAACACGCTCGCGCTGCATTCTCCACTCATGAGGCAAACCCGTCTCCGGGCTAAGCAACTCCATCTGCCGGAGAGAAGCTTCCATTTCTCTATTCAACTCCAGGCGTGCACGTGCCAAGCCCAAAATACGCAAGGGGTGTTCTGCGGCATTGTTCGTCAAAGCCGGCGTATTGAGTATTTGGTAGGCATGGTCATCCTCTCTCAAAGCCAAATAGGTTTCAGAGAGGCCTATCAACGCGCGCACGTTTGTGGCAAACAACTGCACGGCATGGTTAAAACGCGCCAGGGCTTCTTCAGGCTTGTTTTCTGCAAGCAACAACCAGCCTGCTTCGCTTTGAATGTCTGAGGACAATTCTTTTGAGGCGAGAATGTTTCGCGCCGCCTTTTCGCGCTCTGCTTGGGGGCCCACAATGGCATCCACCAACAAGGCTGTGTTGGGAGAAAACTGCCGCACACCCTCTTGCTCAATGGCTTGGAGCGCTGCTTCTTTCTCCTGGGGGGCTCCTCCAAACTCCTGAAAGCGCCGCGCATGCACCAAAGCCTTGAGCGACCAGGCCTCCAGGTTGGCGCCCTCCAGTGCCAACACGCTGTTGAGGGACTCCAGAGCCAACTCATAGTTGGCCTGCATATCCAAGTTAATAGAGCGTCGGGCTTTCACCAAATGCTCCGTCATCAAAGCTTGCCTGTTTTCAGCCCAACCATAGGAAACCAAAAAACCCGCAACAGCCAACACCACAACCAACCCTGAAAAAACAAAGGCCCCACGTATACCTGTCACCCATTTTTTCAAAAAAGTTTTGCGCTTCTCCTTCGCCTCCAACTCCTCCTTGAGTTTGTGCTCATAGGCCTGCCCTTCGCGCTCTGCAACATAGGCCTGAGCTGTTGTGCTGACAATGGGCGCCTTCTGCTCTTGCGGCAAATCCGGCAAGGCTTCCAGCATGGTCAACGTGACAGACTTCAAAGGCCTTGAGGAAGTCTGCATAACTTGAGCAGAAGTCCGCCTCGCTTGAGCGCTGGGCGCGGCCTCTTTGGCCTCTGGCTGGCGCGCGGGAATATGCGCAACCAGCCCTCCGCGGCCATTGTCCTTCCAACGCTGCGAGGAGGAGGAGACAGGCGAATGCTGCTCCGTTATCACCTCTGCTTCCTCTTCCTCTTCTTCCTCTTCTTCAAACGCCTCGTCTTCCTCATGCTCCACTTTAAAAGCTTGGGTAGGCCCATCCTCGTCCAGCTCTGGGTCTACACTTTGGGTAGGCCCATCATCATCCACCTCTGCTTCTGTGGGGGGTGGCGCTTCTTCAAACTCTGTCCAGCTGAGCAGGCTGATAAACTCAGGGAGAGATTCTCCCGCCAAAGCCTTCTGGGTATATTCCAAATAGAGCCTGAAATTGGGGTTTTCAGGCTCCAAACTGCAGGCCTTGCGCAACATGGGCAAAGCGGAACGAAAGAGTTTGTTTTCTATAAACACTTCTGCCACCAAGCCATAGACGCGAGGGTTTTCTCGGTCTATGGCAATGGCCGCTTCAAATTCCTGCATCGCATCCGCGGGCTTTCCAAGGCGCACCAAAGCCTTGCCCCACAAAACACGCCCCACAATGGAGGTGGGGTGCTCTTCAACACCCTGGCGACACAGCTCTATGGCTTGCTCAAAGGCACGCTCTTCAAGCAAAGCTTTGGCATGTTCAACAAAAGCAAGCGCGTCAGGGTGTTTTTGCATAAACTCTTCATATCTCTCTGTTGCTGATGAATTCATCGCCGTATGTATTATTTAACCATCAATTGAATAGCCGTTGCCTCTAATGAAATATAGCACCTTTGCTCTCTTCTTTCTTGTCCTCCTCACAGCCTGTAACCAACATGCTGCGAAGCTTTCTACCCTCAAACCACGCCTTGAAAAATTCCACCAGGCCATCCGTTGGAAAGACTTCTCCGCAGCTTCAAAACTGTTGCACCCCGAACAACAAACCCTCTTCCTCAATGCCCGCTTTCAAAACAACGACATCAACAACTTGAGTATTACCGACTATGAGCTGGAAGAGGCAGAGCTTTTGCCAGATGGCAAAACTGCTGTGTGCACTTCTCGCCTGTTCTGGTTTCGCCTGCCACATATTAACGAGCAAACTGCTCTTGTTAGAAGTTATTTTGTTTGGGAAAATAAGAATTGGTATTTAAAGCGCCAAGAGAATGGCCCTTTTGAGGAGCTCAATCTACCCCAGGAGGAATAGGAAATACCCTTTTTGGGCTTAGAGCGGTTCCACTTTGAAGTGCTCTAAGAGCGGTCCAAGGGGTGCCCCTCAATTCTGTGTATAATTAAAATTTTGTTTTTGGGTTTATTTTTTCCCCTCCGGGGGGGGGGAGTCGCCTTCGGCGAAGGGGTTTATTTGCCCTCCCGGGCGGGGTTGTTTTTCAGAGTGGGCCTGCGGCCCGGCTCATTTCGCCCTGCGGGCGCACCTTGCCTTCGGCAAGTCACTTTTTTTGTCTGAACAAAAAAAGTAACCAAAAAAAGCCACTCTCCGAGGGCCCTGCGGGGCTCATCGTCGGTTGCTTCCTAGCTCCTTCCTTGCTGCACCAACTACTTTTGCCCCGTCGGCGGCGGCGAATATTAGTGTC
>WRKR01000041.1 GCA_009782175.1 Cystobacterineae bacterium
CTTTTTTTGGTTACTTTTTTTGTCCAGACAAAAAAAGTGACTCGCCGGGAGGCGAAACCTCCTCTCGCTGAAAGCGAAAAAACCCTTCGCCGAAGGCGACTCCCCCTCCCCGGAGGGGAAAAAACAAAAACCCCCCACAAAAAAAACTTTTTCCTTTGAAAATAGCCGGGCCGCAGGCCCCCTCTGCAAAACAACCTCTGCCCGTGAGGGCAAAAAAACCCTTCGCCGAAGGCGACTCCCCCCCCCGGAGGGGAAAAATTAAAAAAATAAACCACTTTATGCAGCTGTTTTTTCAATTAAGAGTTTGAAGTCTTTCTCCTCCATCCCCAGCGCCTTGAGGAGTTGTTTTGCCCCAAGCTTTGCCTCCTCAATGGCTTTGGCATCCTGCGTTGCTACGGCATGTTGGTAGGCCGCAAGGAGCAGAAGGGAAGAGAGCTGGAAGCCTTCAGAGAGTTTTTGTTTGTCGGCATCCTTGGCATTGTCCAACTTGGGGTTTCTTCCAAAAAATTGATCCAACATTTGGACCAGGGCTTGGAACCTTGCCGCCCCCAACTCCTCTCCATGGAGGATCAGATGGGAAGAGCCCAACAAAACAGCGGCAGAAAAACTTAAGTTTTCATGACGGCCCAGTTTTTTCGCCTCGGCCATTAAAGCTTGCATGCCCAAAGTCAGCGCGGCTTTCAACTCGGCCGCTTTGGCTTCTTCCACATTTAAAGTTTGGATAAATTGCTCCACCGCGGTGGAGTTGGGGCTGGGTTTATATTGGTGGCGCGCTTGTACATAGGGCGGTGGTGCTTTTTGGCCTTGGGTGGCTTGCTGAGCGTCGTGCAAGGCTTGTATCTGCCGAAGGAATTGCGCCTGTTCTTGAAGAGCGAAATAGCTCTGCATCAGTTGCCTATTATTCTCCCCCTGCCTGCGGATGAGGCCGGGGAATCCCTCATAATCCTTTGGATCCCTATAAATAACGCCTTGCGCCACCCCCACTTGAGGGACAATGAAAGCCAACAGACAACTTAAAGCCAAAAAACCACTCCACCTGCTCATGTTTATGCTCCTTCATCTCCACGGCTTCCTTTCAAAATGTGGACAAGGAAGCACCCTTAAAAACCCCTCGCAATATATTTAAAAGGCTTGCCCAAAACAAGTGCTGCCATTGGCTGCACTCTACATACTGCACACCCGCATTGAGCTTTTCCCACGGGGCCATGTGCAGAGCTCCGCGTTGCTTTCGAGCGCCAAGCCACTCAACTCGGTATGCCCGGGTCGTCCGCGGGGGGCAGGGGTGCGGGTGGAAGGTTGGCGAAGGAGCTTCCCCTGGGGCGAAAAACACGAATGCGCTCTATGCGCGGCCCCTCTTTCGCGTGTACAACCAGGCTGAGGTTGCCCAGTGCAAACTTGTCACCTATTTCAGGCAAGGCACCCGCGGCCCAACTGAGGTAGCCGCCCAGCGTCTCAAAGTCTCCCGAAGGCAACTCTACGCCAAAATGTTGGGCAAACTCCTCGGGAGCTAAAGTGGCCTCCACCAAAAAACTTCCGTCATGCATCCTCTCTATGGATTTTTCATCCTCCTCAAACTCGTCGCCAATGTCCCCCACAATTTCCCGGAGAATGTCCTCCAGCGTCACAATGCCGATGAAGCTGCCATACTCGTCCACCACCACCGCCATGTGTATACGCTGCTTTTGCATGTCGCGCAGCAAATCCCCAACGGGCTTAAACCACGGTACATAAACAGCAGGGCGCACCATCTCCCGCAAAACAATCCCCTCCGGCGCATGAATGAGAGGCAGCAAATCCCTCACATGCAAAATGCCGAGAATGCTCTCCTCATCCTCACTGAGGACGGGCATGCGTGAGTGGTTTTTGTCTGAGAGTATTTGGAGTATTTCTTCTATAGAGGCATGCAACTCCACAGAAACAACATCCGTCCTGGGCACCATTACCTCGCGGCAACGCTTGTCGGACAACTCAAAAATGGAGTGGATGAGCTCCGGCGCCACCTTGTCAACCTCGTTTTTGGCCGCCTGGGCAGCCAAAAGTTTTTCCAAATCCTCCAAAGGGAGCGGGGGGGCCTCAAAACTGGCCTTAAGCCCCATGGGCCCCAGGAGCACATTTAAAGGGCCTGCCACCATGCCCACCAAAGGAGAAAGCGAAATGCTGGCAAAACGAATGAAGCCCGAAAGCGCCTTGGCCCAGGCTTCAGGCTTGGCCATGGCAGCCGCACGCAGGCTGGTTTCAACAGCCGTCGCCAACAAAGCGCTGAGCAGCACCGTTATGCCCCCCAACACCCATTCCATGTTGCTTAACAACCACAGCACCCACCCAGGGCTTTGGGCATAAAACGCCTCCAACTCCATGGCCATGGGCTGGGCATGCCGCATAACCACAACAGCCATGAGAAAGGCCGCCAAAACATTGGAAAGCACCATGCCAAAACGCACAGAAGAGGCCGTCTTCTCCCGGCCCACCTTGCAAAGCCAGAGGCGTTTCCCCTGTTTAGGAAAAAGCTGCAGCAACTCTCGTGCACGCAAGTCCGAGATGCCATATAAGCCTGTTTCAGCGGCGCCCAACAGGCTACGCAAGAGGATGAAGAAGAAGCTGATGGAAATAAAAAGCCAATTGGGCATGCTTTCCCCGTTTTAAACTAAAAAGGTGCTGTATGCGCATTCGTGTTGTTGTTGCCCTAAAAAATGGTGTTTTGGATCCACAAGGACTGGTTTTGAAGAAGGGATTGCACCAACTTGGCTTCGACGAAGTAGAAGCCGTGCACGTGGGCAAAGTGGTAGAGTTGGAGCTGGAGGAGCAAAACCAAGAGGTGGCTTTGCAGCGCACTCGCCTCATGTGCGAAAAGCTGCTGGTTAACGAAGCCGTGGAAATAGGCAGCATAGAGGCCCTCCCATGAAGCGTATAGGCATTGCGCTTTTCCCCGGAGGACAACCCCACCCGGACTTGGCCTTCGCCCTCCAACGCCTGGGGCTGGCCACCCACATATTGGGGCATATGGAGTGCAACCTGGCGGCTTGCCAGGCCATTATACTCCCTTTCCCCATGAGTTTTGGCGGCTATTTCCGTCCCGGCGCCCTGGCCGCCCATACACCTCTGGCCAAAGCCATTGCGGACTTTGCCCTCCAAGGCGGCCGCACATTGGGCATAGGAGATGGTTTTGCCCTGTTGACGGAACTGAAACTCCTGCCAGGCGCACTCCTGCCCAATATGAGTACACGCTTCCTCTCCACAGAAATAAGCTGCCACATGGCCCCTGCCGCCCCTTCAGCTCCATGGCCACTCCCCCAGGGGAAACTGAAACTCCATATGGCCAGCTATAACGCCAACTATGTATGCCCCCCAGGCCATAACCCCCAACCCCAGGTGGCCATGCGCTTTGCCGAGGAAAATGCCTTCTCCCACAGCGGCATTGCCGCCATAAGCAACACAGCGGGCAATGTTTTGGGCATGCTGCCCATTCCCGAGCGCCATGCAGAGGCCGACGGCGCAAAACTGTTGGCCTCCCTGTTTTCCTGGGCCTTGTAGGTGGCCTATGCATATACCCTCGCCACCACAGCACCTTAAGCCTCTATTCCACCCAGGCGCGGCTTGGCTGCTGGCCCTGCTGTGGTGCCTGCTCCCCTCTCCCTCATGGGCCTGGCCCGTGGACATGGAGTTTTTGCTGAAAGAAGGCCAAACCCGCTTTGTTAAATTGCCCGCAGCCGAGTGGCTGGAGGTGGACGAGCCTTCCATTGCCACCGCTGAGCTTTTTGAAACCCAAGAGGTTTTGCTGGAAGCCAAAAAACCCGGTATGGCCTTGGTGTTGGTTTATGCCGAAGGCAAAATGGGCATATGGCGCCTGAGGGTTGAGCACGCCTCCCCCCCAAAACCCGCACAAAACACCACCGCTACTGCCGCCCATAACCCCGGCGCCAACCCCCTGGTGGAAGCTCAACAGGCCTGCCCCAAACTCCTCTTCCAAACCCATACACTGCCCAAAATTTCAGGCAACGTAGACACCGAGGCTTGCCGCAAAGCCCTGCTGTTTTTGCTCATGCAACCCGGGTGGCTGGCCAAGGAGTTGGAGTTGGTGTTTGAAACCGAAACCCTGGCCTCCCAGCTGAAGGAAATACACCATGCCCTGGAGCAAAGCCTCGGCCCAGGCAAACTGACACTGCGCTATGTGGGCGCTACCTTGGAAATGTCCGGAAAACTCAGCCCCGCAGAGCACCGCAAAGCCTTGTGGGGCGCCTTCTTCCACGCCGCCGGACGTATTGCCCTTGATGATGGTATACACGTGGTGCCGCCTCCCTCAACACTGCCTCCCAAAATACTGCCTCCCCTAACGGCAACCCCTAAGGAGAAAAAACCGTGAAGCATTCCCCTCAAACCCTCGCCCAACACGGGCTGACTCAAGAAGAATATGCCAGCATTATACAACAAATAGGCAGGGAGCCTAACCTGCTGGAGTTGGGCCTCTTCTCCGTGCTGTGGAGTGAGCATTGCTGCTATAAATCCTCAAAAAAATTGCTGAAACGCTTCCCCACACAGGCACCGCAGGTGTTGGTGGGCCCCGGGGAAAACGCAGGGGTGGTGTCCATTGGTGACGGGGATGCGGTGGCCTTTAAGCTGGAGTCCCACAACCACCCCTCTTATGTGGAGCCCTTCCAAGGCTCTGCTACCGGTGTAGGTGGCCTCGTGAGGGATATTTTTACCATGGGGGCTACCCCCATTGCGGCCATGAGCTCCCTGCGCTTTGGTACGCCGGAACACCCCAAAACAGCCTCCCTCCTCAAAGGCTCCGCCGCTGGCATGTCCTTTTATGCCAACACCATGGGCTTGCCCTGCGTGGGCGGAGAGTTGAGCTTTGATGCCAGCTATAACGGCAACTGCCTCATTAACGCCTTCGTCCTCGGCCTGCTCCGCGCTGACAATATTTTTAAAGGCACAGCTTCAGGCGTGGGCAACGCCCTGCTTTATGTGGGTGCCAAAACAGGCGCCGACGGCATACACGGCGCCACCATGGCCTCCGCCGAGTTTGGCGAAAAAGGCGCAGAAAACACCCCCACCGTGCAAGCCGGCGACCCCTTCGTCGAAAAAATGCTCATGGAAGCCTGCCTGGAGTTATTCCAAACCGACGCGCTGGTCGGCATTCAGGACATGGGCGCGGCAGGCCTCACCTCCTCCTCCATTGAAATGGCCTCCCGCGCCGGCAGCGGCCTGGTGTTGGAGCTCTCCCAGGTGCCCCTGCGCCAACCCGGTATGTCAGCTTATGAAATTATGCTTTCCGAAAGCCAGGAGCGCATGCTGATGGTGGCCAAACAAACACACACCACCCAGGTGCTCGAGGTTTGCGCCAAATGGGGGCTTGAGGCCGCCGTGGTGGGGCATGTGACGGACTCAGGGCGCGTCGTTATACGCGAAGCCGGTACGGTGGTGGCGGATTTGCCCATTGCCCCCCTCACCACCGGCGCACCCCTGCTGGAGCGCCCTACCCAAAGGCCCTCACGCCTGGACACAGAGTGGGCCCTCCCTGTGGACGCGCTCCCCTCCAAACCCGTGGAGCAAACCCTCTTGGGCCTGCTGGCTACACCCTCCATTGCGGACAAGGCCTGGCTCTATAGCCAGTTTGACTCGGGCGCAGGCCTTGGCACCGTGCTGGACGCCGGCAAGGCCGACGCAGCACTGGTGCGCGTGCGGCACGCCTCCAAAGGCCTGGCCATTTCCATAGACTGCAACGCACGGCACGTTTATGCCGACCCCTTTGAGGGCGCACAACAAGCCGTCGCCGAATGTACCCGCAACCTCGCCTGCGTGGGCGCAACCCCCTTGGGCCTGAGCGATTGCCTTAACTTTGGCAGCCCCGAAAACCCCGAAATTATGTGGGAAATTTCAGAAGCCATTTCAGGCATGGCCAAAGCCTGCGAAGCCCTGGAAGTGCCCGTCATTTCAGGCAATGTCAGCCTCTTTAATGAAACCGATGGCAAGGCCATTTTCCCCACCCCCATTGTAGCCGCTGTGGGCCTGGTGCCGGACGTGGCCCAAACCACAGGCATGGCCTTTAAACAAGAGGGGGACAGCCTGCTGTGGCTTGGCCCCATAACAGGGGCCCTGGGGGCCAGCGCCTGGCTGCAATGGACACACGCCCAAAGCGCCGGCGGAAAGCTGGCTCCCTTGGATTGGAAGCTGGAAAAAGCCCTCCAACACGTGCTGCGCCAGGCCGTGAGAGAAGGCCTGCTCTCCTCAACCCATGACATGGCCGAAGGTGGCTTCCTCGTTACACTGGCTGAGTGCTGCGTCGCCGACAAAGAAAAGCCCCTGGGTGCGCGGCTGCAATTGCCCCCACAGGGCAAACTCTCCCTCACCCAGCTGCTGTTTGGCGAAGCCCCCTCACGCGCCTTGGTAAGCTGCCACCCCACCAAACGGGCCGCACTCGAGGCCTTGTGCCAAAGCCATGCCCTGCCTTGCTGGCACCTGGGAGAAACCACAGGACAACAACTCTGCATAGAGGGTACGCTCAACTTGCCCATAGCCCAACTCAGCGAGGCCTATAACGGCGGCTTTGCCAAAGCCCTGGGTATTTAGACCCAAGCAGAGGGCAAAGGCCGCTGCACGGGGGGGCAAGGGGTTTAAAGGTGCGGGGCGTTGCTTGGGTTTTGTGGTGGCTCGCCCCTTTCGCCCGTCTCCCCCTGGGCAGGAGAGGGGGCTTCGGCGGGGTTGCGCATGCCCTCAACCACGCGCAAAGTGCAGTGGCGCACCAAACCCAAGGGTGCCTCTGAGAAAAAACCCAACATGAGGAAACGGCGCTCATCCACCTCGCAACCACACAAGTGTATTCCCCCCTCCACCAGCAACACGGGGGGGCCTTTGCCCAGCAACTCCCCCGAAGCCTGGGTACAAACGGCAAGCTCCACCAAGGCCTTGGCCAAAACCTCCAATGCGGTTGTGGGCTCTGGAAATGCCCAAAAATCCACAATAATGCCCTCTGGCATGGCGAAGACAAAACCAAAATGGAGGTGGGGTATGTGTTGTACAATACCTTTCAGTTTTTCAACACTCACACCTGCTCCTCCTGCAAGAGAGACAGCTTGAGGCGCAAATGCTCCACCTGCCGCGCACTCAACCTCTCTTGCACCAAAAGCCCCACCCGCCATACTTGCCCCAAGGCTCCACCGGCCACCCAACAGAGAAATTCCCCTGAAGCCATTTCCACCACCAGAGACTTCCACTGCAGAGGCCAAAGGCAATGCATGCTGGGCAGCTTGCTGGGCAAACCCTTCCCCTTCGGGTATTCCGAGAGCAACAAACCCTCCTCATCAAATATGGAAAGCGCTCGCGCAGAAAAAGCCTTCGCCAGCCGCTCCGCAAAACGCAAAGGGAGCCCCACCGGCCTTGGGGCTCCCCACTGGACAAATGCGGGAGCAACCCAACCTACACGCGCAGCCGCACGCTGAAGCAACTGAGGGCTTGCCACCACACCACCCCTCCTGAATAAAGCCTCTAAACGTGCCCTCTCCGGAATAAAGTATTTTTTCTCCTCCATTCCTCTTTCCTTGGGTGCCGCCCTTAACACCACCTCACCCCCCAACATGGAGCTACCACCCTATTCCCCTCCCAAGCGGCCTAAATTAAAACGGACCAGCCATGCCTTGGGCTGCATCCTCCGGCATGTTAAAAACATGCGCTTGGCTACCTCTTTGTCCCCTCGCAAAAAAGCCTGGCAGGCCTCCTCAAAAAGCAACGCGGCATGGCTTTCGTCTCCCCCCTCTACGTGGCTTTCCAACAGCACCAGCGCATGCGCAAGGCTGGGCTCCTCAGGCCAGCGCTTCCGCATGCGGCGGACCAACTCCAGCGCCTTCTCATAGCCACCCTCACGCAACAAGGCCTCAAACGCAGCCCTGTCCCATATAACGCGCCGAGGAGCCTGCATGGCACTGACAGGCTCCCGCCCGCACAAGGCACCCCCCAATGACAAAACACCACGGCCAAAACTCGCCAAAGCAGGGCCTGTTGTGGGCAACATATGCCTGCTCCCCCCAAAACCCTCCCTGCACACAACCTCAGCCTCCGCGACAAAAGCCGGCACGCCTAGAGACACTCCAACACCCAATGTTTTTTCTGGTGACACCAATATTTTTTCTGGTGACATGACTCCCCCACTGATGAAACATATTCCGGCCCTCAACCTCCTGCACGCCCACTCCCTAGCCTAACACAAGCACCCCCAACACCTAAGGCCAAATGCCAAAAAAAAACAAAGCCCCCCCACTCTAGGTGGCATTTTCTGTTTTAAGTTTTTGTTTTTTCTTCGCTTTCCTTCGCCATAACACCAACTCGCCGGCCAGGGCCACAAGCAAGGCGCCAAGCCCCCCACCCACAAGCTGCACTTTCCTCAGGTGCTTGCTGGTGGCTGCCGCGCACTCAGCCCAGGTGCACCCCGCTTCCCCCCACAGGGAGGTGGAGGCATAGCCCACATAAAAGGGGTAACAGAAGAGTACCAACACAAAACCCAACAAGGCCCCCAAAAGCAACCACAGTGCAATACGCTGCAAGGCTCTCATTCCGTATATATAACACAACACCCAAAAACCGCCCCCCCCAGTGCAACAAGCCTCGCAACACACTTGGCAGCCCACCCAGGAAATGGCAAAAGGAGGGCCATGCTCCTAAGCCTTGCCCTCCTCTTCCTCAAACTGCTGTGCGTCCTCTGCTTTTGCCTGGTTTTGGCCCATGCCTTCGGCCGCAGCTTGGGCACAGGGCTTATGGTTTTGCTTATTCCTTTTTATAATATTTATTATGCCTTATGTCAGTTTAGGCACCGCTTCCGCAGCTGGGTGGTGGCGGGTTTTATAGGCTGCGGCATGGCGGCCATCAGCCTGCACCTGCTGCTGTGGGCCAGCCAGAGCACCTCAAAGTTAAACTAGGGCGGCTTCCTTCAGCCGCGTATGGCCAGCACCCGGGGGCTTTTGTTGAAAAGCCCCTCTTTGTCCAGGGCAATGCGGATTTTTTGGGGCATGGGAGAGGGCTTGTTCGGCTCAAAAACCAAACGTCGCCAATGCGCCTCACCCTCCGTGCGCAGGCGCAGCCCCTCAACACCCGAGGCCGCCTGCAGCATGCAGGCCTGTTGGGCCTTGTTTAAAAACAACACCGCATAAGTGCGCCCGCAGCAGACGCTTTTTTCAGCCAAGGTGGAAGCCAACTGGGAAAGCTGCGGCATGTTTTCAACGCTGGCCTTCCCATTGTGCAGAGCAGGCGCATGCACAACCTTGGGTGGCCCCACCCAAGCTTCCCTCGCAGAAACCGCCGGCGAGGGCCGCTTGGGGAAGCCATTAACCCCCAAAAATACTTTGCCGAAAGGCAACTCCTCCCTTTTGAGCAACTTGTTGAGTAAAAATTGAAGGGAGTTGAGCATAGGCGAGCGCTTGGGCCCCGCTTTTAATGGAGAGTCCTCCGCAATACCCTCCAGCGCTATGGCCACATGGCCGTCCTCCCACTCCTCAAAAGCCAAAGGGACTTCTCCTTGCCCCATTAAACGTAAAAGCTCCAATAAAACCTGAGCTATATAGGCACGCCTCTCGGGCGTTTCCGCTGATAACACAAACACCTCTTCTTTTTAAAGCCACCCCAACTTGCTGCATAAACAGCACTCAATGTGCGGAATATACAGCTGAAGTTTTATATGATATATGGCATTCCCGTTTTTTATAAGTTTGGGCATTCCACCACATTCCAACCGTGTGGAAACCGGCTTGGTATTATTTGAACTATAATGGAGCTGTCAACCCTTGGCAATGCCTAAACGCAAGGGCTATGCCTCAACACAAGGGGCTATGCCTCAACCCCTTGCTGAGGTGAGCACCCTCGAGCACCCTTTGTGCGCCTTTGTGCAGTTGTATTATGCCTGCATGCCTGATGCCTGCATGTGTTATGCCTGCATTTATGCATGAAGCAAGCCTTGCTTTCCATTTGGTGGAGTTGGCCAATGAGGCCCTGGCGCGCCATGGGCTTCGGCGCGCCTTGGCTTTGCACGTGGAGGTGGGGGCCCTCGCCATGGTCGATGCCGAGGCCCTGGCCGTGGCTTTTGCCTCGGCCAAACAAGGTACCCCCTGCGCTGAAGCTCAACTCCAACTCACCCAAACCCCTGCCCAAACCACCTGTCCCTTTTGCCAGGCCCTCGTCCTCATTCAACACCACGGCCAACCCTGCCCCGCCTGCAACAACGAGCAGGGCTGGCCATGCCTGGGCCAAGGCCTTCTGCTCAAAACCCTGGAGGCGGAATAATGTGCGGCATTTGCGGTTGTAGCACTGAATTATATGAGGGCCATGCCCACCCCCATGCCCACCACCCGGAGCATAAAACGCACCCGGAGGAGGAGCACGCCCATTTACACCCCCATGAGCAGCACCCTGCGCACGCCCCAGCCATGCAAGAGCTCCCTCTCGCAGAGCACCGCGCCAAAATTATTGCCGTGGAGCTTGACATATGGGCCAAAAACCGTGAGGAGGCCCAACGCAACCGCGCCTTGTTTGCCAAGGCCCAAACCACCACCCTCAACTGGCTTTCAGCCCCCGGCTCCGGCAAAACCACTTTGCTGATACGGCTGTTGTCCATGCTCCAACCCCGCTGCCCTCTGGCAGTGGTCGAGGCCGACCAATACACGGCCTTGGATGCGCAACGCATAGGCGAAACGGGAGTACAGGCTTTGCAAATAAATACCGGCAAAGGCTGCCACCTGGATGCCCACCAACTGGCCGACGCCCTCAAACACTTGCCGCTGCCCCACCAAGGCTTCCTCTTCGTCGAAAACGTGGGCAACCTCGTATGCCCAGCCGCCTTTGACTTGGGAGAAACCGCACGCCTCCTCTTGCTCTCCCTCCCCGAAGGAGAAGACAAACCCCTCAAATATGCCGACGCCTTCTCCACGGCCGATGCCGTTATACTCAGCAAGGTGGACTTGGCTCCCCACCTCGAGCTTTCCATAGAGGCCTTTAAAACAAACCTGCGCAAAGTGTGCCCCAACACCCCCCTGTTTCCACTCTCTGCCAAAACCGGCGAAGGCATAGAGGCTCTGCTGGAGTGGCTTTGGGCCTTGAGGGAGGCCCACATAACAGAAAGCCAAGGCTGATGCCCAAACCCCTGGGCCATGGGCCCCCCACCAAGGGGGAAAAAAGGCAAGTGGGGAAAAAAGGGCAGCGCTTGCGCCTGTGCCTAAAGGGCTTGGTGCAAGGCGTAGGCTTTCGCCCCCATGTTTATACCCTGGCACAACACCTGCGCCTCCATGGCTTTGTCCATAACACCCCAGAAGGCCTCATTATAGAGGTTGAAGGGCCAAAACCCAAGCTGCTCCGCTTCCTCAAGGCCCTCAACGCCCCTATACCCCTTAAGGTGCAAACAAACCCAAAGGTGAAGGAGAAAAAAAAACCAAAAACACAGAGCCCCCTCCAACAGGAGCAGGAAAAAAACTGGCCGCCACCCCTCCCGCCTTTGGCCCGCGTTGACAACATAACCATAGAAACATTGCCCCCCCTCGAGGAAGAAAACCTCCCTGAGGACAACGCCTCGCAGCAAAGCCCCCGCAAAAAAGGCTTTTCCATTCTGCAAAGCTCCACTGTGCACAGCTCTGCTGTACAAAACTCCACTGTGCAAAGCTCCACTGTGCAAAACTCCACCGTGCAAAGCTCCACGCAAGAGGTGCCTCCCCTGTTGAGTGTGGGGCCGGATATGGCCGTCTGCCACGCCTGCCTCAAGGAGTTGTTTTCTCCTCCACAAAAGGGAAAGCCCCGTGCAGACACACGGCGCTACCTCTATGCTTTCCTCAACTGTACCCACTGCGGCCCACGCTATAGCATTAGCCTGCGCATGCCTTGGGATAGGCCCAACACCACCCTCGCCCACTTTGCCATGTGCAAGGAGTGTACCGCAGAGTATACCCACCCTGCAGACAGGCGCTTCCACGCTCAACCCATGGCCTGCCCCTCCTGCGGCCCTGCCCTGGAGGGCAGCCTCCACAGCTTTGTGGCCTGCATTGAGGCGGGCGGCATTGTGGCCCTCAAAGCCGCCGGCGGCTTCCAACTGGCTTGCAATGCACATGACGAGGCCGCCATAAAGCGCCTGCGCCTGCGCAAAATGCGCGAGGCCAAACCCCTGGCGGTTATGGTGCCCAACCTCGCTACGGCCCACCGCTATGCGCTGCTGAACAAGGCCGAAGAGGCCCTGCTGCAAAGCCTCTCACGCCCCATTGTGCTGGTGCGCGCACGCGAAAACAACGGCCTCCCCCAAGCCATTGCCCAAGGCCTCTCTCACCTGGGCCTCTGCCTCCCCTCAACCCCCTTGCACTATGCCTTGTTTTATGAGGCCACCAAGAGAGGGCAACAGGAGGCTGCACAGCCTATAAGGAAAGCCCAAGGCCACACCCCCTCTCCCCTGGCCTGGTTGGAGGAGGCCCTCCCCCTCGCCTGGGTGATGACTTCGGCCAACCTCAGCGGGGAGCCCCTCATTATAGACAATGGGGAGGCCCTCTCCAAACTCTCCGGAGTGGCCGATTGTTTTGCCCTGCACAACCGCCCCATTGTTATACGCATGGATGACAGCCTCATGCACATGGTGGGCGAGAGCCCCCAAATGCTGCGCCGCGCGCGCGGCTTTGTGCCCCAACCCCTGCCCCTGCCCTGGAAAGGGCCACCCCTCCTCGCCGTGGGCGCACACCTCAAAGCCACCTTCTGCCTCCTGCACAACAACCACGCCTATGTCAGCCAACACCTCGGGGATTTGGATAGCCCCGAGGCCCGCGACTCTTTCTGCCACAACATAGAGCACCTCTGCACGCAGCTCCACCTCAAACCCGAACTCCTCGCGGCGGATTTGCACCCCACCTTTTTCAGCACCCAGTGGGCCCAGGAGACGGGCCTCCCTTGCCTCTCTATACAACACCACCTGGCCCACCTCGCCGCTACGTGGGCTGAATACCCTCAGCTACCAGGCCCCCTCCTGGGGCTGGCCCTGGATGGCACCGGCCTGGGCACGGATGGCCTCCCCTGGGGCGGAGAGTTGCTGTGGCTTGAGCGGGGAGGGCCCCACGGCTATGCCTTTGAGCGACTGGGCCACCTCAAGCCCTTGCCGCTGTTTGGGGGAGATGCGGCCGCCACTCAGCCTTGGCGCATGGGGGCAGCAGCCCTGGTCGCCCTCGGGGAGGAGGACAAAGCCCTCGCGGCCGGCGCCGCGCATGGGCTGAGCCCTGCCCTGCTGAAAGCATGGAAACACGCCAAGCATTTGGCCCCCCTCTCCTCCTCCCTGGGCCGCCAACTGGACGCCGCCGCCAACCTCCTGGGGCTTTGTGAGGTGGCCCGCTATGAGGCCGAAGCCCCCATGCTGCTGGAGGCCCTGGCCCACCAGGCCCTATGGCAGCTGCAAACACGCGGAGAAGGCACCCGAGAGGAGCAAAGCCTCAGCGGAGTGCCCTGGCCCCTGAAGGGCTTTCAGCTGGAGGCCGACAACACGCTGAGCCTTCTGGGTTTGCTCTCCCAACTGGGGCCCCCGGCAGGCCTTCGGGCTTTGTGGCTGCACGAGGCCCTGGCCAAAGGCTTGGCCGAGTGGGCTTTTGCCACAGCCCTGCAAAGGGGCATTAGGCACATTGCCCTGGGCGGAGGCTGCCTGCAAAACCGCCTGCTGTGCGAGGCCCTCGTATATAGGCTAAAACAAAAAGGACTGCACCCCCTGCTGCCCCAACAGCTGCCCCCCAATGACGGCGGCCTCTGCTTGGGGCAAGCACTCTTGGCCTCCTGGCACTTTTAAGGGAAAGGCCTTCCCTTTTTCGCCTGGCGGAGGGCTTTTGGGCCTGTTTTCTCAAATATCGAGGTTGGTGGCGGACAATGCGTTTTGCTCTATAAACTCCCGGCGTGGCTCTACGGCTTCGCCCATCAACAAGGAGAAGGTTTCGTCACTGGCAACCGCGTCTTCAACGCGTACCTGCAGGAGGCGGCGCTTTTGAGGGTCCATGGTGGTTTCCCAAAGTTGCTCAGGGTTCATCTCTCCCAGGCCCTTATAGCGTTGTATGCTTAAACCCTTTTGCGCATCATCCAACACTTGTTGGAGCAGCTCTTGCACATTGTTGGCTGTCTTTTCCGCTTCTCCAATTTTAAAGCGAAAAGGCCTTGCACCCAAAACCTCCCAGGCGTTGGCCAACACAGCCAAGTCATTAAACTCGGCAGAAGCCACTTTGGCGTTGTCCAATATAAAACTCTTGGCGCTGCCATTCCTCTCCAGCGAAAGCACCAGCTTTTTGCTGGAATGCTCCAAATCCTCCTGCACCTCCACTTTGAAAGAGCTTTCTTCGGGAAAGCACAGGGCCAAATAGTTTTTGAGTTTGTCTATTTCATTCCAAACGGCTGCCTCCTCCCGCAGAGTTTGGGCCGTCCATTGGCTTCCCTGGAAGAGGGCGTCCGCAAGGCGCACATCCGAGAGGCGAGCAAATTTTTCCAGGCGCGTTTGGAAGAGCAAAATTTTCTTAAGCAACAGCTTTAACGCCTCGCCCGTCAACATGCCGTTGGGCAAAAGCAGCTGAGCTCTCTCGGAAGCAATGGAAAGCAGATGGTCATTCTTCGCCTCATCATCCTTGAGGTAGCGCTCTTTTTTGTTGTGCGTAATTTTATAAAGTGGCGGCTGGGCAATATAAATATGCCCCCGGGAAATGAGCTCCGGCATTTGCCTGAAAAAGAAAGTCAACAAGAGGGTGCGGATGTGGCTTCCGTCCACATCGGCATCCGTCATCAAAATAACGCGGTGGTAGCGGAGGTTGTCGGGTTTATAGTCGTCGCGACCTATGCCCGTGCCCAACGCCGTAATCAGCGTAATAATTTCCTGAGAGGAAAGCATCTTCTCAAAGCGCGCCTTTTCAACATTTAAAATTTTTCCGCGCAGCGGCAAAATGGCCTGGTTTGTCCTGTCGCGGCCTTGTTTGGCGCTTCCGCCTGCAGAGTCCCCCTCAACAATATAAATTTCACTTTGAGAAGGGTCTCTGGATTGGCAGTCCGCCAACTTTCCGGGCAGAGAGGCACCATCCAAGGCGCCTTTGCGCCGCACGGTTTCGCGGGCTTTTCTGGCGGCAATGCGCGCCCGGGTTGCGTCCCCTACTTTGGCCGCAATTTTTTTGGCATAGGCTGGGTTTTCTTCAAAAAAAGTCCCCAGTTTTTCATTTACCATTTGCTCTACCAAACCCTTTATTTCCGAGTTGCCGAGTTTGGTTTTGGTTTGGCCTTCAAATTGTGGGCTTGGGAGTTTGACGGAAATAACAGCGGCCAACCCCTCGCGCGCGTCTTCTCCGGTGGGCGTCTCTTTTAAGTCCTTCCAGAGTTGGTTTTTCTCCGCATAGGAGTTGAGTGTACGCGTCAGGCCTGCGCGAAAACCCGAGAGGTGGCTTCCACCTTCCTGGGTATTAATGTTGTTGGCAAAGGTGAAAATTTTCTCATCATAACCCTCGTTATATTGGAAGGCTATTTCCAAGAGGACATTGTCCTTCTCCGAGGAGAAAAACACGGGCTTCTCATTTAAGGGGACTTTGGATTTGTTAATATGCTCGACGAAAGAGACGATGCCTCCCTCAAAACAAAAGTGGTGTCCTCTGCCCGTACGCTCATCCTCAATGTGAATGGACAAGCCTTTGTTTAAAAAAGCAAGCTCCCTGAGGCGTTGGGAAAGCAACTCAAAATTAAACTCAATGGACTCAAAAATGCTCGAGTCCGGCCTGAAGGAAATACGCGTCCCCCTCTCCTGCGTCGTCCCTATAACCTTCACCTTCTGCTGTGGAATTCCCTTGGCATATTTTTGTTGATAGACTTTTCCCTCCCGCAGAATTTCTACATGCAGCCACTCGGACAAGGCATTGACGCAGGATACGCCCACACCGTGCAAGCCCCCTGAAACCTTATAGGCTTTATTTTCAAATTTGCCTCCCGCATGCAGCTTGGTCATCACCACATCCACCGTATCCATGTCAGGTACATTGGGGTGAGGGCCAACAGGAATGCCGCGCCCATCGTCATGAATGCTGACGGAGCTGTCAACGTGCAGCCATACTTTGACGCTGGTGCAATAACCCCCCGCAAGGGCCTCGTCAACGGAATTGTCTATAACCTCATAGACGAGGTGGTGAAGGCCATAGGAGGCAGTGTCACCAATATACATACCTGGGCGTTTGCGGACGGCTTCCAGGCCTTCCAACACCGTAATGGAGGAGGCCCCATAATGGGAGCTGTCCATAGCAGGGGCTTCCTCAAGGGAGGCACCCACAGGGGTGTCCACGGGGCTTTCCTCTTTGTGCGTCAATTCCATTGGTGAAACATAACCCTTTCTGCCAAGCTTTTCAGGCTTCCACGCTTTTCACTCCAGCTAAAGCACAGGGCAAAGCTTTTAGCGTTTATGGGTGCCCAAAGCCAGGCTTGGCTTTCTCTTTTGGGCGCTTTTCTCCTCTAAAGCCAACCCCAAAAAACACCCTTTGCTTGAAAGACTTTTTCTGTTGGTTAAAAACCACTTATTCTAACATAAACTCTCTTTTTTTCGAAAAAAAACAAAAAAACCCACAGCACCCACCTCAAATAACAACCCTTCTCCCCAAAACATTGTAGACTCTCCTCTTGTATATGGACTCGAAACCACTGGCAGAATTTCTCCCCGGGGAGCCAATGGCTTTAGGTAAGTATGAGATTTTGTGCCGCCTCTCCTCAGGCGGAATGTCCGAAATTTTCTTAGCCTACCAAAGGGGTATTGGCGGCTTCAGGAAGATTGTTGCGCTCAAAACCATTCTGCCTGACACACGCGGCCATGAAGAAATTGTACGAATGTTCCTCAATGAGGCCAGGCTAAGCGCTGAATTCAGCCACCCCAACATTGTCCAAGTTTATGACTTGGGCATTGAAAATGACATGCTTTTCCTCGCCATGGAATATGTGCAAGGCTGCAATGTGCTGGAAATGGTGCGTGCATGCCATGCCTCCCAACAAAAAATTCCCATGGGGTTTAGCCTGGCCATTGCGCGCGACACCGCATTGGCCCTGTTTTATGCGCATACTTTCGTGGACATGCGCCACAGGAAAAGGCCCATCATCCACCGCGATGTTGCCGGAAAAAACATTATGGTAACCCACGAGGGAATAACCAAGTTGTTGGACTTCGGCATTGCCAAAATGGAAGGCACTTCCTCTTATACTTTTGCGGGCACGGTGAAAGGGACTACAGGTTATATGTCCCCAGAGCAACTCCTCGGTCTGCCTTTGGATGGGCGCAGCGATATTTTTTCTCTGGGCATTGTCATCCACGAGTGCCTGACAGGCCTTCGCCTTTTCCATGAAACCCCTCCGGAAAAAAAGAAAACCGCTGTTTTGGACAACACCATTCAACCGCCTTCCTCTCTGAACCCCAAAATTCCAAGCGCCTTGGATGAGGTGGTGATGAAGGCCTTAAAGAGAAGCCCTGAGCATAGGTTCCAAACAGCCTTGGAGTTTGCCCGCGCACTGGAGGAGGCAGCCGGGGAGCACATATGGCGCGCAGAGCAAGTGGGGGCCTTGGTTTCCCAGCACTTCTCCCAAAGGAGAGAGCAGACGCGCAAGCTTATTGAGGAAGTACAAACGAGGTTAAATGAAACAACGGGGCAAATACAAATTGACGCGTTTTTGAGTGAGGAGGAGGAAGAAGAAGCACTCTTATATGGGGACACCCCTGGGGACAACCCTCCAGAGCAAAGCGCACTCAAAGAAGATAGCCCAAGTTTAGAGACCGAAAATGACACGCTTTCTCTGATTCCGTCGGCCAAGCTCCAACAAAACCCCCCGCTCACGCCTTCTCCTGTTGCACATTTTTTGCCCACCCCGGAGCGCTCTGCCCTCATTCCCATTCAACTGCCCCTCCCTCAGAAAAATGTAGCCCCCAAAAGCTCCCCACATGTGCAAACAACAAACACCTTCCTTCAGCTGCTCTCCTCTCTTTTGAGCAATAGAAAACTTGTACTCATTGTTTTGTTGCTGCTTATTTTATTTTTAGTTGTTTTGTTTTTTTTAATATAAACAACCACTGCCTCCTCTCTCTTTAAATAAGGTTTTTTATTCGTGGTGGTCGTAGAGCGTGGAAAATTGTTGAAAACCCCATAAATATTGAAAACCCTATACAAAACGCCCATAGCTTCTTGTGGAGAAAAGAGGGGGTTTTGGGCATTAAACCCCCAAACCCTTTTTATAAACAACTTGGGCAGGGTGAATAAGCCAAGTTTAAGCCGTTTTTCCACAAGCCCTTTTTCAAAAGTTTTTGCAAAACCACGCTGAGCTCAAAACAGCTCAGCTCCATGCAACAGGGCTTAACAACATGCCGTTTAACAACATGCCGTTTAACAACATGCCGTTTAACAACATGCCGTTTAACAACATGCCGTTTAACAACATGGCAGCTTAACAACATGTGGCTTAACAACATATCGTTTAACAACATGCAGCTTAACAACGTGCCGTTGAATAAAACCCAGCTCCATATAAGGGAAGCACAACTCCACAACTCCACAAAAATATGGCCTCAGCGCTTTAAAGCACAGAGGGGTTTTTTTCCAGCGCGAGGCCCAGCGCTTCTTGTTCTGCCAACATGTTTTCCAACTCTCTTAAGGTGGTGTTGGGGTTGGCCAAAACACAGCGCAAATAGGTGCTGGGGCTTTGGGTGGGCAGTTGCAGGGAGGTACGTGAAACAAAGCTTTGGCCCCTTTCTCGCTGCCTGCTTTGTAGAGCAATATTTAGTTTTTCAATGAGCGTATTCTCCTCTTCTGAAAAACCTGCAGCTTTATGCCTCAGCCATGTGGGGATATAGCGGTAGCAAACAATATTCAGTGTGGGGACATAGGGGACTTCAAACACCGGGGAGGAGAGGAGGCTTTCATAAAAGTGGAGGCACAGTTGCATTTGCCTCTCCATTAAAAATGCAAAACCTTCCTGCCCCAAAATGTGCAAAGCGGCATGCAAATAGAGGGCATTGGCAGGGCGACTTCCTTCAAGCCCAAACCTCCCCAAATCCAAGGAGTCCCTCCTAATAATGTAGTGGGCTGCCTTCCATATATGTGTGGCCATTTCTGGGTTTTTAAAAAGCAAAGCCCCTGTGCCTATAGGCAAATAAAGTTGCTTATGCCCATCCACAGCAACGCTGTCCGCGCGCTCAATGCCTTTCAGCAGATGCTTGTGGCGCGCAGAAAACAGCAAAGGCCCTCCCCATGCTGCGTCGACGTGGAAAAAAACCCCCTCGTTTTGACAAATATCAGCCATGGACTCTAAGTCATCCACACTCCCTATTTCCGTGGAGCCGGCAACACCTACAACAGCAACAACCCTGTTTCCTTGCTTTCTGGCTTCTAAAAGGCTTTCTTTCAGTGCCTTAAGAGAGAGTTGCCCCTGTGCGTTGCAAGGCAAACCCATAACATTGTTTCCACCCAGCCCGAGGAAGTCCGCTGCCTTCTCAATGGAATAATGCATAAAACGGCTGCCTAAAATGAGCCCTCTTTGGTTTTTGTATTTTTGGAAAGCCTGGGCCACACCTTCTTTGTGTATACCTTCAAAATTTTCCCGGGTGCAGAAACAGAGGTTTCGCGCGCACCACAGCGCTGTCAGGTTGGCCAACGTTCCCCCCGTTGTCATAAAGCCCAGCGTGCCTTGCGCGCAGAGCAACTGCTGAGCATAAAACGCTGCTTCACCCCCAAAAAGCAATTGGTGCAAACGTCCAATGGCGTGCTTCTCCAGAAAAGTAAAAACTTCTGAAGTCTCCTGTTTGACGACATTCTGGTGCAAGGCCACCACCAAACGCGTCAGCGGAGAAATAAAAGCAGGCAAGCCTGAAGTCATATGCCCCACAAAAGAGGGGGATTCCACTGCCACTCTAAAAGGGATCAGTTTTTGAAATACAAAGTCCAAATATTGCTGCGCGGACATGCCCGAAGAAGGCAGAGAAAGCAGGCTTTGTGCATAGCTTTGTGCACAGCTTCGCGCAGCGTTTTGTGCAGGGTTTTTCACACTGTCCACAACAGGGTCCACAACACGCTCCACCACACTGTCCTCAACACTCTGCACCACACTGTCCACCACAGGTTCCGCCTGCTCCAAAGCTTGTCTGCATGCACCCCATTGGGCATCCAAAAGGGCGTTGAGAGAGGCCTCCATTTCACAAGTAAACAAAGAGAGGGGGTTTATTTTATGAGAATTCATAAATTAATTAGGGGTTTTATAGTTCCTTATGGTAAATACTTTGTTATTTTTTTAATTTTGTTCAACTCTAGAGAATTCAGAAGAGCCAAAACGGAATATGCTTGTTAAGATCTGACTATGTAAACAATGTCTGCAAATATTCTTTTTTTTGTGTAATCAATAAACGAAAGCTGTTTTATTCTTAATTATATATCTGGATGTTCATCGAAATGAAATTAAATGATTTTATAGGGCATGCTGAGGAAGCTGCAAATTTGTTTAAGTCTTTAGCTAATCCATTGAGACTGAAGTTGTTATATGCCTTGGCTGAAGGTGAAAAGTCTGTAGGTGAATTGGCTAGCATGTTAAGTGCGAGGGACAGCACCGTTTCTCAACACCTCGCTTTGTTGAGGAAGGATGGGGCCGTTGCCAACAGGAGAAATGCACAGACCATTTTCTATCACCTTTCTGATAAGAAAATTTCCAGGCTCATCGAAGCGCTGCGGGAATTCTATCCCTAGTTGGATAGCGTTTTTGTACGCAGCGTTTTTGTCCTGGTTGCTGGTTCTGTGGAAGACGAAGTTGTTGAAGGCCATATCCGCTCTGGGCACGTGTGACGTGAGCTATGTTTAACACAACATGCTCTTCAGCACAGGGCCCAAAGCTGAAGCGCTGGGCTTGAGCATTGCTCAACGCGCTTTTGCCCAGGGCTTTCAACAACACAACAAGCTTGCACGCAGCTGTGGCGCACTCCGCACATGCTGCGTGCCTGTGAGTTTGCCCCTTGGGTTTTTTCCACGTTTTAGGGTTGTGCACCCCTTGGCCTTTGTCAACGCTTTGGGGTGTTTCCACCCTTTGGGCTATTTCCACACAAAGCCGCTCTGAAGGCCTGGGCTCTCAAGAGTGCTTGTTCCGCGCTGTCCGCTTTGAGGATGAAGTGTCCCATTTTCCGGTGGGGCTTGGCCTCTTGCTTTCCATAAGCATAAACTTCAACAACCTCAGGAAAGTTTTCCCAGGCAGCAAGCTTGAGTTTTTCACCGGGGCTGTTTTGAGAGAGCCAAACGTTGCCCAACAAGTTGCCCATGCACCAAGCACCCGGGAGCAACACAGGAGGAGGCAAAGGCGTTTGGGTTAACACATGGGCCAGTGCATCAAATTGGCTGAGCAAAGTGGCCTTGCGCGTTATATGGCCTGAGTTGTGCGGACGAGGCGCAAGCTCATTCACCAACAGCTTGGGCTCTCCACAAGCGGATGGCGTTATAAAAAATTCAACGGTGAGCAAGCCGCATACCCCCAGAGCTTCCGCAATGCCTATGGCCATTCCCCTGGCCTCACTCTGCAAGGACTCCGGAAAACGCGCCGGCAACAAACTAAAGTCGAGAATGTGGTTGTGGTGAAGGTTTTCAAACACCGGAAAACAACAATGCTCTCCCGTGGAGAAGCGAGCCACAATACAGGAAATTTCCCCACACAACGTCAGCGCCTCTTCCACAATACAAGCCTGCTTTGCACTGGGCTCTGTTTTGCAAAGCTCAGCCTCGCTCTCAAAGCGCATCTGCCCCTTGCCATCATAGCCCCCCGTGGCTGTTTTGAGTATACAGGGGAAGCCCACCTCCCTGCAGGCCCTGTGTATACACCCTCCAGGAGCCACAGCTTTATAGCGAGCGGTGGGAAAGCCATGCGTGCTGAGGAAATTTTTTTCAAGGCCGCGGTGCTGACAAATGTGGAGTATACCCAAAGAGGGCCTCAACTGCTCCGCATGCTTTTCCAAGCAGTGGGCAGGGAGGTTTTCCGTCTCATAGGTGGCCACCTCCACCTCCTCAAAAAAAGCGGACAAGGCTTGGCGGTTTTCCAAGGGGGCACAGCGGGTTTGCGCCAGGCGAAGGTGGGCTGGGGCTTGGGCCTCAGCCTCCAGAGAGAGGGGGGTGGCGCCCAGCCTCTCCAGCGCATGCGCCAACATAAGCCCCAGTTGGCCGCCGCCTAAAATGCCCACCTTCATAGGCGTGCCTTTTGCAGCAAAGCGTCCGAGGCCAGCGCTTCTGCCTCCATGTGTTGTTGGTATATTTTGAGTTGTTGACGGAGCGCCGCACACTCATGGGCCAGAATGCGCACCGCAAACAAAGCGGCATTGGCAGCCCCCGCAGGCCCAATGGCAAAAGTGGCCGTAGGCACCCCCTTGGGCATTTGCACAATGGAGAGCAAACTGTCCATGCCGTGCAAAGCTTTGGACAAAATGGGTACCCCCAAAACAGGCAAAGGTGTCAGCGCAGAAACCATGCCCGGCAAGTGTGCCGCCCCACCCGCCCCTGCAATAATGCAACGCAGGCCCCGCCCCTCAGCCTCTTTGGCGAAACGAAACATTGCTTCGGGTGTGCGGTGCGCGCTGACAACGTGGGTTTCATGCTCTATGCCAAAGTGCAGCAAAACGTCGACGGCATGTTGCATGGTTTCATTGTCAGAAATGCTACCCATGATAACAGCGATGAGGGGCATGGACTCTCCTGGGTTTGACATGGCTTTAAGCGAACAAATGGGTATAGGGTGAAATGAGGAATGCTGCAAACCTTGGAATTGGGGGTTGAGACATGACGTGGTTAAACTACCACCACCTTTTTTATTTTTGGACTATAGCCCGAGTGGGAAGCATTGCCAAAGCAGGCGAGGAGCTTCACCTCTCCCAGCCCACCATCAGCACCCAACTCAAAACCCTGGAAGAGGCTTTGGGGCACCGCCTCTTCCACCGCCAGGGGCGCAGCCTTCTGCTAACGGAGAGTGGACGCCTCGTCTTCAAATATGCGGATGAAATTTTCAGGCTGGGCAGGGAAATGCAAAAAGCCCTGGGCAACAAAGCCTCCATGCACAGGCTCAGGCTTTCTGTGGGCATTGCCGACGTCATCCCCAAAGCGCTTGCGGAATATTTGTTGCAGCCTGCCCTCAAAGCTTGCGAGGACATTTTTCTGGTGTGCCAGGAGGGCCCTTTGCCGGCTTTGCTGGCCCAGCTGGCGGCCCATGAGTTGGATGTTGTGCTTTCAGACAGGCCCTCCGCCTTGGAAATGCGGGTGAAAACGTTCAGCCACGCGCTAGGGGAGAGTGGTGAAAGTTTTTTTGCGGCGCCCACGCTTGCCGCTCAACTCCGCGAAGGCTTTCCACACTCACTCGAGGGAGCGCCGGCACTGTTGCCGGCCGCGCATACAGCCGTGCGACGCCAGCTGGAGGCGTGGTTTGAGCGTTTGCAATTGTCCCCTCACCCCATGGCTGAGTTTGATGACAGTGCACTCATGAGTGTATTTGGACAAAAAGGGCTGGGTTTTTTTATTGCCCCAAGCGTGCTGGAAACACAAATCCAACAGCAGATGAAGGTGGAGGTGTTTGGGAGAACAGTGCAGGTGAAGGAGCGCTTTTTTGCAGTAACCGTAGAGCGCAAACTCAAACACCCCGCTATACTCGCCATGGTCAACGCCGCAAGGGAACAATGCTTTCCTTTGGAGTGTTAAGCCGCTTCAACCGCCCTAAGCTTTTTGAATATAGAAGATGACGCGCTCTGTGCCGAAAATAAACTCATCCTCATTGTCAATAATTCGGCGCGTTACTTTTTCTTCGCGGTGCTTGCCATAGAAAGTCCCATTGGAGGAGTTGAGGTCCTCCAAAACAAACTCATTCCCGTCCCGGAGGATGCGGGCGTGCTGCCTGGAGACGCGGTTAGAGTCAATGACGAAGTGGCAATCCTTCCCGCGGCCAATAATCAGCTCATATCCCTCCATGGCAAAGGGCTCTTTCCCGGGAATTTCAATATAGAGTGTGGTAGAGCCCTCCGCCTCCACCTCGGCCCTCAGCCCGTCAAGCTCGGCCTCTACCTCTGCCTCTACCTCGGCCTCGGCATATTCCTCCTCAGGCAGCTCCGGCTCCTCAAAATGCAGGGGCTGGGGGGGAGGTGGATCCGCAACGAGAGCGGGGCGTCGGCTGGAGGAGCTTTCCCTGGGTGCAGGCGTAGCATAGGCGGCACGGGGCCTGGAGCCTGTGGGGGCATACTCCTCCTCTGCGTGGGAGGGGGGCACCCGCTCTTCTGCATAGCCATCTTCTGCATAGCCAGGGGCCCCTCTGGAGGTGGACGCAAAGGCTGGAGCAGCCTCCGCTGAGGGGTGCTGCATGGAAACTTGCCCTGCCACCACATAGCCGTTGAGGCGTGCCAGAGTAAAAATGGCTTGGTGTACCAAGTTGTTTTTGGGCACACCCATCTCCTGCTCCATTAACTCTAAGGCTTTCCAGAGGTGCTCTGGAATTTGCAAACCGTCACTCATGTCAGGGGAGTTTATTCCATTGTGTTTAGCTCAAGGCAAGCTCTCTGAAAAATTCTCTTTGAACACGCCTCTGCACTTTGTAGGAGCCTCTGGCCTGCCTAGACCGCTTCCACTTTGACATGATCTCTTCGTGAGACTCGCTTCGCTCGTCTATTCCGCTCCGGGAATTATTTGAGAAAGCACGCTTTCTCAAATGATTCCCTCCGCTCCATTGGGCTCCGGTT
>WRKR01000042.1 GCA_009782175.1 Cystobacterineae bacterium
AGACCGGTTTCAATTTGGCATGAGGTCGAGGCGGGCGAGGATTTCGCGATGGGAGTGCACTTAAGTGCATGACCTGAGCGAAACCGGAGCCCAACGAAGAGATCATGTCAAAGTGGAAGCGGTCTAGCGCAAGTTAGAAATGCTGTTCTTCGCTGTGTCATGCCGGGTCTTCATCGCGTTGGAAAGCGAAGAAAACACCAGGTTCTCTTGCTGAAGCTTCGATTGAATGCCCAACAATTCCAAGTTTTTCTCGTGTTGAGCTTGAAAATTAGAATTCGCAGGGTTCGTCTCCAGAGCATTGGTGCCGGTGCCGGACGCGTTGAGGCCACCCGCAGAGCCCCCAGAGGGCGCCCCTGACAAATTGGGGAGTTGCCCTCCGGAACCTGTGGTGCTCAACGCACCCGCTGAAAGCCCCGCATAGGTGGTGTTGACAGCACTCGGAGAGCGCGTCAACGTCATTGCAGAGGAAACCGCCGCACTCAAAATGGCCGGCCCCCCTCCAAAAGTGTTGCCTGCAATGCCCAGCCCTGAACCCACAACACTCGTCGCTGTATTGAGGCCTGCTTGAATTCTATTGCCAAACTCCAGGTTCGGCGTTTGCTTGCCTACTGAAAAATTCGTTGACAAAGGCAAAGTTGAACCACTGTTGATACGATTTATTCCTGACATAAAACCTCCAAAATCTTTTAAAATGATATTTTTAAAACCCGACCATCTCAAACTCACCCTTCCTGGAAAAATTATCGCCCCAAAGCCCGGAATGTTGCTTGGAGCTCCATAAATAGCTTAAAAAAATGTCATCGCTTGCTGTGCTCTTCTTCCAAACGCGCACGCACATCCAACAAAATTCTCAATAAGTCTTTTGAGTTAGAAATTGCGTCGCCTATTTTCTTGGCTTTGTCTGCCTGCGGGCCTTTGAGCTCGGCCAAAGCTTCAAGCAAAGGCTCATAGAGCACTTCAAGCTCCGCTTCCGTCGCTGTTTCAATGAAGGACTCCAAGGCTGGGTAGGAAGGGGTGGGCAACGCAGACGCTTCCGGGCTGTTCTCAGGGGACGGCTTCATGCCTCAGAGCTTTAGTGTATATGCCCTGTGAGTTCAAGAATCCTTTTGGGAAAAAACCGATGCGTCCAAGCCATAAGGCACTTTCCAGCGCCGGTGCATCCACATCCATTGCTCAGGGCTGCGCCGTATATGCGCTTCCAGTGCCGCTGTTATTTGCCCAAGGTGCTTGGCAATGTCACGCTTGTTGTCCCCCGTCAACTCAGGCATAAAAGGGCCCTCGACCAAAACCCGCATGCCCCCAGAAATACGCTCTGATAAAACCAGGTAGACAGGTGCTTTTGCAGATATGGCGGCCATGGACAAGGCAGGCGCTGTTGCCGTCATTCGCCCAAAAAAAGGGACAAATACAGCCCGCTCGGCCGACAAAGACTGATCTACCAGTTGAACCACCAGCTTCCCCGCTTTGAAGGCCCTCAACATACGCCGCACTGCCCCCTTGGGGTGTATCAACTCCATCCCCGCCTCCCGCCGCGCCTCAAATAACCTCGCGTTGAATGCCCCTGCTAAAGGACGTACCACCGCCGCCACACCTATGCCACGGGCCGCTATGAGCTCCGCCATTAACTCCCAACTGCCAAAGTGCGCAGATGCGATGAATACACCTTCTCCCTTTTCCTTCTGCATTTTGGAGCTCAATTCCTCTTCAATAAGCTGCCAATTCCTCAGCTCCATCAACGTGCTCTCCTTCAACACGTGGCCACATAGCCCCTCCAGAGCACTTAAAAACATGTGCCCATAAGCGGCACGCGCAATGCGGCGGCGCTCCCTGGCACTGTGCTCAGGAAAAGCATGGCGCAGGTTCTCCAAGCTGATGTGGCGGCGAATGCCAAGCGCAAAGGCCAAATAACCCAGCCCAAAGGCCAATAGCCGACGTAGCCCGGGACTGAGCTTGCAAAGCAGTGCACTGAGTATACGCACACTTAGCCTATTTAAACGAGAAACGGGACGGGCCTGAAAATGCTCCAATGACACCTCCTGCCCTCTATGTTAAATTGAGCTGCTGCGACACATATTTCGGCATCTCCCCTCCCCTTCCCTCATTATCTGAACAGCATGAGCTGTCTGAACAGTAATTAGCGCCAGACCGGTTTTGCTCAACATAGAGCGGTTTCCCGTTGCGCTTTTGTCCGCTATTCATGGACGGGTTCTAAAAACACAAACTCCCGAAAAGGCCTGCGAATTCTTGCATTTTCCCCATAATTTTTAACATAGCCGCAACGCAAAATCATCTGGACTTGTGTGTCTGGAGCATCAGAAAAACGCAACCACTGGGCCAACTCCTCCCGGGCCTTCGGAGAAGCGCTTTGCACTTCATTGGCACATATGGGTGGAGCACGCAGAAAAACAAATAAAAAACGCAATATAAAATAAACAAATTGCTTTTTTGTGCGGCATCACCACTCCAAAAAATGCTCAATAAATTTAAATTTCGTTTATAAAATAACTTAAATGTGAGTCTTTGCATTGCAGCCCTTTGGGGTGCCATTGAGCAAGTGCTCCTTTTCAGGACTGTCCCCGCATATTGGAGCAGGCGGGGACGTCTTTTTTTCACCGACAAAATGATAGACTTTGTTTTGTCAACCTTGCTGAAGCAACAAAGCCTTCCTCGCTCCATTCTCAGGCCACAGCTTGGGCCCTTGGGGAATATTCCACGGAGGGAGGGCTAATTCGCTTGCTTTTTTTTTTTAGCTTCGGCAGAAAGCAACGTCCCAAATTTAATGGAAGGAGGTGATGTATGAATGACTACCATTCGTGTCAAAGACGGCGAATCCATTGAAGGCGCTCTCAAACGCTTCAAAAAAGCAACGGAAAAAGCCGGCATCCTCTCCGAAATACGCAAGAGGGAGCATTATGAAAAACCCTCTGTCAAAAAAAAGAAAAAATCTCTCGCCGCCAAAAAACGCGCCGTGAAAAAACTGCGCAAAGTATATTAGCCGCTGCCCCCTAAAATCCATGGCCAACCAACCCGGAAAGTCTCCCCCCTCTCTCGGTTGGTTTTTTCCATGGGTTGCCTCCCCTCCTTGTTGGCCCCTCTTGTTGGCCCCTCCTTGTTGGCTTGTCTGTGCATGAAAAGCTTTGGCACGTTGAAAAACAATGTTGGCAAAACAGTGGGGTTGCACGGCTCAATGGCCAATTCCAAAGTGAAACAAAAGAAAGTGAAGAACGCATTGGTTTGAGCGCGGTTGGTTTGAGCGCGGTTGGTTTGAACGCAGTTGGTTTGAGCAACATTGCCTGTGTCCATATCGGAAAACAAAATCGCTGAAATAAGAGAGCGCATTGACTTTCTTTCCCTGGTTCGACGCCATGGCGTCGAGCTTAAAAAGTCAGGCCGCAGCTATGTCGGCCTGTGCCCTTTCCACGCAGAAAAAACCGGCTCCTTCCATGTCTGGCCGGAAGAGGAACGCTTTAAATGTTTCGGCTGCCACGCCTCCGGAGATGTTTTTAGCTTCGTCCAGCAAATGTCAGGGCAAGGCTTCCTCGCCGTTCTGCGCTCGCTTGCCCAAGAGTGCGGCGTGGAGCTCGACAATACACAAGAGCTTGGACACAAACAAAAAGCCATGCAACTCGAAGCAACGGCCCTCGCTCAAGCACATTTTTTTTCCAACCTCTGGGAAAGCCCCCAAGGACAGGCCGCTCAAAACTATTTGCTTGAGCGCGGCGTCAACAAAGCCAGCGCTCAAAACTTCGGCCTGGGCTTTGCCCTCGACAACTGGACAGCCCTCTCTCAACTCCTGCGAAAACGCGGCCTCCTGGCTTTCGCAGAGCAAGTGGGCCTGGTCTCCCCCAGCCCCCGAGGACAAGGTTTTTTTGACGTCTTTCGAAACCGCATTATGTTCCCCTTCTGCTCCGCCCATGGAAAAATACTTGGCTTTGGTGGACGAAAATTGAGCGGAGAAGGCCCCAAATATCTCAACTCCTGTGAGTCCACCCTCTATAACAAAAGCGAGCAACTCTATGGGCTCGACAAAGCCAGACAGCCCATGCGCCAACACCAAACCGCCCTTTTGTGTGAAGGCTATTTTGACTGTCTCGCCCTGCACCACGCAGGCTTTAACCATGCGGTCGCTTTATGCTCTACGCAACTCACCTCCAAACAGCTCTCCCTCCTCCAAAAACAAGAAATAAGCCAACTCTGCCTCTTGCTGGATGGCGATAGGGCAGGCCACAACGCCGTGCTGCGCCTGGCCGCCCCCTTGCTGACTTCAGGCCTCAAAGTCCAAGTGGCTTTGTTGCCCAACGGGGAAGATCCAGACTCCTTCCTCATTTCCAAAGGCAGCAAGGCCCTCTCTCAACTGCTGCTCCAAGCCCCCCTCTTAAGCCGCTTCCTCCTGCTCTCTTGCTTCCCCAAAGGGCGCCTCGCCTCCTTCGAAGAAACTCTGGAAGGTATTCAACGCATAAAACCCATCCTCGCTAAACTGCCCATGGGCCTTGAGCGCTCCGCCTTCCTTCGGGTTGCCTCAGAACATACTCAATTGCCGATGCCTGAATTAAACGCCAAATTGCTGTCCTCCACTCCACGCCCAACACCCAACACCACCCCCATACAAGCCAAGGCGCCTGCTTCATTGCCTCCCCCCAAACCCCAGGAGCTGCTCTATGTCGCCATCGCCTTGGCTCAACCCTCGCTGCTCAATAGCCCCAAAGCCATTCCTCCTTGCGAACTTGAACACCTTGGTTTACGTGCAGCCATTGAAGCCATGGGACAAAACCAAAACCCAGAGGAAACACTCTCTTTGCTGAACCCCTCAACCCAACAAGCACTTGAACAGCTGCTCTTGCCCACGGATATGGCTTCCCTAGCCCAGAAATTCGAATATGTCGCCAGCGAGCTACACCTGGGGGCTGTTGAACGCGCATTGAGGGAAATACGAAAACAAAGCCAGGAGCTCCAAGAAGAGGGTGAGCTTTCTGAGCAGTCCCAGCAACTTTTGACAGAGTATGGCCGATTGTTAGCTATGAAGCAGACAATCCTCAGCCAGCGCAAACTTTATAGAAGCTAGAAGACGATTTTGAAGGTTAATAAAATAGAGAAAGCCATTTTGAAAGCCGCACCTCCAGGAGATAGCCGTAGCCATGCCTAAAACCAAGTCCAAAGCCAAGCCCAAAACCAACACCAAAACCTCTGCGAAAAAACAACACGCTGAGGCCTCTGGAACAAAAAAGGCTGGCAAAGGCAAAACGAAAAAACCCGCTAAACGCACAAAAAGTAGGCCCTCTGAAGCTGATATTGCCAAACTCGCCAGAGAAAAACTCAAAAAACGCGGCAAAGGTATTCATGAAGTCGACAATGACGAAATAGAAGAGCTCGCTGAAGCACAAATGCTGGGCGTGGATGTCGACCCCAATGCAGAAAAAGAAGAGCCCAAAGAGGAAATCCTCCCCGAGCGAAAAGAGCTTAAGGAGCTTTTGGATGCAGGACGCCAAAAAGGTTTCCTCACGTATGATGAAGTCAACGACAACCTCCCCGCAGACGTCGTCTCCTCAGACCAGATAGACGACGTCATGAGCATGTTCGGCGACAACGATATTGAAATTGTCGACGTCCACAAAAATACCGAAACCCCAGAGGTTAAACCCGCTGTTTCTTCCAATGAGGAAGAAGAGCAAGAAAGCGAAGAAGAAGAGGCCGAGCAGGAAGAAACCCCAGCAGCTTCGAACGACCCTGTGCGCCTCTATTTGCGCAAAATGGGCTCCGTCTCTCTGCTGACGCGCGAAGGGGAAGTGGAAATCGCCAAACGCATTGAAGAAGGCGAAAAATCAACCTTGCGCGCCCTCCTGGCTTGCAAAGTCGCCATCAACGAAATTCTCGACATCGGCCCCAAACTCAAAACCGGCAAGCTCCGCGTGCGCGAAGTTGTCAAAGACTCTTCTGAAGAACTTCAAGAGAGCGAAGAGGCTGACATTGACAGTGATGTGGACGCTGAAGGTGAAGAGCCTAAAGAAATTAAATTGAATCAGGGCGAGCTCAATCGCATTGAGCAAATTTTAAAGTCCATTGAAAAAATTCGCAAACATGCACGCGAATGCGAGCGCATTGAAGAAGTGCTCCATTCCAAGAAAAAATTGTCTGAAACCAAAAAACGAGAGCTCAAAAGGGTGTTCGAACAAACCCAACTCCAAATGATGGATGTGCTCGATGACATGCGGCTTAACAAAAAACAAATAGACCGCATCGTCACCCACCTCAAACAGATGATAGAGGATGCAACCCGCTCAGAAACAGAGCTCCTCCACATGGAGCGCACTTTCGGCTTCTCACTTGCCGCATTCAAAACACAATTCCAAGAAACCAAAGAAGTCCCCAGCTTCTCAAAACAATCCCTGCGAAAACTCAACGTTTCTCCAGAACAACTCGAAATCCTCGAGCGCGATGTTCGCAATGCCTTTAAACGCATTCAAAAAATTGAGAGCGAAGCCAACCTCCCCATTCATACCCTGAGGAAAAACTATGAGGCTATACGCCAGGGAGAACGCAGCGCAGAGCTCGCCAAAAGCGAGCTGGTTGAGGCCAACTTGCGCCTGGTTGTCTCCATCGCCAAGAAATATACAAACCGAGGACTGCAGTTTTTGGACCTCATCCAGGAAGGCAACATTGGCCTCATGAAGGCTGTTGACAAATTCGAATATAAGCGCGGCTATAAGTTTTCTACTTATGCGACTTGGTGGATCCGCCAGGCCATTACGCGTGCCATTGCTGACCAGGCACGTACCATCCGCATTCCCGTGCATATGATTGAAACCATCAACAAACTCATCCGCACCAGCCGCTATCTCGTCCAGGAAATAGGCCGAGAGCCCACCCCTGAGGAAATTGCAGACAAAATGGAGCTGCCTTTGGACAAAGTCCGCAAAGTCCTCAAAATCGCCAAGGAGCCCATTTCCCTGGAAACCCCCATCGGCGAAGAGGAAGACTCACACTTAGGAGACTTCATTGAAGACAAAACCCTGGTTTCTCCTTCGGACGCCGTCATCAGCATGAACCTCGCAGAGCAAACGCGAAAAGTCTTGGCCACACTGACGCCACGCGAAGAAAAAGTTTTGCGCATGCGCTTTGGCATCGGCGAAAAAAGCGACCATACCCTTGAGGAAGTAGGACAGGACTTTGAAGTCACCCGAGAACGCATCCGCCAAATTGAGGCCAAGGCTTTGCGCAAACTTCGGCACCCCTCCAGAAACAAACGCTTGCGCAGTTTTGTGGACAGTTAACACGGCAAGGCTTGCCTTCGCAGCTGCGGAGCAGCAAAAGGCCTGCGTTTTGTTTCACCCAGAAACAAACGCTTGCGCAGTTTTGTGGACAGTTAACACGGCAAGGTTGGCCTTCGCAGCTGCGGAGCAGCAAAAGGCTTGCGTTTTGTTTCACCCAGAAACAAACGCTTGCGCAGTTTTGTGGACAGTTAACACGGCAAGGCTTGCCTTCGCAGCTGCGGAGCAGCAAAAGGCTTGCGTTTTGTTTCACCCAGAAACAAACGCTTGCGCAGTTTTGTGGACAGTTAACACGGCAAGGTTGGCCTTCGCAGCTGCGGAGCAGCAAAAGGCTTGCGTTTTGTTTCACCCAGAAACAAACGCCTGCGCAGTTTTGTGGATGGTTAGCCAAAAGCTTTTGCTTAGTTCTTGAATTCTCGAAAAGCTTTGGGCATATTCATGCGGCTTGAGGGCTCTTAGCTCAGCGGTAGAGCTGTCGGCTCATAACCGATTGGTCCCAGGTTCGAATCCTGGAGGGCCCATGTTTGTTTGTTGCTTTGTTGGTTTATTGCTTTAATGCTTCACAAGCTGCCAAAAATCCCCCGGAAATACTCAATATTCATGAGGTTTCTGGGGGGTTTTCTTGTTTTGAGTTGTCATTCTCAGGTGTCATCGTCAGCCTTCGACTCCGGGTAGGCACGGCCCACAAGCGAATGCTGAACAAGCCCTGGTGGCGCGTTCGAAACCCCGCTTGGCATAGGAAACCTGGCATCGCTCTTCTTGAGGAGAAAGGCGTCAATGAGAAAGCACACGAGCTTGCGCTCATAAGCAATGTCATCTGCCTTATATTGCTCTGGGTCCCCGTTCACCCACGAGCTCACCACACGGACTCCCGCTGGCGAGCCGTCCAGCCGCAGTGCGTAAATAAATGCACCGGTCCAACTGCGATGGAACCTCAACCAACCCTCTTCATAATAGATGAACCACTTGTCCTCCATTTGCTTCGGCACCAGACCGAGCATCAGTTGTTCAGCTTCCGCATCGCTGAACATGGCCTCAAACCCCAGTGGCTCACATGTCGAAGGAGGAGGAAGGTGTTTCCAGGAGGTGCTTGTTGCGCGCATAGCATGACGCCTCATGTCTGAATTCACCGGCCTGCACGGCTTGCCGCGCAGGTTCGGTGCAATGGTGGGTTGGCTCTGAAAACAGAATTTCATCTCTTTTAGTTGATTCCTTCCGAGAGCACACTTCTTTAGATAACGAGAAAGCTATTATTGTCGGTGCTTGTATATGAGCCATATTGAGGCCTTTCACATCGCTCTAAGCGGTAGCTGAAAAACATTGCGGGTTGCGAGTTCGAGTTCTCTTTTCAAATGGATTGTAGAAAACGGCGAAGTGCTGTTGAATAGAAGAAGTGAATGTGCAAAGTGAAAAGAATAAGGGGAAGCGATGAACAACACGAAAAGACTCACAAACCCAAAACATGTGCTTGAAAATATGAACAAGGATTATAAATGGCAAAAAATAACCTTTGACAGCACGAGCAGTATACCCTCTCATGTGACTTCTCACGCACAGGGATACGCGAGATACCGCGAAGCTAGCGGGCTCAGTGGGTTTCCCAACATCAGCTCCTTCATGGGTAGCCCTGGATTTCATATATTCCCATATTCCAACGTGGCTGGCAAATATGGATATGTATACATTGCCAGCGAACAGAAGGATTCGAACGGCAAGTCAAAGCATTTTTTTACACTCAAAGTCCCTGCATGCGAAATGCGGCATCAGGATGTTGCAGCCAAAGGCAGCAACCTTAATCCCCATTTCAACCATCCCTGTGGTGTACAGGTTTTCGGTGACTATTTATTGCTTCCCGTTATCCCATTTCATACCACAAATATGAGTTTTTATGACTCTGCAATCGTATATCTCTATGATCTCTCTTCACTTAAAGGTTCCACACCCAAAGCACCGACGCGGTTTAAAGAAATACTGAGAGTCAGCAAAGTCAATGGTGCCTCATTGTCCTGCGTGGGAATAACAAGGCTAAAAACCGGAGGATTTGTACTCGGTCTCATGACGGATGCAAACCTCGACCTCTATTTTACCTCCAATACACCAGCTGATTTGTGGGATGCCGGATGGGAAAAATCCCCAAAACTGAAATATAAACTCAAATCCGGCGATGGAAACAACCACTACCAAGGCATCGGCTTTTTCGGTGATGAAAAAGACGATATTTATATGATTGGTTTTGATACCAGAGGTGGTATATCCAAAAAAGACATGGCGGATATGTATATACTTACGAGCAACGGCGGCAATTGGCGCACGAGCACGACATTAGAACCCATGTATAAAAAACACCTTACAGGAGGTCAAGGCGCGAGATTTAGCTATGGGGGAGGCATTGAAATCCAGACTTTACCTGCGCTTACAATTTATTCCGTAGAGAGCAAATATACCAACAAAGGTCTTCGAATCAATTATTGGTATTAGAAACCAACTGTTAGAAAAAGACAAACATGAAACTGGGCCATGGGCCATGGGCACACAGCGCTGCCTCATGTGGCGCGAAAAAGGCGCAGCGGCCCAAGCTTTATTCTGTTTCTCCTCTAAACCTTGCCCGGATTTTTTGATTGCCATAAAGCCGCTCCTCATAAACTTCCACGGGCACTGGCATGGGATAGCTGGCGACACTGCTCATCGCCCCTCCTGGACCCACAGAAGGATCATCACGCCTTAAAAAATCGCTAAATTCATATGTCTCCCCTGCATTCTCCAGCAGCACTTTGACGATGGTTTCTCTGGATATGGCATTAAAACCCGTTGTTGACAAGTTTCTCATAATGCTGGTTGCCGTAGGTCTCCATACACCTGTTGAAAAATAATAACCTCCTTCCCAGGCACTGTCGCTATATCCGTTTAAGCCAATAAAATGACTCCATTTTATGTCAGACAGGTTATTTGTTATATCCACATTAGGCTTTGTTCTTGCACCCTCAAGGGTTATTCCTGCAACTTGCCTATATTCTTCATCTACATATTCATCGGCAAGTCCAAATACATGTCCTATTTCGTGAACCACAATTCCTCTGGCCGATGCGTGTATAGAGCTCACAGCAATTTGTCCTCCGGAACCACCATATTGAGCATCATTCACTATGAGAACAATAATATGCGGGTCCAGCGTTGCAAACCTCGCGTATCTGCCCACTTTAAAGCTGTCTTGAGTGGTCAGCAAACGCGCTATCCCAAACGTATTATACGTGGAATTGAATGCCGTTCGAGGTCTCAGATCGCCCGGGTTTCTTTTGGCTCCCCTCTCTTCTGAAAGAGCGGAAACCGAATATACAGAAAAATAATCCTCATATTCGGCAAAGGGTTGTATAGAAAAAATGTAATCCGAAAACTCGGCTACTTTTTCATCAAAAATTCCGCCTTCAAAATTATCTTCTAATATAAAACCATCCCCTAAAAAAACGATATTGGTAGGGAAAGGCCTTAAGGATTGTTTTAAAATTTTCACCTGGCCGTCTAACTCTATGACAGTAAACACCGCGTGGATGGTTGTGCTTGTCCCATTTGTTCCGCTGATGGCAATCTCCTCTTCATAAATGCCACCTGCCAAATCTGCTCTTGGCTGTATGGTAAATGTGGCCATAGCTCCATTGGGTTCAAGGTTTGTGGCGGAGAGGGTTCCAATGTGGAAATGTGTTGCCGTTGGCTGTGTTAGGGTTATGGCTCCTGTGCCCATGTTGCTCACACTAACAGTCTGCGCCGCCGGCTGAGCATAAGGCGCGTATACGGTGTCAAACGCTCTAAGCTCGGACACATCTATGAGATAAGTTGGCGCAACAACTTCAAATTCTGCATATATTGTTGCGCTGATGTCGTTCGTCCCCTGGATGCTAATGGTTTCGTTATAAATACCTACTTCCAAATTTTCCTTTGGTTGCACACTAAATGTAGCCGTAGCTCCATTGGCCTCAAGGCTCGTGCTCGAAAGGGCTCCAATAAGGTAATTATTTGCAGTGGGCTGTGTAATGGTTATAGCGTTTGTGCCGTCGTTGCTGATGGTAACCGTCTGCGCCGCCGGTTGGACATAGGGTGTTAGCAATGCGCCAAACGACCTAAGCGTCGATGCTTTTATGGCATAATCCGCTTCTGTGCCCTGCTCAACTTCTTCGAGATGCTCAGCGGGTATTTGGTTTTCACTCTCAGCATTGGAACAAGCCGTTAATGAAACACCCATTATAAAAACAAATGCCATGGCAAAATATTTTTTATGTCTCATATATACCCCATTCATATATACTCCATTGAGCAGAATGTTTTTTAAAGCATTTGACGCAAAAACTCCCCCATAAACCCTCTAGTTGCAGCCTCTGTTGCACTTTCTGTTGCACTGACTGCTGTTCATGAGCGACAGGTTCACCGTCGGGCAGGCAGATATGGCGAGGAGCGCTATGAGCGAGCAGCGCTTTGAAATGGTTTATATTGCATTACACGTTAAAATCCATCTGAAAGTCAATCTCCCTCCATAAGCTTTTTTGCCTAAACACCCCCCGGCATGCACTGAGCGCCCAAACGCTTGAGCATAGTGGATGCACTCAAGCTGATACCCCTCGTTAGCCTAAGCAAACTTAAGGCAGGGAAAAAACTCATCGCATCAGCTGTGGGGATGAATTCTTCTGTGCAATCAGCTCAAGCTGTTGTGAAATGACAGATTCAGCGTCAACGCTGTCCTTGAGCTCCGACTTGAGCGCTGAAAAAACCTGGGAGGCTTTGTCGAATTCCCTTATCCTTCTATAGAGTTCACCTTGGAGGCCCAGGTAACTCCCCAAAAGCATCGACAGTTTCCTGGAGTTTTCTGGGAAGCATTCAGAACTGTTGTTTCGCCTGCGCGGCGGGCAATTAAAATGAGTGGGGGGTTTTTGGTTTTGGTTGTGTTTTCCCCCCTCCGGGGGGGGAAAAACCAAAACCAAAAATAAAGGAAAACCACCCTAGGTTTTGGCCAAATAGATGGTGCTGCTGGGGAAGGCCATGGCGGAGCCTGCGCTTTCAACAATTTCCATGGTTTTGAGCAAAACCTCCTGGCGGATGGCATTAAACTCTTTGGAGGAGGCGGCGAGGAAATAGGCCACCATTTCCACCTCGAGGGAGGAGGCGGCCATTTCCTTAAAATAGACGGTGATGGTGTTGGGCTCCCAAATTTTGGGGTGGGTTTTGAGCATGCTTTCAATGCCGGCCAAAATGGCTTTCATTTGGGAGGCTTGGGTTTCATAAACGAGGCCCACCACGGCTGAGAGGCGAAACCGGTCCTTGGTGGCATGGTTTTCAATGCGCTGGTCGGCCAAGGCGCCATTGGGCAGCGTCACCAGCGTCCTCTCCAGCGTGCGTATGCGTGTGGAGCGAAAGCCTATATGCTCTACGTAGCCCTTCACCTCGCCTATGTGGACAAAATCCCCCAGTTTAAAGGGTTGATCCAAGCGGATGAGGAAGGCCCCCAGCAGGTTTTCAATGGTTTTTTGGGAGGCGAGAGCGACGGCAATGCCGCCTACGCCGAGGCCTGCCAGCATGCTGCTGACGGGGTAGCCGAAATAGTGAAGGAGGCTTAAAACGCCCAGCACGAGGAGCAGGCCCTTCACCAGCCGGCTTGTAGAGAGGATGAGGGTATTGGCCGAGTCCGCGCCTCTGGAGGAGAGCCTTTTTTTAACCACCCCGGCGGCAACATCCACCAGTTTCAGCAAGCTCCAAAACAGCGCCGCAATCAGCGAAGCGGCCAGCACATTTTTCACCTGAGTGCCCACCTGCGGCGGCAAAGCCAGCGCGGGCACAAACAGCTGCATTAAAATAGAAAACCACAAGAGGCGGATGGGGTTGGCCAGCTTGGTTGCCAGCGCCTGGTTGTCGCCTTCAGGCTTGGGGGGGAAGAGTTTAAAAAGCAGTTTTTTAGAAACATTTTTTAAAAGCCCTGTGGCCACCCAAAACAGCAAGGCAAAGAGGGGGAGGGCCAGCCATTGCCAATAGCTTAAGCCATAGGGGCCCATATGGCGAAGGGCTTGGGGCAAATGGGAGAGCAGCCAAAGGCCCAAGCTGTTTTGCCACTCTTCGGCAGGGGCGGAGTTTTGTGCAGCCGCCAGGGGGGCATAAGCCCATAAACTTAAAAAACGCATAGGGCCCACTATGCCACAGGGTTGGCCAAGGTTGGAGGCTTTGGTGGCGGTATATTAGGCCATGAGGCCGCTCAAGCAAGCCCACAGCAGCAAGGCGCCCAGGGCCACGCGGTAATAGGCGAAGCCATTGAGGCTATAGGTGCGGACGAGGCGCATTAAAAACCAAATGGCGGCCAGGCCGGAGAGGAAAGCGGTGGCGGTGCCCAGGCAGAGGGCGGCCCAGTTTTCGCCAGTGCCCAAGGGGAAAAAGTGGCGCAGTTTATAGAGGCCGGCAAGCCCTGTGGAGGGTATAGAGAGGAGGAAGGAATAGCGTGCGGCATCTGCGCGTTTAAAGTTGGAAAACAAGGCCCCTGTTATGGAGGTACCGGAGCGGGAGGCCCCTGGCACGAGGGAAATGGCCTGCCAGAGGCCAATGCAGAGGGCATCCTTGAGGCGCATATCGGCCAAAGTCCGCTGTTGCTGTCCTTTTTTTTCTGAAAGCCAAAGCAGAATGCCGAAGGCGAGCAAAGCGGAGGAAACCACCAGCATGGAGCGCGCCTCATTTTCAATAAAATTTTCGAGGAGGAGGCCGAAAATACCAATGGGGAGGGTGCCCAGGGCCACAAAAAAAGCGGTTTTGCTTTCAGCGGAGTGGAAGGGGTTTTTATGTTTTATGGCCTTGAGGGAGGCTTTGGAGAGTTGGGCAATGTCCTTGGCGAAGAAAATAACAACAGCGGCCGTGGTACCCAGCTGAATGACGGCTGAAAAGGCGGCACCAATGTCCTTGTCCCCCAAAAAAGCCGAAGCAATGCGCAGGTGTGCTGTGGAGCTAATGGGGAGAAACTCTGTCAACCCCTGGACGAGGCCATAGAGGAGGGCTTCCCACAAACTCATGGGGTGTTGGGCTTTCCGTGGAGCCCTGCGGCTTCGCGCAAGGCTTGTGCCATGTGGGTGGACTCCCAGGTGAAGGTTTCTATTTCTCTGCCGAAGTGTCCATAGGCTGCGGTGGGTTTATAAATGGGGCGCAGCAGGTTTAAGTGCTCAATGGTTTGGAAGGGGCGCAGGTCAAACAGCTGGAGCACTGCTTTTTCTATTTTCTCTTCATCCACGGAGGCGGTGCCGAAGCTGTCAATGTTGAGGCAGAGGGGTTTGGCCACGCCAATGGCATAGGCCAGTTGCACCTCGCAGCGCCGGGCCAGGCCTGCGGCCACAATGTTTTTGGCGACGTGGCGAGCCATATAGGCAGCGGAGCGGTCCACTTTGGATGGATCTTTCCCCGAAAAAGCGCCGCCGCCATGTCTGCCCATGCCCCCATAGGTATCCACAATAATTTTGCGTCCTGTCACGCCGGAGTCCCCCATGGGCCCTCCAATAACAAAGCGCCCTGTGGGGTTAATCAGCAACTCACACGTTTTGCGCATGGCCTGGGGGAGGACGGGGAAAACCACATCCTCCATAACAGCCTCTCTGAGTTGTTTGAGGGAAATCTCCTGGGAGTGTTGAGTAGAAACCACCACACTTTGTATGCTGAGGGGTTTGTTGTCCGCATAGCGTAGGGTAACTTGAGCTTTTCCGTCGGGGCGCATCCACGGGTGTTTGGTGCGGCGGACTTCGGCAAGTTTTTGGGTGAGGGCGTGCGCATAAAAAATAGGGGCCGGCATCAGCACAGGGGTTTCGTCGCAGGCATAGCCAAACATCATCCCCTGGTCTCCCGCGCCCTGCTCCTTGTCCAGGCTGGGGTTAACACCCATGGCAATGTCCGGGGACTGGCCCTCAATGGCCACCATAACGCCGCAGGTATGGCCATCATAGCCCATATCCGAGTGCGTATAGCCAATATCACAAATGGTTTTGCGTACAATGGCGGGCACGTCGACAAAGCCCTGAGTCGTCACCTCGCCGGCGACGAAGGCCAGTCCTGTTTTCACCAGCACCTCAATGGCTATTTTGCTGTGCAAGTCCTGACTCAGCATGGCATCCACAATGCCGTCAGCAATTTGGTCAGCAATTTTGTCGGGGTGTCCTTCCGTAACGGACTCAGAGGTAAACAAATAAGTTTGAGGCATAGCGGAGGCATAACTTGCTTAAATGTATTTTCATGTCAACTTTGTTTATTTTTTTCCCTCTGGCGGGCGAAAACAGCTTAGGCCGCAGGCCCCCTCCCCCCGGAGGGGAAAAAAACAAAAACAAACTCAAAACAAAGCTGTGCGCAATGTTTTGCCTTCATCCAGTGCTTTGTTGAGTTTGTTCAGCAGGGACATCAGCTCCAGGCGCGAAATTTTGGCCCCTGCACCTTTTTTTTCCAACACTCTGAGGGTGGCCTTGGCCAGCAACAAAGGGAAAGCCACAAAGGCCAAAATGCCGCGGTTGGCGCCCCCCTCTTGCAAGGCGTCCGTATATTCCACCGCTGCAAGCAAATCCGCTTGGGCCAAAGCAAATACTTTGGCCAGAGGCACCTGTGTCGGCAAATAGCTGCGACCCTCTTCCTTGTCACTGCCCCTGTCCTTTAAAATATTCACCAGCTGCAAGCCCTCCCCAAACAAAACCTCCGTCGCCTTCAACCTCTGCTGGGTCGCCTCAAGGCTTGGGCATGCCAACAAAAAAAGCTCTGTCAACAACTCTCCAACAATGCCGGCTACCCAATAGCAATAGCGCCTTAAGTCTTCCAGCGTTGACAGCTCAAAACGGCCCCGCTCATCCGCCCTCTCAACACTCTCACGCATTCCCTCACAGGTGCGCCGCACATGCTTGCATATAATGCGCTGAGCTTTGGGCGAAAGCCCCTCAAACACCTGCACCACTGCAGGCGCCTGGGCAATCAGCTGCTGATAGCCCTTGTGCGCACTGGGCATGGGCGTTAACCACTGCGGTACAAAAGAAAGCACAGCCTCTGCCGGAGCAGGCGCCTCTAATACTTCCTCCAGTTGCTGAAGCGCACTCAAACGCTTGGCACGCGGCCACCCCTCCGCATCCTCAAATGTGTCCGCTATGCGAAAAAGCAAATAGGCCAAGCCCACCTCCTTGCGTGTGGGCTCCGCCAACAGAGGTATGGCCAACGCAAAGGTTCGACTCGTTTTGAGCAGCAATTCGTCCAACAAACCCATATAACCCTGGCTACTAAATTCAACCGCTGAGCGCCAAAGGCTTTTTGCGCAAAAACAGCGCGCAAAAACCCCTGTTGCGCGCAAAAATAGCACTCAGCTTGACAAATATCTGTTGTGTGGGGGCTTAAAACTTCATAAACGTAGGCTTATGCCAAATATAGATATTGCCATTGTAGGTGGAGCTTATACGGGGTTGTCGGCAGCGGCGGCATTGGCCGCGCAGGGTTTGAAAGTTGCCGTCTTTGACAGCCTCATAGGTCCAAACCCCCAATACCGCGGTGAGTTAATCCACCCACGAGGTGTACGTGGGCTTTCCAAGTGGGGGTTTTTGGAACCCCTGCGCAAAGCCGGCGGCATTGATGTGAGTGGTTTTGCTGTTGCGCCTGAGGACGAAAGCGAGGCGGTGCTTTTGGACTATCCCACGTGGGGAGGGCCTGGCCTCGGCGTAGAGCAGCATGCCATTGTCAGCACCATGCGGGCGGAAGTTTCCTCGCGTCCCAACATTCAGCTGCACCTGGGCAAGCGCGTGGAGGGTGTGTTGAGGGAAAATGGCCGCATTGTCGGCATTTATTTGGAAGGCGGCGAGGAAATCCGCGCCAGCCTCACCATTGGCGCTGACGGTCGCCAATCCCACATGAGGCAATGGCTGGGTGTGCCTCACAAAATTAAACTCCTCTCTTATTCCGTCATCCTCACCGTGCCGGAGGATGTTCTCCCCTATGGAAGGAGGGGGCATGTTTTCCTGGGGGCTCCGGGTACCATTTTGGCATACCCCTATGGAGAAAACCTCGTCCGCCTCTGCATTGATGTTTCCGTGGATGCCCCCAAGGGGCCCTCGGCCTGGAGAAGCCTGCTGCTCAATGACTATGCGCCCAAAATGCATGAGCCGCTGCGCTCCGCCGTTGAAAAAGTACTCAAGGACGAAAGCCTTCCCATTGTGGCCGCCGGCACACACTCCATCCGCACAGAGGCCTGCGTTGTGCCTGGCGCCTTGCTAGCGGGGGATGCTGCGGGCTGTGCACACCCGCTGACGGCAGGCGGCATGCTGAATGCCGTAAATGACGTGCTTATTTTCTCCGAGTGCCTGGCCAAAGAGGGCCCCACGGACGAGGCCCTCAAAAACTTCCAGCGCGCGCGTTACCGCTTTATACGCTCCAGGGAAATGTTTACGGATGCCCTCTATGAGGTGTTCAGCAGCAAAGCTGAAGGCGCACGCGGCTTGCGCAAGGGCATTGTACGTTATTGGTTGGACAGCGAGCGTGCACGCTCTGCCTCCATGCGCATTTTGGCCGGGGATGAAACCAGCCCCACGGCCTTTTTAAGCGAATATACCCGCGTTATGGGCCTGTCCACCCTCACCATTTTGCGCAGTGAGAATGACAAGCTGACAGAAAGGGCCTTGCGTTTGTCCGCACTCTTGCAAACCTCCCTGGGCCGCTTGGAGCGCGCTGCGGAAATTACCATTGGGCAAATGTATGCGGACCAAAAAACCCGCCTCAGCGCTTTGCCTCCCCTCAAGGGAGAATAGCGCCCTCCCTCACTGAAGCGGGCCCTTGGCAACCTCCTTGCTTTTGGCCCTCCTCGCTGAGGCAGGCCTTTGGCAAGCCTTCAGGGCTTGCCTTTTTTTTGTGCAAGCTGTGTGGAGGGTGGTTGCAGCAGAAGGGAATGCAAAAACATGGAAAACCGGTTGCTTTATGTGTCAGCGGAAGAGATGGAGGCCCTTAAACCTGTTTTGCAGGCAGATCCAAGCCTTTTCCTTGCTGAAATAGACGGAAACATGGCCACCCATTTGTCCGCATATTTGAGTTGGGCTTCCAAGCGCTTTGGCTTCCCCAGGCCTGCCTCCAAAATAGATGCTTATAATGACTGGATGAGGGACTTAAGCTGGCTGGAGAAGGAAGGCTATGCCCTCATTATATATAATTATAAAAATTTTCTGCAGCAGGAGTGGGCGCATAAAAAAGCCATTATGGAAGAGTTTGTTGAAACCATATTGCCCTGGTGGCAAGGAGAAATAGAAAAGTTTTGCGTGGGCGGCAAAGCAAAGCCTTTCAATGTTTATGCCGTGGACTGAGTTGTTTGTTGAACCCCAGGGGGTTTTCTGCCCGCGCGGCGGGCTATTATACAATATTTTTTTTGCCCCAGCGGGACAGGTTTTTTTCTGCCCTGTGGGGCAAGGTTGTTTTGCAGGGTGAAAGCAAAGCTTTTTAAGCTCCCCAGGGGAAAAATGAAAAGTTAATATGTCCCCATGGCTCACCAATTGCGCGTGTTTATGTTGCCCGAGGACGAAAAGGCTTTTGTACATATGTTGGAGCCCTATGCCCTGGAGGCCTTCCCGCGCCGCATTCCTTCGGGTTATGAGAGCCTCAAAGTTTGCCTCCACAATTTTGAGCGCCTTCCTCAGGAAGCCCTCTACCTCTTTCTTTCCAAGGCCGCCCCTTTGTTGGTGGACAAAATAAAGCGCGGCCCGGACAAGGGGAAGCTGCGCGTGGATGAAATAGGCTCTCCGGTTATTTTCTGGGAGCGTTGCGTGCAAGCAGCTCCTGGAGAGTTGCTGTGCGGACAGCTGTGGGCAGAGTTGGAGGTGAGGCCGGAAACAGGTCGGCGCAAGGCGGCGCCGGATGTTTTTCGCACCCTCTATTTGGAAATAGAGTCCCGCATTAAAAAAAGCTTCCGCCGAGGAAACCCCAAAGGTTATTGGGTGGGAAAAGAGGCGGCCATGGCCCATAAGGCGGGCAGGCTCAAACTGTTGGCAAGCCCACTCAAACCCTCCTTGGTGGGCCTTGCTCGCTGAGGCTTGCCTCGCCTTCGTCTGCTTTCTTCGCTGTGCCTTCTTCCGGAGAGTGCCTCTCAGAGGGTGTCCATGGGGGCATGTGGCAAAAACATCAACTCGGGGTGCTGGCTTTGTGTATGCTCCATGGCCCACTCGTCGCGAAAAAGCACCAAGGGGCGGCCCTCCCTGTCCTGCACGGTTTGGCGGTTGCCCTCCCAATCAAAAGAGGTCGGCTCAAACTTCTCCCCCAATACCCAGCGCGCACGGGAAAAATGGAGGCGCTCAAGCACAATGTCCGCACCATATTCATGCTGCATGCGGAATTTTAATACTTCCAGCTGCAACTCACCCACGGCCCCTACAATGGGGTCCTTCATCCCCATGTTCCACCGCTCAAATATTTGCACCGTCCCCTCCTCGGAAAGCTGCTTGAGTCCCTTCTCCACTTGCTTGCGCTTGAGTGGGTTTTTCGCCCGCACCTGCACAAAATGCTCCGGAGAAAACCGCGGCAAGTCCTCAAAGGAAAAATCCCCCGCTTCCACCAGCGCATCTCCTATGTGCCAAATGCCCGTGTCATAAAACCCAAGCACGTCCCCAGGCCACGCTTCATCAACCGCTGTCCTCTCCTGCGCCATCAGCTGGCTTGGGTTGGTCAGCCGCACTTCCTTTTGCAAGCGGGGGCAAAAAGCCTGCATGCCTTTCTCATATTTTCCGGAAACCACGCGCACAAAGGCCATGCGGTCTCTGTGGGAGGGGTCCATGTTCGCCTGAATTTTAAATATAAAGCCGGAAAAGGTTTTTCGAGAAGGCTCTATCCACCCCTGCGTGGATTTTCTCCCCATGGGTGGCGGGGCCAAACTCAAAAATGAGTCCAAAAAAGGGCGAAGGCCAAACTGCGTCATGGCGCTGCCAAAATACATGGGGGAAAGCTGGGCCTTGTCAACCGCCTCCCTGGAAAAAAGCGCGCCGCCCCCCTCCAACAGCTCAACTTCTTCCTGCAAGGAGGCCTTCTCCTCTGCACTTATCAGCCCCTCTTCTTCCGCTTCTCCCATGGGCATCCACCGCTCCTCCACGCCAAACTCTCCCTCCCGGTTGTCGCGAAAGGCTACCAGCTTCTTTTGCGCCATGTCATAGAGGCCTCTAAACTCAGGGCCGCTCCCCAAGGGCCAATTCATAGGGCAACACGCAATGCCCAGCACCTTCTCTACCTCGTCCATCAACTCCAAAGGCGCCCGCCCATAGCGGTCCAACTTGTTAACAAAAGTAAAAACCGGAATTTGGCGCAGCTTGCACACCTGAAACAGTTTTATGGTTTGAGGCTCTACGCCTTTGGCCGCATCAATCAGCATAACGGCCGCGTCCGCAGCGGAGAGCGTCCTATAGGTGTCCTCGGAAAAATCCTGGTGCCCAGGCGTATCCAACAGGTTGACGGCAAAGCCTTTATAGGAAAATTGCAGCACCGAGGAGGTGACGGAAATGCCGCGCTCCTTCTCCAACTCCATCCAGTCACTGGTGGCAAACTTTTTGGCTTTGCGCGCTTTAACGCTGCCCGCCAAGTGGATGGCCCCTCCCAACAACAACAGCTTTTCAGTCAGCGTCGTCTTCCCCGCATCGGGGTGGCTAATAATGGCAAAAGTGCGACGCTTGGCAATGTGTTGTTCCATTTCTGCGGACATGGCGCTTTGCGCTTATCCGCTTCAGGCCACTCTTGCCAAATACTTTTAAAAGCGGCGTCGCTTTATGTGCACAGCTTTGTATGCTGCGCAATGGCAGAGCCCACCCACGGCCACACGGTTTAAACCATGCCAGCTAAACCATGCCAGGGTTTCAACCACGCTTGTCAGCTTTTCCAAGGAGGCATAACAAAGTTTGCTGAGGCCTCATACAGAGGCTAGAGTCCACATGTTTTGAAAAAGCGCAAACTCCTCAAATGGCTGCGCCGCATGTTGTGGACTTTGGCGGTGCTGTGTCTCCTCCTCCTCCTGGTTGGCCTTGGAGGTTATTTCTATTTCTCCAGGCATTTGCCCTCCGTTGAAGAGTTGAAAGGCTATAAACCGCCGCAAATAACCAAAGTATATTGCCAGGGTGGAGAGTTGTGCGCGGAATTTTTCTCCCAGCGGCGCACCTGGGTTGACGTTCGGCAACTGCCGGACCATGTGCGTTTTTCTTTTTTGGCTGCGGAGGATGCTAAATTTTATGAGCACCAGGGCCTCAACTTTTTAAGCTTGCTGCGCGCGACCCTCAAAAGCTTTAGGCCCAATGGAAAATGGTTTTCGGGTGCCTCCACCATCTCCCAGCAGGCCTGCCGCAACCTGCTCCTCTCTCAGGAGCGCAAACTGTCGCGCAAAATCCGAGAAATTATTCTCACCTGGCGCATGGAAAAAACCCTCACCAAGGATGAAATACTCAACCTCTATATTAACACCATTTATTTTGGACATAACCGCTATGGCATTGAAGAGGCGGCACGCTTCTATTTTGGCAAAGGTGCCGCGGAGCTGAGTTTGGCCCAGGCCGCTGTGTTGGGGGGTACCCCTCAACTGCCCCACCGTATTAACCCCCTCACCAGCCTGGTGAAGGCCAAAAAACGCCAGCGCTATGTGCTTGAGCAACTTGCTCGCCAGGGCTTTGTGGAGCCTGCCCTCACCCAAGCCGCCATGGAGGAGCCCATTGTCCTCGGGCCCAGGCCCCCTGCGCCTGTGGGCCCTTATTATGCTGACGAGGTAAAAAAAATACTCGTTGCCCGCTATGGGGAAAAAACTGTCCTCGAGGGTGGGTTGCGTGTTGAGTTGGCCATGAGCGCCCCCTTGCAGGCCATGGCGGAAACCGCCGTACAGGAAGGCCTGCGTGCTTTGGACAAACGCCAAGGTTATAGGGGTGCCCTCGGAAACCTCCCTCTGGAGCGCTTTCGCGTGCTCCACCCTTTGCTGTTGGAGCGCATTGCTGAATCCGGCAAGCGCCACCCCCATGAGTTTTTGCTGCTTAACATGGAAAAACTCATTCCCCAGGCACCACCGCTCCCTTCAGAAAAACCACTGTGGGAGGAAGCGGAGCAGAAAGCCCATACCCAGGAGCAGCTGCTGGAAGAAGCGCAAGGGGTGGACGCTCAACAAAGTGTGGATGAGCGGCTTGTCTCCACCTTGGAGGTGGTGCCTTTGGAAAAAAATGTGGAAGTGGTGGGCATGGTCATCGACATAGATGATGCTCAACAAAGGGCTTTGGTGGAGTTGGTTTCTATTCAGGCAGAGCTGAAGCTTTCGGACGCCACATGGGCCAAAGCTCTGCAAGCCGATGGCAGCCTGGGCCCGGAGCCCGAGCGCATGTCCGAGTTGCTCAAGCCTGGGCAACTGGTGCGGGTGGTGCTGGGGGACAAACAGGAGAATGGGCATGTGCAGGCTGTGCTGAGCCAACGTCCATTGGCACAAGCCGCCTTGGTTGCCGTGGACTCTAAAACACGCCAGGTGGTGGCCATGGTGGGGGGGCTGGAGCATTCGCGCTCTCCTTTCAACCGTGCGACGCGCGCCAAGCGTCAGCCCGGCAGCGCCTTCAAACCCTTCCTCTATGGGGCAGCCATTGCGAGTGAAAGCTATACGGCGGCTTCCGTCGTCAATGATGCGCCTGTAAAGGACTCCAGAACAGACAATGCGTGGAACCCTCAAAACTATGAGAAGTCCGGCTTTGCAGGCCCCATGCCTTTGCGCCAGGCGCTGGCCCAATCCAAAAACACGGTTTCTGTGCGCCTCATGGAAGCCCTGGGGGCTGATGCCGTTATTGACTTTGCCATGCGAGCGGGCATTAACTCCCCCCTGCACAGCAACCTCTCTCTTGCCCTGGGCACCAGTGAGGTGGAGGTGTTGGAGCTTTGCAATGCCTATGCAACTTTGCAAAGCAACGGACAATTTGCTGAGCCCATTCTCATTTTGTCCGTGAGGGACAACAGGGGAAAGCTTTTGGAGGCCCACACCGCCAGCTTTGAAGAGCGCATTGAGCCTGCGACTGCCTTTGTGACCACCTCCCTTATGCGTGCTGTTGTTGAAGAAGGTACCGCCCAAAACCTCAAACAACTCAAACGGCCCATTGCAGGAAAAACAGGTACCACTCAAAACTATAAGGATGCGTGGTTTGCAGGCTTTAGTGCGGAAATGGTGGCCGTCGCGTGGGTGGGCTTTGACGACGGAAAAAGTTTAGGCCGCGGAGAAACCGGCGGACGTGCGGCTTTGCCCATTTGGTTGTCTTTTGCGCAAAAAGCGCTGCAAGGCCAAGCTGTGCAAGAATTTCCTATACCCGAAAGGGTTATCCAGCAGAGGATTGAGCCCACCAGCGGACTTTTGGCCGGCGACGCTGTCCCCGGGCGACCCGAGTGGTTTATTGAAGGGACTGAGCCCAAAGAAAGCCTAAAGCCCCAAGAGCATGTGGACCCCTCCCAATTCCTCATGCACAGCCAGGGCAATTAAAGGGGAGCCTAGTGCAGGCAAGCTTTAGCTTGCCTCAATTGAAACCGGTCCGGAGAAGCAAAACCCCTCTAGACTGATTTTATTTAGAGCTGATTGGATAACTGGCGAAGGGTTTTTTTGCCCTCACGGGCAAGGTTGTTTTTCAGAGTGGGCCTGCGGCCCGGCTATTTTCAAAGGAAAAGTTTTTTTTGTGGGGGGGTTTTTGTTTTTTTCCCTCCGGGGGGGAGTGTCGCCTCCGGCGAAGGGTTTTTTTCGCCTTCAGCGGGGGGAGGTTTCGCCTCCCGGCGAGTCACTTTTTTTGTCTGGACAAAAAAAGTAACCAAAAAAAACCACTCTCCGAGGGCCCTGCGGGGCTCATCGTCGGTTGCTTCCTAGCTCCTTCCTTGCTGCAC
>WRKR01000043.1 GCA_009782175.1 Cystobacterineae bacterium
AGGGCCCTCGGAGAGTGGTTTTTTTTGGTTACTTTTTTTGTCCAGACAAAAAAAGTGACTCGCCGGGAGGCGAAACCTCCCCTCGCTGAAGGCGAAAAAAACCTTCGCCGGAGGCGACACTCCCCCCCTGGAGGGGAAAAAAGAAATATTTTAAAAAACACCCTCACAAAAAAAACTTTTTCCTTTGAAAAGAGCCGGGCCGCAGGCCCCCTCTGAAAAACAACCTCTGCCCGGGAGGGCAAAAAAACCTTTCCCCGGAGGCGGGACGGAGCGAAGCGGAGTCAGGCGAGCAAAGCGAGCCTCCACTCCCCCCCCGGAGGGAAAAAATAAAACCAAAAATAAAAACACCCCCCACAAAAAAAACTTGTTTCTTTGAAAGAGGACCTTCACCAAACACCGCCATAGCCTGCTGTGGACCCAAATAAGAAATACCATTCTGCACATGCAGTTTTTCAAACAAACCTTTTTTGTGGTGAAAAATGCTCAATTTCAGCAGCATGGGCACACAATTGACATAAATAATTATAGCCCCATGGCACGCTTTTCACTCCCCAACAATGTCGGGTTTTGTTGACATTTTGTTGTTTAGAACATGACATAATATCAGGTTTTATTGACATTTGACTGCATGGGTTTGAGCTGTGTTCCTTCATGGAATGGAGTGCAGGTGAGTGCAACGAGCCTTAAGTGGAAGCGGTTTGGAGAAGCAATTTAACTTTGAAGCGGTCCAGCGTGCCTTTCCATAAACCCGTGGAGCTGCAAAACCTTTAGAGTGCCCCTCGCAAAGCCATGCCAAGCCATGGCTTGGGCATTAGCTTTGGGGCATGGTTTTATATTTTTCTTCTGTTGGAATTTCCCTGGGCATTGGCTTGTGGCTTGCGGCAGTACCGGGCCACTATAGCGAGGCATGGCTTTGTGACTTGTGGGCGGGGGCGCGCTGCCATGCCGCGCGTTGTGAAGCCGACATGCATGCCTGTGAGGCCGCCACGCAACACTGCATAAACACCTCACACCAGCGCATTGTCAGCGAGGAAGCCGCCAAACCCCTGGCCGAGTGCGCGCGCTGGCTGCTGCAGGCCTCTTGCGAGATGAGTCCACCTAAGGCCTGCCAGGCCTATATGCAACAGCCACAGCCCTAACCCGGGGCCTGTGTTTCTTCCAGGGGAGGGAGCTTGTGCTCTGTGAAGGCGTGTAATTTGCCGTCCTTTATTTCCAACAGCCAATAGCCTTCTCGCCCTCTCCAGGTGGAGGAGCCGGCACAAAAAAGGGTGGGGCGGTGAGGGGTGGCAGGGTGCATATAGCGGCGGTGTATATGCCCATGCAAGAGGGCATATTGAGGGGAGGCCAGTCGGCGAAGCAGGCGTTTGGCGCCGAAGAAGGCATGGTGGGGTTTGTCAGGCTTGCCTTTGGCGTTGAGGGGGGCATGGTGTAGCACCACGCCCAGCCAGCGCCGCTTGAGGCGCGCATCTGCCAACAAGGCCTCAAGGCCCTCCCACTGTGCTTTCCCCAAATAGCCGAAACTGGCCCCCGGCATAAAAGGCAGCCTTGCGGACTTCAACCCCACAATGGCCGCCTCCTCTCCCAACAAACGCACCAGAGGGAAGGGCCCCTCACGCGCATATTCAGGCATGTCACTGTGCAGCAAGGCGCCAAAGTGCTTTGCAAACAGTGCATAGCTGTCCCTGGCATAACAGTCATGGTTGCCGGGCACCACGGTTAAGCGTGCGGGGGAAAGCCCCCAACCCTCCAGCAGCTTGGCGGCCTGGGCAAACTCCTCCTCCATGGCATAGCCCGTTAAGTCCCCTGAAACCACAATATGGTTTGCCTGAAGGCGAAAAGCCTCTGCTACCAGCCTCAATACATTGGGCTTGGCATAAGCAAAATGCTCTCCACGTTTGTTAATATATAACTCAGCCAATGCCGGGAGGCGTCGCCACCCCAATTGCCTATAAGGGGTGTTGGCATAGTGGCCCAGCACATGAAAGTCAGAGCAGTGCAAAATTCGCATGTATAACCCAATATAACCCCTACCTTGGGGTTAGCAATGCGGGTGCGCGCAGGCGCAGCAGCGTTATTTCCGGGGGGGCGCCCACGCGCAAGGGGGGGCCCCACTGGCCGGTGCCGGAGCTGACATAGAGTTGGGAGGCCCCCTCTCTATAAAGGCCTTTCAACGTGGGGTTTAGCCTTTGTACCATATGGTGGAAAGGCCAGAGTTGTCCGCCATGCGTATGCCCTGAAAGCATCAAGTCAACGCCGGCGGCCTGAGCCTCTTTCCAGAGGTTGGGTTGGTGGGAGAGCAACACCACAGGGGTGTGGGCCTCCCTGTTGGCCAGCGCAGCGCCCAGGTTGCTTTGGTGGCCGGAGCTGGGTGTGCGGTTGGCAAACAAGTCATGCACACCGGCAAAAACCAGGCGCGCAGGCGCGGCCTCAGCTAAAGGGCGCTCTATTTCAACGGAGGCATTGCCCAACACGCGAAAGCCCAGCCCCTCCAGGTGCTCCACCCACTGGGCTGCGCCCATAAAATACTCGTGGTTGCCTGTTACAAACAGCACGCCGTGTTTGGCGCGCAGGTTTTTAAAGGGGGCCACGGCGTGGGCCAGGTTTTTAACGCTGCCGTCCACCAAGTCCCCCACAATGGCCACCACATCAGCCTCCAATGCATTGAGTTGGGCCACCACCCTCTCACTAAAACGGCGCCCCTGCGTCGGCCCCAGGTGTATGTCCGAAATGAGCGCCACGCTAAACCCCTCAAAGGCCGGAGAAAGCTTTTGCAGCACCACCTCCCGCTCCAGCACTTGAGGGCCTTGCGCCACCACCCAAAGGCCGTGGCTGCATATGCCCGCTACAGCCAATGCACCCAGCGCCGCCACCCTTTGGCGCAACCTCAAGCTGGGTGGACGAAAGAGGCGCAAAAGCCACAGCGCCACAGCGGAAAGCCCAATGGCAAGGGTTGCATAAAACAATATGCCCAACCAGAAATAGCCCAGCCAACTCATGAGGCTTGTGAGGGGGCCCAGCCAGCTATGGTTGAGCATATGCCAGCTTGTGGGCCCCAGCGGCACCATAAGCCATAGGGCCCACAGGAGGGCCCGCACCAGGGGTTTGGCCCCAAAGGGGCACAGGGGGGGTTTTAGCCACCGGGCATAGAGGAGGTAGGTGCCCAGGCCCGGAATGAGGCACATGGCAACAATAAAAAAAACCAGGGAGCCAAGAGAAGGGTGCATTGCCCATGCCCTAACAATTTTGTGGGGCTTTCTCAACAGGGGCCCAGGAGAGGCAAAACGTCGAGCGCCCAGGGCCCTTAAAAGCTACACCTCACCCATGAGAGTTGGCGGCCGGCCTTCCCCTGCTCCCGGCGGTAGGAGTGGAAGCGGCTGTCACAAAAAGTACACAGAGGGGAGCGCTCCACTTGTGAGGGGAGAAGGCCGAAGCCTAACAAATCCACCTCAAGGGCTTTGGCCAAATGGAAGGTGGGCTTTAAGGTGTTTTTCCCTTGAGAAAGCACCTCCATGCCCCACCTTTGAGCAAAGGACGCCGCCATTTCCTCGTCTACCTCATAGCAACAAGGGCCTATGCAGGGCCCCAGCACCACCTCTATGTCCTCAAGGGCACTCCCCTCTTTCAACCATACCTCAAGCTGCGCCCAGGCAATGCGCCCCCACACACCTCGCCGACCGGCGTGTACGGCGGCTACGCGCCGCCGCCTTCCGTCCTTCATTAATATAGGTACACAGTCCGCCGTCTGCACGGCCACCACCACCCCCGGCTGCTCTGTCCAAACCCCATCCCCCTCCCCCAGGCAGGAGAGCACCCCGGCCTTAAGGCCCTCGGCCTTCTTTATTTCCACGCCGTGTACCTGCTTTAAAACCGCCCAGGGGGCCTCCTTCAGGCCGGCCAACATGCTTAAACGCTCACAGCTTTGTGCCATGCTCAGCTTTTGCCCAAAGCCCTCTGCCATAAGGGCAGTGCAAAAACCGGCCGGTACCTCCCACGCGGGGCTCAACCACCCCGCTTCCCCGGAAAGCAACCCCTTCCACCTCATAGGGCGGCCTCTTCAAAACTCTGCCCTCCACGCCCTAAAGCCCCCGGCGGGCGACGCACGGCCTCCAGGCGGCGACGGGCCAACTCGAGGGAGCTGAGCTCAGCGTCCACACCTATAAAACGGCGGCCCGTTTCTAATGCGGCTACACCGGTGGTGCCGCTGCCGCAGAAGGGATCCAACACCCAGGCGCCGGGCTGAGAGGCGGCCTCAATTATCCGCTTCATCAGGGCCAGGGGTTTTTGGGTGGGGTGGGTGCCAAAGCGCTTCTCCTCCTTGCTGGGTCGCGTAAAACTCCACAGCTTCCCCTCCCCTTCAGCGGACAACTCTTCCTCGCCGGTTTTGGGCAAAGCCCATACGTCGCGCATTTGCTTGTTGCCGTTGAGTTGCTTCATCAGAGCATAGTTAAAAACGTGGCGCTGCTTTCCCTTGGCCAAAGGCGCGGCCCACAGCAAAAGCTCTGTCGAGTGCGTAAAATAACGGCAGGAGAGGTTGGGGCTGGCATTGGGTTTATACCACGTAATGGTGTTGAGCAGGCGGTAACCCAACTGTTGCAATACAAAGCCCACCATAAATATGTTGTGCTGCGTTCCCGAAACCCACAAACTGCCCTCCGCAGAAAGCAAACGCCTGCACGCCTTCAACCACCCATGCGTAAACGCCAAATCCGCCTCCATGCCCGCGGAAACATCCCACCCACCCTTGGCCACCGGTACCCGCCGCCCCCCCCGGCAGGTATAGCCCCCATTGGAGAGGAAATAGGGCGGATCCGCCACCACCAACTCAAAGCGCCCCGCCGGGAGGTGCCCCAAAAGCGCCAGCGCATCCCCCTGGCATAATTTCCAGTCAGCAGCCTGAGCAAAGCTTGGCAAAGGGGAAAAAGAAGAAAGAGAAGAAAGCGTCGTCTGCATCTCACACCCTGTATGTTGAGGCGGGTCGTCTATGGAGTTAGGCCATATGTTGAGGTGGGCTGTATGTTGAGGTAAACTGTAGGCGACAATTTTCGAGGCCGCAAAAAACCGGCCACAAAGTCCAAAAACTTGACAGTGGGGGGGTAGCTGTCGCCGGCATGGCCTTTAAGGGGGCTCTTGTTTGAAGCGGTTTTTGTGGGCTTAAGCTGGCTGCCCCAGGGGAATAAAAAAACCCCGCCTTGGCTTGAAAGCCGGGGCGGGGGGCATATGTTTAAGTTGTATTTCTGTTGTAGGGCTATGGGCTATTTTGGAGGGGCAGCGTTATTGGATGACAGCGCAAGCAACACGTGCACCTGAATTGCCCGTGGGTTGGGAAACATAGTCATCCGCATCCGCGTGTACAATGAGGCTGCGGCCAACAATGCTGTGCTCTCCTGCCAGCACAATGCTTTCCAGCACAACGTCCAACCGGGCATTGCCTTCCGTGTCGGCTTCCAGTGAAGGCAAGTCTCCCGCGTGGTATGTTTCTTCGCCCACCTTGCCATGCTCTGTCTGGTGGGGGTTGAAATGGCCACCGGCACTCATGGCGTCCGGCGCACTGCAATCACCTATGTCGTGAATATGAAAGCCGTGGGGGCCAGGTGTAAGCCCGCTGATTTCAGCAACAACCCTAATGCCATTCCCTTCCTGTGTGAAAGAAACATTCCCCTGCACAAGGTTGCCCTCCGTGGGCTTCAGCTCAGCCGAAGCCTGCACAGCTACCGGTGCCGCTTCAACAACCGCTGGCTCAGGGACTTTCTTGGCACAAGCGAAAAAAAGGCCGCTAAGGGCAAACACAGCAACGAGAGCAAATAACTTTTTCATTAAAAATCTCCTCTGTAGATGAAAACCGCGTTTTTTTCCGAAACCGCGAATATCATGCTTCAACCGTGGATGCAAAACGAGAGTGACAAAATGCCCACGCATTGCCCTCAACCGTTTGCTACATGCAGTATATTCGCTGGCTTCCACAGCTGCAAAAGGAGCGGTCAAATGCTACCCAAGGTATAACTGGGCTCAAGCTGGGGCTGAAGTTTCCGCTAAAAATGCAGCTTAACCCCCTGGGTTAAAACGAAAAACTCCCTGGGTATAGGGGGCCTTTGTTGGGCCATAGCCAATGCTCTATGGCCCAGGCCACCAGGAGGCCTACGGCATTGCCTATTATATTCCAGCTCATATCCTTCCAGGAGGGGTGTCCATAGCCCAGGGCGTCCCGGGCCTCCTTGAGGGCGCCTATGCCCAGCACCACAAGGGTGGTTGCGCCCACGCGAAGGGCCGGCTCCACACGGGTGTGGCCCAGCCACAAATAGGTGGCCGCAGCGGCACTGGCGCTCAGCACGAGGTGTTTTTGTTTGTCCTTGCCCCACCAAGCGTCCTCGGCGGCCCTCGCCTGGTTTGGAAAGCCCACATATAACAACCCCACCGCGGCCATGCAGCGGAATAGCACATAAAAGCTCAACACCCCGGCACAAGGGCCGGCACATGGGCGGTTGGGGCCACAAGGAGAGGGCATGCCCTCCAAGCTTAAACATGGCTGGCCCCACCGCGCAAGCTTGGGGCTCAGCCTCGAAACACTGGCCAAGCTTGGCTTTGCCTTTTCATGGCTTTTGGGGTGCTTCTTCATGACTTCCTAAATGCTTCTTCCTGGCTTCCTGAATGCTTCTTCCTGGCTTCATAAAAACAACAGTCTCTACTGTTAGTTTTGAATTATGTTACCTGTGAATACCAGGCGTAAATTTTTAGTTCATACATATATGTCCTTATCGCTTAATGTGAGAAAAAACCTTCAGGGCTCCTAACGATAAAGGGCAGCGCATGCAAAACGACACTTCAAAACACGAGCTGAAAAATTTTCGCAGGCGGAGGCGGTGTGGGGAGAAAACCTCTGGGCACTGGGAAAAGCGCCTGGAGTGGCCTCTTTGCCTCGCAACCAGCTTTTTCCTGCTGCTGGCTTTGGCCGGTTGCGATGGAAAATCCTCCGCCAATAAAAAGACAAATGAAACTGAAGAGGACCCGCCCACGGTCGAGACAGATGTGGAGGCTTTCTGCAAAACGCAACGGCAACAATTTCACCAAGGGCTTTGGGCGCCTCTATTTATAAAAGCGTGTCAAGGCTGCCACAACAGCTCCGGAGCTGCCATTCTGGATGAAAGGGCACGCTTCGTCCTCTTGCCTGAAACCTATCCCAATGCCGCACAAGCCAACCTCAACACCATTGCCTCTTTTGCCAAGGAGCAAGCCGAGGGGAGCTCTTATTTGTTGGCCAAAGTTTCAGGAAAAATTCCACACCTCGGAAACACCATCTACCCAGAAGGCAGCGAGGAATATAGGCAGTTAGAAAGCTTCATCTCCGAGCTTAACAACCCGCCCAACACGCCAGACGCCGAGCTTCCACCCTCTTGTGAGAATGTTGCCCCTCGCATGGACTCAAGGCTGAGCGCCGTTCAGCTTTTGGATGCACAAGCCACATTCAGAAAAGCAACCATCAACATCGCCGGACGCCTGCCCACATCCGAAGAAGAAGCACGCCTTGAGCAAACACCAGAGCACTTGCGCACCTCCATGGAGGCCCTGCTCGAAGAAGAGGCCTTCTATGAGCGCCTCAAAGAGGTGTTTAATGACATGTTCCTCTTCTCTCTCAGAGGGCAAAGAGGGTTTGCCTTTAATTATTTTCAGTCCAAGGATTATACGCGGACTGATTTTGACACCATTTATGCGGCCACCTATTATGAAGACTTTCCCAACATCCAAAGGAAACTCACCAGCGTTCTTAACAGACGCATGAACGAGGCCGGAGATACCACCAACTTCAGCCTCGTCAACGCCGCCACAGCCACCGCCGTCAGCCTGGCCCTGTGGGAAGAGCCCTTGGCCCTCATTGCCTATATCGCCCGCAACAACCTCCCCTTCACCGAAATTTTGACGGCCAACTATACGGTGGTTAACCCCTATAGCGCCTATGCCTATAACCTGGGCGAGCAACCCGCTGAAGGTACCCCCGCCAATAACTGGTGGCCCGTTCAGCTGATCCAACGCCAAGGCACCCCCACAGAAGCCCTCGTCCCCAGCTCCGGCATTTTGTCCACCGCCGCCTTCCTCGCCCAGTGGACAACCACCGCCACCAACCTCCACCGCGGCCGCGCTGAATTCCTCTCCAAAAACTTCCTCGCCACCAGCATCCTCTCCTTCGCACAGCGCCCCGTCAACAGCACCCAACTCGACGCCACCAACAACCCCACCGTCAACAACCCCGCCTGCGCCGTCTGCCACTATTATATGGATGGGCTTTCGCCAACATTTACGGGCTTCGGCTTGGGCACCCAGGCCACCTATCAGCCTCACCTCGCCACTTGGGACAACAAAATATACCTGCCCACCTTCCAGGGAGAGATTTTCCCCAGAAGCCATAACAACAGGCTGTCCATGCCGTGGATGGCAGAGCGCATTGCGGCAGATCCACGCTTCCCCTATGCCATGGTGCTGAGGGTTTTTGAGGGCATAACAGGTAGAAAGCCCTTGGAATACCCAAGCGACATAACGCAGCCGAATTATGTGCAGCTCCTGGCCGCCTGGGAAAGCCAAAACGCCTTCCTCCATGAGGTGGCTTCCAAAATGGCTCAACAGGGGATGAATATTAAGGTGGCCTTCCGCGAAATTCTGCTCAGCCCCTATTTCCGGGCTGCACAGGATGCACAGCTCCCCGCAGAGCTCGCCATAGGCTTGGGGGAAGGACGCCTTTTAACACCCGAAATCCTCTCGCGAAAAATTAAGGCTACGCTGGGCACCGCCTGGGGAGGCTTTAGCAACTTCCTTCCCAACCACTCGCTCACCTCAGCCACCTATAACGTGCTTTATGGCGGAATACACCCCACCGAAAACGCCGCACGCTTAACCCAAATCAACACCATCATAACAGCCGTGGCAGGCGCCATGGCCCGGGAAATGGGCTGCCGCCTCCCCGCCTGGGAGTTTGCTAAACTGCCCGCCGAGCGCATTCTGCTCACCCACGTGCAGGTGGATACCAAACCCCTTCGACAAAATAGCCCCGGAGGCCCCCTTGAAGTGGACTCCACAGGAGAACAAGCCATACGCGAAAACCTGGCCTACCTCCATAAACGCCTCTTCGGAGAAAACCTCTCCCCCCATTCCCCTGAAGTGGACTTAAGCTATGCCCTCTTCGTCGACGCCTGGAAAGAGCGCGCCGAAGCCAATGAGGGCAGAGGCACCAGCACCATCGCTCATGGCTCTTGCGCCGGCAGGTGGGATTTGAGCCAAGCCAGCAGCACCGGCAGCTCCTATACCGAGCTGCCCTCAGGACAGCAACTCACCACCGACGCACATTATACCCTCTATGCCTGGGAAACCGTGCTCACCTATCTCTTAATGGATTTTCGCTTTATTCACGAATGAGGAAACACACCATGGACCGACGAAGTTTTTTGAAAGCAGCCGGCAGTTTCGCCGTCCTCCTCCCCTGGGCAGGCTCTAAAGCCTTCGCCCAAAGCCAACCCCGCTATGGAGGCCCCTTCCTCATTTGCATTAATGCCGAAGGAGGGTGGGATACCACCATGTTTTTTGATCCAAAACCGGGCAACAATGACAAAGGCGCCCGTATGAATAACAGCTATACCACGGTGGGCACCCGCGGCCCCTTCTCCTATGCCCCCGTCAGCTTCCGCGTGGACTCCGCCAACGAAAACTCCCTTTTGCTGCATAGCCCTGAAGGATTTTTAAACAACCACGCCAACCGCCTCCTCCTCCTGAACGGCGTTGACACCACCACCAATGCACACTCCGTGGGAAAACAAACCGTGTGGGGCGGCCACCCCACCCGGGAATATCCCTCCGTGGGCGCCCTCCTGGCCATTAAAGCCAGTCAGGACTTTGAGTTGCCTTGCGCCTACCTCAGTGACAGTGGCGGCTACCTGAAAACACAGGGCTTGGTGCCTCTCACCCGCATTACCAGCACAAGCACTCTACGCAATATTGCCTATGACAGACGCTTCCCCGCCTCAGCCACCAACCTCCTCTCCGAGCAAACCAGCCAGCGCATTCAAGAAGCCCAGGAAAAACGCATAGAGCAACTTGCCCAACAACTCCACATGCCAGAAAGCAAAGAGGCCCTGGCTCATTATAACAAAGCCATGTTGGCTAAAAATGGCCTCGCACCGTGGATGGAAAGCCTGCCCTCAACAAGCATCAACTTGGAGCAGCTTCGACCCGGCGCCGGCACAGTCATCAACCCTGTGCTCCAACAAGCCGAGCTGGCCCTCTATGGCTTTAGAGCAGGCACCGTGGTGTCAGCCTCCCTCTCACTCGGAGCTTTTGACACACATGCCAACAACGATGCCCTTCAACGCATCTACCTGGGTAGGCTTTTTGTGCTCATTGAGTATATACTCAACAAAATTGCCGAGCCTGACATGGAGCTTGCCGATAAAGTTTATGTCGTCGTCGGAAGCGATTTTGCGCGCACCCCTGCCTATAACACCAACAGCGCCGGGAAAGATCACTGGAACGCCACCAGCCTCATGGTGTTTGGACCCAACATTGAAGGAAACCGCGTGCTGGGCAGAACCGCTGCCAACCAACACCCGGCACATGTGAACCCCCAAAACCCTTCCCAACCCCTCTCCGAAGAGTCCGGCGGCATCGTGCTTAAACCCAGCCACCTGCACCATGAGTTGCGGCGCGTTCTGGGCCTTCAAAATTTCAACTCCAGCCATGGGCTGCTGGATACGCCTGTCTCTCTCCTTTAAACATTCGTTCCTTTAAAGCCTGGCACAAGCTGCCTCTTCTTGCTAAGAGAGCAGCTTGTTTTTTTTATTAACGCTTGCACGGGAGAAGAGGAATGCCACGTGTGCTTGTGCCTTTGGCCAAAGGCTTTGAAGAAATTGAAGCGGTCGCTGTTGTGGATATTCTGCGCAGAGCCGGAGCAACCGTGGTACTCGCCGGACTCGAAGAGGGCCTTGTGCCGGGCGCTCATGGCATCCTCCTTCAAGCGGACACCACGCTGGACAAAGTGCGGGAAGAAAATTTTGACATGCTGGTGCTCCCCGGAGGCAACGAGGGGACACGGCGCCTCGCAGAAGACGCACGCGTTGCCGCCAAAGCCCAGCACATGGCACGCGCCAACTTGCTGGTAGCCGCCATTTGCGCCGCCCCCAAAGTCCTGGCCCAAGCAGGGCTCCTCGAGGGCAAAAAAGCCACCTCATTCCCCACAGCCCTCGACGCCTTCCCCCATGTTGTGCAGGAGCAAAAAGCTGTGGTACGCGACGGACAATGTATAACCTCGCGCGGCCCCGCCACCGCCATTGCCTTTGCACTTGGCCTCGTGGAAGCTTTGTTGGGCTCCGAAAAACGCAAAGAAATTTCCCAACAGCTCCTCTATGCTGAAACCTAAAGTGGGCCTGCAGCACCTTTAAAACCCATGCTTGTTCTGAATCCCTTGCCTTGAGTGCTAAAGTGGTCTAGACCGTTTTCAGGTTGAATTGAGCCTAGCGAGCCTCACAGTTTTCGAGCAGATTCACGCGGCCCTCCCTTCGGACCCCGCAGGCGTGCCTGAGGCACGTCGAGGACGGCCGAAGGAGGAAGCGCGGGAATATGCCGAAAAATGTGGGGCGCAGCGAATCAATTCAACCTGAAACCGGTCTAGCCCCTTGGCCGGGGCCGAAATGGGAGTCAACCTCAAGGGAGACAACAACAATGAAAGCTTTCCTCTTTTTCAGTTGGACATGGGCTTTGCTGTGCTTTGTATTGCCTTCTGCCTCTTTCGCAGAGCCCAATGCGCTTCTCAAAATGAAAATTTTCTTCGGCCACAACTCTGTGGGCGATGACATGTTAAACGGCCTCAAAACCGCTCAGCCTCAACTGCGCATCGTCCGCAGCAACGAGGCCTCAGCACTCGGCCAGCCAGGCTTTGCACACTTCTCCACGGACAACAATGGACAGCCCCTCAAAAAAATAGAGGTGTTTGAGCGCTGGCTGAATGCAGGCATGGGCAAAACCACAAACCTCGCCTTTAACAAGTTTTGCTATATGGACTTTAATGCCCAAAGCCATGTGCCTGCCCTTTTTAAAGCCTATAAAGAGTCCATCTCCCGCCTGGAAATGGCTTTTCCTTCACTGCAGTTGCTTCACATTACCATTCCCCTCAAAGGCACATGGGATATACACGGAAACCAAAAACGAGAGCAATTTAACAAACTCCTTCGCCAAACCTATGGCGACAAAGTTTTTGACTTGGCCAAAATCCAATCCACCCGCTTAAACGGCAGCGTGGAGCGTACCCAAAAGGGAGATCCAGCCCTCGTCAAAGCCTATTCAGATGATGACGGCCACTTAAACCACCTCGGGAAAGAGCGCGTCACAGAAGCTTTCTTGCCTTTTCTTCTGCAACATGGCGCCTCCACCCAATAATGCCCAACCCCACGCTCCATGAACAACAATATGAAAAACATGCGGCCCCCTATGAAAACCTCCTGCTTTTCCCGCCTCTGCTTGTTGCTCACTTTGGCCTTAGCATGGGTGGCTTGTGAGTCTGCCAAACCCTTCTCCGCCAGCACCACCCCACTTTCCCAAGAGGAGAAACAACTTTTGAATAACAAACGCTTCTTCTTCGCCCACCAGTCGGTTGGACAAAATATTCTCGAGGGATTTAAGGAAATGGGAAGCCCCTTCCCCCTGCGCATGCTGCCTGCAGAAAATATGGCCTTCGCTGAAAACGCGGCCGCCGCCTTTGTGGAACCCGGAATGGTCAACGCCCTTGTCGGCGAAAACATGAAGCCCCTCTCCAAAATAGAGCACTTTGAAAAAATGCTTATGGAGGGCGTCGGAAACCATGCGGATTTTGCGATGATGAAACTTTGCTATATAGACTTTGACGCCAACACCGACGTTGAAGCCCTCTTCCAACGCTATGAGGAAAGCTTTCAACGCCTGCGCACCCGCTTCCCTCAACTCACCCTCATTCATCTCACCACCCCACTCACCACCGTTGAAAGCGGTAGCAAAAGTTGGCTCAAAAAGCTTTTGGGCAAAACCCTGTGGGGAATTTTGGAAAACCAAAAACGCGAGGCCTTTAACCAAAAACTCCGCGACACCTATGCCGACAAAGAGCCTCTCTTTGACTTGGCACGGGCCCAATCCACATATCCAGACGGCACCCGAGAGCTGTTTGAATATGCAGAAACAAAAATCCCCGCCCTCATTGCCGGCATGAGTGATGACGGCGGACACCTCAACCTGGCCGGAAGAGCCCATATCTCCTCGGCTTTCGCTCGCTTTTTGGCTCAGCTTTCCAAACACCCCGAAAATACGGGTTCGGCTGACAACTCCATATAAGGGCTGCACCAGGCCCCTCCCTGCTCGCAAGCCCTGGCAGCAAACCACCTCCTTGTTGGGGCCATTCCACCCCCGCCTCTCCAGAAAGAGGTGTATGGCTGTGGGGGAAAACACCTACCTCTATGCCCACTTCCCTCCCCTCCAGCAAAGGATATATCTGCCCGACAAAACACACGCCCGACAAAACACATCCTGAAAGAAGGTTGAATGATTGATTTAATTATAAACCCAAAATCATTTGAAGTATTAGAAAGCCCAACAGGAGAATACCCTCTAACATTTGCTGAAATATATTTCCAAATTGGGGATGAATTTTTTCCAGAAAAGTCATGGGGAGACTTTGTGACAATCCTTCTAAATAACTGGATAGACAATATTCTTTTTGTCATCGCTAACAAAACCCAAAGTGCTCGGTGTTTTTTTATGGAGGGCTCATATTGCTTTGACATTAAACCTCGTGGCAATAACTTGTTAATACATTTCATTGAAAACAATGACTGTGACCATGAAAAAATTGTCCACCGCGAAGAAGTGTTTGTCATTGATTTTATGAAAATGTTGCAAAAGAACGCAGCTCTGCTTGTAAGGCTAGCCAAAAACCATCCTCGGCTATGTTTGGAGTTTTTGGGCGTTGGGCAGGCTTAAAGCTGCAGCAGTGCCCACTGCAGTTGAAACAGCTCCCCATGCCCCCCTGGCTTTCTCCCTTCAACTGCTTTAATAGAGAATGCGTACGTCCACTCGACACACCCTGGGGCCGGCTTTATTCCGTCGAGCATACAAAATACAGAAAAATACTTAAGGAGGTTGTGGCAATGCATGTCCTGGCAATAAAAACTTTATCCCTGTGCAGCATAGCGGTGTTGGCGGCAGCCCTTCTGTCTTCGGGCTGCATCGGCTGCATCGCATGCGCAGAGGATGGATGTGGCGCCGACATAAGCCCAGGGCCCACCCCTTGTGGAGATTGTGAGGAAGAGCCGTGGACGCCCACAAACCATAGCCCTGAAGACTTGGCAGAGCTCAAAAACAGGTCCGTCTTCTTCGCCCATAACTCCGTGGGGCAAAATATCATAGACGGCCTCAAAACCATTGAGCCAAGCTTTGCTTCCTCCTTCCTCAAAGGAGGCCAACAACCCCAAAACGCCAAAGGCATTATGGAGCACAACATGGGCGACAATGGCAACCCCACAGCAAAACTGAACAGGTTTGTGACGTTGCTCAACAACGGCGGCAACCAAACGCAAATTGCGCTCTTTAAGTTTTGCTATGTGGACTTTGATAGAAACACCCAGGTGGATGCACTCACCACCGCCTATCAGTCCGCCCTGACGGACTTGCAAAACCGCTTCCCCCATGTCACTTTTGTACATGTCACCGCGCCGCTCTATCACCACACTTCCTCCTATGACAACAACGTCAGAGAGCGCTTCAATGGCTGGCTGCGCAGCACCTATGGCAATACCGTTTTCGACTTGGCACAGCTGGAGTCCGTGGACTCCAAGGGGGATACGGCTTTGTCCCGGGATGGCAAAACCATTGCCTTGGCCGAAGAGTGGAGCTCCGGTGACGGCCATTTGAATGCAAAAGGCAGCCAACATGTGGCCTCGGCTTTCATTGCCTTCCTCGCCCAGCTGAAGCTGCCTCCTCAAAGCCAGCTTTAGGCCGCTTTTGCCTTAACTGCTGGAGCCTTTCCTCCCTGCAAACAGCGCTTTGGCTGTTTTGTCATTTCAATCCCTCTGGCCTCAACTTTCGCAACCATAAACAAAGCCTGAATGGCATTCGCCCCAAAAAGGAGCTGTGGAAATGAAACCCCTCTTGTTGAAAACAACATTGCTGATGGCAACCCTTTTCTCTTTGGCTTGTGGCAAAGACGACGACATTATTTGTGGCAGCTGCGGCGGCGACGGCACCCCCTGGGCCCAGGTGGGCCAACCCAGTGCAGCTGACACAGCAACAGTGAAAGCTCGCACCATTTTCTTCGCACACAAATCCGTGGGCGAAAACATTGTCACCGGCATCGAAAACAACTCCAGCATGGATGTGCAGAGAGTTTGGGCCAACCAATTAAACTCCATCGGCAGCACCACCGCCTTCTATCACCATGACATGGTGCCACCCAACAGCGAGCCTATGGGCAAAATAACAGCCTTTGAAAATGCCCTGGACGCCATGGACAAAAGCGGAAACACCGTTGACATTGCTTTGATGAAATTCTGCTATGCGGACTTTTATTCCAATGCCAAAGTCAATGAAGTCTTCACCACCTATAAAAACACCTTGGCCAAACTGCAGCAGCGCTTCCCCAAGGTGCTCTTCCTGCATGTCACCGTGCCGCTGGAGCGCTCCAACAGCGGCCCCAGGGAAGAGTTTAATGCTTTGCTGCGTGAAACCTATGGAGAAAAACTCTTTGACTTGGCCACCCTGGAGTCCATTCGCCCTGACAAATCCATTGCCCAACAAAATGACATTATTGTTTTGGCCAGTGAATGGACCAGCGATGGCGGCCACTTGAATGCTGCAGGCCAAAAACACATTGCAGGCTCCCTCATTTCCTTTTTGGCCAACGCCAAATTGAATAAATAGCAAAAGCATGTCTTCTTCTCTTGCTGCCCCGCCCCCCCAGGGCCGTTGGCTCTCACGCTGGAAACTTCGGCGCTGCACCCGCGTCGGACACGGCACCCGCGTGCTGGGCAAAATATGGGTGCACGGGCGGGGGAAAATATATGTGGGGGACCATGTTTTTTTTGACGCGCGCAATGCCCCCATTGAGCTGCATGCCAAAACCCATGCTACCTTGTACATTGGCAACGGCTGCCTCATTGAGGGCGGAAGCTCCCTCGAGGCCGTGGACTCCATTTCTCTTGGCGAAAACTGCCACTTGGGGCCCTTCGTTAAACTCATGGACAACCACCAACACCAAACCACCGGCAACAGGCAAGAGCGCCCCTCCTCCAACCCCATTGTGTTGGAACAAAATGTTAAAGTGGGGGCCCACTCCATTCTGCTGCCAGGCGCACAGCTGGGCGAGGGCACCCTCCTCGAAGCACATACGGTGGTGAGCAGGAAAATACCGGCCGGAGCCCACCTCCAGGGCAACCCCCCGCGCGCCCTTAAAAAAGAGCCTAAAAAGGAGACCCCCACATGAGGTTTGGGGAAATGGCCAAACGCTTTTTAAAAGAGTTCCGCTTGGACAGGGAATGGCTCTCCCATAAACTCAGCCGCGTCCTGGGCCGCCTTCGCGCGCGCTGGCTGTTTAGGGGCATGCATGCCAAAGACTTGTGCGCCACAGGGAAGGTGGTGCTGCACGTGGAAGGTAGACTGCAGCTGGGCCGGCGCGTCACCTTTGTGGGGGGGATGATTCCAACCACCATCCGCGTGGCCAAAGGGGCCACTTTGTACATTGGGGATGACTGCGTTTTTAACTATGGGGTTTCATTTGAGGTGCACGCCTGCGTCCGCATTGGAGAGCGCTGCATGTTTGGCTCCGCCATTGTTGTGCGTGACTTTGTGGGCGAAACACTCAAACCCACCACGCTCGGCAATGACGTATGGGTGGCCCACGGCGCTGCTTGGGAGCCCGGCATTTGCGTGGGCGATGGCGCCGTTTTGGCCGCAGGGAGCTTTGTCGCCAAAAATGTCCCCCCAGGACACCTCGCCCTCGGAAACCCCGCCCGTACCATGGAATTGAAAATGGGGACTTGAAAATGGGGAATTGAAAATGGGGACGTGAAAATGGCCCAAACGCCCCTCAACCCCCAAAGGAAAAACTTTTGTGAGGGGGAGTATTTTAAAAATATATAAACTTAAGCCCAAACGGAGTATATGGGCAGGGCCTTCATTTTGTACTTAGACAAAAAAGGCTAAAGCTTTTGCGAGGGGAGTGCACTTCAGTGTATGAGCTGAACAAAACAAAGCCTTAAGCCCTAGGGTGGCAAAAGGGAGGCCCAGCCTAAACAGGAATTCATCCATGGACAGCATTCGCCAAAAAATTCGCTCCTTCATTTCTGACACCTTCTTCGTTGATGCATTCGACGACTCTGCCTCCTTTCTCAAAAGCGGTACCATTGACTCCACAGGAATGATGGAGTTGGTGAACTTCGTCGAGCAAGAGTTCGGCTTTAAAGTGGCCGACAACGAGCTTGTGCCCGAAAACCTCGACTCCCTGGACAACCTCAGCCAATTCATCTCCCGCAAACAGGCTTAAACCCCATGGCAAGCATTGCAGGCTTTCTCCCCTCTTCGCCCCACGCCCCTCTTTCCCGCGCATCCGTTGAAACCAGGCTCAGCCATATGCTTTGGGCCATGGCCCACCGCGGACCTACCCCCAGGGCTACCCTGCTTCCCGCCAAGCTCCCCACCGTGGCTTTGGCCGCTGGCCACTGGGGCACAACCCCCGCCCTCTGCGTGGACAAAACCTCCCGCATGGGCGTGGCTTTTTCAGGCCACCTCCACAACCTCGAAGCGTTGCATGCCCACTATGGCCTTGCACCTGAAACCCCTACGGCAGAGCTGGTGCTGCACGCTTTCGCCAAAGAGGGGCTCTCTTGCCTGAAGCACTTTTTGGGCGCTTTTGCCTTTGCCCTCTTCGACGACAAAGAGCGCCTGTGGCTGGTGAGAGACAGGCTTGGCGAATGCCCCCTCTTCTATGCCCATACACCCGAGGGCTTTGCCTTCGCCTCCGAGGCCAAAGCCCTCTTTGCGGCAAACTTCCTCAAACCCAAGCTGAACCTGCGCGCCATTGCCGAAACCCTGCGCTTCTGGGGGCCCGTCCTGGGACGTAGCCACTTTGAGGACGTCTTCGCGCTGCTGCCAGGCACAGCCCTCTGCCTGGACAAAGAAGGCTTGCGCCTGCACCGCTATTGGGACATTCAACTCTCCCAGGAAAATGTCCGCACGGAGCTCAGCGAAGAGCAAGCCCTCCACACCTTGGACGAGCTCCTCAACGACACCCTTGCCAAACACCTCAAAAACCCTCAACTCGGCGCCTTTTTGTCAGGCGGCTTGGACTCCAGCCTCGTCTGCGCTCTCGCCCACCGCCAGGCAGGAAAACTGGCCACCTTCTCTGTCGCGCTTGAGCAAACACGCTTTGATGAGAGCGCATACCAACAGCGCGTCGCCAAAGCCATCGGCACAGAGCACCAAACCCTGCTCGTCAAAGACGAAGAAATTGGCGCTTTGCTCCCTCAAGCCGTCACCCATGCAGAGCATATGTTTTTGCGCTCAGCACCGGCCCCCTTCCTGGCGCTTTCGGCCCATGTCGCCAAGCAGGGCATTCGCTCCGTTTTGACGGGCGAGGGGGCAGACGAGTTTTTCTGGGGTTATGACATTTATAAAGAAACGGCAGTGCGCGAGTTTTGGGCACGCTTCCCCTCTTCCAGCTTTCGCCCCAAACTCTTCGCGCGCCTCTATCCCTATTTGTCCCTCTCCCAACTTCCCGCACAAATGCTCCAAAACTTCTATGGCCTTGGCCTTGAAAACCCCAAGGCCTGGGACTTCTCCCACCAAATACGCTGGAATAACAGCGGGCGCATTGCTCGGTTTTTGTCAGCCTCCTTCCTTGAGGCTATTGAAAATTTCTCCCCTGAAGAGGCCCTCAAACAAACCCTCCCTCCGGCCTTTGAGGCCCTTCCCCCCATGGGCAAAGCACAATATTTGGAAATGCGTACCCTCCTCCAAAGCTATTTGCTGCCCACTCAGGGCGAAAGCATGCTGTCTGCCCATGCCGTTTCGGGCCACTTTCCCTTCATGGACACCCGCATCGTCGAGTTCGCCGCAAGCCTGCCACGAAGGCTGAAGCTTTTTGGCCTCACCGAAAAATATCTGCTCCGCCGCTATGGAGAGCGCTGCATTCCACCCGAGGTTTATCAGCGACCCAAATTCCCCTTCCGCTCCCCCATTGTTGAAGCCCTCCTGGGCAAAACACCCCCCCCCTGGGTAGAGCGCCTGCTCTCCAAAGAGGCCATTGGCCACGTCGGCATCTTCGACGAAAACAAATGTACCTCGTTTCTCGCCAAACTCCGCACCCTCCTCCCCCAAGCGCCCCATATGGCCGTTGACATGCCCCCCCACAAAACCCCCAGTGAGGCCGATGCCATGGCCCTCAATGCCATCGCCACTACACAGCTTTTGGCCGAGCACTTTATTCTCTCGCCACCTTCTCCAACCCCCTCCGCACCCATGGCTTGGGTTTAGCCCGTATGCAAACGCCGCCTCCCCCTTCAGGCCTCTCCCTCCCCACATGGGTGTTGGCACATGCCGACAAAACCCCAACAAGCCCTTGTCTGGGTGTGCCCGGAGTGTGGCTGAGCTATGCCGAAGTTGCCAAACGCATTCAGGCACTCGCCGCGGATTTGGCACAGCATGGCGTTGGGCCCGGGGACTTTGTGCTGGTGGCTTTGCCGAATATGCTGGCTACGCCCATTGCCAGCATGGCCATCCAATACCTCGGCGCCTGCTCCGTCGAGTTAAACCGCGAGTGGGGGGCCTTGGCCCTGAGGGAGGTGGCGCGGCAAACCCAGGCCAAACACGCCATTGTTTTGGGCAAAGACGCGCGCCTTTGGGGACAGCTGGCACATGCATGGCAAAACCTCTGGGTGGTACACCCCAGCGCACCCCATAAGCCTATGCATGAGGCGCTCTGCTTTTCTTCCCCCACCTGGCTGAGCGAAGAGGGGAAGCTGGCCCACATGCCTGCAACACAGCTGCCGTTGTTTTCTCCTTCACCCCAAAGCCCCGCGCTGTTGGTTTATACCTCGGGGAGCACGGGGGAGCCGCGCGGTGTCATTCAAACTTTTCAAAACATTTTCGCCAACACCGAGTCCATCTGCCAATATTTGGAGCTTGGCTCTGCAGCTCGCATCCTCTCCATTTTGCCGCTCTATTATTGCTATGGAAAAAGCCTGCTGCAAACGCATATGCGCGTGGGCGGCTCCATCTTCTTTGACAACCGCTTCCTCTATCCACGCCTCGTCATCCAAGCCTTAGGTGAAGAAAACTGCACAGGCTTTGCCGGTGTGCCCCTCACTTTTGAGCTTTTGCAGCGCCAGGTGGGGGACTTAAAAAACCTCCTCTCCCCTTCCCTGCGCTATGTTACACAGGCTGGCGGTGCCATGCGCCCAGCCACCATAGAGTGGGTGCGCCATAACTTTGCCCCCGCCCGCCTCTATGTTATGTATGGACAAACCGAGGCTACCGCCCGCCTCTCTTTTTTGCCCCCGGAGTGTGCACAGGCCAAAGCCGGCTCCATCGGCCGCGGCATTCCAGGCGTTGAGTTGCAGGTTGTAGATGATGAGGGCAAGCGCTGCGCACCCGGCACAGAAGGAGAGCTTGTCGCGCGCGGTGAAAACATCAGCCCCGGCTATTTTAAAGACGAAGAGGCCACACGCGAAATGCTCAAAAATGGCTGGCTGCATACTGGGGATTTGGGCCATGCCGACAGCGAGGGGTTTATTTTTATTTGCGGAAGGGCCAAAGAGTTTTTGAAGCTTTCAGGCCACCGCGTAAGCCCCGCTGAAATTGAAAATGTTTTGCTTGCCCACCCCAATGTGGCAGAGGCCGCCGTGGTGGGGGTGCCCGACGCATTGGAGGGAGAGTGCGCAGTGGCCTGCGTGGTTTTAAAGGCACCTTTGCAAACTTCTTCTGAAGAGTTGCGCAAGTTTTGTTATGAGTGTTTGCCGGCATTTAAAATACCCAAATGCATTGTGGAATATGAGGCATTGCCCAAAAACGGCGCGGGGAAATTGGACAAACCTTTGTTGAAGCAAAAGCTTGAGAGGAAACCATGCAGCTAAGCAAAAAAGAGTTCAGCAAAAATGTTTTGGAGTTGGACTTGGAAAAAAAGACGCAGGAGTTGTGCCAAAACCTCAAGGAGGCGGTTGTCCAAAAGCTGAAACGGCGCGGCCTGGTGGTGGCCGTTTCAGGTGGCATTGACTCTGCCTGCTGCGTCGCCCTGGCCGTGCGCGCCCTTGGCCCCAAACGCGTCTTCGGCTTGCTGCTTCCCGAAAAGGACTCCAGCCATGAAAGCGTCACCTATGGCCGCAAGCTGTGCGAAAAACTGGGCATTGCCCACACCCTCGTTGATATTGCCCCCATCCTCGAGGCCGCCGGTTGCTATGCGCAGCGCGACGCGGCCGTGCGCTCCGTCTTTCCTGAGTTCCACGCTGAGATGCCGTGGAAAATTGCCATGCACGGCGACCGCCTCGGCACGGAGCAGCTCAACATCTTCTATGTGGTTGTTGAGGACAAACAGGGCCAAACACACAAAATCCGCTTGACGCCACAGGCCTATCTCCAAATTGTCGCCGCCACCAACTTTAAGCAGCGTACACGAAAAATGTTGGAATATTACCACGCGGACCGCTTGGTTTATGCGGTTGTCGGCACCCCCAACCGCCTTGAGTATGATCAGGGCTTTTTCGTCAAACTCGGCGACGGCGCGGCCGACATCAAACCCATTGCCAGCCTCTATAAGACGCAAACCTATGCCATGGCCCGCCACCTGGGCGTCATAGACGAAATCCTCAACAGGGAGCCCACCACCGATACCTATAGCATGGAGCAGTCCCAGGAAGACTTCTATTTCTCCGTGCACTATTCCAAGTTAGACTTAATACTCTGGGCCAAAAACCATGAAGTCTCCCCCCAGGAGGCCGCCCACGTGCTGGGCTATTCCGAAGCGCAAATCCAACGCGCCTATGAGGACATAGAGCAGAAACGCCGCAGCACCGCCTATTTGCATGCCCCCCCCTTGTTGCTGGAACCCGTCTCTGAGCTTGAACCTTTCTCTATTTAAAAGGGAATTATCGAAGGTGAGCCAACAAAGCCCATGGCCCCATCGGCTTCATTGTTAAGCTGAGATACGGCCAGGGAGCGGAGGGGGGCCCCCCATTGACATCCTCCCTTTATGTGCAAAAATGGAGCATTCCCCGGGCCGACAAGCAAGTCGAACACGTATTGACTTGAGTGCTTGTTTTTTAAGCAATGGTTTTATGAAAAAAAACGACAAGTGGAATACCCCTGCGCTGCACATGAGGTGGGTTCTGACTTTTATGTTAGGCTTTTCCTGCACGGCGGAAGTGGGTTTGCTCCACAACTTCACCCCAGGGGCTTGCCCCACTGAGTCCTCCCCATGCCAGAATGAGGAGGGGACACACAATAATGAGACACACAATAATGGGACACCGCAGGAGGGGACACCGCAGGAGGGGACACCGCATGGCAAAAAGGAGGGGGAGCCGTGCCCTATAGGCGAGGACAGTTGTGAGGCAGGCCTTGTATGCAAGGGAGACGAAGCTTCCACCCTCGGCCATTGTCAGCCCGAGTGCATTGTGGGCAACCCTGAAGAGTGCCCAGAAGGCCATGTCTGCATGGGGCTTGAGCCTGGCACCTCGGGAATATGCGAGTTGACGCCCGAGTGCTATATAGGCGACAACAGTTGCCCGGCATGGCAAAACTGCATAAGCACCCACGGCAACCAAAACGGCGCTCCAGGCAGATGCCAAGGCGAGCCTGAGTGCCACATTGGCAATAGCCTTTGCGCTGGACATACTCCCTATTGCCTGGGCTATGAGAGCAATGCCCCTGGTGCCCCGGGCAGTTGCCATGCAGAGCCCGAGTGCCGCGTGGGCTCCCCTTGGACATGCCCTACCCATACCACTTGTGTGGGGGTAGCGGGTGCGCAATGGGATGAGCCGGGCAGCTGCCAACCCTCTCCACGCCCCCGCCGCTTGGATTTGCTTTATGTGTTTTTCGGCCACAACTCGGTGGGCAGAGACATCAGCTATGGCCTGTCCAGAATACAGCCCGCGTTGCCGGAAACATTGAGGTTGAGCATCCTCTCCAGAATGCCCTCAAACCCAGATAGAAGAGCTCATATCCACCAATTGACCAACAACGGCGCAAACAACTTCGGCAACCCCAACCGCCAGCCGGCACTCTTGGAAATTCACTATGAGTTGTGGCAAACTTATGCCTTGGCCCGCGAGCAGTTGGATATTTTTTTGCAGCAAGTGCGCAATATAATGAATGGGCACACCAACAATGCCGGACAACATGTGCCCCCGCAACGCTTGGACATTGTCGCCCTGAAGTTTTGCTTCGCCCCTTTTGAAACCGGCACGGACGCGGACGTGGACACCTTCTTTAACCATTATGCGACCCACATGGATGCGCTGCAAAGAGAGTTTCCCGAGCTGATTGTTGTACACTTCACCCAGGCCACCCAGCATTGCATTGGAAATAACCTGGCCTATCAGCAAGTGGGGAACCGCCGACGGATGCAGTTCAGACAACGCATTCTCGAGCGCTATGAGCGGACCGGCCGCGTGTTTGACTTGACTCAACTGGAGGCCACGGACCCTCAAGGGCAAATACACGCCTGCAACTATAATGACAGCCATGGAAACCCTGTCCTGGGCCTGCTCTCCTCCTATGCGCTGCCCAATGATTATGGGCATTTCAACACCACCGCCGGCGACCTCATTGCCCGTGAATTTGCCCACTTCCTCGCTAACGTCCGCTAGACCGGTTTCACTTTGACATGATCTCTTCGTTGGGCTCCGGTTTCGCTCAGGTCATGCACTTAAGTGCACTCCCATCGCGCCTGACCCTCGGGACTTAGGCCTCGCCCGCCTCGACCTCATGC
>WRKR01000044.1 GCA_009782175.1 Cystobacterineae bacterium
AGTGGTTTTTTTTGGTTACTTTTTTTGTCCAGACAAAAAAAGTGACTCGCCGGGAGGCGAAACCTCCCCTCGCTGAAGGCGAAAAAACCCTTCGCCGGAGGCGACACTCCCCCCCGGAGGGGAAAAAAAACAACCCCCCCCTGGAGGGGGAAAATAAAAACATTTTCTTTCATGGAGTTGTAGCTGCTTTCCCCCTCCTATGCTTCAACCCCCCCTATGGGCTTTAGCCTTGAGGAGAGATGAAGTGAAAAACCACCTCCGTCTGCGTCAAAATATTTCCACGTTGTGCCTCGGGCTGCTGCTTGTGGCCAGCAAGGCCTCCTCGCAGGAGACGCTTGGCACGCCTGGTACGCCAGAAGTGCCACCGCCCTTCGTCTGTGTTTTTGAGAAAAACCGCCCGCCCCACCCTGAAGCCGATATGCTTTTTCAGCATGCCACCTGGCGCCTCAAAAAAGCACGCCATTCCACCAGGGAGGAAGAAAGCCTTCGCGAAGCCGAGCGCCTCCTGCGCATTGCCGCCGCCTGGGGGCATGAGTTGGCGGCTTGTGCGCTTGCACAATGGCTGTTGAGGGAGCAGCACGAGCGGGCACGGGCACCCGACAGTGTGGTGCACCCCGTGGACGGGGTCGAAGGGTTGATGCGCCGGGAAACAGCTTGCGGCTACCAGCTTATGGGTGACATGCTGCGCCAGGGCCGCGGCGTTATGAAGGATACCACAGCCTCCATGCAGCATATACGCAAGGCGGCGGAGTTGGGGAGCCCAAAGGCGCAGTTTGAGGTATGGGCACACCTCTCCAGAGAGGAGCCGGGAAAGCCTGCGCTCAACACAACAGGGAAGGAAATGGTGCTCTGCGCGGCAAACCAGGGGCATGCGGGGGCAGCAGCAGTAGTGGGGGCCTCTCTGAGGGACGAAGGGAAATATGAGGAGGCCTTGCAATATTTCCAACGCGCCGTCCAGGCAGGAAGCGAATGGTCGGCGGGCATATTAAGCCAGGCCTTTGAAGACCGAAACCTCGAGGGGAGTTTTTATTTAGGCCAGGCCGCTGACGAGGAGCGCAGCCGCCGCTATAAAAAACTGAAGGAAACCCTCCCCCGCTACCACCATGCGCACATAACGGTGGATGAAATAAACCGCATTCTCCCTCTGCCCCCCGCTCAGCTCCCCCCGTGGGACGGAAAGCTTTTATGGGTGAAACAATGGGAGTCCAACATTCCTCCACCTCTGCCCAGCGAGGAGCGCATTCAACACATGGCACGCGCCAAAGGCCTTGAGGCCACAACCGGATGGCCCCTGGAAAAAACCTCAGCCGGTGCGCCACAGAAGAAGCAAAGCCCCCTCAAGCTTTCTGAAATACCTGACAGCCTGGAAGGACAGTTGCCCTTTGTCTGCACCTTGGAGAAAAACCATAGCCCCCCACCACACCCCGAGGCCGACAAACTCTTCGCCCATGTGCAATGGCACCATGAAAAAAGCCTGCTGACAAACAGGCCAGAGCTCCACCCTGAAGCCGAGCGCCTCCTGCGCATTGCCGCTGCGTGGGGGCATGAGTTGGCGGCCTATCAGCTTGCGCACATGTTAATGAAAGGGCGCGCATTTTGGGAGCGGCATGCACCGGACGACCAAACCCTGCCACTGGCGTTGGCTGAAAACTTAATGCGCCGTGGCATTCCTCGCGGCTATTTTTTGAAGGGGCTTTTGCTGGAGGCGGGTTTTCAACACCAACAGGACGCGAAGGCCACCTTGCAACATTGGCGAAAGGCAGCGGATTTGGGTAACCCCACAGCGCAATACCGCCTGGGAGTGCTGCTGAGCGCTCGCAGCGCTCAATACCACATTGGCCAGGCAATGAAGCGCTGCGCGGCAAAGCAAGGGCATGCCGAAGCGGCCGTGGAGGTGGGCATCCGCCTGCAACACCAGAAACAATATGCCGAGGCACTCCCCTATTTTCAAAGGGCCCTTAAAGCGGGAAACCAGCTCGCAGCACAATGCTTGCACCTAGCCTTTATGGAGCCTGAAAGCCGCTGGAATTTTTTGGGCCAGCCCAAAAATGAGGAGCGCGCTGACCGCTATAAAAAACTCCTGGAGAGCCTTCGCTATGGCTTTGCCCAAGCCCACCCCACCGTGGAGGAGGTGGACCATATACTTCCGCTGCCCCCCGCCAAACTCCCCCCGTGGGATGGAGAGCTTTTGTGGGTGAAACAACGGCAAAACAACAAGCCGCCACCTCTGCCCAGCGAGGAGCGCATTCAACACATGGCACGCGCCAAAGGCCTTGAGCCCACAACCGGATGGCCCATGCACAAGGAGGCAAAATGAAAACCTGCCTTTGGAAAACCTGCCCCCAGAAGGCATGCTGTGGGCGGGCATGCCTTGGTCCGCCTCTACATGTTTTGGCGCTGCTTTTGGGCCTCGTGCTTTGGGCTTGCGCCTCTTTGCCCTCGCCTTCTCCCTCCCTTGAGGTTGTCAAAATGCCCAACCTCTCTCAGGTGCTGCCCCAACAACCCTTCACTTGTGTCCATGCCGAGGAGCACCTCCCTCCCCGCAACCCGGAGGCGGATATGCTCTTTCTTCGCGCCAAGTGGCTCCATGAGAAAAGCCGCCAAAACGGGCAAACAGGCACTCATGAAATATATCGCCTCTATCGCATTGCCGCCGCGTGGGGGCATGAGTGGGCGGCAGCCAGCCTCGTCAAAATGCTCCAAAGTGGAGACGTGAGGGACATGCCGCCCGGCTACCTTCAGGCCATACAGGGCTTGCGAAAAGACTTGGTCGTGGATTTGGTGCTGCGCAACATTCCCCATGGCTATTTTTTAATGGGAACAAGCATTTTGGGGCATGGCTCCCCAACAGCACTGCAATACCTCCGGAGGGCGGCGGATTTGGGGAGCCCGGAGGCGCAGCACTATTTGGGGGAACACAGGCCTTCTTTCGTTGCCCATGTACAGGAAATGCTGCGCTGCGCGGCGGACCAGGGGCATGCCGAGGCGGCATTTGATGTGGCTCGCCGCCTGCAGGCCGAAAAAAAATACCAGGAGGCACTCCACTATTTTCACCTTTCAGCCAAGGCGGGGGGGCTTTTGGCCGCACGCTATTTGCCGCATATTTTCATGGAGCCTGAGCCTTCCAATAGCTGGTATTATTTGGGCCAGGACAAAGACGAAGCGCGCGCCGCCCGCTATGCCAAAATAGAGGAGGCCTTCTCTCAATATAAAGTCCAGTTTAAGGTGGAGGAAATGGACGACATTGTGCCGCTTCCCCCCGCCAAACTCCCCCCGTGGGAGGGAGAGCTTTTGTGGGTGAAGCAATGGGAGTCCAACATTCCCCCACCTTTGCCCAGCGAGGAGCGCATTGAGGAAATGGCGCGCGCCAAAGGCCTGCACCCGGAGACGGCATACCCTCTTCCCCTTCAACGGGAAGAGCGCGCTTTCACCTGCAGCTTTGAGAGGGACCGTCTTCCCCCGCCCCACCCTGAGGCCGATATGCTTTTTCAACATGCAAGCTGGCTCTCCAAGAAGAGCAGCGAGGAGAAGGCACAAATACAAAGGCTCTATCGCATTGCCGCCGCGTGGGGGCATGAGAAGGCCGCCAGCAACCTTGCACTCATGTTTATGGAAGAGCGCACGCGGATGGGCGACCGCTTGGATGATGCGGAGCATATAGGCCACGCAGAGCAAATGGTTGACATGGCCGAGGCGCTTATTCGCCGGGGGGTGCCTTTGGGCTATACGCTGATGGGCTTCATGTTGCAAGGCAGCCTCCTGGTGAAGCCGGACATAGAAACCTCACTGCGTTATTTCCAAAAAGCCGCTGAGCTGGGGGAGCCAAATGCGCAATATTTTATGGGAATGGTGGAGAAGAAAAAACAGCATAACACAGGGGAAGCGCAGGCGGTGGCCCTCAGCAAAACAGACATGGAGCGGGTGCGCTGTGCGGCGGACCAGGGGCATGCCGAGGCGGCATGGGAGGTGGCGCAGGTTTTGAGGGAGGAGAAAAACCATGCCTTGGCACTCCACTATTTTCAGGCCGCTCTCCAAGCGGGAAATGCGGAGGCGGCGAGGGCCTTGCACGATGCTTTCGCGGGCCCCTCGCCAGACAACCCCAGGTATATGGGGCAAGCCAAGGACAGCGAGCGCGTTGCCCGCTATCGCCACATTGCCAAGGCCCTCCGCGCCACCCCGGTGTATTTCCGAACATACAACCATAGCTACATCCCCTCCTATGAGCCCTATGGCTATAGCCATGTCGAAATGGGCAACTTCTCCCGCCCCACCGTGGATGAAATAAACCGCATTCTCCCACTGCCCCCCGCTCAGCTTCCCCCGTGGGACGGAAAGCTTTTATGGGTGAAACAATGGGAGTCCAATATTCCCCCGCCTTTGCCCAGCGAGGAGCGCATTGAGGAAATGGCGCGTGCCCAAGGCCTTGAGGCCAAAACCGGCTGGCCATTGGAAAAAACGCCGCCAAACTAGAGCGGGTTTTGGGCCCTAAATATGCCCTCTAAAGAGAGGTGCACGGGCGGGCAAAAGCAGGAGAAGCTTGCTCTTTGAAGGAAGCTCTGCTATGGCCCCGGACGCTGTTTATATTAGGCATTATATTACGCACACGCCCAAAGTCTTTGGTGCCTGTTTTTCAGGTGAAGGGCGTGGAGGAATAACGGAAAGGCATATGATGGAAGAGAATACAGCTGAGCCTCAAACCATGGAGCAGGCCCTCGCCTCGAAAACAAGCATTACGGTGCGTCAAATGTTGGAGGCGGGCGTTCATTTTGGACACCAAACCAAGCGTTGGAATCCCAAAATGAAGCCTTATATTTTCGGGGCGCGCAACGGCATTTATATTATTGACTTGCAGAAGACGGTGCATTTGGCCCGCGCGGCATTTCGCTTTGTGCGGGAGGTTGCCAGCCGTGGAAAATCCGTTTTGTTTGTGGGCACCAAACGGCAGGCCCAGGAAGTCATCCAAGAGGAGGCGCGGCGCGCAGGCCAATATTGGGTAACCACGCGTTGGTTGGGAGGAACGCTCACCAACTTTAAAACCATTAAACAGGGGATAGATCGTCTCAAAGGGCTTGAGAAAATGGCGGAGGATGGCACCTATGAGCGTTTGCCCAAAAAAGAAGTGGCCAGGCTGGAGCGAGAGCGGGAGAAGCTGGAGAAAAATTTAGGCGGCATTAAAGAGATGGCTCAACTTCCAGGCTGCGTGTTTATTATTGATCCAAAGAAAGAGCAGATTGCAGTGAATGAGGCAGCGCGTTTGGGAATTCCTGTCATCGGCATGGTAGACACCAATTGCGACCCCCAAGGGTTAGACTACCTGATTCCCGCCAATGATGATGCCATTCGCTCCATCAGGTTGTTTAGCTCCCGCATTGCGGAAGCGGCCATAGAGGGTGCTGCTTTCTATAAAACCTCCGGCGCTTCTGCTCGGGATGAAGAAGAGCGCAAAAAAGCGGGTGACAAATACCAGGGCGCTCGCAGAGCTTCCAGAGGGGGTGCCCGCATGCCTGTGGTGGATGTGAAAGGCAGCCTCACGGGTTTGGGTATGCCATCCGCTGATGAAGATGAGTTGCCTGCAGAGGATGTGGAAGAGGCGAATGAGGCGGGAGAGGCAGAGGGCACAACCTCTGAAACCACCTGATGTGAAGGAGAACAGAATATGGCCATAGGAGCAGCTCAAGTTAAAGAGCTCAGAGAGCAAACAGGCGCGGGGATGATGGATTGCAAGCGCGCTTTGGAAGAATGCGGAGGTGACTTTGAGAAGGCCAAGGAGTGGCTTCGAAAAAAAGGCATTACCAAAGCCCAATCCAAATCCACGCGCGTGGCCGCAGAAGGGCTTGTGGCCCTCTGGAAAGCCGCCGACAACCGGCGCCTGATTGCCATAGAGCTGAACAGCGAAACGGATTTTGTCGCGCGCAACCCCGAGTTTTGCGCCTTTGCACAGGCCTTGGCCGAGCACGTTGCCCAGCGCTCCCCCAAATACCTTCGCCGCGAGGAGGCGCCTGCTTCCGCAGAGGATGCTGAAATTCTGCTGGAGCAAACGTGGAGCCTGGACGCTTCCAAGAAGGTGAAGGATGTGCTGGTCTCCTTGGTGGCCACCATTGGTGAAAACATTGGTATACGACGTTTTGCGGACTGGCAGGCCGCAGAAAATGCGGCCCTGGGCTGCTATATGCACAGCAACCAGCGCCTGGTTTCTTTTGTGGAGCTTTTAGGGCACAACGAGGCCCCTGAAGCCTTGGAGCTTGCCAAGGAGCTGGCCATGCAGGTTGCGGGCATGAATCCACTGTATATAAGCCGGGAAAACGTCCCCCCGGCGTGCATAGAAAAAGAGAAAGAAATTTTCCAGGCCGACCCCTCTATGGGAAAGCGCCCCGAGGCCATTCAAGAAAAAATTATTCAAGGCAAGCTGGAAAAATATTTTGAGTCCATTTGTTTGGTGGACCAATGCTGGTTTAAAGACGACAAGAAGAAAATGAGCCAATTGTTGTCAGAGGCCTCCAAAAAACTGGGGGTGCCGCTCAGCATAGGGCGCATGTTGCGCATGCAGGTGGGAGAGGGCATAGAAAAGAAGCAAGACAACCTTGCCGAAGAAGTAGCCAAAACCTTAGCGGACTAAACCCCCAAGAGAAGACGAAAGCTGCCGCGCTGTGCGGCACTTTGTTTATACTGGTTTTTTATACAACGGCACAGAGGGGGTGGTGGGCAGCATAGCCATATCAACGGCCACACATAGGAGGGGCTGATGAGCATAGACGTGCAACAAGTGGCATATAAGCGAGTGCTTTTGAAAATTTCGGGTGAAGCCTTAATGGGGGATGGAAAATATGGCATTCATCCTCCGACGCTGACGCGGGTGGCTTCTGAAATACAGGCAGTGGTTGAGGCGAAGACGGAGATTGCGGTGGTGATTGGCGGGGGCAATATTTTCCGTGGTGTGGCAGGTGCCACCGGGGGGATGGACCGCTCCAGCGCGGATTATATGGGCATGCTGGCCACCTGCATTAATGCGATGGCCTTGCAAGACGCTCTGGAGAAATTGGGTGTACACACGCGGGTGCTTTCCGCCATTAAAATGGAGCAAATTTGTGAGCCCTATATTCGACGCCGGGCGGTGAGGCATTTGGAGAAAGGGCGTGTGGTTATTTTTGCCGCGGGCACAGGCAACCCTTATTTTACGACGGACACGGCGGCGAGCCTGAGGGCCATGGAAATTGGTGCTGAGGCCATATTGAAGGCCACCAAAGTGGACGGCGTCTATAATGCAGACCCCAAAGTGGATGCGGGGGCCAAGCGTTATAGGACGCTTGCCTATATGGATGTATTGAAGGCAGGCTTGGCTGTTATGGACTCGACAGCCATTTCTTTGTGCATGGAAAACAAGCTGCCTATTGTTGTTTTTGACATTACGGTTATGGGAAATATTTTTAAAGCCATTACCAGCCCTGGAGAAATGGGCACCTTGGTGGGCCCTGTTGCCACGGCTTGGGCGGACTGACACATGGCCTGAAGCCTGAAGGAGAAAGCAATGTCTCAAAGTGAGGAGTTGTTGAAGGAGTTTAAAGCCCAAACAGAGAAAGTGGTGGAGGGGTTGAAAATAAGCTTGGCCAAATTTCGCACAGGGCGAGCCAGCCTCTCTCTTTTGGATGGCATACGCGTCAACTATTATGGCTCTGCGACGCCGCTGAATGGCTGTGCCGCACTGGGCGTGCCGGAGCCGCGGCTTATTACCATAAAGCCCTATGACAAAGGTGTACTCAGAGACATAGAGAAAGCCATTAGAGAAGCCAACCTGGGGCTCAACCCCGTCAGTGATGGAGAGCTGATCCGCCTGCCCATTCCGCCTTTGACCGAAGCGCGCCGCAAGGAAATTGCCAAGCAGGTACGTGCACGCGGCGAAGAGCATAAAGTGTCCATTCGCAACGAGCGTCGCGACGCCAATGAGAGGTTAAAGGGTTTTCAGAAAGACAAACTCCTTTCCGAGGATGAGGCCAAACGTCTCTCAGAGAAGGTGCAGAAGGAAACCGATGCAGGCATTGCACGGTTAGAAGAGTTGGTAGAGAAAAAAGAAAAAGAAGTGATGGAAGTTTAACCCTTCTCCCCTTCCCTTCTCACCCTCGTTGGGCGCTCCAGGAGAGAGGCCATGCACCGGGAGGCAGACCGGCCACCGGGAGACAGACGGGGGGGGGAGACAGGTTTAAAACAACTTTTCGACGCTGCTTTGGCCTGGTTGAGCGAAAAACAACAGAGAGCCACGCGAGGGCTGCTCGGCAAGCTCCAGCTGAATGCCCACGACGGTGCCGGGAATGAAGGGTTTGGGAAAGTGCTCCAAGCCCAACAAGTGGCTGGCCAAGGCCCCCATGGCGGGTTGGTGGCCTACCAGTGCAATGGCCTTGGTTTCACATCCGGCGAGCAGGGACTCAATGGCGCCGACGGGCATGTCCGGCAACAAGGCTTTGTTGGGGCGCAACGTCCCCTCATAGCCTATGGCCATGGACAGCAGCTGCGCTGTTTGCACGCAGCGCACCAAAGGGCTGAAGAGGATGAGCTCCACCTCAGCCATGCGTGGAGCCAAAACGGAGAAGTGGGAAGCGAGCGACAGCCGGCCCTTCGTGGTAAGCGCACGCTCCTCGTCTCCTAAACCTTCAGGGACTTCTGCATCTGCATCACCATGGCGTATGAGATATGCCTTCACGTTTGTCGCCTTCCAAAACCTATAGAAACCTTGTGTACCCAACCTTGTGTACCAAAGAGTCAAACCCTCTTTGAAGAAGGAGTAGGTTGTTTTGAGATGCGTTGCAACATCTGTGTACAAATTTTGCTCAGTTTGTATGTTTCTTGCCACCCTTGTCCACATTCCGAGCAGGGCCTGTTTTTTCTCCGGGGCTGAAGGGGGCACTCTGGCACCCGCAAGCGTTATTTGTTGAGGTGGACATGGGGAAGCTTTGGGAAAGGAGGTGCGGGCACCCAGGGTTTGGGAGCCCAGGGAATAGCAGGGTGAAGCGTGTGCGCGGAAGGGCTTGTTTAAGCAAATGAGTTTTCTATGGTTTTGCCGCATATTTTGGAGGTTTCAGTCCCCCAAGAGCCAAAGCTGTGAAGGAAAACTTTCCGCGGAGGCTTGCTCCTTGTGGCATAGAAGGCCATAAGAAGCACATGTTTAATATAGGTACAGGCGAGATGATGCTCATTTGCGTCGTCGCGCTGTTGGTTTTGGGCCCCAAAGGCTTGCCTGAAATGGCGCGCAGCATGGGTCGTTTTTGGCGAAAATTTCAGCGCCAAACAAACAGTGTGCGAAGCCTCGTGGAGCGTGAGTTTTTGCGCATGGATGTGGATGAAAGCAACAAAACCGCGTTGAAGTCCATGGCCTCTTCAGAGCCTCAAGCCAACCCCCCCCTCTCCCCTGCGCCGGAGTTCCCCACGGCCCCTCCGGTGGATACGACACCCTATGACTTTTCTGCGCAGACCCAGGCCGATGCGCAGACCCATGCTGATGCGCAGACCCATGCCGATGTGCAGACCCATGCCGATGTGCAGGCCCCTGCCCCTGTGGAGGTTAACGCCGATGTAGAAGCCAAGGCCCATGCCTCTTCTGAAGTTTTGGCGGGTGCTGCTGCTTCTGCTGAAGTGTTTGCGGGTGCAGGCGTCTCTGGTGCTGAGGCTCCCTCGGGTGAAGGTGTGGCCTTGGCTTTGACGGCGGAGTTATGGAGTGAGCCTGCGCCTTTTTCTGCAGAAAGGCATTCCCTTGAGGCTCCTGAAGAGCTTTCAAAGAGCGCAGAAGGGGACTGTGAGGAGAAGGAAGGGAGCAAGGCGTGAGTGCTCAGGAGGCTGAAGCCAAAAGCATGAATTTGGCAGAGCACCTGGGGGAGTTGCGCACGCGGCTTTTTCGTTGTGTGGTGTCTGTATTGGTGTTGGGGACTTTGTCTCTGGTGTTTTCGCGGGAAATTTTTGGTTTGCTCATGAGGCCTGTGTTGGCGGCCTTGCCGGCGGCTTCTGCGGGCCTCATTTATACTTCTGCCATTGAAGAAATAAATGTCTTCATGAAAGTAGGCCTCTATTCGGGCATTTTTTTAACCACCCCCGTTATTTTGTGGCAAGTCTGGTCCTTTGTCTCTCCTGGGCTTTATATTAAAGAGCGCAAGCTTGCTGTGCCTTTTGTCCTGGCCGGGAGTGTGGCTTTTCTGGTGGGCATTTCCTTTTGCTATTTTGCGGTGCTGCCGAGCATGTTTCAATTTTTGCTCAATGAAGAGTCTGCAACGGAGGCGGCGGTGGGGGTGCAGAGGGCAGAAGTCAGCAGAGAGTTGGCCTTGTTGCAGTGGCAAATGGCGGACGCGCAGCTTCCGAAGACGCTCAGCGGAGCAGCAGCAGCCTTGGACAAACTCATTGCGAGGAGGCAGGAGGTGAATGAGGAAGCGACGCAGGCCTTAATGGTTTCCGGTGTGCAGTTGTTGCGCATGGCTCAGGCCAAGCACGTGGCGTTGAAAGAGGGCATGCCTGCGGCATTAGCGCAAGCCCTGGCCAGCTATGAGAGAGGAGAGTTGAGCCAGGCGCGCGCGCAGATGGCACAAGCCATGGGGCTTGTAGCGAGTGCCTTGGGCTCAGAGGGCCAGGGTTTTCAGGCTCTCTGGAATTTAGAGTTGAAGTTGGCCAAAGCCAGAACGCTGCAGCGCGAGCGAGCGCAGACACGCCCCATGTTGTCGATGAAGGAGCAATTGAGCCTCATTCTCTTGCTGGAGATGGCGTTTGGCATTATTTTTGAGTTACCCGTATTCATGGCGCTTTTGGCACTCCTGGGTGTGGTCAAATCCAAGATGCTGTTTAAATATCAGCGGCATGCCATTGTGGCGAGTGTGGTATTGGCGGCCATTATTACGCCGACGGGGGATGCCGTCAATTTGGCCCTCATGGCCATACCGATGGTGCTTTGTTATGAGTTAGGTGTCTTGTTGGTGTGGATGATGGAGAAAATGCGCAAAAAAGAAGGTTGATTTTTTCTATCTGGGAGTGTGAGCGTTCTATTTGAGAATTTTTTTGGTGAAGAGATTGACAGTCCTGGAAATGGACACTAGGAAGCAATCGCGCGCAATTCAGGTGTGAGAACTTATGCCCGAAAAGGATTTAGGCAAGAAATACGTTTGTTTTAAGTGCGGTGCTCGGTTTTATGACCTTCGGCGTCCCGAGCCCATTTGCCCCAAGTGTGGGGCCGATCAACGCGAGTGCCCGGTGCCCAAGTCGAATGAAGTGCGGCGCCAGCGCTCTGCTGCCAAAGCGGCTCCGGTCGTGGAGCCCCTGGTTCCCCTTGCGGATTTGGAAGGAGAAGAAAGTGAGTTTGAGGATTTTGAGGATGAGTCCGTAGAGATAGAGGACAACGAAGAATTTTAGGCGAGCAAGGCCTGAGGGGTGTTAGAAAAAGCGGGGGTATGAGAGCGGGAGAGCGGCAAAGAGGTTGGGAGGGGTGAAGGGTTGGGGGAGAAGGAGAGCTTTGGGGGAGGTGAAGAGGTTTAGCTTATGACTCCACAGCGTGTGGTTGTGGTTTTTTCACGGAGGGTAGTTTGCAGGACGAACTTTTGGCTTTGACATCGCTTCAGCAAGTAGACCTCGAAATTGCCGCTGTGCAGAAAGCGGCCTCTTCTTACCCCAAGCAGATTGCTTTGCTTGAAAAGGAGCTGGAAGTTTTTGATAGCCTTTTGGAGTCCGAGCGGACAAAGCTTGTGGAGTTGGAACGCCAAAAGGGCGCCTTAGAGCAAAACATTTCCACAGAGAGAGAGAAGACAAAGAAATGGGAGGTACGCCTCTCAGAGCAGCGCTCTTCCCGTGAATATGCGGCGCTGGCGCGAGAAATTGACATTGCCAAGAAGAACAACCAAAGCCTTGGCGAAGAGTTGTCAGAGCTTGCGCGGATGATTCAGCAGCAGCGGCAGGTGCTGGCTCAAACCGAAGAAGAACACCGCTCCAAGCGGCAGGAGACACAGGAGCGTGTGGCCGCGCAAAAGCAGCGTTTGGCCGACGTGGACGGCAAAATGGCAGCCCTGGACGAGCGGCGCTTGCAAGCCATGCAAACGGTGGGCGGCGCCTTGCTGCGCCGCTATGATGCGGTGCGAAAAAAGCGTACACCCGCGTTGGTGGGTGTTTTGGACCCAGGCACTTGTTTGGGCTGCCGCATGAACATTCCTCCGCAACTGTATAATATGCTGCGCACCACCCTCAGCTATGAGCTGTGTCCTTCATGCCAGCGCATTATTTATGCCAAAGAAGAAAAAGAAGAAGAGGTTGAAGCTGAAAACCAGGGCCTATAAGCCCTAGGGCAGTTTCACTTTGACATGAGCTTTTCGTGAAACGAGCTGAAGTGAGGCTCGCGGTGCTCGCCTCCATGGAAACCGGTTTGTATATTGAAACCGCCCTGGAGCTGTTGAAGGTTGAAGCTTGCTGGAGGCTAAATTTTTTTGAGGGCTTCTCATGAGGCGCAAAGCAACGGCAGCACAAGTGATACGCTGTGTAGCCCAAAAAGAGGCTTTGGAGCAGACGCGCGCTTGTTTTCCCGGGCTTTCAGAGAAGGCTTTGCGGGCGCTGCTGTGGCAGGCGGCTTCCTCCCTGGAGGCGGAGCCCCCTTTGCCCCTGGAGTGGGCGGAAGAAACCTCGCCTAGGGCGGACCCTCTCCCCAACACCCTGGCTCCGCCACAGGAGGCTTTTTTGCCGCCTGCAAGGGTTGTGGCTGAAACGGGGGCACCTCAGGAAAAACACTCTTTTTTGCGCATTTATTCCGATGGGGCTTCACGCGGAAACCCTGGCCCCGCAGGCGCGGGGGCGGTATTGGTGGACCTCCAGGGGAAGATATTAGAGCGCCTGGGGCGTTTTTTGGGGGAGCAAACCAATAACCATGCGGAATACCAGGGGGCCTTATTGGGGCTTCGCCGCGCCAAGGCCTTGGGGGCTTCCTCCATAGAGCTGTGGGCAGACAGCCAGTTGTTAATCCGCCAGCTACAAGGCAGCTATCGCGTTAAAAATGCAGGGCTTTTGCCTTTATACACGGAGGCGCGCGGGTTGTTGGCCCAATTTTCCAAAATAAAGTTGGTGCATGTGCCTCGTGAAAAAAACGAGGAAGCGGACCGTATGAGCAATAGAGCCATCGACGAGGGTTTGGAATTCTGATATAGGGGTTTTGCCAAAGCAGTCTGGGTAAACGCGCAGCTTTCATTATGAAAGGTGGGAGGAAAGTCCGAGCTCCATAGGGCAGAGCGCTGGCTAACGGCCAGTTCGGAGCAATCTGAAGGAAAGTGCAACAGAAAACAGACCGCCTGGGTTTTGGGCAACTGAAATTCAGGCAAGGGTGCAATGGTGCGGTAAGAGCGCACCGCAGCCAAGGTGACTTGGTCGGCATGGCAAACCCTGCTCGGAGCAAGAGCAAACAGAGGGAGCCCTCCCTAGAGGGCGTTGTTGGCCCGACAACATACCCTCGGGTAGCTCGCTTGAGGGCCTAGGGCAACCTAGGCTCCAGATGAATGTTTACCGCCCACGAGGCAACTTGTGGGGACAGAACTCGGCTTATAGGACTGCTTTGGCTTTTTTATTTTGGGGGTGGGGCTGGGTTTTCTGGCAGAAGTTTTTTGATATGGGGGCTTATATTGGGGGAGCTTTTCTGCCTAAGCTGGCCTTCGCTGTGAAGAAGGTATTTTGGCTCAGTTTGTTGGCAACAGGTGTGTGGGGCCTCCCCTGCGCGCGCGCGCAGGCCATTCCTGTGCCTGAAATATTGCCCCCGGGTGTGGCTTCTGGCCCTCCCCGTGTTTTTTCTGGGGAGAGCAGCTCCGAGGCCGAGAGTTTGCGTCAGAGGTGGGCTTTGCTGGCGCAGCAGTTTAGGGAAATGGAAAGCAACGCTGACTATGCCACAGCCTTTCTGGTTTCCAAGGAGTTGCGCACATGCCAATGCACCCGGCCGGACGCTTGGGCCATATTGCGTGCCTTGGATGAGGGGCGTTTTATAGAAGGCGGAACCAACGCGGAGTTGCGCTGTGGTTTTTGCATGGTCCAAAAATATGCGCAGTGGCAGGAGCGCATTTCCCAGCAATGCGCTCTCATGCTGGTGCTTTCGCCTTTTGAGCTTCAGCGCCTGGAAAAGTCCGATGACGTGAAGGGTTTGCCCAAGCATTGTTTTGAGCGTGCGCGTTTGGCCAGCAAGCCGCAAGCCGAGGCGCAGGCAGAGAAGGCCGAGGTGGAGCAGCCCAGGGTGATAGAGCTGCTGACAGAGCGCAAAGAGTTTTACCGCTATTTGCGTGTTGTGGCGGGGCCCACCTGCAAGGCCAGCGTGCTGGGCACAGGGCTTGAGTTGAGCAACAGCGTATGGCTGGAAATTCCACCGGGTGTGAGGCAATTGAGGCTGAGGAGCAGGTGCCAGGCCACGGTGGAGGTTTACCGGGGCATGAAGGCGGCATTTGAGCAAATGGAGCACTTGCCTGCAGGGGAGAGTGTTTTGTTGCAATGGGGAAAATAAGCAGGAGAGGTTTAGGCGGATGTTAAACAAGCCAACTCAAGAAGCGGAAATAAAAGCATGGGCAGAAGAAACATTGGGAGTGCAGCTTGGGGGTGCGCGAATAACGCGCTTAAAGCAGGATGCCTCGCTGCGCTCCTATTTCCGCATTGCCATGCCGGATGGGGCCTCATGGGTGCTGATGCACATGCCACAGGAGGCGTTGAAGCGCAGTGAAGAGGGTGGGGGCCACGTGGCTTCAGCAGAGCTTCCCTTCCTCAACATACACCGCTATTTGCAGGGCTTGGGGCTTCCTGTCCCCGAGGTGCTTCGCTTTGAGGAGGCGCGTGGGATGATGTTGCTTGAAGACTTGGGCGACACAACGCTTGAGGCGCAGGTGCGTCAGCACCCGGGCGTTTTGGAAAGCAGCTATGCTGAGTTGATAGACACCTTGGCATGCATGCGTGCGCGTGCTGAAAAAACACCCGCGCCGGACTGCCTCGGCTTTCAACGCGAGTTTGATTTTGAGCTATATATGTGGGAGCTGGAGCATTTTCGCGAGTGGGGTTTGGATATATGGAGCAGCGTTTTGCGCACAGAAGAAGAGAACGCGGAGCTTTCGGCGTGCTTTGAAGCTTTGGCAGGCCAGTTGGCTGCCTTGCCGCGGGGGTTTACGCACCGTGACTTTCAAAGCCGAAACCTCATGCTGAAGCAAGGCCAATGGCACCTCATTGACTTTCAGGATGCTTTGCAGGCCCCCAGGGCCTATGACGTGGTGGCCCTGCTGAGAGACAGCTATATTGAGTTGGAGCCCCGCTTTGTGAGGGAAATGCTCTCTCACTATGTGCTTTGTTTTGCCAAGCACGGTGGGCAAGCCCTGGACGAAACCCGCTTTGTGCATGAGTTTGAGTTGCTCACTGTGCACAGAAAACTCAAAGACGCAGCTCGCTTTGAATATATTGCACGCCAAAAGCAGAACACCAGCTTTCTCCCTTTTATTCCCCTTTCCTTGCACCATGTGCGCTCTGCCTTCAGCCGTCTGCCACAGCTGAAGAGGTTTGAAGCGTTGCTTGCGCGTTGGTTGCCGGAGTTGGCATGAAATGGGGTGGTTTGGTGTTGTGCGCGGGCAAAGGCACCCGTTTGGGTTGTTTGACACAGAAGTGGCCCAAGCCCGCCATTCCCCTGTTGGGCCAACCGCTGCTTCGTTTTCCCATGGCTTTGTTGGCCAAAGCCGGCATCAACGAGATAGGGGTGAATGTGCACCACCTTCCTCGAAAAATGGAGCAAACAGCGAGGGCTGAAGCCCAGCGTATGGGGCTGGGCTTGGTGCTTTCTCACGAGGAAGAAATTCAAGGTACAGGCGGGGGCCTTCGAGGGCTGATGAAGCGTTTAAAAGCGGATGCTTGGGTGGTGGTGAATGGGGATGTGGTGTTGGCCATGGCGTTGAGCTCCCTCATGGAGGCGCACCTGGCTTCAGCTGCTGAGGTGAGCATGCTTTTAATGCCTATGCCTGAAGGTGCCACCTATAACCCTGTAGAGGTGGATGGGCAGGGCAGGGTATGCAAAATTGCAGGCCATGGCCCGGGAGGGGCAGATGCTCGGCCCTGGCATTTTATGGGTGTTTATGTGTTGTCCCCGGGGGTGTTGCCCTATCTGGAGAGGCCGGGTTTTGTGGATGTTGCGCATGAGGTTTTTCCGAGGATGATGGAGGAGGGTTGTTTCATTCGCGGGCATTGTTTGGCCACTCCACCCTATTGGTCCGACGTTGGGACGTGTGAGCGTTTTTTGCAAACGCACCATGACTTGATGGCAGGCCGTGTGGATGGAGGCCCTTTTTTTCCGCATTGGCCTTGGCCCACGCTCAGGCCTCAGGCCATTCATCTAGAAGAAGGGGCTTGTTTTGGCAAAGCTGTGGCCTTCCAAGCTCCGCTTTGGGCTGCCGGAGGAAAGCTGAGCCAGGGGAAGCTGGGCCCTTTTGTCTCTGTGGGCGCAGGCGTCCAGCTGAGCGAGGGACAGTGTTTTGAGCGTGCGGCTTTGCTGGAGGGAGCCACCCTGTTGGAGCCCAACCGGCATTATGTTTCAGGCATTGCCATAGCAGAGCATTGGCTCCCCATTCGCTAGACCGCTTCCACTTGAGGCTCGTTGCACTCGCCTGCACTATGCTCCGGGAAAAATGTGAAAGCTTCGCTCTCGCATTTTCCCCTCCACTCCGTTTTTGACAGGAGCTCTTCGTGAGAGGTGCCTGCAGCTTGGAGGGCAGCTAGGAAGCAAAGCAGCGGATCAGCGCGCAGGTAATGTTGTCCGTGCCGCCATGGCTGTTGGCGGCTTGGATGAGGGTTGCGCATGTCTTTTCCAAGTCAGAAGCGGCGGCGAGGATGGTGGCAATTTCCGTGTCTGGCACCATGCCGGAAAGTCCGTCGGAGCACAGCAGAAACAAATCTCCGGGTTGGGGGACAACGCGCAACAAGTCCACTTGGACCGTATTTTTCATGCCCAGGGCACGGAGGATGACGTTTTTGTGGGGAAAATTGTCAATATCCTCAGGGGAGAGTTTTTTGGTTTTCAAATAGTCATTGAGCAGGGAATGGTCTTCGGTGAGTTGTTTGAGGATGCCTGCGCGAAGGAAATAGCTGCGGCTGTCGCCGACATGGGCGATATATGTGCAGTTGGACGTAAAATAGGCGCTGACGATGGTGGTCCCCATGCCTCTGAATTGGGGATCCGAGCTTTGTCGCTCATAAATTCGAACGTTGGCGAGCTTTATGCCGGTGGCCAGCCGGTTTTCGTCATAGTTGCGGGCCTTGTCCATTTTGAAAGGCCAGGTGGCCTCCTGGTCATTGGCCGTCATGAGGAAGAAATTCGCCATTTCATCCACGGCAATTTGTGAAGCAATTTCTCCAGAAGCGTGCCCCCCCATTCCATCGGCGACCACAGACAAGTGCTCCTCCGGCATGAGGAGGAGGTTGTCCTCGTTGTGTGTACGCTTCATTCCAACATGAGTTTGCCCGGCCATCTGAATCCGCATGCTTTCCTCAAAATAGGGCTCTTTGTTGCACAGGTCCAGGAGTGAGTGTGAAATCAGCGCGCCTCAAACGCAAGGACATCTCCCCTATGTGTTCCCATACACTGTAGCGTACCTGCAGGCAGCTCCAAAGCTGAACGTGCGCCGATGACATAAGGCCCAAACCTCCAAGGTGGAAATGCGTGCAACATATGAAGGATTTTATTGTGTTTGTCTAAAAAAGCGACATCTATAGGAAAGCGCATAAAGAGAGAGTGAATGCTGTTGCAAGGCAGGATATGAAGACCCAAGCCCACAGGCAGCTCATTCGCCCCCATCAACCCTTTAAAGCGTTTGACGAAGCTTCTGGCCTCGGTCACTTTTTGTGCCAGAATGCAGTTGCGTGTTGTGTTAATGGCGCGTAGGTGCATTTTTTATGCTGAGACGGTTGACAAAGCCCATAAGCCTGGTTTTGGTGTCGCCTCAAATCCCTCCGAATACGGGAAATATTGCACGTTTATGTGCAGTGACCGGCTGCCAGCTCATTTTAATAGGCCCTCTGGGGTTTTCCATAGACGACAGACATTTGCGCCGAGCGGGTTTGGATTATTGGGACAAGGTTTTGTTAAAATATTATTCCGCATTTTCGGACTATTTAGAAGCGTGGAGTTTAAGCCGTCGTTGGTTATTTTCTGCCAAAGCCCAAAAAAGTTGCTTCTCCGTGGACTATGCTCCGGGAGACCATCTCCTTTTTGGCTCTGAAACCTGTGGTTTAAGCCAGGAAGTTTATGAGCGGGCCCAGGGCACAGCGCTGACCATTCCGATGTTGGAAGGTACTCGCTCACTGAATTTGTCTACAGCTGTGGGTATTGCTGCTTATGAGGCCATACGGCAGTTGCAGTTTTCAATAAACTGATGGAAGCTTAGGAGTTGGGTTTTATAGCGTTTGAGCTTCAGGGTTGTTTTGTGGAGGAGCCAACAAATACTGTAAGTGTTTGCAGCATAGGGAATAAGAGAGAAGGCGTTGCATTCTTTCAGCGGAGTACAACAAGCTCAAGACGGCTGTCAGGAAGAAATATAATGAGCACAAAGCGAGGCGAGCAAGAGCACTCTCAAGCAGTCTTGGCCAACGAAAGGTTGCAAGGGGCGCAAGAGGCTGTTGCCCATGAAGTGGCGGCGGCCGAGCCTGAAATGCCTCCTTTGTTGGCAGAGCCCTCGTTGGAAGCAGGGCGGGTGATGGTCATCCAATTTGACAAACACGCGGGCAGCGGATTGCCGACCATGCCGGCTTTGCCGGCACTCTCCAACAAGGAAACTTCCGCGGCTGTTGCCAAACGTTTGCAGGCGCTTTCATACCCCCCTGTTTTTGGTGGGGCGGCACGCCTGTTTGCGAGTATGGCTTCCGCCAGCGAGGAAGCTGAGGTGCACTCACCCATAAACCCTTTCCACATGCCGGAAGATGAAAACCCAGAGTCAGAGTTGTTGGAAGGTTTAGGCGAAACCACACCCAGCCTTGGCGCTGTTTCCGCGGAATATTTGGAAGGGGCCGGCGTGCAGGCTGAAACGCCAACCCAACCCTGGCTTCCCGCTCTCCAGGAGCCCTCAACCCCCACACCTTCAACGCAGGTGCCCTCCAACCCGCTGAACTCAAAGCAGGCTAGCTCAAAGCAGGCTAGCTCCACGCGGGCGCGCCCCCCGGCTAAGCTGAGCGAAGCCTCAGGTACCCGGCAAGTGAGCAAGGGGTTGCTATGGGGTGTTGCGGTGGTTTTGTCTCTGGTGGCTGTGCCCCTGGTTTTGCTGCTGCGCAAGGAGCCACGCAAGGCAACAGAAGAGCCCACCCCGCTGGTTGTGGCTTTGCTGGAAGAGCCCACGCCACCTGTGCCTCAACCCAGGCCCCTGAAGCGGGTAGCGCCAAAGCCCAACCCCAAACCGCAGCCCAAAGGTACACCGCTTGCGGCGCAGCAAAAAAAGAAGGTGCCCCCCAACCCGGAAAAAACCGAGCTGTTGGCCAAAGTGGAGGACAAGGCTTTGAGTGGCACGGCTTTAAATGGAACGGCTTTGAGTGGCACGCTGAATTTGGAGGCCGAGGCCAAAGCACAGACGGTGTCCTCTGTGGGAATGGTGGGGAAGCCAAAGACAGAGCTTGGGGATGAGCGCCTTGTGGCGGCTTTGGAGGTGGCAAGGAAGCATGTACAGAGAGACCGGTATGAGTTGGCGCTGCCGGAGCTTGTGAAAATTCAGCCTCTGCTCAAAAAATACCCCACGCATGCCCTGGAGTTTGAATTCCTCTATGGGGTTTCTTTGGCCTTTGAGGCGAAAAACGCCCGACAAACCACCAGAGCATTGCGGGTGTTGGGGCCGCTTCGGAGCTCCCACAGGACAAGCCCTGAATATTGGTATGCCACCGGTTTTGCCAACCAGGTTTTGGGTATGGATGAGAGCAAGACGCTCCCTGAGCGGCGCAAGTTTTTGTTGCAGGCCAAGTCGGACTATGCCGAATCGCTGCGCTTGGGGCGAAACAACGCCAAATATAAAGAAGTGCCTTCCTATATTGAGCATATTGAGCGCGAATTGCAGGGGTTTGTGGATGCTAACGCTGGGGATTGAAACCTCGTGCGATGAGACAGCCATAGCGCTTTTGCACAACAGCCGCGAGATATTGGCGGATGTGGTGCTGAGCCAAGCCCAGGTACATGAGCGCTTTGGGGGTGTGGTGCCGGAAATAGCCAGCCGCAACCACCTCCAATACGTGTTGCCTTGTTTAGAGGAGGCACTGCACAAAGCCCAGAAGACGCTGGAAGAGGTGGAACTCTATGCGGTGACGGCAGGGCCTGGCTTGCAAGGGGCCTTGTTGGTGGGGGTGTTGTTTGCCAAAACGCTGGCAGGTGTATATGGGCGGCCTTGTATGGGCGTCAACCATTTGGAGGGGCACCTCTTGGCCATTGCCTTGGCTGAGGACGCTCCCCAGCCGCCTTTTTTGAGTTTGGTGGTTTCCGGGGGGCACACCCACCTGTTTGCCGTAGAGGCTTTGGGCCGTTACCGCCAGCTGGCCTCTACGCGGGATGATGCGGCGGGTGAGGCTTTTGACAAGACAGCCCGCCTGTTGGGTTTGCCCTACCCTGGGGGTGCGCAGGTGGATTTTTTGGCCAGGAAAGGAAACCCCCAAGCCTTTGCCTTCCCGCGTGCCCTCAAAGGAAAGGGCATATATGACTTTTCTTTTTCCGGACTCAAAACGGCAGTGGCCCATGTTATTGCCAAAGAAGGCATACCCCGTGGCCAACGCCTTTATGACTTGTGTGCCTCCTTCCAGGAAGCGGTGGCCGACAGTTTGACAAAAAAATGTATGGAGGCGGCGAGGCAAGAGGGTTTTGAGGCCATAGCCCTGGGAGGTGGTGTGGCGGCCAACTCTCGTTTGAGGAGTTTGGCCAAAGAGCGTGCCGAAGCCGCCCAGCTCCGCTTATATGTGCCGGAGCCCTCCCTGTGCACAGACAATGCGGCGATGATTGCTTTGGCAGGCCATGAGGCCTATATGCGCGGAGAGAGAGGCTGCATGGCCTTGGACGCGAAACCCACCTGGCATTTGAGCGAGCGTGCCTAGAGCGTTTCTACGGCGTTTCCAGAGCGGTTTCAACGAAGGGAAGCTCAAGCTTCCCTCCGCTCCATGAAGGAAGAAAATGCGCTTGCTTAAGCGAAAACAACAGCATGGCCCCAAGGCGCGCTTTTCACTCCCCAACAGTGTATGCTTTTGTTGACATTTTGTCGTTTAAAGCATGACACAATGTCAGGTTTTATTGACATTTGGGTGCATGGCCCAACTGCGCTCCGCCAAAGCTTTGCGCTCCCGCTCCCCGGTGGGCTGCTTCGACGTGACCGAAGGGAAAAACATCAGCAGGGCTTCTTTTTTGGCTTCCATTTTGGCGTCAGCAATGGACTCGTTCAGCATTCCCAGAAGGGAGCTCAAATATTTTGTTATGCAGGCGTGCTCTTTTTTGATGGCGTCACACAGCACGGTGAAAATATCGTCGAGGTGCACGCCACCGCCTGGCCACTTAAGCAGAGTAGAAATTTTTTGCGCCACAAAGTCGGTTTCTTCAAAACCTTCTGCTTTGAGAACTTCCAAAATGGCGCCTATGCCGCAAAGCAACCGGCGCTCAGCGTCGTTTAAAAAATTTCCTTCGTTTAATTTTCCTTCGTTGAATTTTCCTTCACGCATGAACCGCTCCTCCGTCTGCAAAAGTAGAACAGCAATGCTGCCCTCCGAGGGAGGAGCCGGGCGTTTAGGAAGCCAAAATTATGGCGGCCCAAATAGGCTAAGAATCCGGAAAATAATAAGTAAAAACCGGCGAGTCCCTGCGGACTCCCCATTTAGGCCGCCGAGAGTCACGGGGGCCCTGAAGGGAGGATCCAGCAGGGTCTCGCCCCCGCACTCCAGCCCTTACTTATTATTAACCTGGGTTCTTAGGCCCGGCCACACGGTGTTTTGTGCAGCACGGGGAATATAGCATTCTTTGTTTATTGGAGGGAACAAAATATTTCAGGAGAGTTTTTTCGCTGTTGGTTTTGTTTTTTCGCCTGGCGGCGGGCAATTTAAATAGGGTTTTTTTTGTCGCCTCCGGCGAAGGGTTTTTGGCAAGGTTGTTTTTCAGAGTGGGCCTGCGGCCTGGCTATTTTCAAAGGAAAAAGTTTTTTTTGTGGGGGGTTTTTATTTTTTCCCTTCCAGGGGGGGGAGTGTCGCCTCCGGCGAAGGGTTTTTTTGCCCTCCCGGGCAGGGTTTTTCGCCTCCCGGCGAGTCACTTTTTTTGGATGTCCAAAAAAAGTAACCAAAAAAAACCACCCTGCCGGGGGCTTACGAGCGGCCCCAGGAAGGTT
>WRKR01000045.1 GCA_009782175.1 Cystobacterineae bacterium
TATTAAAACCTTCCTGGGGCCATCCGTAAGCCCCCGGCAGGGTGATTTTTTTTGGTTACTTTTTTTGTTCAGACAAAAAAAGTGACTTGCCGAAGGCAAGCTGCGCCCGCAGGGCGAAAAGAGCCGGGCCGCAGGCCCCCTCCCCCCCCGGAAGGGAAAAAAACAAAAACAACAGCGAAAAAACCCTTCGCCGGAGGCGACACTCCCCCCCCCGGAAGGGAAAAAAACAAAAAAAAACCACTCTAACGCCCAAAACGGTGCATGCGCTGGCGGTGGGTGCTTTTGTCAAGCCGCACAAAGAGGACACCGCGAAAAGCCATAAACAGGTGCAGAAAAACCCCTAAAACAATGGCCATTCCATAGACGTTGAAGGGATATAACCCCACAAAATATTTGCTCCCCAGGTAGACAAATACGTTGGGCAAAAGCCCCAGCAGCCAGTTTTTTTGCATAAAAATGGCGGGCTGCCACCCTACAAAATACCAGGCTGCCCCCAGGAGAGGCACCCAGGGCAAAAGCCACACCACCCAGTTTTCCTGTATAAACTTAAAACTCTGGCGCACCGTCTCCATGCTGCCGTGGGTGCCTTTTATATAGAGGGTTTCAGGCACAGCATTAAAGGCCACCCAACAGAGTATTTGCGCGCCAAGGCCGATGGCATGCCATTGAGAAAGCCTGCCAAAGAGAAACTCCAGCAGCAAAAACCCCAGCCAAATAATGAAAAAATAGTTGAGTATGGCCCAAAAATAGCGCCCCAAACTGGCCTTCCACTCCTTGGGAGAGGTTTTGCTGCCTTCCGCAATTTGGCACATAAAATAGAGGTAAGTACTCAGCAGCGCATTTGTGGAAAGCATCCACAGAATGCCACCCAAAAACCCAAAGCGGCTCAAAAACACTCCCAAAAAAACACTTGCCAGGGAGAGGACAATGGGCAGAAGAAAAGTCCACGGGTTTTTGAAAGTACCTGCAAGCGCCGCAAGCAGGCACTCTTTATAAAGCTTGGCATAGGCAAACAGGAAGCGCATGCCGTGCTTCTAGCGCAAGGAGGGCCTTTTGTGCCAATTTCGTTTTATGTACTCATTCCTCATTTTAGCTGCGCGCTGGGGTTTTGTGGTGTTGGCTTTGCTTCCCCTGGTCGCTTATGGCCAGGCGTTGTGGCTGCTCTCCCCTGTGGGTTTTGGCCCAAGGCAGCATGCCCTCTCCGGGGCGGCGCTGCTCTCCAGCAAGGGGGCGGCGGCACTCTCCTCCAACCCTGCGGAGGTGGCCTCCCTCCGGGGCTTTGAGTTGTTGGCCTCCGGGGCATTTTCCCTCTCTATGGCCAAGCTGCACCCAGAAAATACACAGCGACGTTTTTTGGCCAAGCCTCAAGTGTCCGCGGCCTGGCGTTTGCCGGAGGGTTTTGCGGTGGGCCTTGCCTGGGGGCGCGGGGAGGTGGCAGCCCAGGCCTCTTCCTTAGCCGGGGGGTTGAGCTATGTGCCTTTGCACCGGCTACTCGCCAATGCCGCCTGGGAGTTAATGCCCGGGTTCCGCCTGGGGGCTGAGTTGCAGTTGGCCACAACAGAAAGCGCAGCTTGGCCTGTGGGTGAGGAGGGCAGCTGGAGGGGCGGACGCCTGGCAAAAGCCACACGCGCGGGAGTTTCCATAGAGCTTATACCCAAACAGTGCAGCCTGGCCTTTATATGGGAGGAGGGGCTCTCCCTTGCCTCCAGGCGGAGTGCAGGCCCAAAGCTTAAAACACCCCACTCTCTGGCTTTGGCCCTGGGTGTGGCCAGCGCGGACAAGGGCTTTGGCGCCTGGGAGTTTGAGGCCAATTTTGTATATGGGTGGCAACGCAGCTGGGCCGAGGCCTCAGGGGAGAGAGAAGCCCATGAGCAAAGCCTGGGAGGGCGCATAGGCATGGGCTTTGGGCTGACCCCCGTTATTCAGCTGCGGGCAGGGCTTGCGGTTTTTATACGCCCTTCCCCCAGGCAGGCCTCCTGGTTACAACCCATGGATGCCTGGAGCAGCAGCTTGAGTGTGGGGGCCCTGTGGCGCTATGGCCCCATGCGTGTAGAAATAGCCTGGCAAACGCTGGCCGGCTTTGAGTCTCCCCAAAACCCCAGCCCTCAGCTTAAACAACACAGCTCCAACCTGCTGAGCCTGGGCCTGGGCTGGAATTTTGACTAGGCCTGTGGAGACGCCGCGGCGGGTTTTAAACCCAAAGCGGTCTAGGCTGGGGGCATCCGTTGCATGAGTTTGTCGTGTGCCTCCAAAAGCAGGCTTTCTGTGGACTGCCAGCCCATGCAGGCATCTGTCACGGAAAGCCCATAATGCAATTGGGACAAGTCCTTGGGAATGGACTGGTGGCCCTCTTCGAGAAAGCTTTCAAGCATAAAACCCACAATGGAGGGGTTGCCTTCTATGCGTTGTTGCAGGCAATCAGCAAACACCAGGGGTTGTTTGTGGTGGTTTTTTTGGGAGTTGGCGTGGGAGCAATCCACAACAATGTTGCAGGGCAGCTTTGCTTTTTGCAAAGCGGCTTCTGCTTGTGCAATGTGGGCAGAAGAATAGTTGGGGCCGCTTTGTCCTCCGCGGAGGACAATATGGCAATAGGGGTTTCCTTTGGTGCGTATAATGGAGCTGAGCCCCTGGGCATTAATGCCCAGAAAGCTGTGGGGGTGCATGGCGGAGAGCAGGGCATTCACCATGGAGTCCACGTTTCCGTCAATGCCGTTTTTAAAGCCTACGGGTGTGGAGAGCCCTGAAGCCATTTCCCTGTGTGTTTGGGATTCTGTCGTGCGCGCGCCAATGGCTGTCCAACTAATTAAATCCCCCAAATATTGTGGAGAAACCGGATCCAAAGCCTCTGCAGCCGCAGGCAAACCCAAGCCAGCCACCTCCAGCAGAAATTGCCTTGCGCGTTGCATGCCCTCGGCTATGCAAAAGCTGTCGTTTAAATGAGGGTCGTTGACAAAACCCTTCCACCCCACCGAGGTGCGCGGCTTTTCAAAATAGACGCGCATAACCAACACCATGCTGTCTTTCACCTTGTGGGACAAAGCACAGAGGCGCTGGGCATAGTCAAAGCCTGCAACCGTGTCATGTATGGAGCAGGGCCCCACAATGCAAAACAGGCGCTTGTCCTTGTGCGCCAAAATCTCTTCCAGTTGCTTGCGCCCTGCGCGCACGGTGTTGGCTGCCTTCTCACTCAAAGGAAACAAAGCATGCATTTCTTGAGGTGTAGGCATGGTATCGAAGGCGGCTACGTTAAGGTTTTCTATTTCGGGAGTTGCCATGCCCCTTCCCCTAGTGAGTTTCTGACAAAACTGCAACGGGGAGAGGGGAGCCCCTTTCCCCCCAGGGTGGGGTTTGTGGGGAGCGTTGCTGAAGCTCGCCTGAATTTCCCGCTCCGCCTTCTGGCGCGTTGCTTTTTTGAGGCGAGCTTTCTCGCCTCAAAACTTTCGCACGGAAAGGGCGAAAAAATACCTCAAGCCCCTGGAGTTTCCCCAAGCTGTTGCCCCACATGTTGAGTTGAATATCCACCCATCGCGTCCACCTCTCGGCGAAAGGCGCGGCTCCTCAGAATGTCGACCAGGCGCTCCACACGCAAGTCATTCGCCATCTCCTGAGGGAAAACAAAGTCAAACCGCTCCTGTGAAAGCGGGATGAAGTCCAGGCCATAAGCAAGAGCCGCAGCACGGATGGAAATCCCCGCGTCTGCTCCTCCAACCGCAACGGCATGGGCCACTTCCATATGCCCGCGCGCCACTTGCTTAAAATTCGTCACCTCTGACATGCGTATGCGTTGGTTGCTCAGCAAACGCTCAAACAGCTTTTGCGCGCCGGAGCCTGCCTCACGCGCGATGAAGCGAATTTTGGGACGACAAACATCAAGCAGGGTGCGGATTTTCAGAGGATTGCCCGGGGCGACCACAATGCCTTGCTCCCAGGAGACAAAATTGAAAAGAAGCATTTTTTGTTTAGGGAAATGTTTGCGGACTGCAGGCGTGTTATATTGGCCGGAAGACTCGTCAAACAGGTGAATGCCCGCCATGTGTACCTCACCTCGACGAAGCGCTTCAAGTGCACGCAGGCTGGAGCCCTGGATCCAAGCAAGGCGAATGCCCTCTGGCTCCCTGGCAAGCCGCCCGGCAAGCAGGCCCAGCGCAGGTGCACAGCCCATGACAAGGAGTTGCTTTCGTGTGGACTCGAGGTTGCCAACCAGCTCGACGTTTATTTTTCGGGAATGTGAAACACCTTTTTGAGCAAAGCCATCCGCAAGAATGTTCTGCTCACGCACGGGGATGGAATGCGCAACCCAACGAGCTCCCACTTCGCCCAACACAACGCGCGTTTCTCTGTCCGCAACAAGCTTGGATTCCGCAGCAAGCGTGGCTTGAATTTCGGATGTTTCCTCTTCGAAAAAAAACAGGGCCTCGGCACGTACGCCAAAGGCTGCCGCCAGACGCAAGGCAACATCCATCCTCGGAAGCGTGTTTCCTGTCTCAATTGAAATGAGGGATTGGCGCGAAATCCCCACTTGCTTTGCAAGCTCCAGCTGGCTCCATTTTTTTGCCAGACGACACTCGAGCACCTTGTTCGTTATTTTCTGAGGAATGGGCATGTCTTTTTAACTCTTGTGAGAGGTGAATGGAATATAATATTAGAAAACAATTTGACATAATGTAAACAAAAAACATGACACCATGTCAAGAAATTCTGACATTTCATCCATGCGCATTGACTCCCAAAAATCCGCAAACCTATAAAATGTGCTCATGGGCATTCAACACCACGCCAAGGCACCCACCTCGTTGTTTTGGCCTATGGCAACTGCATTTGGAGCGCTTTGGGGTGCTGTTGAAATAACGTTGGGTTCCTTTCTGCACATGCTGAAAATTCCATTCGGGGGCGCCATTTTGGCTTCCCTGGGTGCCGCACTCCTCATTGCCCAACGGCAAGTGTTGCCTCAAAGAGGACTAAGCATGGTGACTGCACTCATTGCCGCCCTATGCAAGTCGCTCTCACCCGGTGGTGTTATTTTAGGTCCGATGATTGGCATCACCATGGAAGGGTTGTTGGTAGAGTTGGCGCTTTTGGTTTCTTCACGGTTTATAGGCTGTGCCATTTTGGCTGGAATGCTCGCAGCCATGTGGACGGTCTTCCATAAGCTGCTTTCCAGTTTTGTTTTTTATGGAATGACACTTATTGAGCTTTATGTGGCTGTTTTGCAAAAAGCTGGCCAATGGTTGGGGCATGAGGGTGCGGGGTGGTGGATGGCTCTGCTGTTTGTCGGCATTATTTCTAGCATAGGGGCCATCGGCGGCATCTTCGGTTGGCGTGTGGGCCAGGACGCGGCACGCTCTCTGGAAATTCCGCCATGAGAAGGCAGCGTGCATTTCTTGGAGTTGTTGCCGTTGTCTGCCTCATACTTCAATTTGAGGGAGACTTGAAGCTTTCTGCCCTCTCGACAATGCTCTGGCTTTTGGCATTGGCGCTGACAGACAGGCCACAATTGCGCAGGCTGTGGATGCCCCGTTTTTGGATGATTTCCATCCTCTTCGCACTCGGAAGCGGCCTTTTGCTCGGCAAGCCGGATTGGACGCTTGGCCCCATTACCCTTTCGACGTTTGGCCTCAAGGCAGGTGCGCTGATGGTTTTTCGCGGCGTGTTTTTGTTCGCGCTGATGGGTTGGGCAAGCAAACTCATTGTGGACAAGGACATTCAACAAGCCATTCAAAAAATGGGCATGGCCAAATTCAGCAATGCGTTGAACACTGCGTTTGGCTTTATTCCTTCATTCGCAGAGCGTGCCCGCGCCGCTCCCTTGGCCGGACGAGGTGAAGGCATAGCCACTCGGTTTAGGCGGATATACCTGACGGCGGTTGACTTGGTTAAACATGCGGTGCTCCTCGCCCACTCCCTGGAAACCCCCACCCCGTTTGTTGCTGCTGTTGTCGGCCCTCCCGGAAGCGGAAAAACAACACTCATTCAAAATGTCGCCAAACAACTTCGCGCAGAAGGGTTTCGCCTCAGCGGAATTATGCAACCCGCAATCCACGAAGGCGGGGCGAGAGTTGGCTATCAACTCTGTGATGTTGCAAGCGGTGAAGTTGTCAACTTCGCACGGCGAGCGGAGCATGGCTTTGTCTTCGCAAATGAAGGATGGGCGTGGGCTCGCTCGCGCATCATCGCTTCATCTGCTGCTGTTGCTGGCTCTGTTGACGCTGTTCATGCTGGCGCTGCCCATTCTGCTGACGCTCCTGTTGCCCATTCCGTTGACATGCTTGTTAACAATTCTCTTGCCCATTTCGTTGACTGCCTCGTTTTGGATGAGCTCGGCCGCCTGGAAGCCAAAGGAGAAGGCCACCTCCTCGCGTTGACACTTCCCCCTTCTTTGGCAGCGCTGCTTGTTGCAGTCCGGCAAGACTGCGCAGATGAAATTTCCAAACGCATAGGGCCATTCACGCTGAGGGTGGCCGCGGGGGCTCCACCTGACGAAGTAACCCGTTTTATCGAAGCGCTCCGAAGCCATTTGCGCGACGCACGTTTAACCCCTGCACCACCACCTATATTGAAGGAGATTGAAAAATGAAACGACGCGCATTTGTGTTTGCTTTGTGGAGTGTTTTTCTTGGCATCAGCGCATGCAATGAAGACCAGACGGCAACCATTCCAGACGACATTTTGCCGGGCAGTGGAAAATCCATACAAGTTTTTTATGATGGAAACCCAACAACCGTTGACTTAGGGAAACTCGAAACAGAGTCCATTGACGGCGTGCCCTATGTGAAACTTTCAACCGTGTTGGCTGCAGCCGTTCCCGGCAAATCTGCTGAAGAACTTCAGATAGCTGACTTTCTTGCATCCGACGGGTTTACGCCAAAATCCAGAGAGCATTGTTTGGCTCTGTTGCCTGTGGTTTGGCCCACCACTTCACAGGGCCATATTGAGCCGGAAAGAGGAAACCTTCGATGGGACAGCTCCCTGGAATACCCCGGCTGCATGTCTGTCAAAGATGTCGTGGAAATTTGGGTTGTGGCTGAAGACTGACACATGAATCAACGCCCGCAAGCCATGTTTGGGGCCTCGTTGGCGCTGCTTTTGTGTGCAGCACCAACAAAAACGCATGCCCAACAACCCGACTTGCCGGACGTCAACACAGAAACCTCAAGCGACATTCCAATCCCTCCCATCGGCTTGGACATGCCTTCCCTGGAAAAGCAAGAGCTGTCCACGGAAGTGCAAACCCCGCCTGAAGAAACACAAGCTCAACCCAAAGAAGCGCAGGCCCCGCCTGAGGAAGCACAAACTCAACCCGAAGAAACACAAACTCCGCCTTCACAAGACGAAGATGAAAATGAGGATGCCTCTGAAAACCCAAAATATGAAACGGTTGTTACCGCAGACCCCTATGACTCGGATGGGACCAGCGAGCGTCTGTTTCGCCGCAGTGACATGGATCGCCAAGGTGCACACTCCGTTGCTGGTGTTTTGGAGCGAAGTCCCGCTGTCAATGCAAGCACCGGCAGGCGCAACGAGCGCATTTTCAACATTCGTGGGTTTGATCAGCGGCAGACAGCCGTGCTCATTGACGGTGCGCCTGCCTCCATCGCCTATGACGGGCAAGTCGACTTTGGGATGATGCCACAGGAGCTTGTGGACGCCATCCTCATCAGCCGCGGCCCGGGCACACTGGCGCTTGGCCCAACAAACCTTGGCCCCACAGTCAACATTATAACTCGGCGTCCCGGAAGCGGACCTGCCTTCCAGGGACGCCTCGAAGGGGGTTGGCCGGGGAAATGGCGCGGCTTCGCCATGCATTCAAAAAATTTCAACAGTGGAGGCTACACCCTCTATGCCGGCAGCGAGCAAAGCCAAGGCTTTTCTCTTTCTCGCAACTTTGAGGAAACGCCTCTTCAACCCAAAGGCAACCGCCTCAACAGCGACAGAAAAGCTTGGTTTGTCGGTGGAGCCGCTGTCATAGAGCTCACAGAAAAACAGAGGCTTTCTCTTTCGGCAAATTTTGTTGATGCAGAAAAGGGTGTGCCTCCAAGCACCATTGATGACACGCCGCGCTATTGGCGTTTCAACGCCTGGCGAGGACTGACAGCCTCGCTCAAACATGCCTATCACGGGAAAATAGAAATGGAGACACTTGTCTATGCCAGACTCTATGACAATCTCCTCGATGGCTATGACGACAACACCTTCAGCACGCAAAACTCATTGAGTGCATTTCACAGTTGGTTTCACGATCGCTCCTTCGGGTTGGTTTTGAAAATGCGCGCTCCACTCCCGGAAATTTTCGGCGCTTTAAGTGAAGCGCGCGCCTTCGTCAACATCGCCTATGAGCGGCACACCGATGCTGCAGAGCCTGAGCCATTTCAACACCTCCTGCTGACAGGCGCTCCCGAGTTGACGCTTCGCCTCGTCAAACAATTCTCTGCAACGCTCGGGTGCCAAATAGACGCAGAAATTCCCGTGGACTTGCGCGGCGAAAAATCAACAATACCGGTTGCTGCGGGGCCCCTCCTCTTCATGCAATATAAACCCTCCTCCGCTGTCAGCCTCGGAGCAACCGTGGCACGTCGCCACCGTTTTCCAAGCCTCAGGGAGCGCTTCTCCCGAGGATTCAGCACGTTTGAGCCAAACCCCCATTTGCAACCTGAAAGCGCCTGGCATTTCAATCTCGAAGCTTCCTGGCGTCCACTCCGTTGGCTTTCATTGGAGCTCAGTGGGTTTCATGCCGAAGTTTCAAAGCTCATTGAAGTGGCCTATTTGGGTTCTGGCATCAGCCAACGTCAAAACATTCATCGCGCACGGCTTGCAGGAGCAGAAGTGTCTGCACGCGCAAAATTCCCCCCATGGTTTCGTGCAGAATTCGGCTATGCTTATTTATTCGCACGTCAATTTGAGAGTGAGAGCAAACGCCTCCCCTATCGGCCCATGCACAAGGTGGTGGCAGAATTCATTGCTTCTCCATGGAATTGGCTCGAGCTCTCCACATCCGTTCGCTATATTGGCGGCCAGGCTTTTCAACACCCGCTAAACCTCCGGTGGGGCACATTCACAGGCTACACCGTTGCGGATCTGCAGATTGAAGGCAAACTGTGGGAGGGGTTTTCTCTCTATGCACGCCTGAGCAACATTTTCGACACCTTCTATCAAACCGAATATGGGTTTCCCGACGCCGGACGACAAATTGGGGTTGGACTGCGCCTCTCCTTCAATCAAATTCCCATTGGCCCCAAAAGCAGAAACTTTTTTTGACATGCCCACCCCAACCACCCCTACGTTCAGGAATGAAACGCCTATGACAGAAATATTTTCCGTTTTCCCCATCGGCCATGTGCGCTCCGCATTCAAAACGCGCAAAGAAATTCCTCTGACAGGTGGACCTGCCACGCTCGAGCTTAAGCCAGAATTTGCTGAAGGCCTCGACGGCCTTGAAAACAGCTCTCACCTGCTCGTCATGGGGTTTTTGCACCAGGCCGACAGAAAAGTCCTCAAGTCGCGCCCCATGAAGGTGGACCCTACCGCACCTCTCAGAGGCGTTTTTTCTACACGCTCGCCCGCACGCCCAAACCCCATTTCTCTCACCGTGGTTCCACTGCTTGGGCGCAACGGCTTGTGCCTTGAGGTCGAAAACCTCGACTTGCTCGACGGCACACCCCTTGTGGATATTAAGTCCTATAGCCCCGGTTGGGATGGTGTTTTTTGTGCGCAACATAAGCACCGAGCTGAGCCAACGGCGATGGAGGATGCACACCTCGTTGCTTGCATGGAGCGCGACATGGCCAATTTTATGGGGTCCACTGCCGCCAAACCCACAGCCCGTTGGGTGCTGGCCATGGCCTTTGTCGCAACACGCTTTTTAAAGGCAGACTTGAGAGACCCGAGCATTCACGTGTCCATAAACCGAATGGACGAAGCGACAGAAGCCCTCATGGCCCTCACAGGGGCTGCCTTCTCCAACCGTCGCTTGCTGGCCTATGCAGAAACACAGCCAGAAACGCAGCCCTTGCAGGCACAATTCAAATATGGAGCACAAAGCATATGCCTTCGTGCCTCCACTTCTGCATTGCCGCCTTCGCCCTCTCAATGGCCCAAAGCTTTCACCCTGGAGGAGACACCCGCATGACAACAGCACGTTGGGCACTGGTTTCAGCAGAAAGCAACACAGAGAGCGCGGCGTTGGCTTTGCTCATTGTCGAGCGACTTAAGGCCTTCGGCATTCGCAGCGCGGGTTTCACGCAACAAAAGCACACCGATGAAGAGGGCAAAAAACATTATGAGCTTGTTCGGCTCCACAGCGAAGAGAAAAGCCCTCTTGCTTGCGAGGGCGCTGCAGCCAAAGAGGCCAACGAGGAGCTTTTTTGCTCCATGGTATTTCACAACAACAGCTTTGCAAAAGTCCAAAAATGGATTGAAGAAGATGGGGGCGAGGCAGAGCTTTTGCTGTTTTGTGGCATAGGCAAACTTGAAGCCTTTGACAAAGGCCACTGCCAACTTGTGGAGCGCGTGCTTGAGCGACAGGACACACTCATTCTCTTTTGCGTCAGGGCAAGCCACCTCAGCTATCTCATGGAGCGTTTTGAGCTCCCTGAAGACAAAATGGTGGATGCACTGGAGCTGCCCGCTCCTCCGGAGGCCGTCAACGCATTTGTCGAAAACTTGAAAGCGAGTTGTTATGCACAACGCGAAAAAGCTTAAAGGGCGCTCAACGTGGGTGCGCTATGGCTCTCTCATTGCCCTCCTCCTGTTAAATTGCACAACAGAGCCTGCTTCAGAAAATGGACCGCATTTCTATTTCGCACAAATGACGGACACCCACGTTGGAATCCTCGACGGGCAAGAGCGCACGCAACAAGTGGTTTCGGCACTCAACGCTTCCTCTCTCCCGCTCGTTTGTGTCGTGCACACGGGGGATTTGGCTGAGCCAGGTGACTTTCAAAACGTGGCCAAGGTCGAGCTTTCAAAACTCTCGCTGCCATTGCATGTGCTTCCTGGAAACCATGACATGATGGAAAATGACAGCACACAGTCCTTCATCCACCGATGGGGGGCGCTTTCAAGCAGCGCGGAATATGAGGGGGTTGTTTTTTTGTTTGTTTATGATCAGCAAGCCAATGCATATGAGCCGCTCGATTGGCTTGAAAAAGCCCTGAAAAAGGCAGACGGCAAGCCCGTCATTCTTTTCCACCACGAGCCACCGGTGGAAAATTTTTATAACAACACGCTGCGCCCAGGCTGGCCGGAAAACAAAAAGCAGCAGTGGATAAAACTTCTCGAAGACAACAATGTTGTTGCCGCCATCACCGGAGACTTTCACCGAGGGGAAATGCACTTTCTTGGAAACATTCCGTTGTTTATCTCTGAGCCTGTTTCAGGACGCTATGGACGACAAGCTGCCTATAGAATTTATGAGTATAAAAAGGGGAGGCTGAGTTATAGGACGCAGTTTCTGGAGTGAGTCCTCCATTCGCCTTGGCCTCGCAAGGAGTTTGTGTTGAAAGCTCCATGGATAATTTCGGAAAAATCCCCCCTTTGCAACGGGGTGGTTCTGAGCCTTGTGGACTGCTAGCTTCAAGCACCTATGGACAAGTCTACGACGCAAACCAATGTACACCACAGAGAGAATGCCATGTTTTGCAATCAATGCGAGCAAACGCTGAATGAGGAGGCATGCCTCAAAGCGGGTGCCTGCGGAAAACAGCCAGAAACAGCTGCCCTGCAGGATTTAATTGTCTACAGCCTGCGCGGGCTCGCTCTTGTGGCTCTTGAGGCCAGGGCAAAGGGCGTGGTTGTCAAAAAAACAGACAGGTTATGCATAAAAGCCCTGTTCACAACCATTACCAACGTCAATTTCGATCAGAAGCCTTTGCTGGCCATGGTGCATCAGCTTGTGCAGGCCCGCAAGGAGCTCGCTTGGCAGGCCGGTGTGCACAACAGCCTGCCTGCGGCGCGCTTTGAGCCTGCCTCCAGTGAGGCGGATTTGCTCAAACAGGCGGAGCAGGCTTCCCTCATGCGTCTGGCGGAGGACGTCAATGGCAACTCTCTGGCCCAGACGCTGCTTTTCGGCCTGAAAGGGCTTGCGGCTTATGCCGACCATGCCGCCGTGCTGGGCAAGGAAAAAACGGAACTCTATGCTTCCGTATATAAATTGTTGGCTCTGGGGTTTGACGGCAAAACGCCTTCGCTGGACGAATGGATAGCGGCTGTCCTGGAGTGCGGAAAAACAAACCTCATGGCCATGGAATTGTTGGATGCCGCAAATACGGAAAGCTATGGCCACCCAGAGCCCACCACCGTTTCCCTTGCGCCGCGCCCAGGCAAGGCCATTCTTGTCTCGGGGCATGATTTAAAGGATCTATATAACTTGCTTGTACAAACCGAAGGGATGGACATCCACATTTATACTCATGGGGAAATGTTGCCCGCGCATGCATATCCGCAACTCAAACGCTTTGCCCACCTCGCAGGCCATTTTGGCACGGCTTGGCAAAACCAGCAGAAGGAATTTCCGGAGTTTCCGGGGGCCATCCTTTTCACCACCAATTGCATCCAACGACCCGCGCAGAGTTATGCAGCCAATGTTTTCACCACCGGGCTTGTGGGCTGGCCGGGGGCAACACATGTGCCTAATGGCGAGCTATACAAAGTCATCGCGCATGCCAAAACACTGGATGGGTTTAGTCCAGCAGCGTGTGCCCGCTTTCCGAACAAATCCGTCAGCGTTGGGTTTGGCCGAAACACCGTATTAAGCATAGCCGACAAGCTGATTGAAGGCGTCAAGTCCGGCGCCATCAAACACTTTTTCCTCGTGGGCGGCTGTGATGGCGCAAAACCGGAACGCAATTATTATACGGAATTTGTGGAAAAAACGCCAAAAGACACTTTGGTGCTTACGCTGGCTTGTGGAAAGTTCCGCTTTTTCGATAAAGCGTTGGGCACCATCAACGGCATTCCTCGCCTGCTTGATCTGGGCCAGTGCAATGATGCGTTCAGCGCCATCAAAATCGCCCTGGCTTTAGCAGAAGCTTTTTCCTGCACAGTGAATGAGTTGCCGCTTTCTCTCGTCCTTTCATGGTATGAGCAGAAGGCCGTCGCCATCCTATTAACCCTGCTGGCACTGGGCATTAAAGGTATACGCCTGGGGCCCAGCCTCCCGGCATTCATCAGCCCGGCTGTGTTGCAGGTGCTGGTGGATAATTTCGATATTAAACCCATCAGCACGCCGGATGCGGACCTGAAGGCTATTTTAGGCTGAGGCCGGCAACACATGTACCTTGGCGCAGCAGCAGGGAATCCAAGGGAATGGCATCCAACTCTTCCTGTATTTTCGCGGAGAGTTTGCGCCATACGGCCCGGTTTTCACAAACATGCTGGTTTGGACAGTCATTCGCCTTGTCTCCACAACACACGGCGAATGCCACGCCACCTTCAAACAGCTTAACCAACCGCCCCAGGCTGATCTCCCCAAGCGGAACTTCCAGCCGAATGCCCCCACCCGGCCCTACGATACCCGTGCTGATGCCCTCATAACGCAACTGCGTACAAATGTCCTCTGCCACACGCGGGCTGAGGCCCGTTCTATCCGACAGATGATAGATGGAAAGCGGTGCATCAGCAGCAGAAAGCTCAAACAGAATACGCACGGCATAGCGGGTTTTAACGGAAAATTTCATAAGTGTATCGGCGCTTCCTTCTGTTTGCACATATGGCACACAACCCGGCTTTTTTGCAGATGAAAATGGGAGAGGGCCGCTGCTGAAAACCCCAGGCTGAACACCCGGAACATGCCTAAAATGAGTGTTTTTGAAATGTTTATTTGAAATTTAACTTATCGGTGTTATACTTCCGGCCCGTTCGGGGTTCAACGGTGGTTTTTGTGAGGGTTTTGCTGAAGAGCTGTGGGGTTTGTGGGGTTGTTCAGCGTGTGTAGCTTGTGGAGGGAGCAGCTTTGGAGGCTGTTGGCTGTTGAGGAAGCTCTCTGGAGTGCAAAGCCCTTCTTGTTGGTTGTTCTCGAAAGAGACCGAGCAAGGCACAGGCCGGTGCACAAAAATGACTTGGAGAATTATGAGAAAGAATACCTTGTTTGCGATGGGCATATGCTTGCCCATGTTGGCTCTTTGGCTTTATGCAGGAGAGGCTCAGGCGCAGTTTAGAGTGACTATTTATAGTACGGCATCTGACAAATTAGAATTTTATACCTATGAGCAACCTGATAGCAGGCGGATACGTGTCAGTGTAGTTAGTTCTCCAGGGGGAACAATAAGCTATGAATGCTCGGTTCGCCGGCCAGGTGAGGCTCCTGTATTTGCGGCCTGCACCAGGGATGGACAGAGCTATGTTAACAATCTCGACGTGCAGCACGGATTCAACGAAGTTCAAGTTCGAGCCCTTGCAAACGGCACGCCTTCCGACCCGCTGATCCGAACGTGGTATGTGCGGCGCGAGGTGGACGCACCCTATCCTCAGAATGAAATAAATGGCGAAGCCATGGCTCTGCCCAACGCGGCCAATGGCGATTGCAACCCTCTCACTATTCCTATCTACATAGGAGGGAGAAACACTACGCTCAACTATAGAGTCAATGGAGGCACCACCGTCACAAGAGGGCTTGAGATACGGCCCAATGCATCCTCAACGCCGCCTTATTGGGCGGAGTATGATCTCCAACCTGAGGGCACCACCTCTCTTGCTGCAGGCCAAACCCTGCAGCTGAGCATTTGGGTGATGGATGGTTGGGGCCTAACCATGAATCCAGCTATGGAATGGGTGGTGCGTTGTCCCTTAAATGCCGTCGCTGTTTTGGGAGGAGGGCTTCCGCCGGCAACGAGTTATTCTTCCTTGGCCACTTTCTCTTTTTCCTCACAAGGCACGGGGACACCCAGCATGTTCTGCCGCTTGGATGGCGCGCCCTTTCGCCTATGCACAAGCCCTCACACCTATGAGGGGCTTTCGGCCGGCGAGCACCTTTTTCAAGTCTATGCGGGAGCTTCAGAGGCGGGCCCCATGGACGAAGGCGACATTGTCGAGCACCGTTGGGAAATAATTCCCCCAGGCACAAGGCTGCTTCAAACCCCTTCCAACAGCAGGGCCACAACAGCAGAATTCACCTTTGAAGCGCTAGGAGAAGGCTTCCAAGTGGAACCCAGCTTTGAGTGCAGTGTGGATGGCGGAAACTTCTTTGAATGCAACTCTCCCCAAACACTCTCGGAGTTGAGCGTGGGCCAACACAGCCTTGCCGTCCGCGCCTTGAGTGATGTGGGAGCAGGAGAGCCTGTTTCGCATTCCTGGGAGGTGCTTGCCTCAGAGCAACAAGGGCAGGGGCAACAGGGGCAGGGGCAACAGGGGCAAAGTGATGCTGAGCTTACGGCTGATGACGGAGGAGGTTGTTCTGGTTGCTCCACCACAGGCAGCTTGCCTTTGCTCGCTTTGGCGGGCTTGTGGTTCATGTCCCGCAGGCGCAGCTAAGTCTGTTTTGTCTTGTATTTCCCAACCCTTGGCCAGTGGGTGGCCAGGGGTTGGGTGTTTGGCGCTGCATAGAAAAAAGGAGGGGGCTCAAAAAAAGGCGGACTTTTCATGCAAGGTGAGATATAGTAAGAGGAAGGAAGTTTCCGGGCCGAAACATAAGAGGCTATGCCTTTATGGCGAATTGTCTTAATATCGCATTGTTTTAATAGTGCATTTAAGCTGCATTGTCTTAAGGTGAATGGCCTTAAGGGAGCATTCTTTTCATAGGCGAATTGTGGATAGCGCATTGTGGGAGGAACCGGTAGGGGTGAGATTCTTTGAGTTTGTGAGCTTCAAAGGGTTGGCTGTTTCTTATCAACAGATGAAATGAGATTTTTGTGTTCCACTGCTTTCGCTTTAAACGGCGAGGCAGAGAATTGAGGAGTTATGAAAATAAACGCATGTCTAAAGTGGAGTATGTTGTTGTTTGCCGCCTGGTTTTATGGGGGAGAAGCCCAGGCGCAGTTTAGCGCAAGGGCCAATGAAACGAAGGGGGCCATTTATGGAAGCACTCAGGCTGAGCGCAACAGCTTGAGGGTGACGGCTAGCAATGTGCCGCTGCTTAGGTCTGTCGATTATTATGAGTGCTTCATTGGGGCTGATGCGAACTATGTGCCAGTGAGTGCGGATTTTCAGAGGGCCACTTGTGGCACTCAAGGCACGGGCACCGCCAGGACCTTGAGCGCTCTTCCTGTGCAGCATGGGATGAACTATGTTCATTTTCGAGCCGTAACCACACCTATTTTGGGTTCTACTCAAACATCCACTGCTGCGATGGCCTTCTGGTTTGTCGACCTGCAGGTGGATTCTCCCTATGCACGGAATGTGGCGCCCAATGGCGAAGTCATTGTTGTTCCCGGTGCGGATGGTCGTTGCTCTGCCCCTGTCACCGTTTCCATTGTTATGGAGAATGCTTCTCACCTCAGCTACCGTGTGGATGGCGGGGAGACACAAATTAGAGCGGGAGAACCTTATCCTACACCTGAGTCCCCGCCCTTTATGTTTGATTATGAGTTGGTGCTGACGGGCCACAGCTTGAATGGGGGCCAGTCCTTGTCCCTCTCTGTGTGGACACACCTCGACCGTTTTGGCCATAGCGAGCCTGAGCCTACCACGCCTTGGATAGTGCGCTGCGAAAGCTCTGGCCCCATGGTTTCCATCAATGGACCTGCCGATGGGTTTTCCACAACGGCTCAGCTGAGCTTCTCCTCGGCAGAGGCCACAGCATTCTATTGTCGCTTGGATGGGGCCGCATTTGCGCCGTGCACCAGCCCCATGTCTTATACGGGACTGAGTGCAGGAGTGCACACTTTTGAAGTTTATGGTGTAGATGGCAACGGCCTGCAAGGACTTGCTGCTTCGCATTCCTGGGAAGTGCTTTTGCCCAGCGTTATATGGGGAGAGCTTCCTACAGACAGCTCTGCCACCACCGTTGTTTTTGAGTTTAGCTCCAACGACCCCAATGCCTGGTTTGAGTGCTCCCTGGACACGGCTGCCTTTTTGCCCTGCACCAGCCTCGCTGCTGTGCAGAATTTGACTCAAGGGCAACACACCTTTAGGGTGCGCGCAGTCAACGACGCAGGCAGAGGCCCGGCAAACAGCCACACCTGGACTGTGTTGCCTTCCATAAACCCCCTGGTGGTTGTTATTGAGACGCCTGCAAACAACAGCATGTTGTCAAGCCTGACGACGGTGACAGGCACAGCTCCTGCGGGAAGCAGCGTCTACCTCGTGCTTTCCAATGGCACAACTCAGCATGGCGTCCTTTGTGGTGATGCGAACACGGCGGGGAATTGGACCTGCACTGTGCCCACCAGCATTGTTTTGAGTGCAGGCACTTGGCAGGCCACGGTGGTTGCTGTGCTTGGAAACGACTCAGGCTCTGACTCTGTCAACATTGGCATTGTGGCTGCGGGTGCCTATCCCGAAGTGCGGATTACGCGGCGTCCTCAGTCTACCGACCGCTTCCCGAGGTTTGAGTTTGAAGGTACCAACACTGCAGGCTTTATTTGTCAGGTGGATGATGGGCCCGAGTTTGAATGCCAAAGCCCCTGGGAAGCCGACACCCCACTCAGCCTGGGGGAGCACACCTTCCGTGTTTGGGGTGTAGACAACCAAGGCCGTCGCGGCCAGCCTGCGGAACACCGCTGGGAGGTTGTGGGCTTGGCGGATTTGGAAATTCGCATAGAGCGGCCTGTGGAGGGTGGCTCATACCCAGCTCGCTTTAGCCAAGTGGTGGGCTCGGCCTCCCCTGGAATAGTCCGCGTTCTCCTTTGCTTGGATGGGGATTGTACAACAACGACCTGCACCGTGCATGAGGAGGCCTTTGTTTGCACCTTTGCCTCAACCTTGGATGATGGAAACCACACCATTGTCGTCACAGGCTATGACGTTAACTCTCAGCCTTCAAACGAGCTAACGGTGAATTTTTCCATTGACAGCTCGCTGCCCACCGTCACCATTGAGCACGACCAAGAGAACAGGCGGCTGAGGTTTCATTCTTCGAAGCCCGGCTCCTCCTTCGAGTGCTCTATCAATGGCTCGGCTTATGAGCGCTGTGAATCCCCCTATGACATTACGGGGTTTCCGGATGGGGAATATACCATTTCTGTGCGCGCGATAGACAGCTTGGGCCAACAAGGAGAAGAGAGCACCTATACATGGACGCAAACGGGCAGCACCATAGATCCCCTAAGAGAAGAGCCGTGGCGCCCCTATATGGTGTCAGGAGGCGCTGACATTGGCTGCTCTTCAGCTTCGGGTGCCCCCCTGGCCATGCTTGCCCTGGCGTTTTGGGCCTTAGCCCGAAGGCGCCGCCGAGCATAAAAGGCCGAGCATAAAAGCAGCAGCTGCCGCAACTCCCCTGCCGTCTATAAGGCGGCAGGGGTTTTTTTTGGGTTAGCTATTGAACTTGCACAACAAAGTTTTTGAACTTGCACAACAAAGTTTTGGAGCAGCGCTTCAAGCCACTTTGTCTGGAGGGGGCAAGGCGCCGGCCAGCACTTCGGCAATATCCAACACGCGCAGCTGCTCCTCTTTCCCCAAATCCGAAAGCGCATCACGCAGCATGGTATGGCAAAAAGGACAAGCCACGGCCACGCAGCCCGCATGGCCTCCTTCGCCTTCGAGGGTTTGTATGGCTTCCTTTGCACGGTGGTGGTTAATGCGCTCGCCTATATGCTCCTCCATCCACATGCGTGCGCCGCCCGCACCGCAGCAAATGCTTTCTCGTCGGCTTCGCTGCATTTCCACCATTTCAAGCCCAGGTACGGCGGCCAGCACTTGGCGTGGCGCTTCAACCAGGTGGTTGTGGCGGCCCAAATAGCAGGGGTCGTGAAAAGTCAGCTTGGGGAGGTCGGTGGCTGAAAGCTGAAGTTTGCCTTCGGCCAGAAGTTGGGAGAGCAACTCCACATGGGAGAGGACGAGGTAGTTTCCGCCAAAGTGGGGGTATTCATTTTTAAGGGTATTATAGCAATGGGGGCACTGCGTAATAATGGCTTTCACACCCAGGCCATTAAAGGTTTCCACATTGGCCTTGGCGAGGGTTTGGAACAAATACTCATTGCCTGCACGCCGGGCCGGGTCCCCATTGCACATTTCCTGCTTGCCCAGTGTTGCAAAACTCAGCTTTGCGCGTGTCAGCAAAGCCACCATGGCGCGCGACACTTTTTTCATGCGCTCGTCATAGCTGCCGGCGCAACCCACATAAAACAAATATTCATATTGGCTGCCCTCCGTCCACTTGGGCAAAGCCAACTCCCCCTCCCACTCGTCTCTTAACTCCTGCCCCAGCCCCCAGGGGTTGCCCTGGCGCTCCATGCCCTCAAATACGCGCTGCAACTCCACGGGGAAGTTCGCCTCCACCTGCACCTGAAAGCGACGCATGTCTATAAGGCGCGGAATGTTTTCTATAAACACCGGACAGGCCTCCTCGCACCACCCGCAGGTGGTGCAGGCCCACAGCGTATCCTCGGTTAACAACTCCCCTACCAAGCGTGCCGTGGAAGGGGTGGCTTCTCCTTCTGTCCCTTCGGCTGCCCCTGCCTTCTTCGCCTTGGCCGCCTCCACCAGCGCCTTCTCGTGGCTCCACAAATAGGCCCTCAACGCCAGGTTAACACCTTTGTGAGAGAGGGGCTTTTGCGTAAGCTGGGTGGGGCAGTGCGTTATGCAACGGCCACACTCCGTGCAACTGCTTAAGTCGAGTCCCTGTTTCCAACTCAGCTGGGAAAACTCACGCATGCCAAATTCTTCTTTTTCAAAGTCCGGCGTAGGCAGGGCAGCACTGCTGGAGGCCTTGGGGTTTGGGGGCAGGCGTTGGAAGAAGACGTTGGGGAGGGCCAAAAGCACGTGGAAGTGTTTGCCGCGCGGCAGGAGGTTTAAAAACACCACAACCAATATGAGGTGCAGCCAGAAGGAGGTGTACATAACATAATAAACCGCCTGGTGAGGCAACCCCGAAAGTGCATAGGCGACAACCCGGGTGACAGGTTCAACGAGAGAAGCCAATGGCTCATTTGTAGGCAAAGCAGTTATGTGCATCCAGGCCGCGCCAAACAAAAACTCCGTCAGCATAAGTGCGGCGATGAAACCCAGCACCACAAAAGCTTCACGCGAGGCCGTCACCCGAGAAGGGCGCTTCAGCGCGCGCCACAGGCTGAAATAGAGGACACCCACCAAAGCCGCAAGGGCCACCCCGTCCTTGAGGAAGAGGAAGGCCTCATAGAGTGCATGGGAGACGGGGTGGTGGAAAGACCAGAAGACTGACTCCGTATCCATCAACAACAGGGAGAGCTCAGGGGAAAACCCCATCGCAAAAAGCGAGAGTGTGCGAAACAGCAGCACCAGAAAGGCGGCAAAAATGAAAATGTGCATAAGCCCCGGCCACAACTCGGGCTTGGAGAGCATGCGCTTTTGTCCAAAACCAAAACAAAACAGCTTTTTGAGGCGCAAGCCCAAAGGCTTTGTACGCACTTGGCTGTCAGCGGCCAAAGCGCGCAATGCGCGCAAGCGCCCCCGCATTGTCCAACAAAAAGCCGTTAAACCCACCAATAAGAGAAGAAATGTCAACAAAGCATTCATGGTTGTTGAAGGGGGAGGAGGTTAGCGCCAAAAGGAGCTTGAGGCCTAACACCAAAGCCCATGGCATTCCACCCCTTCGCGTTAAGTTTGCTTTTTCGCTTTGTTGACGACATGCTAAGCTTAACCCCTCTGGCCATGCTGCATGAGGCCTTGGCCATTTAACCCAAAACTTTTGAATAAACCCTTTGAAAAAACTCCCACATGCAACAACCTAAAAAAAAACGCGCCCCCCAAAAAACCTCCGGCAACTCCAAAACAACAACCACAAAAACGCATATTGCCTCTACGGCAACAAAGGCAAAAACGGCCAAACCCTCTTCCTCTATAAAGGCCAAAAAAAACCAAACCGCCTCGCCTAAGGCCTCTGCTCAAAAACCAGCTGCCCCCAAAAATATAAAAACCCCAAACGCCCTAACCAAAACCCGTGGCACCCAAAACACCGGAGCTAAAAGCACCAGAGCCAAAAGCACCAGAGCCAAAAGCACCGCTACCAAAAACACCGGCACCCAAACCCGAAGCCCTCAAACGCGGAAAACAAAAAATTCAAGCCAAGCCCATTTAAACAAAAAAGGTTTGGACACTAAAAGTGTGCGCGCCCCTTTGAAGAAAATACCTCTCCCTCGTATACCTCGAAGCAACCCGGAAGCAGTAAAGCTTGCTCAAAACATGGCCCACTTGCTTTTGCAGAAAAAAGCCACGGAGGTTGTGCTTTTTGATGTTTATGAGAAGTCCAGCTATGCGGATGTCATTGTGGTGGCCTCAGGCAGCTCAGGGCTGCACCTCTCCTCCTTGTCAAAACACCTTTGGGAGTCCCTCAAAGAGCAGAACTTGCGCCCCCTCAGCGTTGAAGGCAGCGGAAATACCTCTTGGGTTTTAATGGATTTTGGCGACGTCGTCGTCCACCTGTTTTTGCCCGAAATACGCGCCCTCTATGATCTGGACGGCCTCTGGAGCGACGTCCCCTGCGAGCATTTCCGCTAGACCGCTTTCACTTTGATATGAGCTCTTCGTGAGACGAGCTAAAGCTCGTCTCCCCTCGCATGGGGGTTTTTTTGAAAATCCGCCTCCTCTCTTTTGGCAAAAATAAGTCCGGACTGTTTTCAGAAGCCGTCGAGGAATATGCCAAACGCCTCTCCCGCTATGTCTCCTTTGAAATGCTGGAGTTGCCCGCCTCTCGCCAACAAGGCGCTTTGGCCAAACGTGAGGAAGCCACATGGGCCCTCAAACAACTCAAGGCGAAGGAGCTGCTGTGGGCTTTGGATGAGAGGGGTTGGCAATGCACCAGCGTGGAATTGTCCAGGCAACTTGAAAGGCAACAAATACATGCGCACAACCTCTGCCTCGTTATTGGCGGAGATGAGGGGCTTGACGCCTCTCTCCTGCAGCGCGCCCACCTCGTTTTGGCCCTGGGGCGCATCACTTTGCCTCACCGCATGGCGAGGCTTGTGCTGGTGGAACAGCTATACCGCAGCTTCTGCATCCTCAAAGCAGAGCCCTACCACAAATAAAGCCTTGCCCACCCCCCCCCCCCCCCCCCCCCCCCCCCCCCCTCTCCTTTTTTTTTTTTTTTTTTTTGTTCCCAATTACCCTATGTCCACATACCCCCCCCCCCCACCACCCTCAATCTCACCCTCATAACATTTATT
>WRKR01000046.1 GCA_009782175.1 Cystobacterineae bacterium
AGCCCCCGGCAGGGTGATTTTTTTTGGTTACTTTTTTTGTTCAGACAAAAAAAGTGACTTGCCGAAGGCAAGGTGCGCCCGCAGGGCGAAAAAACCCTTCGCCGGAGGCGACACTCCCCCCCCCTGGAAGGGGAAAAAATAAAAACACCCCCTGGAGGGGAAAAAAAGAAATATTTTTAAAAACACCCCCCCGGAGGGGAAAAATAAAAAAACCCTTTTTAAAGTTTCGCTCCCGGCGTGGGGTTGAAAATGGCGTTAAACTCCCCAAGGGCTTTGTTGAGCTCCTCCTTCAACTCTGCGGAAAGCTCCTTTTTCTCCCCTATGTTGTTGGCCAACTGGGGACATTGTACATCGCAATATTCCGCAAACTCCTGAGCCCAACGCACCACATCCGAAACGGGAATGTTGCGCAGCCACCCGCGCTTTTCAGCATCGTCCTTGTTGGTGGCCGCATAAATTTGCATCACCTGCTTGCCCACGCTGATGGGTGCATATTGGACTTGCTTTAAAAGCTCTACCAGGCGTGCCCCTCGGGCCAAAGTCTCCTGTGTGGCTTTGTCCAAATCAGAGCCAAATTGCGCGAAGGCTTGCAACTCGCGGTATTGCGCCAAATCCAATTTAAGCGTGCCGGCCACTTGCTTCATGGCTTTTATTTGCGCAGCACTGCCTACGCGGGAGACGGAAATGCCCACGTTAATGGCAGGGCGTACACCCGAAAAAAACAAGTCCGACTCGAGAAAAATTTGCCCATCCGTAATGGAAATAACATTGGTTGGAATATAGGCAGAAATGTCCCCGGCTTGCGTCTCAATAATGGGGAGTGCCGTGAGGGAGCCTGCACCTTCCTCGTCAGAAAGCTTGGCCGCACGCTCCAACAAACGGCTGTGTATATAAAACACATCGCCCGGATAGGCTTCACGACCGGGGGGCCTTCTCAAAAGCAAAGAGAGTTGGCGATAGGCAACGGCTTGCTTGGACAAGTCGTCATATACAATGAGCGCATGCATTTTGTTGTCACGGAAATATTCACCCATGGTGACGCCCGTATAGGGAGCGAAAAACTGCATGGGCGCCGGATCTGCCGCGCTGGCCGTCACCACCACCGTATATTCCATGGCCCCGTGCTTTGTGAGTTTGTCCACCACCTGCGCCACCGTGGACTGCTTTTGGCCAATGGCAACATAAATGCAATACATGTTTTGGCCGCGCTGGTTAATAATGGTGTCCACCGCAATGGCCGTCTTCCCCGTTTGGCGGTCGCCAATAATAAGCTCGCGTTGGCCGCGCCCAATGGGCACCAATGCGTCCAAGGCTTTGAGGCCCGTTTGCATGGGCTCATGCACGGATTTGCGTTTGACGATGCCGGGCGCTTTTATTTCCAGGCGGCGCGTCTCTGTCGCCTCAATGGGGCCCTTGCCATCCAAAGGCTCCCCCAGGGCGCTGACGACGCGGCCAAGCAAGGCCTTGCCCACAGGGACGGAAGCAATTTGTCGCGTGCGCTTGACGGTATCGCCTTCGCGAATATGAGCAAACTCGCCCATAATGGCAACACCCACGTTGTCTTCTTCAAGGTTAAGCACCAAACCCTTGGTGCCCCCCGGAAACTCCACCAACTCCCCGGACAACACATTGTCCAAGCCATAGACGCGGGCAATGCCGTCGCCAACGGACAAGACAGTCCCCGTTTCTAAAACAGAAACCTGCTTGCCAAACTCTTTAATTTGCTCTCGGAGAATTCGACTGATTTCGTCAGCGCGGATTTGCATTGAGTCATTCCTCAATTCATGGGGGCAAAAAACAAGGCAGCTTTCAGGCCACCTCAAACAAGCCTCGTACCTGTCTACAAAGACAAAGGCAAGAGACAATATAACAACGGCCATGCAAAATGATGAGGGCCAGGGCCTTGCCCATAGCCCTGCCCCTTAGCCATGCCTATGCCCAGGCAAGAGACACAACAAAACGCAAAGCAACCCTGCTATAGCCCCCATATAAAGAGCACCCCAACAAAGGCGAAGGGGTTTCAGAAAACCTTCAAAAAGACACCGCCTTTAAAAAGACACAGCCTTCAAAAAGACAAAGCCTCCAACAAAACCAAGTCTTCAACAAAACCAAGTCTTCAAAAAAATAAAGCCTCCACAAGGACAAAACCGAAGGACAGCGTTGAAGGACGAAGCTTAAAGGCGAAGTTTAAAGAGAGGGCTTTCAAGCGCAGGAATAATTGTCCGTAATCCGTGCCAATTCTTCCTCTATTTCCAGCTCTATCAGCTCCATGGCGAGGGCCGAGTCCAATTCTGCTTCCAGCTCTGCTTTGAGTTCCGCTTCCAGGTTTTGCTCGGGTTTTGGAGCATGGGGTTGGGCAAAGGGCTCAGCCGAAGGCATAGCAGCGGAGCGTATGGCCTTCTTTTCGGAGATCATCTGTATCCAATCCACGCCTGAAACGGTGGGGGAGCCAGGCTTGAGGGCTTCAGGCGGAGGAGAAGGCGGGGCGTTTCCATTGCGCACCTCTGGCTCCACCAGGGAGGCTGGCTCCCTGGAAGAAGCAGCCTTTCCATTCCGCGCCGCTGGGGCAAGGGCGGGTATAGGCAAGTTGGGTGTCGTGGCTCCCATAAAAACGGCTTTGGGGGCAGGCTTGTGAGCGTCACTCAAAGGCCTTAAGAAGAAGGCTTCTATTTCAAAAATGTTGGGCCTTCCTGAGGTATGTGAGGCCAGCATGCGCTCCAGCATATCCGCATATGCGGGGGGCAAAATGTCCGGAAGTTTGGGTTTAAACTTGTCATTGGCAATGGCGTGGACAATGGTGAGGGTAGAGTTGTTGCAGGGTGGCTCACTGCCTATGCCATAGGCCAACAGGGTACCGAGGGAATAAATGTCCGACTCGGGCACCACGGGGCCACCGCGCGCACGCTCAGGCGCCATGCTGGCCACCGTGCGCGTCAGCTGGCGCAAAACCCTGTCCTCCTGTCGCCTCTCGGCCATGCGGCTGCTGAGCACAAGCGGCATGTCCCAGAGGAAATATTGCTCTTCTCCTTGCTCTTCTCCCACTTTTAAAATGGAAGTCATACACAACTCCCCGTGGAATACTTGTTGTGCATGCAGCGCACTCAATGCACTGGAAAGCTGAGCGGCCATGTTTCGCCAGGCTTCAGGCCTCAAAATTTCTTGCCCCAGGGAAAACAATTGCCCCTCTGGAAAGTCCACCACCATATAGGCCCAGGAGTCCATTTCTCCAACCTCGGGTACCTCGGGCAAATTGGGGTGCAAAGGCAAATGGGCACACAGGTGCACAATGTTTTGGTTGTTATAGCGGTTAACCTCCAAGGGAAACCAACGCACCACCCGACGCTGGCCTGTGTGCACATCCTCTACACAATCCAACTTGCCCACCCCATCACAACGCAGGGAAGAGAGAAAGCGGTACCTCCCATTCAACACCTCTCGCGGTGGCGCTTCTTCTGACGACAACATGTTTTCCATAAACGATACACCCCCGTGCTACGGCCTTGCTCTTTTATGAATGCAACTCAACTGCAACTCAACAAAGGCCTCCCCTTCATAGCGCAGTTGTGCAAAAGGTACAAAGCTTTTCAGCTCAACAGCCGCACCCCTCTTTAAAACACACATTCTGCTATACCTGCCTTATGCTGAAACTCCACGCCCTCTGTGTGCAAGTCCCCGGTGTACAAGTCCCCGGTGTGCAAGCCTCCGGTGTGCAAGCGGCTTCTCGTCAACGCCTTGAGGACATTCATTTTGAGGCCGAGGCAGGGCAGTTGTGGGTTTTTTTGGGCCCCAATGGTGCTGGCAAAACCACACTCCTCAAAACCATTTTGGGGTTTGTGCCACCCTCCCGTGGGCAAGTGTGGCTAAAGGGAAAGCCGTTGGGCCAGCATGCCCACAGAGAGCGTGCGCGGCACATGGCTTGGGTGCCCCAACACCTCCCTGAGGAGTCCGCCTTTTTAGGGGTAGACTTGGTCAGCATGGGGCGCCTGCCTTTTTGCGAGGGCCTGAAGGGGCCTGGCCCCAGGGAGCGGCACATGGCCCTGGGCATGCTTGCAGAGTTGGGGCTTTTGGAGCTGGCATACCGCCCTTTAAACCAGCTTTCCGGGGGGGAGCGCCGCATGCTGTGGTTGGCGCGCGCCTTTGTGCAAACCCCCCAACTCCTTTGCTTGGATGAGCCTACGGCTTTTTTGGACATGTCCAAACAAAACCTCACCCTGGCATTGCTCAAAAAACGCTGTGAGGGCGAAGGGCTTTTGGCTTTGGTGGTGTTGCATGAGTTAAACCTGGCCTTGGCCTATGCCAGCCATGCGCTGCTGCTGAAAGAGGGCCGCGTGTTTGCGCAAGGCTTGGCAGAGCAGGTGCTGAAGGCCAACACCCTGGAGGCTTTGTTTGGAATGCCACTGCTAGAGGCCCAAAGCCCCCAGGGACAAACCCTCATCGCCCCAAGGCCCCCCCAAAAACCATGAGGCGCGCACAAGGCTTGGCCATAACCGCTTCTGTGCTTTTGCACCTGGGAGGGGCACTGCTCCTTTGGGGGCCCCTCTCCCCGCAGGTACCCCAGAGGGGGGGTGGGCCCTCCCCTTCCCCCCTGCAGTGGGTGGAAATGGAGGAGCCCCAAACCCCGCCCCCGGCTTTGGCCACAAGCCCCTTGGCCTCCCCCCATGGAAGGGGAAAAAATGCCCGGGCAGAAAAAAACAACAGGCCCCTCTCCCCGCAGGCACCAGGGCGGCCCCCTCCCCCGAAAAAAGAAAGCCCTAAGGCCCTTCCTACAGTGGCCCCTCCCCTAGTGGCCCTTCCCCCGGTGGCCCCTTCCACAACAGTGGCTTTGGGGCCCCTGGGCAATCCAAGCCCCCCTGAGGGCATGGGTGAGGGGGCAGAAGGTGCTGCGCTTCTCCCTGAGGGCATGGGCAATGGGGCAGAAGGTGCTGCGCTCTCCTTGCAGGAGGGCCAGGGTATAGGAGCGCCTGGGCGCGGTGGCGAGGGCATGGCTTCAGCTTCCATGCGCCGTATGGAGGACAGGGCTTTGCAGCAACGTCTGCAGGCCAAGGCCCAGGGTTGCTATCCTGCGCGGGCCAAGCGTTTGCGTTTGAGGGGGACGGTACGCCTGTCTTTTTGTGTGGACATGCAGGGCATGGGCACGGGGGAGCAGCTTGTGCAAAGCAGTGGGCATGGCCTTTTGGATGAGGCGGCTTTGCTTTGTGTGCTGAAGGGGGCTCAGCCTTTGCCCTCTTCCAGCCAGGGGCGGTGTTTTAGGGTACCCATTGCTTTTGGAGGAGGCCTATGAGGGGCCCTGGCCATAGCGTAGAAACAGGGGAGCATGGTCTGAAAAGCGTTGGGCTTTAAAAATTTCGGCACTGCGTACCAGCGGGGCCAGGTGGGGGTTGCACAAATGGTAGTCTATTCTCCACCCCACATTGTTCTCCCAGGCCCTCCCGCGGTTCGACCACCATGTATATTGCCCCCCTTCGGCATTGCACAAGCGAAAGGCGTCCAGCATTTTCCACTCCCCAATGGCCCTGTCCATAAAAGCGCGCTCATGCGGCAAAAACCCCGAGTTGTTCTGGTTTGCGCGCCAATTTTTCAAGTCAACCGCTTTGTGCGCAATATTCATGTCGCAGCACAAAAGCCATGCCAGGGGACTTGCTCCCCAGGCCTTCAGTTGGGTGCCCAGCACCTCCAAAAAAGCATCCTTGGCCGCCTGGCGGTGCTCTCCCGCGCTGCCTGAGGGCACATAGAGAGAGGCCACCCACAGCTTTCCAAAGCGCGCGGCCACAAAGCGTCCCTCGTCATCCACAGCGGGAAGGCCCCAACCCACCTGTACCTCGTCCGGTTGGGCTTTGCACATGAGGGCGGTGCCCGCATAGCCTCTCTTTTGTGCGTCCGCAAAAAAACAGTGGTAGCCTTTGGGCAAAAGTGCCTCTGTCCTGTCGGCGGCCTGGCAGCGTGTCTCCTGCAAGCAGACAATGTCCGGTGAGCGCTGCTCCAACCAGGGGAGAAGGCCTTTTCTGGCAGCGGACCTCAGGCCATTGAGGTTCAGGCTCAACACCTCCAACTCGGTGTAGGGTGTGGCCATGGCCAGGCTAAATGTCGTCACAGGGGGTGCCTATTTTTTGTCGGGCATACATGCCCAGGGGGCCAAATATAAAGGGCAACTCAATGGGGACGCGGACGAGGGTTTTCCTTTGTTGCCCCTGTATCCAATAGGCCTCGTCCTCTTTGTCAATGGCAATGCGCAAGCTTCCGAGGGCGGTTGCAAAAATTTCTCCCTCATTGTCCTGCACGATATCTCTGAGTTTGGCTTGTTTGAGTTGTCCGCGCTGGCCAATAAACAGGCGAAAGTCCTTCTCCCCCTCTTTGGCGGATTTGTCTATATAATAATAAACACCCCCGTCGTCGCGGACAAGGAGGTAGGGCTCCCTTATAAACCGTTGTTTATAAAACGTGGCCTTTCCCACCAGGGTTTTGGCCTCCTGGGCAGGCAGTGGCTTTAAGAGGGTTCTGCGCCGCTCACTGCCGCAGAAAATAAAAACCTCACCACTCTCTTGTTTTAAAATTCTGTTGCTATAGCGCCGTGTACGCGGCTCCCAAAACATAAACTCAAAACTCGAAAAGAAGGGGTCGGCCTCTTGCGTTTTTTTGCCGCTTCCGCCTGAAAGCCTCTGGAGGAAAAACCCATTTCCGTCTCCCCAAAAAACGGGCTGTGGAGAAAGTTTGTTGGTGGCTGCTGACAAAACCAAATAGCGACCATTCTCATCCACATATACATAAAATTGGGGGCGCAAGGCCTCTATGCCCTCAAAAAGCTCCAACCCCTCATGGCTTCCGGGAAGTGTTTTGGCAGACACCTTTGGAGGCGCTTTGGGCGGTGGTTTGGGCGTTGCCTTGGGCGGTGGCTTAGGCGCTGCCTTAGGTGGTGGCTTGGGTGGCGGTTTAGGCGCTGCCTTGGGCGGCGTTTTAGGAGGAGGCGCCTTGGGTGTGGAGGTGGCCCTGGCAGGAGAAGGTGCAGGGAGCCTGTTTGCCGCAACAGCCGCCATATTCGCCACCCTGGGCGCGGAAAGAGGAGGGGTGGGAATGGGCGCAGGCGTGGCCTGGGCGGAGCTCGCCAAAAAAACACCTAGGAGCCAGGCTTTTTTTAAAAAACGCTTTGAGGACACAATAGGGCGAGTTGAAAAAGGGCGAGTTAAAAAGAGTACAGGTTGAAAATACCAAAACTTCTTTGCGCGCCAAAGCCAAATGTCATGAGGCGTTAAGAGGCGTGCGGGCTAAAGGTCATCACAAGGGGTGCTGAGTTTTTGGTTCACATAGACGCCCAACTCATTAAACAGGAAAGGCCCATTCCCATAGGGGTTGGCAGAAAGCTCCGTGAGGAGTTGTTTTTTCTTCCCGCTTGTCCAATAAACACTGTTTTGGCTGATAACCATGCGCAGGCTTCCGTCGGGGGTGGCGAAAATTTCTCCTGCATTGTCCTGGACAACGTTTTTGAGTTTGGTTTGCTTCAGCTGTCCGGCTTTGCCGATAAAAATGCGAAAGTCCTTCTCCCCCTCTTTGGCGGATCTGTCTATATAATAATAAATGGCCTTGTCATCGCGAAAGAGGAGGTGTGGCCAGCGCATAAACCGCGGATGATAAAACGTGGCCTTCTCCACCATGGCTTTGGACTCTGCGTCGGGCACCTTTTTGAGCAAGGCCTTGCGCCCCTTCTCACGGCAGTCCACAGAAATGACACCGTCCTCATTTTTTTCAATATAGGTTTCATAGGGCGTGCGCGGATCCCAAAATGACACTTTAAACTCCCAGAAAACGTCCATTTCCTCCGCACTCTTCTTTTTCTGTTTTTTATAAGAGCTGCCAGAAGTCCTCTGGGCAAAAAACACGCTCCCATCCCCCCAGAACATGGGCTTGGGGTGGCTCTCATTGAGGGTTTGCGTTAAGGCCAAATAGTGGCCATTCCCATCCGTGTATAAATATATTTTGGGACGCAAAGCCTCTATGTCCTCATATAACTCCAATACCTCTTTTTTTTTGGCCAAGGCCTTGGAGCCCGCCTTCCCGGGTGAAGCCTGGACACCAACAGCCAAACATAGGCCCAAAAAACAGACTCTAAAAAAATGCTTCGGAAACAGGGTGGAATAAGCAGTAGGCATGAAGCGCTCCTTAGCCGACTTCAAAGAAAAAACCAGCACTCATGACAAGGGGCTGAAGAAAAGGGGTGCTGTGGGCGGAGAAGGTATAAAAAACAGGGCTTAGGCGCTTGGGGGCTGCCGCAGGAGCCGCTGCCTTGTGAGCCAACATATATTGTCAACAAAAATGTATAGTCCACAAAAATGCAAACATTCCTTTGCTGGAGCTTGCCTTTAGGGGTGAAGAGGGCCCATAGTGCATTCCGGATGAATGAGCCGCCCGTTGGGCTTTTGCAGCCCGGTAACATTGTTGGCGACAGCTATCGCGTAGAAAGCCTCATAGGGAAAGGGGGAATGGGAGAGGTGTGGGCTGCGCGCCACCTCAGGCTTGCTGAAAAACGGGTGGCCATTAAGGTTTTGCGCACACACGGAGAGGCCCTCTCCGAGGAAACCCTCAAGCGCTTTCGCAGAGAAGCTGAAATTGCCAGCCGCCTGGAGCACCCTCACATTGTCAGCATTTATGACTATAACCTGACACCGGCGGGCCACCCTTTTATGGTGATGGAATTCCTCGAGGGAGAAAGCCTGGGCACAAGGTTGAGGCGAGGCCCCCTCTCCCTGGCAGAAACACGTGTGGTGCTGCGCCAAATATGCAGCGCCCTCGAGACGACACATAACCAAAGCATTCTCCACAGGGACTTAAAGCCCGACAACATTTTCCTCACCAACAAAGGGGCAGAGCTTTGGGTGAAGGTGTTGGACTTTGGCATTTCCAAAATTCTCGACGCTGAAGTTTCCTTGACCAAGGATTGGATTGTGGTGGGCAGCCCCCGCTATATGTCCCCGGAGCAGGCGCGCGGCCAAAACAGCCAACTGACGCCTCAGGCCGATATTTTCTCTCTGGGTGCCATGGCCTATGAAATGTTGACGGGCAAGCCCGCCTTTGAAGGAGATGGCGTCTCCCAAGTGCTATACCGCGTTGTTTATGAGACGCCCAGGCCTCTGGAGCAATTGGTGCCTGACTTGCCCCTGGGGGTGCGGCGTGCCATTGACAAGGCCCTCAAAAAAGAACCGGCAGACCGCTATAGCTCCGCCATGGCTTTTTCTTCGGCGCTGGGACAGGATGAGCCTCCTCCCACGGCTGCCATGAGGGATGCGGATTTGGCTTCGCTCCAAACATTTTCAGACAAAAACGGGTTGGAGCCGATCAACGACACCTTAAGCCCCAGAAAACAAAAACACCGCTCCTGGTGGCTCCTCTTTTTGGCCCTATTCCTCGCCGTCGACGCCGTGGTGCTGAGCATTGTCGTCTATCAAAAATACCTCCAGACAGGCTCCCTCTCTGCCGCCTTCGAGGACTTGCTTTCCTCAACAGCGGATGCTCCCCCCAAAACACCCTCCTCAGGCACAGAAGAAAATACCCTGACGAGAATGGCCACGGAAAAAACACTTATACCCGGCACAGAAACGCCAGGAACAGGCACACCCGGCACAGGCACACCCGGCACAGGCACGCCAGGCACAGGTACACCAGGAACAGAGACACCCGGCACAGGTACACCAGGGGCGGGCACACAAGAGACAGGTACACCAGGGGCGGGCACGCCAGGAGACACGGAGAAGCCGGTGGTTGAGGACCCCAAAAAGGTGCCTTCAGAGCCGGGCCCAGGAGGGGGAGCGAAGAAACCGGGGGGCAGCAAAACGCCTGTGCGTACACCGGTGGGGGAGCCACCCAACGCGGAGGAGCGGAGCATTTTGTTAGGGGCTGAAAAGGCCTTGCAAGCCAAGAGGTATCATGAAGCGGAGCGGCTTGCTCGCCGTGCGTTGACTTCCCTGGAAGAGGACGGTGCGGGGGCGGCGCGTGCATTTATTATTATTGTGGAGATTGCCTGCGCGCAGAAAGACTTGGGCAAATATAATGCGGCCTATGCTTCTGTGCCTGGGCCCTGGAAAGCTTCTGCGAGGACCAGCTGCAAGCGCCAGGGCTTTGACCCTTAAGGCATTTGGGGCTTTTTCGCCTCCCCAGGCGGGCGGAATTTCGCCCCCAAAGCTAAAAAAAACTTTTTTTTGAAACAACACTCAGCAACAAACGCCCTATTGCAGACAGGTCAAAACAACCCTGAAGAATAGGAATGTAGGAACATAGGAATGAAAACCACTCAAAATTTAAGCCCACAAAGGGAATTCCCCCTGAAACGCTTTTCCATTGGCACGCTTTATTTATTGCCGTGTGTATTGCTGAGTGCAGCCTTGAGTGCCTGCTCTTCTTCCACACCGGAGACAATTATCGACCCCTTAGAAGGGGTTTATACGGTTGTTTTTGACAAAAATGGTGGGGACACCGAGGCCAACCCGCAAAGCAAAACGGTGGAGCGGCATATGTCCACCATAGACGCTTTGCCTGAGGCACCCACACGAGAGGGCTATAAATTTTTGGGGTGGAACACGCAGGCCGATGGGAGTGGATCGGTTTTCACCGCCAATACGCTGGTGAGGGAAAACCTCACCGTATATGCCCAGTGGGAGAATTTAGATATTTCCATCCTCCCCAGCGCGGAAATACTCACGCCTATAATAGATGGGGCTTATAATGAGCACTCCACCCGTTTTAGGGTGGTGGTTTCAGGTTTTAAAAACCCTGCTGACGCCAGCAAGGCAAGCCTTGACATAGAGCCTATAAGCGGACTGAGTTTTGAGGTTGAAAGCAACCCCGAAGGAAACACTCAAAATTTTGAGGTGAGTGTGGAATATAATGGTCAGGTCGCCTTTGCCGAAGGTTTTGCAACCGTCAAGCTAACTCTGGAAAATATAACTGGTTATTCTGCTGAAAGCAAAAGCACCCGCATTTATATTCGGGATGGGCAAGCAGCAAGCCCAAGCCGTGCCATTCCGGTTAACCAGGCCAATATTGTGGCTTTTAACCGCTATGCCAACACGGCGGCGGGCTTGACGCGGCACTATAGGTTGACAGAAAACATTAGCCTTGCCGAGCCGGCGCAACCCACAGGAAGCAATTGGACGGCGATTGGCACAAATAACGCCCCATTTGTGGGCAGTTTGAATGGTGAAAACCACGAGCTTCTCCGCCTTCGCATCCGTGCCTCTGGCAGCAACTACCAGGGTTTGTTTGGATATATAGGCGAAGGCGCTACCCTGGAGAACATTAGGCTGACAGAAGTCAGTGTCAACAGCTACCAGAATGTCGGCGGCCTGGTGGGGTGGAACTACCGCGGCACAGTGCAAAACAGCTATGCCACGGGCAGTGTCAACGGTAGAGGCGGCCATGTCGGCGGTCTGGTGGGCTATAACCGCGAGGGCACAGTGCAAAACAGCTATGCCACGGGCAGTGTTACCGGCGGCGGCATCGCCGCCTACAGCTATGTCGGCGGCCTGGTGGGCTCTAACACCGGCACAGTGCACAACAGCTATGCCACGGGCAGTGTAACTGCAAGCGACTCGTATGTCGGCGGCCTGGTGGGGTTGAACACCTTCGGCACAGTGCACAACAGCTATGCCACGGGCAGTGTCAGCGGCAGCAGCAACTATGTCGGCGGCCTGGTGGGCTATACCGCCGGAGGCACAGTGCACAACAGCTATGCCACGGGCAGTGTTAGCGGTAGCGAGTGTGTCGGCGGCCTGGTGGGGTGGAACAACGGAGGCACAGTGCAAAACAGCTATGCCACGGGCAGTGTTACTGGCAGCGACCGGTATGTCGGCGGCCTGGTGGGGGGGAACGGAGGCACAGTGCAAAACAGCCTGGCGTTGAACCCAATGGTGAGCGGCACCACCTTCGTCGGACGTGTGGCGGGAAGCCACAACAACAGCACTTTGACAAACAACCATGCCTTCGACGGCATGCAAAACAGTGCAGGCAACACCACCAGTTGGAGCAACATAGGCCTGACTTATATTGACGGCGCTAACATCAGCGCTGGGTTTTTGCGCAGAAGAGAAGGTTTCCCGGAAGAATTCCTCACCAGCCCGTGGAGATATGTGGAAGGCCGCCTCCCGGGCCTTTTGGGGCAGACGGTGGAAATGCCTGCGCACCTTGCTCCTCCGTGAATGAACAGCGCTCAAGCCCATGCACTAAAATGTCAGCAAAAGGCTGCACTGTTGGGGAATGAAAAGAGCGCCCTTTCGACCCAAAAGCTAAAAAAATAATTTTTTTTGAAACTACGCTCAGCAATAAATGCTCTGTTGTATATAGGCCGAAACAGCCCCGACCGCCCCGGAAAAACAGGAATGAAAACCACTCAAAATTTAAGCCTCACAAGAGAATTTCCCCTGAAACGCTTTTTCATTGGCATGCCGTATATATTGCTGAGTGTGTTGCTGAGTGCAGCCTTGAGTGCCTGCTCTTCTTCCACACCGGAAGAAACCGTCAGCCCCTTAGAAGGGGTTTATACGGTTATTTTTGACAAAAATGGTGGGGACACCGAGGCAAACCCGCAAAGCAAAATGGTGGAGCCGCCGGCAACAACCATAGACGAGCTGCCTGAGGAACCCACACGGGAGGGCTATAAATTTTTGGGGTGGAACACGGCGGTGGATGGGAGTGGAGCGGTTTTCACCGCCAATACGCTGGTGAGGGAAAACCTCACGGTATATGCCCAGTGGGAGAATTTAGATATTTCCATCCTCCCCAGTGCGGAAATACTCACGCCTATAGTGGATGGGACTTATAATGAGCACTTCACCACTTTTAGGGTGGTGGTTTCAGGTTTTGACAATGCTGCTGACGCCAGCAAGGCAACCCTTGACATAGAGCCTATAAGCGGACTGAGTTTTGAGGTTGAAAGCAACCCCGAAGGAAACACTCAAAATTTTGAGGTGAGTGTGGAATATAATGGGCAGGCCGCCTTCCCCGAAGGTTTTGCAACTGTCAAGCTAAGCCTGGAAAATATATCAAGTTATTCTGCTGGACGCAAAAGCACCCGCGTTGATGTTCGGGATGGGCAAGCAGCAGGCCCAAGCCGCGCCATTCCGTTGAACCAGGCCAATATTGGGGCTTTTAACCGCTATGCCAACACGGCAGCGGGTTTGACGCGGCATTATAGGCTGACAGAAAACATTAACCTTGCCGAGCCGGCTCAACCCACAGAAAGCAATTGGACGGCGATTGGCACACCTAACGCCCCATTTGTGGGCAGTTTGAATGGTGAAAACCACGAGCTTCTCCGCCTTCGCATTCGCGCCTCTGGCAGCAACTACCAGGGTTTGTTTGGCCAAATAGGCCAAGGCGCCACCCTGGAGAACCTTAGGCTGACAGAAGTCAGTGTTAATGGGGGCAGCTGTGTCGGCGGCCTGGTGGGCTTTAACTACGGCACAGTGCAAAACAGTTATGCCACGGGCAGTGTCAGCGACAGCGGCAACTATGTCGGCGGCCTGGTGGGCTTTAACTACGGCACAGTGGAAAATAGCTATGCCACGGGCAGTGTCAGCAGTAGCGGCAACTCTGTCGGCGGCCTGGTGGGGGCTAACGCCAGCACCGTGCAAAACAGCTATGCCACGGGCAGTGTAACTGGAAGCTACGGGTATGTCGGCGGCCTGGTGGGGGTTAACTCCAGCGGCACCGTGCAAAACAGCTATGCCACGGGCAGTGTCTACGGTGCCTGGGACGGTGTCGGCGGCCTGGTGGGGCGGAACGCCAATGGCAGCACCGTGCAAAACAGCTATGCCACGGGCAGTGTTAGCGGCAGAGACGCTGTCGGCGGCCTGGTGGGCGCTAACAACGACGGCACCGTGCACAACAGCTATGCCACGGGCAGTGTCAACGGTGACTGGGAGGTCGGCGGCCTGGTGGGCGTTAACTACGGCACAGTGCAAAACAGCCTGGCGTTGAACCCCAGGGTGAGCGGCACCACCGATGTTGGACGTGTGGCGGGAAGAAACACAGACAACGGCACTTTGACAAACAACCATGCCTTCGACGGCATGCAAAACAGTGCAGGCAGCACCACCAGTTGGGGCAACATAGGCTTAAATAACCTCAACGGCGCCGACATCAGCGCTGGACAGTTGCGCAGAAGCGAAGGTTTCCCGGAAGAATTTCTCACCACCCCGTGGACATATGTGGAAGGCCAACTCCCGGGTTTGGGGCAGCCGGTGGATATGCCTTCGCACATTGCTTCTCCATGAATGAACACCGCTACAAACCCATGCACTCAAATGTCAATAAAACTTGACATTGTGTCATGGTTTAAACGACAAAATGTCAACATTTGCTGACACAATGTCAGCAAAAGACTGCGTTGTTGGGGAGCGAAAAGAGCGCCCTTTCGACCCAAAGCTAAAAAAATATTTTTTTGAAACAACACTCAGCAATAAACGCCCTGTTGTATATAGGCCGAAACAGCCCCGGAAAAACAGGAATGAAAACCACTCAAAATTTAAGCCTCACCAGAGAATTCCCCCTGAAACGCTTTTTCATTGGAATGCCGTATATATTGCTGTGTGTGTTGCTGAGTGCAGCCTTAAGTGCCTGCTCTTCTTCCACACCGGAAGAAACCGTCAGCCCCTTGGAAGGGGTTTATACGGTTATTTTTGACAAAAATGGTGGGGACACCGAGGCAAACCCGCCAAGCAAAACGGTGGGGCCGCATATGTCCACCATAGATGCTTTGCCCGAAGCACCCACACGAGAGGGCTATAAATTTTTGGGGTGGAACACGCAGGCCGATGGGAGTGGAGCGGTTTTCACTGTCCTCACACCTGTTTTGGAGGACCTCACGGTTTATGCCCAGTGGGGGCCGCCCTCAAAAGAGGGGCTGCATGTGGCCATTAGCCCCAGCACGGCAACGCTCACCCCCATAAGGGATGGTGCTTATGGCGAGCATTCCGCCACTTTCAGGGTGGTGGTTTCAGGCTTTGACAACATAGACGGTGCCAGCAGGGCGCGGCTCAGCATAGACTTTATAAGAGGACTAACGTTTGAGGTGGCAAACGACCCCGAGGAGACGACGGAGACGAGCCAAACTTTTTATATAACAGTGGAATATGATGGGCAAACGGCCTTTCCCGAAAGTTTTGCAACCTTCAACCTGGGGCTAACCAATATATCGGGATATAATGCTGAAAGCCGAAGCATCCGCATGAATATTATAGATGGGCAGGCCACCAGCCGCGCCATTCCGCTAAACCAGGCCAATATTTTGGCCTTTAATCGCTATGCCAACACAGCGGCGGGCCTGACGCGGCACTATAGGCTGACAGCAAACATTAGCCTTGCCGAGCCTGCTCAACCCACAGAAAGCAATTGGACGGCCATTGGCACCGTTAACGCCCCATTTGTGGGCAGTTTGAATGGTGAAAACCACGAGTTTCTCCGCCTTCGCATCCGTGCCTACGACGACCCACAAGGTTTGTTTGGCTATATAGGCGAAGGCGCCACCCTGGAGAACATTAGGCTGACAGAAGCCAGTGTCAACGGTAGCTGGTATGTCGGCGGCCTGGTGGGCTTTAACTCCGGCACAGTGCAAAACAGCTATGCCACGGGTAGTGTCAGCGGCAGTAACTATGTCGGCGGCCTGGTGGGCTCTAACACCGGCACAGTGCAAAACTGTTATGCCACGGGCAGTGTCAACGGTAGCGGCAACAATGTCGGCGGCCTGGTGGGCTATAACTACGGAGGCACCGTGCAAAACAGCTATGCCACGGGCAGTGTCAACGGGAGCGGCTATTATGTCGGCAGCCTGGTGGGCTTTAACTCCGGCACAGTGCACAACTGCTATGCCACGGGCAGTGTCAGAAGCATCGATTGGGTCGGTGGCCTGGTGGGGTGGAACTCCGGAGGCACCGTGCAAAACAGCTATGCCACGGGCAGTGTCAACGCTAGCGGCGAGTCTGTCGGCGGCCTGGTGGGGGCTAACTCCGGCACCGTGCAAAACAGCTATGCCACGGGTAGTGTCAACGGCAACGAGCTGGTCGGCGGCCTGGTGGGCTATAACTCCAGCACCGGCACAGTGCAAAACAGCTATGCCACGGGCAGTGTCACAGGGAACAACGAGGTCGGCGGCCTGGTGGGGGATAACTACGACGGCACAGTGCAAAACAGCCTGGCGTTAAACCCAATGGTGAGCGGCACCAACGGTGTCGGACGTGTGGTGGGAATAAACGCAAACAACGGCACTTTGACAAACAACTATGCCTTCGACGGCATGCAAAACAGTGCGGGCAGCAGCACCAGTTGGAACAACATAGGCCTGACTTATATTGACGGCGCTAACATCAGCGCTGGACTGTTGCGCAGAAGCGAAGGTTTCCCGGAAGAATTCCTCAGCACCCCATGGACATATGTGGAAGGCCAACTCCCGAGCCTTTTGGGGCAGCCGGTGGATATGCCTGCGCACATTCCTCAATAGCTTAAGTTTGCCTTAAAGCTGGGGCCGCCGAACAACCTTTATAGCCCAGGCTAAAACCCAAGAAGAAACACAACACAGCAACTGGAGGCCACAGCACTCGCACAATTTCCCTGAGGATTTTCTTATCCATGGTTCCCCCTTTGTATTTTGCGTTCAGCCAAAACTTTGTGCTCCAGCTCTCTTTGGAGAGTTGAGCGGAAAAATGCTGCACAACAACAAATGGCACTCTCTTTATTTCGGTGCACATAGTCGCTCCAATGTTTTGAGGAGTTCAGAAATTTTCTCGTCAGCAAGGGAATAAAAAACCATCGGCGAGCTTTTTCTGCTCGCAACCGCGCCGCTTTTGCGCAGCACAATCAGCTGCTGAGAGGCTGTGCTGCTTGGCACACGTGCAATGCGCGCCAACTCGCCCACGTTTTTTTCGCCCTCGGAGAGGGCTCGCAATATTTTGAGGCGCAGCGCGCCGCTCAGCAGCTTCAACATTTTTAAGGCTTCGTTGTGTTTCATGTTCAGCTCCGCTTTCCGGTGGGCCGCGTCGACGTGGCCACAGGGAAAAACACCAGCAGGGCTTCCTTTTGGGCTTCCATTTTTTTGGCTTCCATTTTGGCGTCAGCAATGGACTCGTTCAGCATTCCCAGAAGGGAGCTCAAATATTTTGTTATGCAAGCGTGCTCTTTTTTTATGGCGTCACACAGCACGGTGAAAATGTCTTCCAGGTGCTGCGCACCGCCTGGCCACT
>WRKR01000047.1 GCA_009782175.1 Cystobacterineae bacterium
TTGGGCTCCGGTTTCGCTCAGGTCATGCACTTAAGTGCACTCCCATCGCGCCTGACCCTCGGGACTTAGGCCTCGCCCGCCTCGACCTCATGCCAAATTGAAACCGGTCTGGATAATCAAATCAGTTTTAAGTAAAACCAGTCTAGAGGAGGGGCCACACCTGAGGGGGAGGCAAAACGAGACTCAACAAAGCAGGGGGCATAACAGCGAGGGAGCTCGCGCGCGCTTCACTCATGGAGTGGGAGTGCAGACAAGTGTAGCTTGCCTTAAAGCCTATGGGGTTTCAGGCTGTTGAGCTTGCTCCTGCAAAGGGGGCTGCTCTGGTGGCGGCAACGCTTTGGCTTGCCATTTTAACTCTGTGGGCCCGGCAATGCGCAAATGGGGCTTTAGCCTTGAAAAGCGCTTTCGGCCAAAGCCTTTCACACGCATCAACTCTTCAGCGCGCTTAAAGGGTTTTTTCTGGCGCCAACTGACAATGCGCTCGGCAAGCACAGGGCCTATTCCGGGCAACTCAACCAGCTGCGCCGCCGTCGCCTCGTTGAGGTTGAGCTGTCCAACCAACACCTCGCCTTTTTTGTTCAAAAAAGGCTCAGGCCCCTTGGCTTCTGCCCCCCCGGCACCCAACACAAAAAGACACACCCATGCTTGCTTCATCTGCATCTCCTCCAACGCCCTGCTTCAGCACGGGCCGCTTCAACACGAGAAGATGCAGGTTTTGAGCCAATGCATGGCCCATGCGCGACCCGCGCGCAGCCCATGCGCAAATGCCGCATTTCAAAGGCCCCAAGCCTTGCCCCTGCCTCAACCCAGCCCGCTAGGCAGGCCCGCCTTCTGTCTCGTTTGTGGATGAGGTGTCTTCATCTGCCAAAGAGCTATTTTCCCCTTCGCCCGCGCTTGTGCTGTCTGCATTTTCGCGGCCCGCTTCTTCACTCTCTGTGCTGTCGGACATATCGCCGCTTTCCATATCCGTGCTGCTGGCCTCTTCCGCAATTTCAGGCAGACGGGAAACACCCACCACTTTCTCTTCTTCGTTCTCCAGCGTAATCAGCCTTACGCCTTGGGTGTTGCGGCCAATAACTGAAATTTCCTTCGCCACCATCCGGATCAGCGTCCCCGCATTCGTCATCAACATAATTTCATCGTCATCTTTCACTTGCACCAGGCCCACCACCTGGCCATTTCTCGCCGTGGTTTTTATGTCAATAATGCCTTTTCCACCGCGGCCCTGTTGGCGGTATTCAGACTCGTCCGTGCGCTTTCCAAAACCACGCTCCGTCACCGTCAGCAAACTGGCGCCCTTCTCCACCACCTCGGCGCCTACTACCTCGTCGCCCTCGGACAAGGTAATGCCCTTGACGCCATAGGCAACCCTCCCCATGGAGCGTACATCCGTTTCCGAAAAACGAATGCTCAGGCCCTGCGCCGTGGACAACAATACATCCTTCGTGCCGTCCGTCAGCTTCACCGCCACCAAACTGTCGCCTTCTTCAATGCCCAGGGCAATAATGCCGGAGGAGCGTACGTTGGAGAAGGCAGAAAGGCCTGTGCGCTTCACTGTCCCTTTGCGCGAAACAAAAAGCACAAAAAGCTTGTCGGAAAATTCCCTGGCCACCAAAACCTGCGCAAGTTTCTCGCCTTCGGCCAACTGCAAAAAGTTGACAATGGGCTTTCCGCGAGAGGCACGGGAAGCCAAGGGCAGCCCGTGCACCTTCAGCCAATAGAGTTTCCCGTGTGTGGTGATGGGCATGAGGAAAGAATGCGTGCTGGCAACAAATACGTCGGAAATAAAGTCGTCTTCCTTCGTCGTCGCCCCCATCTTCCCACGGCCTCCACGCCTTTGTGCACGGTATTCAGAAAGCGAAGTCCGCTTAATATAGCCGGCGTGGGAGAGCGTCACCACCATGGGCTCATCCGCTATTAAGTCCTCCGTCGACAGCTCCCCCGCCTGCGCAATAATTTCTGTGCGCCGCGCGTCCGCATAGCGCTCGCGTACTTCCAGAAGCTCCTCCTTTATCACCCTTAAAAGCGAGGACTCGTTGCCCAAAATGTCTTCAAGGCGGGCAACTGTCCTGCACAACTCCACCATCTCTTTAAACAGCTCCTCCTTCTGCATCCCCGTCAGGCGCTGAAGCCTCATTTCCAGAATGCTTGTCGCCTGCTCTTCTGAAAAACCCCTTTCCATATAGTTAAACGTCAGGCCCGTATAGTCCGGCAAAGCGCCTTTGGCTCGCGCCACCAACTGCTCCACCTGGGCTGTCAAATGCTCAAAACTCAGCCTGGGCAGTTTGGCAAAGAGGGGGGCCTCATAGAGGGTTGGGGAGAAGGCGTGCATCAGGCCCCACTTGGCTTCTTTAACATCCGGCGAGGCGCGGATGATGGAGATGACGTGCTCAACAACATCTTGCGCGACCAAAAGCCCTTCCACAATGTGCAGGCGCTCTCTGGCTTTTTTCAGCTCAAAACGGCTTCGGCGCGTCACCACCTCTCTGCGGTGCAGCAAGAAGCGCTCAAGCACCTCTTTCAAAGTGAGTATACGCGGCTGGCCGTCGACAATGGCCAGCATAACCACACCGAAGGAGCTTTGCAGCGGTGTTTGGGCATAGAGGTTGTTGAGGACGACGGCCGAAACCGCATCCCGTTTCAGCTCAATAACAATGCGCATGCCCTTGCGGTCTGACTCGTCGCGTATATCCGAAATGCCTTCCAACTTCTTCTCGTTGACAAGCTCCGCCATGCGCTCAATCATCCGCCCCTTGTTCACCTGAAAAGGTATTTCGGTGACAATAATGCTTTCGCGCTCCGTCTTGGGGTGGACTTCTATTTCTGTTTTGGCACGCATTAAAATGCTGCCGCGCCCCGTCTCATAGGCCTTGCGAATGCCCTCTCTTCCAAAAATAAAACCATATGTTGGAAAATCCGGCCCCTGCACAAAATGCATTAACTCAAGCACCTGGGCCGAAGGGTTATCCACCAGGTGCACGGTGGCATCAATAACCTCCGCTAAGTTGTGTGGGGGGATTTTGGTCGCCATGCCCACGGCAATGCCTTCGGAGCCATTCACCAGGAGGTTGGGGAAACGCGCCGGCAATACATTGGGCTCCATGTCCTGGCCGTCATAGTTGGGAGAAAAGTCGACGGTGTCTTTTTCGAGGTCGGCCAGCATATGCTCGCACAGACGCTCCATGCGCACCTCGGTATAGCGCATGGCCGCCGGCTCATCCCCGTCGACGGAGCCAAAATTCCCCTGTCCATCCACCAAGGGCAGGCGCATGGACCAGGGCTGTGCCATGCGCACGAGGGTGTCATAAACCGCCTGGTCCCCATGCGGGTGGTATTTACCGATGACATCACCCACCACGCGCGCCGATTTTTTATAGGGACGCTGGTAGGTGTTGGACAACTCGTGCATGGCAAACAGCACGCGCCGGTGCACGGGCTTTAGGCCATCGCGCACATCCGGCAGGGCGCGCCCGACAATGACGCTCATGGAATAATCCAAGTAGCTGCGGCGCATCTCCTCTTCAATGGTAACAACACTGACTTCACCCGCTGCATTGGGCGGTTTATTCTCTTGCGACATAGGCTCCCATTTAACCCCTAAAACCCATTATTTCTTTTAAAATAAGTGAAGGCCCTGCCTTTTCTCTTCAGGGCCTTTGCTCCTTAGCGCTTTTTCTTGGCAGCGCCTTTGCTCTTTAACGCTTTTGCTCTCCATGCTTCACCGCTTTTGCCCTTCACCAAGCAGCCACTTCGACGAAAAACCCGCCTCTTGGCCTGCCTCAGCCCACGGTGGATGCGCCTTCCCCATGGTTGGAAACAAGTGAGCATTTAAAAGCACAGGGGGACTTCAAAATGCTCTAAAGCCAAAGGAAAAAACCCCAAGGGGGGAGCTTTTTCTGCTCGCCCCTTGGGGGTTGGTTTTGTTGGCATGGAGTTACCAGCCCGGGATGACGCCATAACACCTTTTAAACTCAAACCCCAGCGGCTTTTTCTTGTTTCTTTTCGTTTCATAGCTTGCCACAAAAAAGAAAGGCCAGGCCTCTTGCAACTTCGGCCTATTCACATACTCCCATACCTCATGCCAGTTGCCCTCGCTGTCCTGAACATGACGAGTGAACTCCCAATTCGCTACATCCTCTACCTTGCCTAAAAAGAAGGGTTTGTAGTTGCGAGGCGCGTCGGCAACTATCAGACCGCTGCAACCGTTGTTGGTTCGGTAGTCACGCAATTCCCGTATGTGCGTGCCCGCATTGACATCCCCCATCTCCGGCTGGGCTATGGTACGGATGATATCGTCTTCTTCAGCCACATGAAGCTTGCCGAACACGTCTATTTCAATGCCAAAGGGATACTCAAACTGTGCAGAGTGTTTAGTGCCGGCCACATGGCCTTTCCCGCCGTTACCTGAGACGGTGCTCACATTTCCATCCAGCGTTATTTTGCGAATGCGGTGGTTGTCGCTGTCGGCCACATAGAGGTAGTTGGTGACGGGTCTTCCCGGAATTATTTCATCCGTTCCATAGGTCCCCTTGTCAAAGGTGATTCCATAGGGCCCCTTAAAGCGTGCCGTGCTTCCCCAGCCATCCACATGGCCTTCTTTGCCCGCAGTCGCCTCGGTGTTCGGACCGGCCAGCGTGCTCACCACGCCTGAGGGCGTTATTTTGCGAATGTTGCTGTTGCCCATGTCTGTCACATAGAGGTTGTCCTTTCCATCTATGGCAACCCCCATGGGACTGAAAAAGCGCGCCTTGGTTCCCACGCCGTCCTTATAAAATTCCAGGTCTCCACTCAAGTTTTGGCCGCCGCTTGAGGCACCGCCCATGAGCTCGTCCGTGGTGGGGCCACCGCCGGCAAAGGTGCTCACCACGCCCGAAGGCGTTATCTTGCGAATGCGGTTGTTCCCCGAATCGGCCACAAAGAGGTTGCCTTGAGAGTCCACGGCTATGCCCGTGGGTCTGCTGAAGCGCGCTGCCAGCCCCACGCCGTCTACATAGCCGGATTGCCCATTTTTGCCGTCGCCGGCAATCACTTCTGAGTTTATCCTGCTTAGATAAAACGCATTTCCTCTATTGATGTCTCTGGCCATTTGCACAGAAACCCTGAGAATGCAGTTGCAGGTATAATCTGTCACATAGAAGGGTTTAAACCCATCCCAATACCCGAAGCCCCAATGGTCCTGTTGCCTATTTCCGCCCGGACCGCCCCATGCAATGTTGGGAGGACCTATCGCCTGCACATCAATATCCACCCCAAAGCCGTCATAGGTGACTGAGGCATCTCCATAGCTATAGGTGCCGGCGCCGGAGGCGTCATCATCACAGGCCACAGCTGTCAGGGCAAAAGCCAGAAGCAAAAGCCCACATGTATTTCTTCTTCTTTCTACCCGCTCTCTTCCTGCTCCTTCCACTTCTTGCTCAACCCCCATCTTCTTCTCCTTGCTCATGCTATCGGCCTTGCAAACGCATTTAACAAAATCTATGGGTGTCACTTGTGCCACATTTCATGCCCGTCGCACACCTGTAGGACGCCTCTATTCTCAAGGACGCCTCTATAGTCACTTCGTTTCAGGTTCCATTCTATATTTTAACCCCCCTCCCTCATAGAGGTATTTTCAATATTGTTACCCTGGGTTTGCACGCTATGTATGCTTTAAATTTTTTATCATTTTTCTATTAGTACTACTTGCCTTGGGTTTTTGTTTGTTTTGTTTTCTATAAAAACACAAATATTTGCTTTTTTGTGGGGGGCAGCCCTTGTCTTCTCTGTGGGGGTGTTTAACCTCCATGTGCAACAGCGGCTCTCAGCAGGTGGGCTGCATTCTTGACAATATAGGCAAAAGGGAAGAAGTCTCTGGCGGGTTATTATGCACATGTTTATTCAAGGTTCAGCACCCTTGGCCTCTGCGGGAGAGTTGGGCTGGCTGACGAAGGCATTATTGGGAGTTACGCTGGGCAGTGTGGAGTGGGTACTTTGGCTGCTGGTGGTTTTGTCCGTTGCTTCCGTGGCTGTTATGTTGGAGCGCGGGGTCTTTTATTGGCTTCGCAGCTTGCGCGGCACAGCAGAGTTGTTTTCTCTGCTGGCCAATGCGCAGTGGGAGAAGGCCAAAGCCCTGTTGAAGGGGCAAAAGGGCTTGGAGGCCAACACGCTTGGGGTTGGGCTTTCCCTCATAAAGGCCAACCCCAAAACCGCTGAAGAAAACATGTCTGCCGCCTTGGCCAAGGGCAAAATTGGCTTTGAGCGCTACCTCTCCTTTCTGGGCACTTTGGGCTCCAACGCGCCTTTCATCGGCCTCTTTGGCACCGTGCTCGGCATTATTAAGGCTTTTCACGAGTTGGGCAAAACAAACGTCCAGGGTGCCGACATGCAGCAAACCATTATGACGGGTATTTCCGAGGCACTCGTCGCCACCGCCGTGGGTTTGGCCGTGGCCATTCCGGCTGTGGTTGCTTTCAACATTTTCACGCGTGCTTTAAAAAGCCGCGTCGGGCGTACACAAGCTTTGGCGCACCTCCTCCTGGGTGGCATGGGGCAACACACCACCCCAGAAGCGCCGAGCTCTGCTGAAGCCACACCGGGTGAAGCCCCAATGGGTGAAGGCAAAATGGGCGAAGGCAAAATGGGTGAAGGCAAAATGGGCGAAGGCAAAACGGCATGAGCATTCGGCAAGAGGACGAGAGCGAAGGGGAAATTGTCGCTATTAACGTAACGCCTCTGGTGGACGTTGTTTTGGTGTTGCTCATTATTTTTATGGTGACGGCCAGCTTTATTATTAAAGAGACGGTGGAGGTGGACTTGCCCAAGGCAGCCCATGCGGGGGAAACGGTGCAGGGGCTTATTTCCATTGTCATCGACCAGGAGGGGAAACTCTTTTTAGACGGCGAGGAAGTGGACGAGTCCGCGTTGAAGCAACACATCCGCTCAAGCGTCCTCAAAGACAAAGAGAGCAGGGCCATTGTTTCTGCGGACAAGGAGCTCTCCTATGGCCGAGTCATGCACCTTATTGATCTCATCAAAGGTGAAGGCGTCGCCAAATTCGCACTCAACATCCAAAAGGAAGCGTCTGCCGCCTCTGAATAAAAGCCATGCAAAGCCCTTTTGCCAACACTTCCAAAGGACACTTCTGGGCCTTGGCGTTTGTTCCCCTTTCTGTCCTCATCCACCTCCTGGGGCTCCTGTTGTTGGTGCCGCGCCCTGTGTTGAAGGTGCAAAACAAGCCTGTGGAAATAGAGTTTATTCAACTGCCGCCGCCCCCAAAGGAAATAGAGCCTGCTGTTGAAGAGCCCCCACCGGAGCCGCAGCCCATACCGCCCAAGCCCCCCCCGCCTAAACCTCCGGCGGCAAAGCCTCCACCGCCCAAGCCCCCCCCACCCAACCCGGCGCCGCCGCCCCCTCATGAGGAGACCGCCCAAGTGGAGCCCCCTCCCCCGCTTCTTGCAGGTGTGTCGCCTGGGTCCACCACAGAGTCAGGCAGCTTCTCGGCCCCCATAGGCAACACCGGCCATGGCTCCATGCAAGGCCCCGCCCCCAACCCTGCAGAAGTTAAACCCTATAAGGCTGACCCCTATGCCCACTATGCCTCTGCCCATGAGGTGGATAAACAGCCAGAAGTACGCTCAAAGTTTGAAATAGAATACCCAGAAGAGGCACGCAAGGCCGGCATTGAAGCCGCCATCACCTTAAGGCTTTGGATAGACGAGCACGGAAAAGTCCAACGCGTGGAAGCCCTCCAAAAAGTGGGCTATGGCCTCGACGAAGCCGCAAAAAAAGCCATTATGCGCTATCAGTTCCACCCCGCCCGCAAAGGCGGAAAACCCTTGCCCAGCAACATTCTTTATACTTTCACTTTCTATTTGGACTAGGGGGTGCCGGTTTGGGTTTGGGCTGGCTTCTGTTGGTGCCAGTTTTTGTTGGGGTCCGGCCTTCATTTGAGCTTCAACCGTCTGGGCTTGCACCGTGTACTTTCTCCTAAGCTTCAAAAATTATTAGGTTTTAAAAAAAGTGCTGGCCATGTGTTTTTTTCAAGCATCCCCCACGGGGGCTGGTTAGAAATAAAAACATAAGAGCTAACCCAAGTAACTTTCCCATAGGGCTGATGGAGGCTCCCCCCCGACTCCTCGCCCGCCCGGACACCCTCGGGTGTCCGGGTTTTTTTTATAAATAAGCTGTTTAATACTTCCTTCTTTTTTTTTAAGGGTCGGCCACCACGGCTTTGCAAAGTCCACGCGGGCTGTCCACATTCAGCCCGCGGCCATGGGCCAGGTGGTAGGCCAGGGTTTGCAAGGGTGCCAGAAACAAAAAAGTGGAGAGGAAGGCGTCGGCTTGTGGCAAAAAATAGAGTTGGGCATCTGCCTCGCCAAGGGTTTCCGGGCGTTTTTGTGTCAGCACCCATAAGGGGCCTGCTCTCTCGCGTATTTCGCGCGCGGTGCCTTGCATGAGCTCAAAGCTTTCCTGGGGCAGCGAGGGCATCAGCAGCAAGGTGGGCACCGTGGGCTCCACCAGCGCCATGGGGCCGTGGCGAAATTCCCCCCCGGCAAAAGCCTCTGCATGCAAATAGCACGTTTCCTTCAGCTTCAGTGCCCCCTCCAGGGCAATGGCATAGGCGAGGCCCTTGCCTACAATAAGCAGTTGCTTTGCCTCGTGCAGTGCCAAAGCCACCTCTTTGGAGAAGCTGTCATTCTGCAGCACGGTGCTCAGTTGGTTTGGAATGTCCATCAGGTTTTGCACATGTTTTTGCACAAACTCCTGAGGCAGGCGCCCGTGCGCAATGCCCAGGCGCAGGGCCAACAAAAAAACGGCTGCCAATTGTGCTGAAACCACCTTGGTGGAGGCCACAGCCTTTTCAGGCCCTGCCTCCAGCAAAAAAGCCGTGTGTGCCAAGCTTATGGCTGTGGAGTTGGCAACATTGCAAATGGACAAAATTCTCGCACCGGCTTGTTTGGCCTTGCGCATGGCTTCCAAAGTATCCAGGGTTTCTCCGGACTGGGAGAGGCCCACCACCAAGCAATTTTCGAGGGGGAGCGGTGGGCTTAAGCGGTATTCATGGGCATATTCCACTTGGCAGCAAAGCCCGGCGAAGGTTTCCACCATCCACTTGCCCGCAAGGCTGGCGTGGTAGCTGCTGCCACAGGACAAAAACAAAATACGTTGGAAGCTTGCTCCCTCTGGGTCGTCAAAGCCAAACAGGCCTCCGCCGTCCTTTTCCAGCAGAAGCTGGCCGCGCTTGGCCAATGCAGCCAACACAGCGGGCTGCTCTTTTATTTCTCTCAACATGTGGTGCTCAAAATGCATGGGGCCTTTCGGGTGGAGGTGGTGTAGCTTAGGGTTTGTTGTTTTGTTTTTGCTTTTGCTTTTTCTCTTTCAATTGCAAAGCATAGTCCAGCTTGTTGTGTTGGGGGCTTCGGGAAATGGCCAGGGCGTTGTCCGGTATATTTTTCGTCACGGTGGTGCCTGCGGCAACCCAGGCACCGTCCCCCACCTGCACCGGGGAAACCAGCTGCACATCAGAGCCTACAAAAACGGCTTTGCCTATAACACTGCGGTGTTTGGCAAAACCGTCATAGTTGCACATAATGGTGCCGGCACCCATGTTGCTGGCCTCCCCTATGTCCACATCCCCCAAATAGCTTAAGTGGTTGGCTTTAACGCCTCTGTGCAAAACGGCATTTTTTGTTTCTACAAAGTTGCCTATGTGCACAGCTTCTCCAAGCCTTGTGCCGGGGCGAAGGCGCGCAAAAGGCCCCACCACACAGCCTGGCCCCACGGTGGCCCCTTCCAAAACGGAATAGGGTTTTATGTGTACGCCTGTGGCAATATGGCAATCCACCACCATGGCGCCTTGCTCCACCCTCACGCCTTCTTCCAATATGCTGTTTCCACCTATAAAAACGTTGGGGCCCAGCATGCAGTCCCTCCCCAGTTGTGCCCCTGCTTCTACCCAGGTTGTTTGAGGGCAAAACACCGTCACCCCCGCGCGCATATGCGCATATAAAATATGCTGCCGCATGCAGGCGGTTGCCTGCGCCAATTGCTGCCTGTCATTAATGCCCAAGGCTTCCTCTTCCTCAATGGCATGCGTTTGCAGCACCCCCGCTTTCGCTGCCATTTCCACCATGTCGGTTAAATATAACTCTCCTGTCAACGCGTTGGGCAAAAGCAAGGCCAGCGCCTCCCAGAGGAAGCTTGCCTTGGCCACATAGCAACCCGCATTTATTTCACAGAGGGCACGCTGCTCCTGGGTGGCATTTTTTTCTTCTATAATGGCCACCACCTTGCCCTCCTGGCGCAGCACGCGGCCATAGCCCTGCGGGTTTTTCATGTGGCTTGTTAAAAAACTCAGCAGGGCCCCTGTCTCGCGGTGCATGCTCAAAAGCGTTTGGAGGCTGCCTTCTTTCAGCAGAGGGGTATCTCCTGCCATCAGCAATATGTCCCCTTCAAAGCCGGCCAAAGCTTGCCTGGCTGCAAGCACGGCGTCGGCGGTGCCGCGCTGCTCCTCTTGTATGGCAAAATGCAGGGGGGCCTTTTCCCAAACAGTGCGCAAGCTTTTTTCTACTTGCTCGCGCTGGTGGCCAAGCACTGCAACAAGGGGGGTTGCACCCAATTTTTCAGCCAGGGACAAAGGCCAATAGGCCAGGGGCTTTCCCAGCAAAGGGTGCAGTGTTTTGGGGAGGAGGGAGTGCATGCGCTCCCCTTTGCCCGCGCATAAAACAATGGCTGCCAAGGGATGAAACATGGCCGCATGCTGAGTCCAAACCCACAAAACCGCCACAAAAAAACCAGAGGGGCATGCATTTTCAGGCCTCAAGCACCCTGCTGCGCCCCCTGCAGCACAAAACCCCAAAGCGCCTCCCCTGGGGGAATGCTGTGCTGGAAACAGGTGTTTGCGTCCCTGTTTTTGGCCTATGCCCCCTCCTCAAAAATGCTACACATAAAGCTTATGGATTTTGAGGAAGCCTCGACCGCCCAGGCCATTGTTTATGACGCCATTTCCCCCGAGGCCATTGTCCCCGGCCTTGTGCTGGAGGGGCGGTGGCGGCTTATAGAAAACATTGGCAAGGGCGCCATGGGTGTTGTTTTCCGCGGGGTGGACTTGCAAGAAAAGCGCGGCATTGCCATAAAATTTTTGGCGGCCAAGCATTGCGACAAGCCCAATGTGCTGGCGCGCTTTGAGAGAGAGGCGCGGCTGATGATCACCTTGCGCCACCCCAATATTATACGCCTTTATGGGGTGGGGCGCCACGGCATACAGCCCTATATTGTTATGCCCTTTTTGCGTGGCCTCACCTTGGCCCAAATACTTGAGTACAGGGAAGGCAAGCTCTCCTGTGAGGAGGCTTTGGCCGTGGTGGGGCAAATGGCGGCGGGGCTTTCTTTCATCCACCACCATGGGCTTGTGCACAGGGACATTAAGCCGCAAAACATTTTTGTTAACCGAAAAGGCCGCGTCATTATTTTGGACTTGGGGGTTGCCAGAGACAAGGCAGATCCAGGCTTGACAAAGCCGGGGACACTCGTCGGAACGCCTTATTATATGGCGCCGGAACAAATTAGCGGAAAAACCGAAGTGGACAAACGTACAGACGTTTATGCCCTGGCGGCGATGACTTTTGAGTTGTTGGTGGGAAGGCCTCCTTTTGTTGGGGCGGACCCTTTTGAAATTTTGCGCGCCCACAAACACCAGCCCCCGCCGGACGCCTCGCGCTTGTGCAAACAAGTTAACTCAGCCCTCGCCCGTGAAATTTCCTGTGGGCTTGCCAAAAACAAAGCCCAGCGCCCTCAAAGTGCTTCAGAGTTTTATGCCAACCTCAAAGTCCTCATCAGCTTTCACGGAGAGGTGGACTTGGCCAAAGCCTTCCCCTTCCTCAATGAGACTCCCAGACGCGTTGTGCAGGACTCACCATGCGAAAGCACAGCCTCGGAAACACTCGCAACAGCTCCTGCCCCACCCCGCATTTATGCGGAAGACTCTATGCGGAATGCTGAAACATTTACGGGAGAAGAGCTACATGCCTCTTCTTTTGACCCTGCCTCTTCTTTTGACCCTGCCTCTTCCTTTGACAATGAAGCAACCCCCTTGCCCAAACCCAAACTCCCTCAAGGCTTCGGAGAGCTTAAAATTGTCAGCACCCACAGAGGCGCTACCACACCCGCTCAGCTGTGGCTGGACGGAAGCCCTCAAAACAATGCCCCCACCTCTCTCCTTTTGCCTTCGGGCGAATACCTCCTGTGCCTCAAACGCCCCCAAGGCCCCCCTGTGGAGCGGCGTATACTCGTCCTTGAGAAACAATGCCGCCTGCTGCGCGTTGACTTGCCTTAGGGCCTGCTAAAACCCTTTGAAACCCCCAGGCCGCTTTGAGGGGCAGCATTTTAAACCCAACAAGCCCGGCAAGCCTTAAAAAACCCACCCAAAACGGGAAAAAAACCACACCGCCTCCCCGGAAGGGGAAGAAAAAAACATTTTTATAAACGGTGCTTGAAACTCGTTTGTGGCATTGCTATGGCCCACAAACATGACTGCTGCCCAAGGACGCATTACCCAAGTGCTCGGCCCCGTCGTCGACGTCGAATTTCCCCCTGGTGGCCTCCCTGAAGTTTATACGGCCCTCACCGTCTCCAATACGGCCATTTCAGAAGAGGCTGACAACCTCACCCTCGAGGTTGCCCAACACCTCGGAGAAAATACCGCCCGCTGCATTGCCATGGATACTTCCGACGGGCTTATGCGCGGACAACCTGTCACCAATACCCAAAAACCCATTCAAGTCCCCGTCGGCAAAGCCACCCTGGGACGCATTGTCAACGTCGTCGGCAAACCCGTTGACGAAAGAGGCCCCATTAAGGCCGACAAATATTATCCCATCCACAGGCCTATACCCAAGTTTACGGATCAGTCCGTTGAAGTGCAGATGTTTGAAACCGGCATTAAGGTGATCGACCTGCTCTGCCCCTTCACCCGCGGCGGAAAAATCGGCCTCTTCGGCGGCGCGGGCGTCGGCAAAACCGTGCTGCTGACAGAGCTCATCCGCAACGCCGCCATTGAAAAAGGGGGCTTCTCCGTCTTCGCCGGCGTGGGCGAGCGCACGCGTGAGGGAAATGACTTATACCGTGAATTCCAAGAGGGTGGCGTCATTAACCTTGAGAACCTGGAAAAAAGCCAGGCCGTCCTCGTCTATGGACAGATGAATGAGCCACCCGGCGCACGCGCGCGCGTCGCGCTGTCAGCGCTTTCCATGGCCGAATATTTCCGCGACGAAGAAAACCGCGACGTGCTGCTTTTTATTGACAACATTTTCCGCTTTACGCAGGCAGGCTCCGAGGTGTCGGCGCTGCTTGGACGCATTCCTTCGGCCGTCGGCTATCAACCCACCCTCTCCACTGAAATGGGGGCCCTCCAGGAGCGCATTACGAGCACCAAAAACGGCTCCGTCACCTCCATTCAGGCCGTCTATGTCCCCGCGGATGACTTGACCGACCCTGCCCCGGCCACCACTTTTGCACACTTGGATGGGACCATTGTGCTTTCCCGCCCCATTTCCGAGTTGGGCATTTATCCTGCGGTGGACCCTTTGGACTCCTCCTCCCGCATTTTGGATCCACAAGTGTTGGGTTTGCGCCACTATACCATTGCGCGCAAGGTGCAGGGCATTTTGCAGCGCTATAAGGAGCTGCAGGACATTATTGCCATCCTCGGCATGGATGAGCTTTCTGAAGAAGACAAAACCACCGTCTCCCGCGCACGAAAAATTCAGCGTTTTTTGAGCCAACCCTTCTTTACTGCCGAGGTTTTTACGGGCACACCGGGGCAGGCGGTGAGTTTAGAGGAAACGCTGCGCAGTTTTGAGGAAGTATGCGAAGGCAAGCATGACGAGTTGCCAGAGCAGGCCTTCTATATGGTGGGCGGCATTGACATGGCCGTTGCCAAAGCAAAGAAAATGGCTGAGGGCTAAGCATGGCAAAACTCCATGTTGAATTGGTAACACCTGAGCGTGTTTTGCTCTCCACCGAGGCTGTGGAGGTGGTGGTACCTGCCCACATAGGCCTCTTGGGGGTACGAGCGGGGCATACGCCGCTTTATGCCGCACTCAAAGCTGGCCCCCTGGAAATAAAATGCGCCGACAAAAACCTGCGCTATTATGTACGTGGCGGCTTTGTAGAAATAAAGCCCACCCAGGTGAATATTTTGGCTGACGAGGCCATGGAGCCCTCCGCCCTCAACCCTGAGGCCGCCCAGGAGCGCCTGGCCAAAGCCCAGGAGAAACTCAAAGGCATGCCCCTGGACAACCCTGAGCATGCCAAACTCACCACAGTGGTTGAAGAAGAGTCAGCTTTGCTGGCCATGGCGGCGTGCTAGCGGTTTCAGGTTAATATCCAGAGCAGTTTCCATGGAGGCGAGCTAAAGCGAGGCTCGCGTTGCTCGCCTGCTCCACTCCGCTCCTCAAGAGAGAGCTGCAGCTCTCTCTTGCCTCGCTCCATTCCGTTCCGCCTGCTCCGCTCTATGGATGAACAGCGCTCAAACCCATGCACCCAAATGTCAATAAAACCTGACATTGTGTCATGTTTTGAGCAACAAAATGTCAATATTTGCTGACATATGTCAACAAAAGACTACAGTGTTGGGGAGCGAAAAGTGCGCTTTTTCGACCCAAAAGTTAAAAAAATATTTTTTTTGAAACAACACTCAGCAACAAACGCCCTGTTGTATATAGGCCGAAACAGCCCCGACCGCCCCGGAAAAACAGGAATGAAAATCACTCAACACTTAAGCCCACAAAGGGAATTCCCCCTGAAACGCTTTTCCATTGGCACACTTTATTTATTGCCGTGTGTATTGCTGAGCACAGCCTTGAGTGCCTGTCCTTCACCGAATGAAGGTGAGGGCACCCCTTTGGAAGAGGTTTATACGGTTATTTTTGACAAAAATGGTGGGGACACCGAGGCAAACCCGCCAAGCAAAACGGTGGAGCCGCATATGTCCACCATAGACGCTTTGCCCGAAGCACCCACACGAGAGGGCTATAAATTTTTGGGGTGGAACATGCAGGCCGATGGGAGTGGAGCGGTTTTCACCGCCAATACGCTGGTGAGGGAAAACCTCACGGTTTATGCCCAGTGGGAGAATTTAGATATTTCCATCCTCCCCAGTGCAGAAACACTCACACCTATAATAGATGGGGCTTATAATGAGCACTCCACCCGTTTTAGGGTGGTGGTTTCAGGTTTTGACAATGCTGCTGACGCCAGCAAGGCAACCCTTGACATAGAGCCTATAAGCGGACTGAGTTTTGAGGTTGAAAGCAACCCCGAGGGAAACACTCAAAATTTTGAGGTGAGTGTGGCATATAATGGGCAGGCCGCCTTTGCTGCAGGTTTTGCAACCGTCAAGCTAAGCTTGGCAAATATATCAGGTTATTCTGCTGAAAGCAAAAGCACCCGCGTTTATATTCGGGATGGGCAAGCAGCAAGCCCAAGCCGTGTCATTCCGCTGAACCAGGCCAATATTTTGGCCTTTAACCGCTATGCCAACACAGCGGCGGGCTTGACGCGGCACTATAGGCTGACAGAAAACATTAACCTTGCCGAGCCGGCGCAACCCACAGAAAGCAATTGGACGGCCATTGGCACAGATGAGGCCCCATTTCTGGGCAGTTTGAATGGTGAAAACCACGAGCTTCTCCGCCTTCGCATCCGTGCCTCTGGCAGTGACCGGCAAGGTTTGTTTGGCTATATAGGCCAAGGCGCCACCCTGGAGAACATTAGGCTGACAGAAGTCAGTGTCGCCGGGAACAACTATGTCGGCGGCCTGGTGGGCCATAACTCCGGAACAGTGCAAAACAACTATGCCACGGGCAATGTCACCGGGAGCGGCCACGCTGTCGGCGGCCTGGTGGGCTATAACAACAGCAGAGGCACAGTGCAAAACAGCTATGCCACGGGCAGTGTCAACGGCAGCGGCAATGTCGGCGGCCTGGTGGGCTATAACTACGGCAACGGCACCGTGCAAAACAGCTATGCCATGGGCAGTGTTACCAGCAGCAGCGGCTATGTTGGAGGCCTGGTGGGCTTTAACTCCAGCAACGGCACAGTGCACAACAGCTATGCCACGGGCAGTGTCAGCAGTAGCAGCTTCTATGTCGGCGGCCTGGTGGGGGATAACTCCGGCACAGTGCAAAACAGCTATGCCACGGGCAGTGTCAACGGGAGCAACATTCATGTCGGCGGCCTGGTGGGGCGGAACAACGGCGGCACAGTGCAAAACAGCTATGCCACGGGCAGTGTTACCAGCAGCAGCTATGTCGGCGGCCTGGTGGGGTGGAGCAACGGCCTCATAGAAAACAGCTATGCCACGGGCAGTGTCAACGGCAGCAGCTCTGTCGGCGGCCTGGTGGGCTCTAACTCCAGCAACGGCACAGTGCAAAACAGCTATGCCACGGGCAGTGTCAACGGCAGCAGCTCTGTCGGCGGCCTGGTGGGCTTTAACTCCAGCACAGTGCAAAACAGCCTGGCGTTGAACCCCATGGTGAGCGGCACCAACAGTGTCGGACGTGTGGTGGGAATAAACAACAACAACGGCTCTTTTATCGGCACTTCGACAAACAACCATGCCTTCAGTGGCATGCTCAACAGTGCAGGCAACACCAGTTGGAGCAACATAGGCCTACGCGACCTCGACGGCGCTGACATCAGCGCTGGACTGTTGCGCAGAAGCGAAGGTTTCCCGGCAGAATTCCTCACCACCCCGTGGACATATGTGGAAGGCCAACTCCCGGGCCTTTTGGGGCAGCCGGTGGAAATGCCTGCGCACATTCCTCAATAGCTTAAGTTTGTCTTATTGCGGCGGCCCAGCTGCGCCCTCCATATAGGAGCGCAGTTGGGTCTCCGAACAACCTTTATAGCCCAGGCTAAAACCCAAGAAGAAACACAACA
>WRKR01000048.1 GCA_009782175.1 Cystobacterineae bacterium
TATTAAAACCTTCCTGGGGCCATCCGTAAGCCCCCGGCAGGGTGATTTTTTTTGGTTACTTTTTTTGTTCAGACAAAAAAAGTGACTCGCCGGGAGGCGAAACCTCCCCCCGCTGAAAGCGAAAAAACCCTTCGCCGGAGGCGACACTCCCCCCCCGGAGGGAAAAAATAAGAATAAACCAAAAAAAGTGACTCGCCGGGAGGCGGGACGGAGTGGAGCACAGCATGAGAGAGAGCTTGCTCTCTCTCATGTTGTGCGTAGCGGAGTCAGGTGAGCGAAGCGAACCTCAACCTCCCCTCGCTGAAAGCGAAAAAACTCTTCGCCGGAGGCGACATTCCCCCCCTGGAAGGGAAAAAATAAAAACACCCCCACAAAAAACTTTTTCCTTTGAAAATAGCCGGGCCGCAGGCCCACTCTGCAAAACAACCCTTGCCCGGGAGGGCAAATAAAAACCTGCACCGGATGCGACACTCCCCCCCCCCGGGAGGGGAAAAAATAAAACTCCCCCCCCTTAGTGCAAATAGCGGTCAGAGTCCGAGGGGGTGTTGCGCTTGCCGCCTGAAAGCAGGTTCAGCCGCTTGCGGTGCAGCTTGGCTCTGCGCTTGAGGCGCCAAAAGCTGTAGCGCTCCAGGAGGCCGCCAGGAATCCGCCAGCGTACCCATAGGAAAGACAGCAGCACAGCCAGCAGCGAGGGTATAATGGCTACAGGCGAGCCGAATATGGCTTCCAGGAGAATAAAGGCCAAGCCCAGGCCTGCAAAAACATAACCCGTTAAAGCAAACCCAAAAAAATTTAAGGGGCGCTTGCCTATTTCCAGGCCCAAAGCGACCCATAAAATGCTTGTCAACACCCCGCCGCCTTCAAAGCGGCTTGCGCTTAAAGCAGGCCACCCCAAGGCAAGCAGCAAAGTAAAAATACCCGCCAGCAACGGAATGCTGATGCAAAAATACCAAAACCTGGGCCTGCCCCACAACAACTCCAGTTGAGAGCCCAATATCCAAATGAGAAAGGTCGAGAGCAAAACCCCAAAGGCCCCCGTGCGCAGCCAAAGCCACGTTAGAGGTTGCCACAAAGCACCCCCTAAAACTTCTGCTGGCACGAGATAAGGGTTGAAACCCAAGCCTTGAAAGAGCAACCACCCTGCAACGGAAAAAATAAGCGCCAGTACAGCCAAAGTGACTGAGGCACCCCGTCGGGGAAGCATCCCTAACATGCGCTCTCTATTTCATGCGATAGAAGAGAGTAATGGTTAGGCAGTGAAACTCTTTGTCCGAGGACTGCGTCACAACCCGGTCCAAAATTTCAATGTTCGAGTTTTCCTTAATCCACCGGCTGATGTTTTCTCCCATCATCTCCCGGTCTCTGGCCAACGTGGTAGAAAATACTTTTATATTCGTAAAACTCATGTTCCTGGATTCCCCAGACATGCCTTGCTCCTTCATTCGTACCTGTGTGCGTATAAAAAAACGGCCCAGAGGGCCAAAACACCTTGTGCTCGCCTATGCTGCAAACTTTGTCAACAGTCTTAGTTCAGTTTCCTTGGTTCCACTCGCAGTTAATCAGCCAAACCCCGCCTGAGCTGCAAAACACTTGGGCTTTAACCCAGACAAGTCAACATGAAAACAAGGGTTTGGCCTCCATATTCCCTTTGCACCCCGCCATTTGACAGCTTTGACACATTGTCTGCTTGACACCATTGCCCGACAGACTTGGGTCTGCACTTGTCTACCTCTGTCTACCTCTTTGGTCCATTCTTCTTTCTTAATGTCTCTAAACTTAAAATTTTTGTCAAAGCTTTTCTCTGCCCCCTCGTCGAATGCCATGCGCACTCCCCCCGCATGGAGCGGAGTGCAGGCGAGCTTTAGCTCGCCTCAATTGGAAGCGGTCTAGAAACAATTCGGCGTGTTGCTGTGCGTCACCATCCTGCTGGAGGTGTTGCAATTGTCATGGAAGGCCTTGGGCCAGTGTGCCGTGCGGCTTAGGCCGCTGCTGCCCACCTGAAGGGGAGTCGGCGTGCCATAGACACGCATGGGGCTGCCTACGCGCACGCCGCGTATTTCACCGTTGTTGCTGATTGCCCAGAGGGTGCCGCCCGAAAAGGGGGCGGGGCGGCTGAGCAACAGGGGTTGTGCTGTGGGCGCAATTTGCATGCCCAGGCTTTGTCTCCACAAAAGCTCCAGCGTATCCGCGTTAAAAGCCAGCACTGTGCCCTGGGTGGTGACCAGATAAACTTCGCTGTCAGCGGCTAAGGGTTGGCCCAAAATGGGGGAGCCGACGGGAGCCTCATAGAGGGAGGCACTTTTGCTCTCCAGTCTGCCGGTGCCGCTTGCAAAGCGCTGCACCTCATAGGTGTTTGCAGGGGTTTGGACGACGACATAGGCGCGGCCCTGGCTGTCAACAGCGGCAGGGCTTGTGCGCCACTGCTCATCCACAATGGTTTCCAGAAAATACGCGGCAGGACGAATATGTGTGTCGCGAACAAAGAAAAGGCCATCGCCACTCAGCCACAACTGTTGGCCCCCCCCCACAGCTGTGCCCGCGGGGTTTTTGCTATAAAGGGAGCTCAAAGGATAAAGTGGCTCTGAAAGGGCTCTCTCCAGGCTCCACCTCCGGTCCCACACATCAAACGACCAGTCATTCAACAGGAAATTCGACATTGCTGTGTTTGTCCCATAGGCAATGGCCAGACTGGAGTCGCTATGTTGCGCCGGTGTCAGCAGAGGATGGCTCCCTCCCTCATGGCTCATATCCGTAACGCAAGCATCTCCTGTTGTGAGAGAAGGCACATAGGCCATTAAACGGCTCGCACTCTCTGTTGCACTGTTGGCGGGCGCTGCAAAGCGCCACGTCGTGTTGGTTGTGTCCACCATGCTCAGCAGAGAAAGGCCTTGGTTGAAAGTGGCGTCGATGGCGCTGCCTCCCGCACCGGGAGTGCAATCCTCATCAAAGCGAAAGCCTGGCACCGACCCCGCCCCTATGTTGTCTACCACGGCAAGGCGCGGCCCTCTTCTCCCTTCAGGCCCCCCGCCTCCCAGTGCAAGGGCTATGCGCGTGTTGTTAAAAACCACCATGGGGCCTTGCAAAGCCCCCGTGTGCAAAGTGGAAGTGGAGTCCACCTCACATGTCTCCGGGTTGACAAAATAGAGGGAGTTGTCGGCCGGCAAAGCCCCTTCGCCCATGCTGGTACCCCATACCAGGCGACCACCCGCAAAAGCCAAAGGCGCTTTTAAGGCATGGTCCGAAATCTGCTCCACTTGCGTGCTGCACAACACCCGCTCCAAGCCTCCATATGCTTTGGAGTTAAAGCGGTTGTTGGCCCTGTCCACAGCTTCTACTTCCATGCTGAAAAGCAGCCTGCCCATGTCGCCATTAATATCAGAAGGCGCTTGGTTGAGGTGAAAGGGAAATTGGGCGGCCCAACACTCGGAATATGGCGTTGTGCTCTCCACTTTCTGCCACTCCACGCCCAACGCTGAGCTTAGATCTTCCGTCTCCATCCCGCTTATGGTGAGGGTGGGGGTTTGGGTTTGAAGGCTCAACATGTTGCTTTGCCTGTCTTGCGCCTTGGCGCAAACCTGTGCCCTAAACTCTGTGGGGGCCTCATTCTGACAAATGCCCGGTATACCTTGGGTGTTGCCGAACATGCTCATACAATTCTGCCCTCCCTCACAGGGACTGTTGTCGCCGATAAAGCACCTGGTGCCCAAAAAAACGCTCAGGCCTATAAGCGGCGGCTGCGTGTCCACACGGTATGTGCGCGTGCGCGCGATGCCCTCTCCGGGCTTCAGCCTCACTTCCACTTTTGCTTCTGGAGCGGCCGTTGCCCAGCCTTCCCTGAGGACACAGGCCCACAACTCTCCTTCGCTGTTGTCCGCAGCCCTTTCATATTTGCACTCCACATTGGCTGCGGGTTGGCCAACCCAAGCTTCCAGCTTTTCTCCAAGCTTAAGGCCCAACACCAGGGCCTCAACCCTCGCGGCCCCCGTGCCTACCCAGCCCGCCTGGGGGTTGTCTGCGGTGCTGCCTTCCTCGCGCAAAGGAGCTACCTCCACCTGGTTGGACAACAACAGCCTCCACTCTTTGAGCTTCGGCACCAACTTGCCCTCCGGCGAAAGCTCCCCCAACGCGCATATGCCGTTGGCGCCATGGCTGGCCCGCTCGCCACCATAGCAAACAGCGTCCAAAGGGCAACTCTCGTCGTCACCTACTTTGCAGGTGCCCGTCAGGTCGCAGGCAAACAACAACACCCCAGCAATGCCCACTCCAAACTTTTGCATCCTCATGGACTTCCTCGCCAAGCTTTTTCCAGCCCATTTATAGCTTCAACATGCCCCCGCCTCTTTTGTTTAGCTTTAAAGCATTTATAACACACGCTCAAATAGCCTCAATATGCCAAAGTAACACACTGCAAACAGAAAAACCGCAAACAGAAAAACCGCAAACAGAAAAACCGCAAACAGAAAAATACCTCACCTCCCGCATTCTCCCACAGGGCTTGGCTTTTGTACATCTGTGCTTATAGCGATTGTTTTTTAAAGTGGTTTTTCTGAATGAAAAAATTCCATGCTTCACTTTAAAGCTAAATTTTAACCTGGGTTTGGCGGAACACACCTGAGGCCCCCCCTCAAAGCCAAGTTGGGGTTGCCACAAACCAACTTTGAGGCGGCCTATGGCCCTAAAACAATGTCCACCCACATTTCTGCGCTATGGTTGGGCCGCAGGTGTGTTTCCATTTTAATATGGCTTAGGCTTTGGGCGAGGTTTTTGAGGGGCAGGTTAAACATGAGCATGCGTATTTGTTTTCTGCTGAGCCCCAGCATGGCGCTGACAAGGGTTTCTCCCTGAAAAAAGGCACTCAAGGTTTTGGGGAATATAAGGGCGGCCAGCTGAGGCGCCCTTTCGGCTTTGGCTTTGCCCACCTCCTCAATGTGGGCCAGGGCCAACTCTGTGTTGTTGGTGGCAAAAGCCCATTGGCCTTGGCTCCCGAGGCTTAAGGGGCCTCGTTTGCTGGAAAGCACCGCGCTTGGGGCCTGGGCCTCCTTGGGCATTTGCTCAAGCCACTCCTTAAAAGCCGCCTCACTGTCGGCCTTTATTTTGGCCATCAGCAAAAAGCGCTCTGTGCCGCGCCCTTGGGGATAGTCTATTTTGAGGAGAAACTCCTCGCTCAGCAAAGGTGCAAGGCGCTCAAACCAAGCTTGTTTTTGAGCAAGGAGCGCATCGCCTTTGGGGCTTAGCGCCGCCATCAAAGCCGTATGCCTCAACACCTCCTCAGGAGGAATGCCATGCACCTTCAGCAGCACGCCACTCTCCGTGGAGCTAGAGGCCAGAGCGGTTTTTCCCTCTTGTGGGGTTTTTATTTTCCAAGGCAGGTTGGCAAGGCTCAAACGGAGTTTGAGTTGTTGGGGAGAGAGGGGCTCCACCTCCAGGGTGTTGTTGTTGGCCCTCAAGCTGGGGCGGGGTTGTTGGGCCGCTGTTTTGAGGGCGGCGCTTGTTGTGGCCAGGGTTTCTTCCAGCTGCTTAGGGGAGGTAGCTGTTTTGGCAGCAGCGACATGGGGCTGAAGGCAAAGCTGGGTGGAGCTCCAAAAAAGCATAAAGCTGCGCGTTGGGCCCGTGCGTACCACTTTAAAACGCAAAGAGGCCTTTTGCGTGGTTTTGTCTTCTCCCGGCAAAGCCTCCACCGCGGCGGCCAAGGCCTTGCTGTCAGCAACCCCCATGCACGCCAGCCTGCTGGGCGTTTGCAAAATGAAGGGCTTGTCCACGGCGAGCCCTTTTTGCTTCCAGGCGCTTTGCGTTGCCGGCAAAAGCAAGAGGTGCAGGCCCGTCGTCTCCATCCACTCGCTGACGCCGAGGTAGCCGGCTGCTTTCTCGAGCGTTTGCACAAAGGCATAGAGGGGCTCCAGCTGGGAGAGTTGGGGTGAGGCAAAGGGGGCCTGGGGGAGCGTTGAGGCTTGGGCCGAAAGGCCAAGGCCCAAAACAAGCAGCAAGGGAAAAAAGGGGTTGGGCATGAGGAATTCCTTAGCAACTCTATAGAGGAGGTGGACAATATAAACAAAGGCATTGGCGTGGTGGAATTCAATTGGCTATTGGTATATGCAAAAAACTCCGTCTTGTCCTACAAGCGGACTGCACCTCTTTTTGTTGGCGAGTTTGTCCTCGAAGGAATGGAATTTCTGCCTATGTTTGACTGGGTTTATTCACTGTTGTCTAGAGACTTGGCCATTGACTTGGGGACAGCCAACACACTCATTTATACGCACAATTTGGGCATTGTTTCCAATGAGCCTTCGGTGGTTGCCGTCCAACAGGAGGCGCGTGGAGGGAAGAAGGTGTTGGCCGTAGGCAAAGAGGCCAAGGAAATGTTGGGGAGGACACCTGGAAATATTGTGGCCATACGTCCGATGAAGGACGGTGTTATTGCGGACTTTGAAATTACGGCGGCCATGCTGCGCTATTTCATCCAAACCGCGCACCAGCGCCGCATTTTCGTCAACCCGCGCGTGGTTATAGGCATTCCCTCCGGCATAACCGAAGTGGAGCGCCGCGCTGTCCGGGAGGCTGCAGAAAATGCCGGCGCGCGCGAGGCCTACCTCATAGAGCAGCCCATGGCAGCAGCCATTGGCGCGGGGCTTCCCGTAACAGAGCCTTCGGGGAATATGATTGTGGACATTGGCGGCGGCACCAGCGATGTGGCCGTTATTTCCCTGGCCGGCATTGTACACTCGAGGAGCGTCCGCGTAGGCGGCGACAAAATGGATGAAGCCATCATCCAATATGTGAAGCGAAAATATAATTTACTCATCGGGGAGAGGACAGCAGAGCAGATTAAAATTGGGGTGGGCATGGCCTATCCAGCCGATGAGGTGGCAAGCATGGAAGTTAAAGGCAGAGACTTGGTGGCGGGAGTGCCGCGCACATTGACCGTCACCTCCGAAGAAATACGCGATGCCCTGGCAGAACCCATTAATGCCGTTATTGATGCCGTAAAAATGACATTGGAGCGCACCCCCCCCGAGCTTGCAGGCGACATTGCAGACAGAGGCATTGTATTGGCCGGCGGCGGGGCTTTGCTGAAAAATTTTGACACCTTGCTCAGAGAAGAGACAGGCTTGCCCGTTTTCCTCGCGGAAGATCCATTGACAGCCGTTGTGAAAGGCGCCGGAAAAGCCCTGGAGTCCCTGGACATTCTGCGCCAAGTTTGCCGCTATAGCTGAGCTTGCTCAAACAGAAAAACCCACCCTGCCCAGGCGGGTGGGCAGCCTGAAACCCGTCTATTTAAAAAGAATGGCATTTGCCACCTGAAGGCCGCATTTCTGAAAGAAGGGCTATGGCTGTTTTTTTGCCAAGCCTCTTTCGAAGCCAAAGGGAATTGAATGAAAGGAACAAGGCCTGTTGTATTGCTTGCCACAGTTGCATGTGGTGTGTTGGCAACACTCCCTCTGAAAGCATTTTCTTCAGAGTCCGGCGCTATATGTATAAATAGCGAAAACAAGCCAACCCCTTTTGAAGCACTTGGCTTTTCTGAAATTCGCAACGCGCATATTGTTTCGGCCAACACAATGGGGTTTTTTGAACAAAACCTCAGCACACTGCCGCTTGCAAACAGGCTTTATGAAGACAGTTTGGCCAGAGCCCAAGTGGTTTCCTCAGCAATTCCTTCGAGTTTAGCGGATGAATATACCATAAGCCGTGTGGTGTTTGAAAAAGAAGTGTCCAACACAAACTGCAATTGCGTTGACTGTGAGCTTGTTGAATTTCAAATTGCATTGGATTGCAACACCTGTGTGAAAAACGCACAAGAAATGAATTGCTTTCACAACAATGAGCCCCATTGGATAAATGTTGACTTTAATCCTTCCATAAACCCCACCCTTGTTTCAGGAAAGCTCAAGCGGGTTGAAATAGACACATTGAGCACGGGTTTTGTGGGCTCACAGCTGTGCTGGAGAGGCATATTTCGCTCTCAAAAACGAAAAAGTGAAAACCAAAATTGCATGCCTACACTCCAAAATCTCAACATTGGATATCAATCCATAAAGTCAGGAGAATATACACACTCATCTCCAATGCCTGTTGCAAACATGGCATTTATTAGCTCTTATATAACACCGAAAAGTCAGTTTGATACAGAAACTTCTTCTCGAATTGTTACGGGTGACAAAGACAACACACGACGCGGCATGGTGCGAGCCTATGAGCTATATAACCCTGAAAAGCCTGAACAAACGACAAAAAAACTCAAGTGGAGCCTGAAGAGCGGCATCTCCAACCCCAGTCTTTTGGATTATGGAAGCGCCAAAGCACAGGGCATGTGGACACCCACAGCAACGGGAGATTTTAATGACTTTTTGAATTCAAGCCATTTAAGCAGCTGCCATTTGCCCGAAGGCATGCTCATGTATGACTTGGACAGAAACAGTGTATGCAACAACACCGACCTCAGTGTTTTGAAGGACTGGTTGACAGGGTTTGACACCCATACAAACATGACGCGGGTGCCGCGTGCCCATGGCGCCATTCCAACCGCGTTTCACTTCTCCACACCGGCCATTTTCACCAGCAGCCCCCTTTCGCCCCCGCCTTGGGTGCGCCTCAGCTCTCTGGCAGAAATTCATGCCTATAACCAATGGAAAGCCACACGCCCAAACCCGGAAATGGCTTTGCTTTTTCTGGGCTCCACCACCGGCGAAATATATGCCGTGGACGCCGGCGCCTATATAGCCAAAGAGCAGGATGACTGCCTGGACTCCACCCAACACCACCGAGGCCACTTTAAACCCCTTCCCGGGTGCCCCAAAGAAGACGGCGCCATTAAAAGACAGACTGGAGAGCTTTCAGGAAACCCAGGCGCCGGAAAAGTCAAAACCGTTTATTATCCATGGGCGCTCAGGCCAAATTATATTTATGAATATAATACAAAATATTATGGAACAGAATATCAATCTGCATTTTCTGCTTTGCGTCCCTCGCTGAATGCCTCGGCCTCCTTTGTGGATGTAGATTTTATGTCCACCACCCACAATGCCCCGCCGCCTTTTGAAGACCCTCTCCAGCCTTTGCCTTGGAAAAATGCGACGCCGGGACCAACCCCCCAAGGCGCTCACTCGCTGCTTGCGCTGAGCAGTGGGCCAAAACAAAGTCTTTTCCAGGTGTTGCGTATAGGGGAGGATGAGCGCCTCTATTCCCTATGGGAGGTGGACTTTAAAACAAATGTGAGAGTTGAAAAGCTTTGGAATGAAATGTCTTCATTCAACAAGCCTCGTTTTGCCAGAAACAGCTCCAGGCATACACCCTTGTTGGGCAGGTTTATGTTTAACAGGGCCACAAACCCGCTCCCCACAGGTGTTGCCAAATGGTTGGCGGTGGTGGACACGGACTATTCCCCCGGGGTGGATTTTCAGGGAAAACCTTTGGCCGGGGCTGTCTATTTTGTAGACTTATATACGGGTGACTTGCTGAAACTCTCCCCACAAATGCCCGGTGCAGACGGGGCAGCTTTTATTTCATTGGAGCCAGGGGAAGGTGTGGGCGGAGAAATGGTTGCCTTGGACTTGCAATACCAGACGGCTGAAAGGCCCAAGTCCGACCCGGACGGCATATATGACGTTATATATATTCCAACAACCATGGGGCGCATTTATAGAATCAACTTGTTAAAATATAATTCCGGTGGCAGCGGTGCTTTCCTTGGCAATGCCTATCTCAAATGCAAAGTGGTTGACATTCAGGAAATACTCAAAACCTCTTTTGGGGTGAGTGAGGAAAATGCGCGGCGGCAGGGAATTTATAGCAACATGGCCATATACCAGAAGGGGAAGAAGGTGCACATATATGTGGGGACGGCTGACAACCCGGATATATATGACAACAAAATAAGCCCTCCCGCGGAACGCTATTATGTGTTTGCCTTTGAGTTGGACGAGTCCTCCGTGGGGACGGCGGCCTGCGCACCCGCAAAACAGCTTTGGGCAAAAGCACTTCCAGCTGGGGAGAAGGTGTGGGGCGGCGTGAGTGCCAATGCAAAAGAAGTGGTGGTGGGCACGGCAACCGGTGGTTCATCGGATATTTGTGGATTGGATTCCAAAACAGAAGGACACCTTTATCTCTTGGATGCAGAAACAGGGGATGTTTTAAAATCCAAAGAAGGACAAGTGGTTGCTTCTCCTGTGGCCTTTGATGGGCACATTCTCTATGTGGACGCAAAAAACAATTTTGAAATTATGGCTTCAGAAGGCGTTTCTGGTTGGAACAACAGCCCTGGGCCTGCCCCCGTGAGAAGCCCCCCCGTCATGCAAATATTGGAACAAAGTTTTGAGAAAGATGTGCGCAAAAAAGACATACGCCAAAAAACTGTAAACTATTGACTCCTCTGCCTATGAGAAAGCAGCATATATGAGAAAGCAGCGCGGGTTTGTTTTGTTATTGGTGTTAGGCATTGTGGTTGGGCTCACTTTGGCCGTCATGTTTACAATGTTGTCCATTCAAAAGCATTCCAACATTCAGGGGATGAGCAAGAGACAAAAAATGGCTCAATATGCAGCCGAAGCGGCTTTGGCAGAAGGAAGAGAAATTTTTCGTCTGGCCATTGAGCATGAAGCCGAGAAAGGAAACTTAAAAGTATCCGACGTTTTAAGCAATTTTCCTGTGGTGGAAGACTTTAGGGACTTGCGCCCATGGCATGACTTGTTTTGTCGTGGGACTCAAGAATGCAACCGATGGGCGCCTTTTCATTTTGTAGAAGACAAAACCGTCTCAAAGGCAGAGCTTAACAGCAAGTTTGGAAAGCTGGACGCGAAGGACTTGTGGAGCGGACGCATTCGCTATAGGGCTTTTGCCTATGTTTATACGGATGAGTTGCTTTCTTCCAGAATAACAGACTCCCCCCACATTGTTTTGGTAGGCTTAGGTGAGGTGGGCGCAGAAGGTCAACCTCCCTACCGCATATATACACGTGCGACTGTCAGCTATAGCAGTGATGAAAAAGCACCTGCTTTGGCGGGGGGCGCCACACACAAAGGGGGAGAAGGCAATGCATTTGTGGAGCGCTAAAAAGCCCTTGGCTTTCTCTCGCCACGCGGCCCGGCTTGCTCAGGGAATGACCATTATTGAAGTCCTCGTTGCCTCCTTTTTGTTAATTTTAGGAATTTCTGTCGTCATGGAATTGTCCAATCTCGTTCAAAAAACCAGAAGACTTTCTCATTTGTCAGGGATGGCAGACAGGCTGGCGCAGGACTTGCTTGGAAGCGTTTCTGGAGAAAGTTGCGAGTGGAATCCAACGCTTGGGGTTTGCCACAACCTGACATCCAGAGACATGACTTCCTTTTCGGTGTGGGTGAAGCCCAGTGGGGCGGTTGAATATGCAAAACCGGAAAAAGACGATGGAAGCATTGAATTTGAAGCCAGGTTTGACATTCAAACCACTTCAGGTTGTGTGTCTGGCGTATCCCATGCCCATTGTCTGTTCAACACAGACGACACCGCTTCCTGGGCCTTGGACAGACATTTGTTTGAAGACCACGTTGGAAATTTGCACAATGTGCGGGTGACAGTGAGTTATCTGGACCCTTTTCATAGGCGTGTTCGCTTTGTGAGCTATCAAACCCGAACCGTGCCTTGAGCGCTTGTTTTATATTCAACCATATAGGACAGAACAAACATATAAAACAGGAGATTTTTCGGATGAAAGTTTTTGTTTCCAGAGTGAAAATGAAAGGAGTGACGCTGCTGGAGTTGTTGGTTGGGATGAGCATTGGCGTTGCTTTGCTTGCAGCCACGCTCTATGTGGGAACAGAGCTGAACAAAAAATCCTCCTGGGAAGCAGAGGCATTGGCTTTGAACAATATTGGAATGCAAATTCTGCAATCCATTGAGGAGCCATTGATGAATGCAGGCTATGGGTTTGGTGCAGCCGTGTTGTTTTTGGACACAGCGCACCGCTATGCCATTGATGTATACCCTTGTGACAGCGCATGCCAAAGCAATCAAAACTATGGGGCATATAGGAATATAGCCCCGGAAAATTTGCCCGATGAAATTATGCTGCTTTCCACTTCCCCCAGTTATAGCCGAAGCGTTCTTTCTTCATTTGTGGACCCTGTCGACTCTATACGAAAATATAGAACAGGTTCCGTCTATGGAAACCATGCTTCGGAATTTCAATGGAACAGGGTGTGGTATTATGCCATCAAAGAAAAAAACAGCACCTGGGGGTGTGGCTCTCGGTTTCCCAATTTAAAAAAGGAAGACAACCAAGATGTCTTCTTCCCTTCGAATGTGCTTGTCTATCCATGCAACGAAAGCATGGGGGAGTTTTGGCTTCGAAACAACTATAAAGACTGGCGCATGGGCCCCTTGAAGGAGTCGGGGATGCGTGTGAATTTCAGGGAGGAGGGGCCCCGGCTTGAAGTTTCGGACCCGGAATATTATACCTATGTGGGAGACTATCCCCGGGGGCACCTTTCAAGCTGGGCATACAGGTGGCACGTCTATGACTGGAAGCCCTTAACGCCATATATTATAGGCCTGAAAGCTTTTTTAGGCATTCCGGACCCGAAGGACTCCAAGCAAATGCTTTGGTTTCCGGACGCGGAGAAAAACCACCCCTATCTTTCCATGTGCAACCCCGTTGCCTTTCCAGAAACTTTCCAGCGCTGTGAGGAAATTGTGAATGCGCAGTTTGGCGGGTTGAATGAAAATATAGATGCTACCTATCAACACACGTTGATGCGTCGAGTCCGCGCGCTGCGTCTCATTCTCACGGTTCAATCCAGGCGCACAGACGGCAGCAAAATAGAATTGGATGGCAACGGTGCCTTTGTGGCCAATGCAGACGGCACATTCAGGAATGGAAAGCTCACCCAGAAGTTTGAGCGGATAATATGGCCCAGCAACCTGCGGGACATGGGAGAAGACAACCCTGAGGCGGACTTTGCCATTCCTCGCCCCATGCATCCGCTGATATTGGATTAAACCCCCATGAGGCCTGAGAGAAGAAAAGCCATGCGCCCAACGCTCGCCCTCCTCCCCTTCACCGGTGGTTATCCACCCATAAATATAGCGGGGGGACATATATGCATATAAAAACCCCATCTCCCAAGCTGGCCGTGCGAAGACCAGAAGGGTTCACGCTGCTGGAAATGCTGGTTGTCCTTGGAATTGTTGGCATTCTTTTAGCGTTGTCGGTGGTGGCTTGGGACAAAATGATTCGTGAGCAAGAGCAAGGCCGTTTTCCCATGGCTTTGCGTTGGTTGATGGAAGAGGCGCGCCAGAAGGCCATTGCTGAAAACATGAGTGTACGCATGCATTTTGAGTGGGAAGACAAAAACCTTGCCCTTGCAAAGTCCGTCTCATGGTTGCAGCTCCCTTGCTCGCGCGAAGGGGGCCCTTTGTCCAAAGAAACCTGTCCTACAAACCCGTGTTTTGGGGAAAGCCTCAACCTGAGCAGCTGTGTTCCGGTTTCAAGGAGCGAAAAGCTGCCTGTACCGGCGGGGATGCAGATGCCAGGGTTTTTATACGCCCCCGGCATTTGCTTTCTCGGGGGCACGGGTGCTTTCTCTGAGGATTGTCGGACCGAGCGCAGAGAGGAGGCGTCATATCCCGTGCCGAATTTTGGCCATCTTCCCATATTTATAGAGGGAAAACGCCCTTATTTGTTTTTTATAAGGACGATGAATTCCTATATAGAGTTTCTCAATTGCAACAACATAGAGGATGCGAAAGAGCTTGACTGCTTCATGTTCCCATAGAGCGGTTTGGGGTTTCAGAGCAAGGTACCCGACAAAATCCAGCTGGCAACGCTGAAATAAATGACAAGGCCGCTGACGTCCACAATGGTGGCGACGAAGGGGGCGGAGGCCTTGGCGGGGTCGAACCCCAAAGCGCGGAAGAAGAAGGGCAGTGAGGCGCCCACCAAATTTCCAAACAACACGACAAACACCAAACTCAGAAAAATGACGCCACCCAGCTTCAGGGCATGCTCGCCATAGGTGCCAAAGAGGCGCTCCCAGAGCATAATGCGCGCAAAGCCAATGCCGCCGAGCAAGAGGCCCAGCATGAGGCCTGAAAGCAACTCTCGGGAAAATACTTTGAAAAAATTTCTCAGCTGAATTTCACGCAGCGCCAGTGCACGAATAATAATGGAAGCCGCCTGGGAGCCGGAGTTTCCGCCGGAGCTGATGATGAGGGGGATGAAGAGCCCCAACACAACGGCCTGGGCGAGTTTATGCTCAAACACAGCCATGGCTGTCGCAGTAAACATTTCGCCAAAAAACAATATGGCCAACCAGCCGCCGCGTTTTTTGAAAAGCGAGAAGAGGCCAATGTCAAAATAGGGAGCGTCCAAAGTTTCCACACCACCCAAGCCGTGGATGTCTTCGGTGGCCTCCTGCTTGGCCACATCCAACACGTCATCCACCGTAATAATGCCGACCAAAACCCCCTCACTGTCGGTGACGGGCAAGGCTACACGGTCATATTTCTCGAAGAGGCCCACCACTTCTTCGCGGTCTGTCTTGGCTGAAATGGTAATAACGTCATGCTGCACCAGGTCGACCACCTTGGTTTCAGGGGAGGCCATAACGAGGCTGGAGAGGCGCACATCATCCAGCAGTTTTCCGCGCCCATCGACCACATAAAGCATGTTGAGGGTTTCTCTTCCCGCGCCATGCTTTCGAATGTGTACCAATGCCTCTTCGGCCGTCATGTCGGGGCCCAAGGTGAGGTATTCCGGCGTCATATAGCGGCCGGCGCTGTTTTCAGGGTAGCCCATTAACTCTCTGGCCACCTCCAGCTCTGAAGGCGAAAGCGTGGCGAGGGCTTGTTTGGTGACGCCGGCAGGCAACTCTTCAAACAGGCGCATACGGTCGTCCGGCGCCATTTCATTGAGCATGCTGGCAAGGGCTTTGGTGCCAAAGGTGCTGACGATGTGAGATTGCTCCTCCACAGGCAAATATTCAAAAACTTCCGTGGCCTGGTTTCGGGGCATTATCCGAAAAATAATGGCGGAGGACTCTCTGGGCATTTCTTCGAGCACCTCGGCAATGTCCGCCGGGTGCAAGTCCTCTATGGTTTGTCGGACCAAGTCAAACGCTTTGTTGGCCAACATTTCTTCTAAGTCAGGCCCCACAAGTTTTCCAAGCATAAACCCTCCAGCGTGCAAGCCAGTTCCTCATGACTCTAGGTGAAAAAGTTTTCAAGCTTGAAACGTGTGTGTGGCATGAATATGTCAAAAGCAGAAGCCACCATGAGGGTTGAAGTGAGCCGCTGCGCCAAGCAGGGTGAGGCAAGCTGGCCCGAGCGCACTTGGCGCACTCAAAAGGCAAGGCCTATGCGTCCCCAGGGAAAGCCCCCCTCTGCACGGAGGCTGAAGAGGTGGCTAAAACGGTATTCAACACCCATGAGGGCTATGGGAAAAACCTCAATGCTGGTTTTTTCCTGGTGGCTCAAAATGGTCCAACCTATGCCTGCACCCACCCGGGCATAAACAGACAAGCGATAATACAAAAAAAGGCGCCACCAAAACTCAAGTGGCGTAGAAATCCACAAACCCTTGGCCATTTCCCCAATATCCATCCCCAGGGAGAGGCCAAACTGGTCATCATAGGTGGGGGAAAACCCTCCCTGCAAAATAACAATCTCCCCTCGAATGCCCAGGGCCAGGGGGAAGGAGCGACGCCGTATATGGGCTGGGCCTGCTTCAGGGCTTTCCTCCTCATGGGCTTCAACACCGCCCTCTGCTGCGGGAATTTTTTTGCCAAACACCCAGTGCCCCCAGGGGACTTGCACAAAAACAGAAAGGGGGTATTGGCGAGGAGCCTCCTCCTCTGGGCTCAGCTGAGCATGGCTTTTGAGAGGCAACAACATGCAAACCAGGAGGCCTGCACAACATGGAGAGCGCATGGCCCGTTTATAGCACGCCAAGCCGCACAGCAGGCCTTTTTCTGGCATACTCGCCCCCCCTTGGCCAGCCCCTCGGGCTTTCTCCCGCCCCCCCTCAAAGCCGCCTGCAAAAGCTTGCCACACCGGCCTGCTCCACCCGCTCTATGTTTTTAGAGCATTGCTTTTTGTAGCCTTCACCCAGGTTGTTTTTTTAAAGCAGCCTTTGTGCAGCTCATTGTTTGCAGCAGCCTTCGCACTCAAGGGTTTCTAGGCCGGTTTGAGGTTGAATGGAGCCTACAGGCCGATGTCCATGCAGGCTCGTTGCACTCACCTGCACTCCACTCCATGAAGGAACACAGCTTAAACCCATGTACTTAAATGTCAATAAAACTTGACATTGTGTCATGTTTTAAACGACATTATGTCAATATTTGCTGACACAATGTCAACAAAAGACCACACTGTTGGGGAGTGAAAAGCGCGCCCTTTGCCCCAAAAGCTAAAAAAAAATATTATTTTTGAAACAACACTCAGCAACAAATGCCCTATGGCCGATAAGCCAAAACAGCCCGGAAAAACAGGAATGAAAACCACTCAAAATTTAAGCCTCACCAGAGAATTCCCCCTGAAACGCTTTTCCATTGGCACGCTTTATTTATTGCTGAGTGCGTTGCTGAGTGCAGCCTTGAGTGCCTGCTCTTCTTCTGCACCGGAGACAATTATCGACCCTTTGGAAGGGGTTTATATCGTTATTTTTGACAAAAATGGTGGGGAGACCGAGGCAAACCCCCCAACAAAACGGTGGGGC
>WRKR01000049.1 GCA_009782175.1 Cystobacterineae bacterium
ATGAAAAACGATGAAGCCTTAAAAGGGTTGAAGCTGCTGAGCGGTGCGGTGCGCCTCAAAATATTGCGAGCCCTCTCCGAGGGTGAAAAAAACGTAGGCGAGTTGGCGCGCATTGCACGTGTGCCAAGCAGCACGGTCTCTCAGCAGCTGATTGTGCTGCGCAGAGGTGGCGCGGTTGCGAGCAGAAAAAGCTCGCCGATGGTTTTTTATTCCCTTGCTGACGAGAAAATTTCTGAACTCCTCAAAACATTGGAGCGTCTATATGCACCGAAATAAAGAGTGTAGCGTTTGTTGTTGTGCAGAATTGTTTCGCTCAACTCTCCAAAGAAAGCTGGAGCACAAAACTTTGGCTGAACGCCAAATACAAAGGGGGAGCCATGGATAACAAAATCCTCAGGGAAATATTGCGAGTGCTGTGGCCTCCAGTTGCTGTGTTGTGTTTCTTCTTGGGTTTTACCCTGGGCTATAAGGGTTGTTAGGGGGGGGCGTTATTTTTTTGAAGGTGCTGGAGGCAGGGGAAGGAGCCTGGCCCAATTGCCTTGGCGTGTGGGGGTTTTGAGCAAGGCTTTCAAGCGGGACAAAAAGTATGGGCGTGGCCAGCAGGTGGCGCCGAAGCGTTGGAGGTGGGGGGTTTTTTGTTGGCAGTCAATGAGGGCGAAGCCGAGGGAGTGGAGGGCTTGCACAAAAAGGACGAAAGCCAGCTTAGAGGCATTGGGGTGTTGGCTAAACATGCTTTCGCCGAAAAACACATTGCCGAGGCTGAGGCCATAGAGGCCGCCCACCAATTTTTCTTCGAGGAAGGCCTCCATGCTGTGTGCGAAGCCCAGGTGGTGCAGTTGTATATAGGCGTTTTGCATTTCTCGCGTCAGCCAGGTGCCCTTTTGTCCGGCCCTGGGGGTGGTGGCGCAGGCATAAATAACCTGCTCAAAGCAGCTGTCGACCCGAAAGTGGAAGGGGTGGCGGTGGAGTTGTTTTTGAAGGCTTTTGGGAATGTGGAGGGCGTGGGGCTCCAGCACAAAGCGCGGGTGAGGGCAATGCCACAAAATGGGGGAGCCTTGGTTATACCAGGGGAAAATGCCTTGGCTATAGGCCGCCAGCAGGCGCCCGGGGCGCAAATCCCCCCCCACGGCGAGAATGCCGTCGGGGGCGGCCCACTCCGCAGGGGGAAACTCAAAAGAGTCCGCACTCAAACAGCCATAGGGGAGGAGGTGGCGTGGACTCAAATAGCCATATGCCCCGTTAAAGCGAGGACGTTGTTTTTGGTTTCACCAAAAGTGTGGCGGTAACCCAAGTGCACCCCTCCTGTAGGCACGGAAAAGCCTGCCCCCACGCCCAAAATGCTGGCTTTTTGCACCTGATCATAAGCATAGCCACCACGCAGGGCAAGCATTCCCAAAAACGCATACTCGAGGCTGGCCCCCCAGGTGAAGCGGGATTTTTTGTCATTAAAATGGCCACGCATTTCAGCCGTCGCCTTAATGCCCAAAATGTCACCGCAAGCAGAGAGTACAAAATAGCGCGGCGTATGAATTTTGGAGGTATTAATAAGGTTGTGGCCAGAAAAAGAAAGCGTCAGCACCTCCGTCAGCGTAACCCCTATCCCCGCATTGAGGTTGAAGGGGTTGGATTTTTCAGGCCCCCGCACAAAATGTTGACGGCCTGACACACCCAGGTGGAAAACTTTGGCAAAGGGCATGGCCACGCCCAATGTTAACAAATGGGCCGTGCTGCGCTCCTCCTTGGGGCCCACACTCACCAAATGGTAGCTGAGGCCTGCCGCCACCGGCCCCGCCTTGCTGTCAGCAACGCCAAGGCCGATGAATTTATAGGAGTTTTTCGCAAAATCCAAAGTGCCGGAGGCCTCCATTTCAAAACGCTCATCAAAAGAGAGGGAGGCCGGGTTGCCATAGAGGGCTTGTGTCCCGCGCGAGGCGGCAAGGGACATGTTGGCGGTGCCATAGCCGCGCGCCTCAGCCACGTCATTTAAGGGGACTTGGGCGAGGGCGGACAAAGGCAAGGAAACAACGCAAACAGCGAGAAACGAAAAGAAGGAATTGGGCACCATAGGGAGCAGATATTTACTACACTTTGCGCCCATGTCTAAGCCTACTCTTTCAAAAGTGGTTATTCCCGCCGCAGGCCTGGGGACGCGGTTTTTGCCTTTTTCCAAGGTTATACCCAAAGAAATGCTGCCCATTGTGGACAAACCCGCCCTGCAATACATTGCGGAAGAGGCCGTGGCCTCCGGCATAAAGCAGATGTTGCTGCTCACCAGCCGCCACAAAGAGAGCATGGAGGACCATTTTGACTTGGCCTTTGAGCTGGAAGCCATATTGAGAGAGAGGAACAAAGAGGAGGAGTTGAAAATGCTCTCCCAGCTTTCAACCTTGGTTTCCGTGGCCTCGGTGCGGCAACAGCAGCCGCTGGGCTTGGGGCATGCTGTTTTGTGTGCCAAACCCTGGGTAGAAGGCCAGCCCATAGGCGTCATGCTTCCGGATGACTTGTTAGAAGCCCCCACCCCCTGCTTGCAAAGCCTTTGGGAGTGCTTTGGGCGCTTTGGTTTTTCCAAGGGCGTGGTGGCACTCATGGAGGTGCCTTGGGAGAAAACCCACCAATATGGCATTGTTTCTGTTAAGCCCATAGATGAGAATGTGGTGCGTATTTGTGAGATTGTTGAAAAGCCAAAGAGCAACCCCCCTTCCAATTTGGCCGTTATTGGCCGCTATGTGCTGCCGCCTTGTATTTTTGAAAAACTTGAAACGGTGGGGCGCGGTGCAGGCGGAGAAATTCAGCTGACGGATGCTTTGGCGCGTATGACAGAGGCGCCAGGCCTGCTGGGCTACCTTTTTAGAGGGCGGCGTTTTGACACGGGCGACAAGTTGGGTTTTTTAGAGGCCAATGTGGCTTTTGCCCTCAAGCGTCCAGAGTTGAAAAACGCGTTTTTGGCCTATTTGCGCCAAACAGTGGAGGAAAACGCTCAATGAAAACGGTTTTAATAGCCCTTGCTTTAGGCTTTGTACTCTCACCCAACACCTTGCTGCGCAGGAATGCGGCATGGCTTGCAGGCAATGCGCCCTCAAAGGCGGAACTTTCAGCCAAGCTGTTGCCTACGGGGGTGGTGGAGCTTCCCCCGGGTTTGAAGGCAGAAGGCAACAACCTGGGGGCCAAGTGGAGCATAGATACCCAAGCACAAAGCTGTGGGCTGCATGTGCCTTCAGCGGAGGGTGCTTGGGAGTTTGTTTGGAAAAATGGCCTTGTGGTGAAGACGCGGGAGGGTTGGCCTGCGGTTGAGGCCATGTTGTTGGGCAGCTGCGGCGTGTGGGTGGCCCATGCCTCGGAGGCGAGGGGGGCGCTGGAGAAATTTTTGTCCTCGCTGAAGATAAACATGAGGGCCTCCAGGTTGGAGCTGATGGAGCGGGAGGTGGTTTATGCCCTTGGAGAGGCAGGCGCGCGCACCCCACAATATTGGATAGGGAAGGATGATTTTTCCGTGAGAGGCCTGCGTTGGCTGGACGCGGAGGGTGTGTTGTGGGAGTTGAGGTATAAAAAGGGCGACAGCTTCCCCTATGCGCTGGAAGTTTGGCGAGAAGGGCAGATGGCGTTGAGGGTGTTGACGGCAGCTGCCAAGCGCTGAGGAGCGGGTGTTGCACTCAAGCAGCGTTATGCGTGTGGCGGTTGCACGGCCTTTGTTGAGGACATTCCTCTATGAGGGGCCGGAGGGTGTGCAGCTGAAGCCTGGGCAGCGTTTGCTGGTGCCTTTGGGCAACAGCAAGGTGCTGGGTTTTTTTTTGGGGTGGGAAGAAAGGCCCCCTCAGGCGAGCCTCAAGCCCATTGAAGCCGTTTTGGAAGAGGTGCCAGCGCTGACAGAAGAGGTTTATGCGCTGGTCCGCTTTGCGGCCAAACACTATAGGGCGCCTCTGGGAGAAGCGCTGAAAACAGCCTTGCCCCCAGGGCTGAATGTGCCCAAGCCCGCATTGCCCACAAAGCGACGAAAGCCCAAACCCATGCCCCGCATAGGAGAGGTTTTGGAGAGGCCCGCGCAACTGAGTGCAGAGCAGCGAGAGGTTTTGGAGGTTGTGCTTGGCGGCCTGGGGAAAGGCGTTTACCAGGCTTTTTTGTTGCAGGGGGTGACAGGCAGCGGGAAGACAGAAGTATATTTAAGGGTCGTAGAAAAAGCATTGGAGCAGGGCATGGGGGCGCTGGTGCTGGTTCCAGAAATTGCGTTGACGCCGCAGCTTTCAGGTCGCTTTGAGGAGCGGTTTGGCCAGGAGGTGGCTTTGTTGCACTCAGGCATGGGTGAGGCGGAGCGTCGCTTTCATTTTTGGGCACTCCGAGAGGGGAGGGCCAGGGTGGCCTTAGGCGTACGCTCAGCCATTTTCGCTCCCATAAAACACTTGGGGGTGGTGGTGGTGGATGAAGAGCATGACAACTCCTTCAAACAAGAAGAGGGCTTGCGTTATAACGCTAAAGACTTGGCCCTGGTGAGAGGCCAACAGGCCAAAGCCACCGTTATACTCGGCTCGGCAACCCCCTCGCTTGAAAGTTTATATAATGTGGAAGCCGGAAAAATGCGCCTCTTGCACATGCGCCAACGCATTTATAACCGTCCACTGCCCGACATTCAGCTGGTGGATTTAAAGGCCTTGTTGGCACCTCCTGCACAAACCCCGCCTCCCCTGACAGAGCCCCTTTTGCAAGCGTGTGCGCGGGAGAAATTGCCCACAGAAGCGCCCTCCCCTCCAGAGGCCTTGCCTCTTCAGGAGAGTGAGGAGCCAACTCCAGAAGAAGTGTCCTTGTTGACGCCGGCGTTGCATAAGGCATTGGAGGAGCTGTTGCTGAGTGGACAGCAAGCCATTTTGTTTTTGAACCGCCGCGGCTATAACCGGATGTGGCTGTGCTCAAGCTGCGGGAAGACGCGAAAGTGCAGGCATTGTGACATATGTATGAGTTACCATTTTAAGGTGCAAAAGCTTCAGTGCCATTGTTGTGGATGGAGCGAGGCTTTGCCTGAGCTTTGTGAGGAGTGCGGGGGAACGTTTTTGAAGCTGGGCTTTGGGACAGAGCGCATAGAAGAGGAGTTAACAGCGGCCTTCCCCGCGGCGAGAATGGCGCGCTTGGACAGGGACACTTCTGTCTCTCCGCGCAAGTTGACGGCGCTTTTAGAGCGTTTTTCCAAAGGGGAGGTGGACGTGTTGATAGGGACGCAGATGATAACCAAGGGGCACGACTTTCACGGCGTTACTTTGGTATGCATGCTGCTTGCGGACATGGGGCTTTCTCTGCCGGATTTTCGGGCCTCCGAAAGGGTATTCCATTTGTTGACGCAGGTTTCAGGGAGGGCAGGGCGAGGGGAGCGGCCCGGGAAGGTGTTGCTCCAAACCTATTACCCGAAGGCAGAGCCCATTGCCTATATGTTGAGGAGGGATTTTGAGGGTTTTGCACGCATGGAGATGGCGCGCAGGAAAATGTTGGCATGGCCTCCCTTCTCTCGTGTTGTGCTGCTCCGCATTGAAGGCAAAAACCCAAGTTTAGTAGAGCGTTTTTCGCGCCAACTGGCTTGTGCCGCACTGGAGGCCATCTCCCGGAGCCCTTCAAATGTGCGCGTGCTTGGGCCCTCTTCCGCGCCTATTTCGAAGGTTTCAGATAAATATAGGTGGCAGCTTTTTTTAAAAGCGCCAAGCTATGCCGCATTGGAGCTGCCTTTGTGTGCCGTGGAGCAAGTTGTTGCCACTTTGCCCAACTCCATAAAAGTCGTCATTGATGTTGACCCAGCAACCATGCTCTGAGGAGAATGAGGCTTATGCCCAAATCCATTTTGCTTGCCACTGACAATCCACACATTGCCTACACCTTTAAAGGCATTGCCCAGAGGCATGCCTTGAGTGTTGAGGTGGTTTCCTCCGTGTCAGATGCGGTGATGGCATTTGTGCAGTCCATGCACGACTGGGTTTTTTTGTCACTGGCGCTTGAGGGCGGCAAGGGGATGCATTTGGTGAAGGAGCTGGCTTCCCTGGCCCCGCGCATTGTTTTGTTGGGCGAGCGCCGGGAAGGTTTTGCACATATAGAGTTGCCCCTGGAGGAGCCCAAGGTTTTGGCTTGTCTGGGCCTGGCACCCACAAAGCCCTCCTCCACTCAACCACCCCAGGAGCTTGCCCCGGCTCCAAAGCCTATACATAAAACCACAACACTTCCTTTTGCGCCAGAGCCTGCCCGCCCTGTGGAGCACAGGCCCTCTTTAGGCCACAGGCCCCATGACAAAATGCATAACAAAGCGGAGGAGGTTTTAGAGGCGGAGTTGGTGCAAGAGCACATGTCTGCCTTGCCTGGGAAAGGGGTTTTGGGCTTTGAGGAGAAGGCCAACGCAGAAGCCAAATATCAGCAAATGGAGAAAACCATTGCGAGTTTAGAGGGAAGGCTCCAAACACACCGTCGAATTCATGGAAAACTCGAAGCAGAGCTGGCAAAAAGCAATGCGGAAATTGCTTTGCTGAAGTCTCAAGGAGAAGCGGCATTGTTAACAGAGCAAGAGTTGAAATCTGCGCTAGAGCTTTTTCAAAGAGAAAAAGAGCAAGCCCAGGAAGAGGCCCACAAAGCGGCATTGTTGGCAGAGCAAGAGTTGAAGTCCGCACGCGAGCTTTTTCAAAGAGAAAAAGAGCAAGCCCAGGAAGAGGCCCACAAAGCGGCATTGTTGGCAGAGCAGGAGCTAAAGTCCGCGCGCGAGCTTTTTCAAAGAGAAAAAGAGCAAGCTCAGGAAGAGGCCCACAAAGCGACATTGTTGGCAGAGCAAGAGTTGAAGTCCGCACGCGAGCTTTTTCAACAGGAGAGGGAGCAAAGCCAGGAAGAGGCCAAGAGGATAGGGGTGTTGCTTGAGCGTACCCTGGAAGAGCGCACGTTGTGGCAAGAGGAGAAGGGGGCGTTGAGCCTGGAAATTCAGCAGGTGAAAGAAGCCGTTGTGCAGCTAAGAGAAGAGAAGGATCTGGCATGTTTGAAGCTTGCTGAGGTGCAGGAGCAATGGAAAGAGAGCGAAGGTCGCCTGCAGTCCGCCCTGTCCGCATCTGCCCTTGTAGAGGCGGAAAATGAGGCTTTAAAAGCGCATGCAGAGCAAGCCCAAGCTCATTTTGAAAAGAAGAATGCCGAGTTTGAGCAACAAGCGCTCTCCTACCAAAAGCGCATGACGAGGATGGAGGAGGAGCTGGTGCAGTTGAGGAGCTATGTTAACAAAGCAGAAGCTGAAGTGAGGGCTGCCTTGGCCATGGCTCCTTCGACGGTTATATTGCCGCTCTCTTCGCCCATGCCGGGCAATGTGTTTTCCACGTTTGAAGAATGCCTTGGTTTTTTGGTGCAAACCGTTGCTGCGCGCCCTTGGTTGCGTTTGGACATAGAGAGCCGCATGGGTCGACGGAAGTTATATATACGCCAAGGCTCCTTGGTGGGAGTGGACTCCAATTGTCCGGACGACTTGCTGTTAAGGCAAGCGCGGCGGGATGGGCTTATTAACTCAAAACAATACCAAAGCCTTCGCTTGTTGGAAGAAAGGAGCCCCCATGAGCAACTGGAGGTGCTGCTGAAAAAGGGTTTCATCCGCGAAATGGAAATAGAGGGCTTGCTCCAACGCTATATAGAGAAAGTGGCTTTTGAAGCCATGTCCCAGAAAGAGGCTGCCTTTGCATTGGCTGAAGAGAAGCCCGGGGGCGAGGTGACGGTTTTAAAAAAACCGCAGCCGCTTTGGCCATTGTTGAAGGCAGGCATTGAGGGGCGAGACACAGAGGCCCACTTTTTAGAGCGTTTTGGGGGGATGGAAGCCATTCCCGTTTTGAAGACGAGCTTGGCGGGGTTGGTGGCCATGGGCATTGGAAAAATGGAAATGAGGTTTTTTGAAAGTGTTGATGGAGAAACCAAGCTTGAAGCCTTGCTGGAGGACTTCAGTTTTCAGCCCAAGCAAGTGTTTTCCATTTTGCTGACGGCCTGGAAGCTGGGTGTTATTGAGTTTTCAAACAAGGTGTTTATGGACCTTGGAGCCTTTAAAGTCAGCACGGAGCGTTTGTTTGCACGCTTTGAAGAAATTCGGGATGCTGACTATTTTGATGTTTTGGGTGTTTCGCAAGCCGCAAGCACAAAGGAGCTGGGAGATGCGCGCATGCGCTTGGTGGAAGAGTTTAACCCCCTCAAGTTTGCAGGCCATGGAGACCCGAAGGCCTTGGCTTGTGCCGAGCAGCTGACCGCTCTTGTAGAAGAGGCCTTTGGGGTTTTAGAAGATGAAATGCAGCGAAAAGAATATGCCCACCATTTAATGGGCAATGGATGAGCTAAAAGAGGATGGAAACAGAGCTGGATATTTTTGCATCCATGCACACCTCAATGCCGACCCAGGGAGCGTGCAGGCTGAGCTCTGTTATAAGGCTGATTTCAGCCATGAAGGTACCCCCTTCGGAGAGATAGTCGATGATGTTGATGGGCTTGGTTGGAACATAAATTTGGTTTTCCGGCCAATTGGAGATGGGGAGCTCATTGTCGACGATGGATATGGCAGGCAAAGAAGAAGTGGGAAGGGGCGGATAAAGCACCATATCTATTTCTGTGAGGGAATATTTTGTGTCGCTTGGGCTTATAATGCGAATGCTTTTGAGAGAAAGCTCCGGGTTCCATTTGTCCGTTGCCTCAATGGCATCGACGACTTCTTGGGTGACGGGAATTTCAAAGGTTGAGGCATAGCGGACGCCGATGGTTATGCTTTCGGTGTCCATGTCCTCAGAGGTTTTTAACTCAAGAGCGTCCATATAATAACAAACATTTTCTGCCTGGATAGAAAAGCATGCGGGAGCCCACAGCAGCAGCAAGGTGAGAAGAGCGCATTTCCCCGTTGCCAGGAGAGGCCGGCTTTGCTGGGGGTGCCGAGTGGTTTTTCTTAAAAGAAGCATATGGAAATTCCGAGTTTAATGGAGGGGGCGAGCATGCTGGCTCTAATTTTTTTGGCATAAACCCTTTGGTTTGCATCCAACGCCTGAGGAGGGAGGCCTTTGCTTTTGAAGAAGAGGAAGCTGCTGCCGAGCCTAAAAGTGAAGGCGACATTGGCGGAACCAACATCAAACCCAGCCAAGGTATTCAAAAAAGTATATTGGATGCTGGAAAAAAAATCCCTGTCCAGAGGGGCAGTATTTTGTGACAAAACCCAGCTTGCACCATTGAAATGGTGGCCTGCTTCAACGGTTAACACAGGCCGAAGCATGCTTTGAGAAAGAATGAAGCTGAGGCCTGCGCGAAAGCCTACACCGAAGAGGTTGGTGGCCATGCCTAGGTGCACCTGCAAAAAAGGCAGAGGATATCCCAGAAAGTCCAAGCCCATGCCGTCTGGAAACCCAAAATCCAACCTCAGTCCCAGAAGCAAATCAGCATTTTGGTTTTTGGAAGGGCCCGTGGGCTTGTCCACATGCCTGGGGGAGGAGGTTGGTGTGGCGGTTGTTTGAGAAGCAGAAGGAGGCACCGTTGAGGTGTGGGGTTGAGCCAAAAGGAGCAGAGCAAGAGGAAAAAAAAGACTCATGGCCTTAAAATCCTCTTGTGGGGAAGCGTTTGGTTTTGTGCAACCTTGGGGGAAGCAGCAGCGGCCTCAGGGGTGGGCATGCACTTTCGCAAATCTGCCAGGAGTTGTTTGGCTTGAGAGAAAAGCGCTTCGGGGCCAAGCTGTGCAACCAGTTTCATTTCGGGGGTGAGGCGATAGCGTCCTTTGGAGGTTTGCAAAAGCCCTGCAAGTTTGTCCGGGTCAATGTTGGCATGTGTGCCCAGGGAGAGGACGAGTTTTCCTGCCCCTGTTTCAAGCGAGCGTATAGAGAGGTTTCGGAGCTCAATTTTAAGTTGCATCAACGCCTGCAGTGCATCCACTTCAGAAGGCGCATTCCCATAACGGTCGATGAGCTCAAGCCTCAAGGCGTCCAATTCTTCCGGGTTTGCCGCCTGGGAGAAGCGCTTATAGAAAACCAGGCGTTGGTGGACATTGGGGATATAGTCATCTGGCAAGAAAGCAGAAACCGGCAATTGTACATCGGGCTCCATGCGGTTGGGCAAAGGCTTTCCTTGCATTTGGGCAACGGCTTCTTCGAGCATTTGCGTATAAAGCTCAAAGCCAACGGCTTCAATGGCGCCGGACTGGTTTTCTCCCAGAAGGTTTCCAGCTCCGCGCAACTCCAGGTCGTGCGAGGCAATGGAAAAGCCCGCACCCAACTCGGAGCAAGTCTGCAAAATTTCCAGCCTGCGTTCAGCATCCTTCGTAATGGTTTTGCGCGAGGGAACCAGGAGATAGGCATAGGCGCGCTCCTTGGAGCGACCGACGCGTCCGCGCAATTGATAGAGTTGCGCGAGACCAAAAGTGTCGGCGCGGTTCACAATCATCGTATTGGCTGCAGGAATATCCAATCCGCTTTCGATGATGGAAGTGCACAGCAGAACCTGAGTTTTCTTTTGAACAAAGTCAAGCATAACGCTTTCCAACCTCCCTTCGCCCAATTGTCCATGAGCGACGCCAATGAGTGCATTGGGCACAATTTCTTTCAAGAGTTTTTCCACGGCGTGGATGGACTGCACACGGTTATGGACAAAATAGACTTGGCCACCGCGTTGAAGCTCTCGTTGAATGGCTTCTTTTATAAGTTGAGTGTCAAATTTGGCTACGGTGGTGCGTATAGAGCGCCTGTCCTGGGGAGGTGTTGCAATAATGGACATTTCGCGCAAGCCACTCAGGGCCATGTTGAGTGTACGCGGAATGGGTGTTGCAGAGAGTGTGACGACGTCCACTTGTGTTTTGAGTTTTTTGAGGTGCTCTTTTTGTTTGACGCCAAATTTTTGCTCTTCGTCGATGATGAGCAATCCCAGGTTTTTAAAATCAACCTGAGAAGAAAGCAGTTTGTGAGTCCCAATGAGGATGTCGACTTTGCCTTCTTGAGTCCGTTTCAAAATGTCAGCAACCTCTTTGGATTTTTTGAGGCTTGAAACCACCTCAATATGCACGGGATAGTCAGCAAAGCGTTTCCTGAAGGTTTGCACATGCTGGTGTGCAAGCAAGGTTGTGGGCACCAACACGGCCACTTGTTTATGGTCCAACACAGCCTTGAAAGCAGCGCGCATGGCCACTTCTGTTTTGCCATAACCGACATCCCCACAAATAAGCCGATCCATGGGGCTTTGCTTTTGCATGTCGCAAAGCAGCTCTTCAATGGCTTTGCTTTGGTCCACCGTTTCTTCAAACTCGAATTCAGCCTCAAACTGATGGAAATAAGCGTTGGGAGGGCTGAAGGCGAAGCCGGGGTGGGCTTGCCGAGTTGCATACATATGGAGCAACTCCGCCGCCATTTTGAGGAGGCTTTCTTTCACCTTGGCTTTGGTACGCTCCCAGCCTGTTGTCCCCAGGCGATCCAAGGCAACCTTTGAAGGCTCTGCTCCTGAAAACTTGGAAATAAGCCTCATCCGGCTGACAGGCAAATACACTTTGTCCTTGCCTGCATATTCAAGCACCAAAAAGTCATTCTCCACGTTGTGGAGTTGCATTTTCGTCATGCCCTTATAGCGGGCGATGCCAAAGTCAGCGTGGACGACCAAATCCCCCTCTTTAAGCTCACCAAAGTCCTGTGCGAAGCCAAACTCATGGCGTTTCCTTCGAGGCTTGCGGCGTGCACGCACACCAAAAATATCTTCCTCAGAGAGGAGGACCAGCTGCTCCTCTTTTGCAACAAAACCAGCCGAAATTTCTCCAATGAAAATTTTAGCCAGGTGCGAAGGCTCCAGAAAAAACTTTTCCAACTCCAGAGGTGTTTTGGAAATGCTGGTTAAAATGTTTCGCTCGTCCAGAAGGCGTTTTAAGCGATCTGCCTGTCCAAGCGTTCCGCAGGCGACAAGGGTGCTCATGCCTGCGTCACGCCAATGGTGGAGTTGCTCAACGAGGGGCGTTAATGCGCTCTCTTCACCGTGGTGAGTGCGAATGGCTTCCCGCAAGTGTTGTGTAGAAGAAAAAGAGAAATGGAGCGTTTGAGCGTGCTCCTCCAATGTCAACCCGCCTCCGCTGAAGTGCGGCATTCGGTTGAGGCAGGCTGTGAGGGCCTCGCGCTCCAGAAAAAGGGCCGCAGGGGGGAATGTCAACTCTTCTCTTTGCCGTGCGGATTGATAGGAGCGCTCCATGTCCGCATAAAACTCATCCAAAGCGCGCTCCTGCTCTGCAGGTGCGTTGGAGAAGAGGAGCATTTGAAAATGTCCTGCTTCTAAATAGTCAAAAAAACTTTGCAGCCCATGGGCATAGAAAGCAGGCAAAAGGCTTTCCATGCCTGCTCCAAAATTTTCTTGCTCCAGTTGGGAGAGCCTCTCTTTGAGTTTAGAGGTGGGCAACTCAACAGTTTCGGCAAGCGCGCGCAAAGAGGCCTGCGCCTGGCTTTGGTGAGAAGGGGAATACATCCATTCGCTGGCGGGCAGCAGGTGGAGAATGTCGACGTTTTCCAGAGTCCTCTGGGTTTCCGGCTCAAAGCTGCGGATGGACTCAATATAGTCCCCGAAATATTCCAAGCGGAATGGCCACTCACCCAGGGGGGAGAAAATGTCCACAATATCTCCGCGCACAGAAAATTGTCCCACTTCTTCCACCAGAGGAGAAAAGCGATAGCCGCAGTGAGCCAGCTTCAGGGCCAAGGCATCACGTGCATACTCTTGGCCGGGAGCCAAAAGCTCCGCCAAATGGTTTATCTGCTGAAGGGGGATGAGCCGTTTGGCCAGGGCGGGGAGCGAAGCAACAATAACCTTGGCTGCACTTTTTTGGCTCAAATGAAAAAGCACCGCCAAGCGGTTGGCCATGTTTTGCGCGTCAAAAATGACAGCATCCCAAGGCTGTTGGGTGGCCGCAGGGTATTTGAGGATGCAAGGCTCCTCAACAGTGCCCATGCCACCCATAAAAAAAGCCATGTCCTCCGCCAATAACTCTGCCGACGCCTCATCCGCCGTAACGCAAAGCAGCGTTTGCTCCGTGGCCTTGCAAAGCTGTGACAAGACGAAGCCGCGCGCAGCACCATGCACGCCCGAGAGGTGCACAGGCTGCTTGGCGTGGAGGGCCTGTTTCAACAAGGAAAGCTTGTGGGTATAAGGCATAACAGTCCGATAAACCGCTTTCACTTGGGCATGAGCTTTTCATAAGGCAAGCGAAAGTTCGCCTGCTCTGCTCCGTGAGGCTCGTGTTGCTCGCCTATTCCGCTTTGGGAATTATTTGAGAAAGCATGCCTTCTCAAATGACTCCCTCCACTCCCGTTGGACTTTGTTGTTGCTTCAGCTCCCACACGCAAGTGCACGCCCTTCTGCCACCCTTCCGGAAGCCCGCTCCACTGGAGCTTGCTCCTCGCCAAAGCCTCGTCCGCCTCTTGCCTCATTCCCCATGGACACCGGTCTCTAAAATAATTTCAACCCTAATCCGGCCTAGGGCTGCCGAGGTTTATATGTCAACCTTTGTTTTGAGAGGCTGCCTGTGGCTCCTCCTCGGAAACGCCCCCCTTGCCCCGCTTTCTTCTGGGCTCCATGCCTTGTCTACAGATCTGCACATTTCGGCTTAAATACCTACACTTCCTTTGTTTTTTCTTTGATGCGGGGGTGGCGAAGTGTTGCATCTCGCAACTCTCTGTTGAGCGGCTGGCTGAAAGCTTCTGCAGAAGCAAAACTTGGCCAGCCTCTGCTTAAAAAAACACGGGTTAAAAAAACCATAGGGGGCCTATCCACCAGAGAAGAGAAATACGCTGGCGGCCATAGTTGCATTTTGCACACGTCAATGTTGCATTTAGCAGCAGGTTTTCAGGGTTTTCATGAAAAAACCCCAGAGCAAAAAGCTAAGTCATTGAAAAAAGGTGACATGAATATTGGCCTCAACTTTGCAATGCTATGGCATAGGGTCAGGGCGCTCCATAGGGGAGCTCCCGGCGTCCACCACTTCGGCCGGCCCCGGGGTGGTGGACGTTTTTTTTTGAGCATTTTTTTAAGAATGGTTTTGGGGCAGGGTAGACATTGCATTCCCCTAAGCCCTGCTTCCCAGTGCTCTGTTAGCAAGCCCTAAACCGCTCCAGGGCCCGTCCCTCAATTCTGTGTATAATTAAAATTTTGTTTTTGGGTTTGGGTTTTTCCCTCCGGGGGGGGGGAGTCGCCTCCGGCGAAGGGTTTTTTTGCCCTCCCGGGCAGGGTTTTTCGCCTCCCGGCGAGTGACTTTTTTTGTGCGACAAAAAAAGTCACCAAAAAAAGCGCCCTGCCGGGGGCTCACGGATGGCCCCAGGAAGGTTTTAATACGAGCAACCGTCGGCGCATTAAACTCTCTGAGCGCAACTCGGAATTAAAACCTCCCTGGGGCTTGCAGA
>WRKR01000050.1 GCA_009782175.1 Cystobacterineae bacterium
CGTTATGGTTGGTGGAAGTTTTTCGAGCCTCAACGTTTTGAAGTGAATGGGGAGTTGAGGCTCGAAAAACTTTCACCAACCCACGCGCCAACATTCTATTCGCCCATGATGCAGGCTGTTGAGCAGAGAGTTTCGTAGTCTGCAAGCCCCAGGGAGGTTTTAATTCCGAGTTGCGCTCAGAGAGTTTAATGCGCCAGCGGTTGCTCGTATTAAAACCTCACTGGGGCCATCCGTAAGCCCCCGGCAGGGTGATTTTTTTTGGTTACTTTTTTTGTTCAGACAAAAAAAGTGACTTGCCGAAGGCAAGCTGCGCCTGCAGGGCGAAAAGAGCCGGGCCGCAGGCCCACTCCCCCCCCCGAAGGGAAAAAAACAAAACCAAAAGTGAAAAAACAGTTTTGAAATATTTTGTTTCCTCAAACAAACGGAGAATGTTATATTGCTTTTGCTGCGCAGAAAACGCAGCTGGGCCTAGAAACCCAAGTTAAACTCTGAGGTGGCGGGAGCCACCGGGAGAACCGTGTGGCTCATTGCTTTTGAGCCCCCGGTTTCTCCCTGGTGGCCTGGGCGGGAGGTCGTAAGGCCTGCCGGATTTTCCCTTGGAGTTTTCCGGTTTTCTAGACCGTTTGGGCCACCCTTCGGGTGGTTTCCGGGCCCAGCTTCTCCCTCGGAGAGCAGCATTGCTGTTCGACGTTTTTGAAGAGAGAGGGAGGAGGCTTTTATGAGTGAAGAAAAAGCGGCGCCGCTCCTCAATGTTGAGGAAGGGCAGGTTGTGGAAACCCTGGAGCAACAGCTTATTGAGCTGCGTATACGCGGCTATTGGGATGCGGCGAGCATTTATGTCCAGGCGATGCATATCATTCAGCTGCCCGAGGGAAAAAACCATTTGCACAGCATGGCCGCTTTGGTTGCTGAGGCAAGCTTGGACGCCGTGCAAGGCCACCCTGGCCTCAGGAAGTATTTGGCGGTTTTCAGCCACGAGCTGCAGCGCTTTCTCAAAGCGCTTGAGGAAGCCAAAAAAAACAACACGGAAATACCCAAAGAGAAAATGGACGCCATGTGGGCCGGGCTCACAGAACGCTTAAATGAATCCAAACAAGGGGGAGCTGCAGAAACTTTTCAGGGCTCTCCTCACTGGAGTTGAAACTTTTTTTAGAGGCAACGTGAGTTGTTTTTTCCTCTTGCGCCGAGGGCGTCATGCACAAAACTGAGAATGAAAATATAGCAGCTATAATAGTCATGCTGAAGCGCCTCCAAAACCGTGGCTTTGAGGGTGCTGCTTTGTTGAGAGAAAAGTTTGAAGCTTTGGCCGAAATATCTGGCGAGCACTATGCAGAAAAAATAGGGAGGAAGTTGGAAGAAACAATGCGCTTTGCTGACAGGGGGCAACCTGAAGCAACGCTACATTTGATGGCGCTTGCTGAGTTTGTAGACAACGCCATTGTTGAAGAAACGCAACACGCCAAAGAGTTGGAGCAGCTCTTCCAAAACTTGTGGGAGGCAAAGGCAGCGCATGCTCAAGCTTCCATGGTGGTTTCAACCACGGCTTCAGTTGAGGCCTCAGCTTTAGCTTCAACTTCCATTTCCCCCTCAACTACAGAAGAGCCCAGGCCCAAAAAAATAACGCTTTTATATGGGAAAAGTCCACTGGAATGAGGGGGGAGAGCCAATGGGGCTGGATGTTTCTAACTCGCAATGACACTCCATGCCCATATTGCACTTGGCGACATTTTTTTCCAAAGCGGGTAGCGGGCAGCGGGTTTATGGGGGCTGGCTTCACTTTTTATGTGGGCATGCGTAGCTTATTCAACGCTCCTCCGAGTGGAGAAAAGCTGTTCTCTTCGCACCTGGTGGCAAAAGCCCCACGCTCCTATGGTTAAGAGGGCGCAGACGCCAGCGGACTTTCAAATGCAAAGGCAATTTTTTGCTCCTTCCCCGGCACAAAAAAAACTTCCACCACATGGGCGGGCTGCATTTTGGGCACCAGCTGCTGCCATACAACTTTGGTGCAGCTTGCCTCAAACATATGGCCATCGGGTTTGCTCACCTTCACCTGAAAACAAACCTCCACATGGCCTTGCACCATTTTGCCGGTAGGCTGCGCCGAAACAATGACGCCCTGCGCTCGAATGCCATTTTCGACAATGCGGACGGCCTCCCACGTCGTCAGCCCCTGGCGGATGAGCGCATCCTGAAACTCCACCGGGTTGGGCTTGAAAACGAGGTTTATGGTTTGCGGCTGGGCGGCCTCATAGCGCACAGGTACCATGGCGCCCACTTTCACTTGCTCCTGGTATTCCTCTTGGAATTGCTGGTTGTCTCTCAAATAGAAAACTTGGTGGGCGGTTGCTGTCACTTCCTCGCCCAAAGCCGTCATAAAACGGACTTTCCATTTAAACAGAGGCTGGCGGAACAGTATGTATGTTCCGGTCTTCTGAAAGGACAGCAGGGTGCCGATGGCCATGACACCGTTTTTTATTTTGTTGCCATCGCCAAGGGCGATGGTGTGGAGGAGAAAGCCAATCATCAAACTGCAAAAAGCAGAAATAATTGTCAGGCTCCTCGATCCCGGTGACAGAAATATTTCCAAAACAACAAAGGAAACAATAAGTCCACATATACCCAACCCCATGAAAACAAGGCCTGCCCGTTTCATCTGTCCATCCTTTCAACAGCGCTGACAAAATCAACACAAATTTTCTGCCCCACCACACATAAGGCGGGCCTGCCGCAGCAAAGTCCCCCCTAGCTCGCTCGCAGCTGAATTGGGGTGAGAGCGACTCAGCCCAGCGGGAGTGCGGACAAAGTGAATGTGAGAAACGCTCTACGCAGGTTTTGAGGTTTGGCAAAAGCAAGCCATGAAAATGCATGAAAAAATGTATAAAAAAGCATCTCTCACGGCGTGCTTTTAGCATTTGACTTCTTGTCGCCCTTCTTTGTATCTACGGAGCCGGGCCGGGGTATTCTGCAATGAAGCGGATGGAGCGATTTTAACGAGAGACGATAAGCTTATGAGAAGACTTTTTATGTCAACCCATGTTTGTGCCGTGCTTGCCTTTTGCTTGTTGGCGTGCACGACAGAGTCGGGAAAAACGACAAATGAGAAAGTTGACGATGTTTTGCAAACTGTCCCAACAGAGGAGGTGGACGAGAGTGGCATGGCATTCTATTGGTATGAAGACCAGAAGGTGGAGCTTTCAGAGTCCACCACCCACAGGGCTGTGCGTTATTTGGGTGAAATAACCGAGCAAGTCAAAGAGCAACTTGTGGCGGCGCTGAATGTGGACGCCGATTCGAGTGTGGTGGATTTGGGCAATGGCATTTTTCTCATTGAGTCCACTCAAACTTTGGGGGACTTGCCTGCTGGCGTTGAGGAGTTGAAAGTGTTTGTTTCGTCTTCTGGGGCGCCCGCCATCCTCACGAAAGAATTCATTGTGCGCTTTAAAGCGGAGCTGACAAGAGGGCAAATAGACGAATTTAACGAGAGCAACAAAGTCCGCATTGTCCAAGAGTTGACATGGGGGCAAAATGGCTTTGTTTTGGCTGTGCCAGAGGGCGGAAACTCACTTGCCATGGCCAACCGTTATTATGAAAGTGGCCTTGCGCTCTATGCGGAGCCCAATTTTGTGCAGATGCTTAGCCTGAATTATATCCCGGATGACACACATTTTGGAAGCCAGTGGGGTTTGCAGAACACAGGACAAAATGGAGGCATTCCCGGAAAAGACATTCATGTGGTGGATGCGTGGGACATAACCCTGGGTTCACCCGAAATTGTCATCGCCATTATTGATGAGGGCGTGGACTATGGGCACGCAGATCTATGCCCCAGTGGCAAGTGTGTCACAGGTTATGACTCTGTCTTGCAAAGAAACGACCCCAACCCCGTGGACCCGCGGGACTACCATGGGACTGCATGTGCCGGCATTGCGGCAGCGGCGGGGAACAATGGCATGGGCATCAGCGGTGTTGCGCCGCAAAGCCGCATTATGGGAGTGAGAGCCGCGCAGGCTGCATATGACTTAATGACGGGAGCGAGACTCCAAAGCTGGGCGGCGGGTTCTATGCTGGCAGATGGAATTGCCGCCGCCGCTGAACGTGGGGCAGATGTTTTAAGCAACAGCTGGAGCGGAGGCTCGCAAGCTTCCATAAACGACGCCATCCGCTATGCCACAACCCATGGGCGTGGAGGGCGGGGGAGCGTGGTTGTTTTTTCTGCGGGGAACGATGATGGCCCGGTGCGTTATCCTGCCTTCAACAATGACGTCATTGCGGTTGCTGCATGCAATGCATGGGGAGAGCACAAAAATCCACGCAGTTCAGATCTGCAAGGGTGGGGAAGCAGTTATGGGCCCCAAGTGGTTGTTTGTGCCCCGGGGGTGTCTGTGTATACAACGGACAATGGTGGTGCCTATAGGCCCAACTTCAACGGCACCTCCGCCGCCGCGCCACACGTGGCGGGTGTGGTTGCCCTCATGTTGTCTGTCAATCCGGACTTGAGGGTGGAGCAAATTAAACAGATTTTGCGCGAGACAGCGGATGAAATAAACCCACTTGGCTATGCCATAAGCCATGGAATGGTCAACGCACACAAAGCCGTTGTGCTCGCCCAGAAAATGCCCGTCTGCACCATTTCAGCGCAGACTTTAACCATCCCCCAAGAGGGCGGGCAATATGACTTTCAAGTCAACTGCACAAACTCGCCCACAAGCTATGCGTGGACTGTCAATGGCCAAGCAATGGGGAGCAACAGCAGCACTCTCACCCTGAATATCTGGGCCAACAACGGATCGACATCGGCGCCCTTTCGAATTGCAGTCACAGCCAGCAATGACACGGCTTCGAGCACAGCGCAGATTGAGCTTGTGCAGCTTCCGCCAATAAACCTGGAGGATCTGCTGCCCCACTGTGAGCCCATCTCCGCGCCGATTTCAGCCATCCCCTCCAATGGCGGGACTTATACGTTCAGCGTCAACTGCTCAAACTCGCCCACAAGCTATGCGTGGACTGTCAATGGCCAAGCAGCTGGGAGCAGCAGCAACATGTCTTATGGGTTTTCGGCCAACACTGACTCAGGGGAGCGCTCCTTCACCCTTGTTGTCACCGCAAGCAATGGCGTCGGCACAAGCACCCCCGTGCAACTGACGCTCACTCAGCCGTCCAACGTAGATATTCCCCCGGTGTTGCCCCCGGACTGTTTCCTCTCGGCGAACCCCCCCTGGGTTCCCCCCACGGGTGGGAGCAATTGCCTGGTGTCCGCCAACTGCATTAAGTCGTCCAGAAGCGATTTGCCCACAAGCTATGCGTGGACTTTAGACGGGAAGGCGTTGACTTCAGAGCACGGTGACTACGTAAACTATAATTTTCCGCCCAACACCACCACGGAAGAGCGGATTTTCACCTTTGGCCTCAGGGCAAAAAACAGTGCGGGCGAAATTGAGAGAGAGACGACGTGCGTTCAATTCTCCCCCATCACCTGCAGCCTCAGGGCGGGTGAGGGGTTGTATTCAGGGCAGAAAGTGTTTTCTCCCAATGGACTATATACGCTCGCGATGCAAGCCGATGGCAACTTGGTGCTCTATGACTCCAAGGGCTTGGCTAACTGGGCTGCATGCGGCGGTGGCGCCTCCGGTGTTCGTGCAGCCATGCAAGAAGACGGAAACCTCGTTCTCTATAGTGGCACAAAACCCATCTGGAGCACTCAGACGGGCGGCACGGGTGCCATTTGTGCCTCTGTGCAGGATGATGGCAATTTCGTCCTCTATAAGAAAGACGGTACGCCCGTGTGGGCCAGTGTTTTGCCCTCGCTCATTACGGACAAACTCAGCGCCGGAGAGAGAATGGCACCTGGCCATGCGTTGCGCTCTCCCAATGGCCTATATACGCTCATTATGCAAGAGGACGGCAACCTGGTGCTCTATTCCTCCGCGGGCACGCCGCTCTGGAGCACCCACACCGGCCCTGGCAACGCAGGTGCTTCTGCCACCCTGCAGTGTGACGGAAACTTTGTTGTGCGCAGCGCTGCCGGAAATCCGCTCTGGAGCACCCAAACCGGCGGCCAGACGGGCACCAACCGCGCAACCTATGTCGCTGTGCAAAATGATGGCAACTTCGTCCTCTATAAGGAAGGCGGCACGCCCGTGTGGGACCGCTTCAAATAGCTGAGCTCGCCACGTTTTAAAAAAAACTCCCCGGCCCGGACACAAGGCCGGGGAGTTTCTTCTTTTGTTTCCCAAACTCCACAACGGGCAAGTCCACAATGGGCAGTTGTCTCCCGCTTTCAACGGTGAAATTCGGTTTTTTCGGGTGCAGCGCCGCCGGAAGGAAAGCCAAAGCTCGCCTCAATTGAAACCGGTCTAGACTCATTTCCAAACAGCTGCATTTTGCAGTGCGCCAGCTAAGTGCTGCCTGCATTGTGCAATGTGCAGGGCAGTTTGCAGGGCAGTTTGCAGGGCAATTTGCAGGGCAATTTGCAGGTCGCCAGCCAAGCTCTTGACTATTCCTTTAAGGTATGTTCCTATTAGGTATAAAAGGAGATTCAGCGATGGACAAAATTATTCTTGGACTTCTCATGCTCAAGAGGCTGACTGTGTACGAAATTCGCAACATCATCCGGCAAAATTTCAAAGACATCTGCAGCGACAGCCTTGGCAGCATTCAAGCTGCCATCAAAAAGCTTCTCGCGGCGCAAATGCTGACTTGTTCGGAGTATGTAGAAAAAAGCGTCAATAAAAAACAATACTCCATTACGGACAGGGGGCGAGGGGCCTTTTCGGAGTGGATTCAAAGCCCTGCGCTTCTTGCTGGCGGGAAAAACATGGAGTTAGGCAAACTCTTGTTTATGGGTCTTGTGCCGGCAGAAAAGTGCTTATTGCTGGTGGATGAAATGATTGCCTCATTAGAAAAGAAGCTGTCCTTTTTGCTTGAAGTCCAGGCTGTCGCCAAAGTGGAGGGAAAGGCAAACAAGGAGCGGGTGATAGCGTATTTGAGGGAGGATTCTGAATATGACACAGGCATCCAACAGGCCACACAAAACGCGGACTTAGGCGAAAATATTAACAGAATCGGATATTTTCAGTTTGCTACGCTTCAATATGGCATTGCCAGCCTCACATTCCATATTCAATGGCTTCAAACGCTCAAGGAAAAAATGGGCCCGGGGGGCCAGGTAGACATGGACTCTATGGAGATGGAGGAGGGGCTGCCCCCATGAAAAAGAAAGTCATTGTTATTGGAGGCGGAATAGCAGGGCTAAGTGCCGGCATTTACGCATTGCGTTGCGGTTTTGAGGTAACAATATTGGAAAAACACACCATGGCGGGGGGCCACTGCACCGCATGGAAGCGTGGGGGCTACCTCTTCGAGGGGGGGATGCATTGGCTGGCAGGCTCCGGAGAGGGCGAAGCCCTGCATTCCTTATGGCGTACCATCGGCGGGCTCGACGACAGCGTCACTGTCCACTATCCCGAACCCTTTGCCGAGTTTGACTTCCAGGGCACACCCATCCGTCTCTATAGAAATGTAGATGCCACCGAGCAGCACTTGCTCAAGCTTTCTCCTGCCGACACCCGGGAAATAAAAAAGTTTTGCAATAATATACGCAAGTTAAGCAAGCTTAACATGCCGATAACCGACTTAAAAGGCCTCCATGTGACCCAAAAGAGACGGCTGCCGCTCTTCTTCTTTTTTTCAATGTTGCCTGTCATGCGCGTCATGCGTGAATATTCCAAAATGTCTAGAGAAGAATATGCAAGCCGCTTCTCTCATGAAGGCATAGCTGAGCTCATTCGCTCCATCCCCGGTGCCGAGCAGGGCATAGCCATGTTATTTTTGACGCTGGGCTTCATGGCCCGTGGCGCCGCCGGCTTCCCCGAGGGGGGCTCGCTGCCGTTTGTCCAGAGAGTTGTCAACACATTCAAAGCCTTGGGTGGCAAAATTCATTATGAGACTTGTGCCAGCCAAGTCCTTGTTGACAAAGCCAGTGGTGAAAAGGCCGGCGTTGGCAAAGCCAGCGGTGTCCTTGCCGCTGGCAAACGGTTTTTGGCTGACGCGGTTATTGTCACTGCCGACACCATGGCCATGGAGCATTTGTTTGAGGCTTTGCCTCCATCGCCCTGGTTTGAGCGTATGAAAAAGCTGACAGAGCCAACCATGGTGACATTTGTTTCTTTGGGAATAAAGGCCGACCTCAAAAACTATCCGAAATTCTATTTGTTTAGGCTTAAAAAACCGATGGAGGTTTTGGAGCGAAGATATGCCTACCTGGGTTTGCCCCCAGCGCTGTTAAGCGGCCGGGCGGCAGTACAATATCTCTGCCGCGATACGGGGACGCCATTTATCAGCGAAAGATCCCCCCCCTTTTTTATTTCAAATAATGCCCTGCAACACCAATGAAGGTTCCCAAAACCGCTGCCATCGTCAAAATAATGGGGATGGCTTTCTTTTCTTTGGCCGCAACCAGAACGACGACGGGCAAAGCCAGTGCCACAGAAATGAAACCGCCCTGCAGCCACCATACAATGTGCGGCAAGTCAATATTCACAATAACAATGGATACGAAAAAATATTGCAGAAAAGCAGAAACAATGGCTCGCTTTTCCAATTTCTGAACGAGCATGGGAATGGCGTCAATGGTTCCGGCTATTAGGCCGATAATGGCGGATAACAATAAGGTGTCCATCTGGCTCCCCATTTTCTGCAGCAAACCGCTTATAGGTATTTTCTGGCTTCTTTGACAGACAATTTATCCAGTTTGTTGGCATATTTTCTCAAAAACCCCCTCACCCAGGATGGATTGGGTTTTGAAGACTTTTCTCATTCCTTCAACTTGGGTTTGGAAATGCCTGCTTGCCGCAGATGGATTGCTTTTGAATAAAAAATATGCCTATTATTAAATACAGCGTTTTTTCATGAATATCTGTTTGAACCCAAACGGCTCTGGCATCCATATGTGCATACAAAAGAATGAAAGGTGTTACATAAAATGAGTTGGAAACAACAAATGAAAAAAGTGTATTTGTTTGTGTGTTTGATGCTTCTGAGTATAAGCTTTCAGGGTTGTCCTGACAAAGAAAAAGACGGAGACAGAGAAAAAATTGTCGACATAACAATATATTCCGAAAAAGAATACGGCGTGTTTTGGGGCTGTGATTGTTGGGTAAAGACATTGGCTTTTTCCGACAGTGAAGACAACCAAAAGCAACTCTTGTCGGATATAATGACAGAAGGGTTTGATTTTGTTTATGAAGAAGGCTATGAATATACTTTCAAGGCGAAAAAAGTGTGGATGGCAGATCCGCCGGCGGACGTTTCCTCCATTAAATATGAATTCATAGGCCCTCTTAAGAAGACAAAAAAAGTCCTCGAAGACAGCGAAGAAGAGATGGAACTGTTTGTGGCCTCAGCGTTGGTTAAATACCATGTGGGACTAGACAACCCTGTGGATGCCATGCTCGTCAGAGAGACAAACTCCAAGAAAATAGCTATATTGGAAGAAATAGAGGGGTTTGAGCATGAAAGTGGTTTTGAATACACATTAAGTGCAAGAAAAATAATACAAGCAGAGCCCTATGGGGTGCGATATGTTTTGCTTGAAATAAAAGACAAACAAAAAAAATAACCGGCACTCAACGGCTAAGGGGTGGTTTGGCGCAAACTTGCTCTTCCACAACAGGAACCAAGGGCGAAAGGAATGTATCTGTCATTGTTTTTATGGCACCACGCGCCAAAACATAGACTTGAAAAAAATTGTCTTTGCCGCTCACATCCTCGTCGTCATGAAAATAGAGCAACCCATAAGAGCCTTTGGCCTTTTCAGCTATACATTTGAAGAGGCTCAACGCTTCTTCCACTTCTTGAGTTATCCTGTTTTTATACATGTTTTATACATGGATATGGAAATATGGGGAGTGCCATGCAATTCTAGCAAAGCAGGTTCCCCCTTTAGGTCAAAGCTATTGTATCAATAACAACTTCCACACCATATTTTTTAGAACCATTTAATAGCTTGCTTATCGCAAAGCGTTTGCTTGGGGTTAACACGGGTTTGACAGGTGCTAGCCATGCTCTCGAATATAGCGTTTTAGTTATATGGAGCAAAGGTGTTGCTGTCGCGTGTCAGCAACAGCATGAGTTTTGGGTGAATAAACAATTTTTCTCGGCCTGTAGACAGCTCCTTCAGCACGCCGTTGTCAACCAGGCGCTTGAGAAAACGCGAAGCGGTTTGGCGTTGGGCGATGCCTTTTTCAATTAGATTTGAAATTCGGCAATAGGGCTGCTCGAAAATGGTGTCGACCAATTCTCGGCTATAAATTTTAGGCAGAGATGTTCGGATATAGTTGACGGTGTGCTCAGCCAGCTGGCGGATAGCAGCAATTTTGTGCGTCGTCCAACGGGCGGTCTCCTCAATGGCCTGCAACATAAATAACAGCCATGGCTCCCAGGCATGATGGCGGGTTATATCTGCAAGCGATTGATAATAATCTGTTTTATGATTGATAATATGGCGGCTTAAATAAAGAATTGGCAAAGTCAGCAAGTTTTCCTGGATTAAATAAAGGATGTTGAGAATTCGCCCCGTGCGCCCGTTGCCGTCCGTAAAGGGATGAATGGCTTCAAACTGATAGTGCCCAACAGCCATACGGACAAGCGGATCTATATCGGTCTGGTTGTGGAGAAAACGCTCCCAATTGCTCAACAAGTCGCGCAAGCGACTCTCGCCTTCTGGTGGTGTATAGACGATAGCGCCCGTGCTGTCGTTGATGAGCTGAGTGCCGGGCGAACGCCGGATATCCATGTCGACTTTCCTCAACGTTCGACAAATGCCGATAGTCGTTGCGGTACACAGCGGACGTTCTCTCAGTTGCTGAAAGCCCCAATGCAGTGCAGAGCGATAGCGCAATGCTTCCTTGGTGGCTGGGTCTGCCGGTGCATCGTTTTGCGCATGCTGAAAAAGCAAATCCGCTGTTGTCACAATGTTTTCAATGGCCGAGCTGTCTTGCGCTTCCAGCATTGGAATTGTATTTATCAACATCGCCTGATTAGGAATGAGCTCGGCTGCCTGCTTGAGTTCCGCTAATGCGGCACGGGCCTCAATGCAGCATTTGAGCACCCTTTTGGTCTCTAATTCGACGGTTGGGGGGAGCAATGGCAAGTCATTATAGGGGGTTTGTGGGTGCCACTGAGGTGGAGAGGTATAGCTCATGCTTTTGAATGTATTTGGGTTAATACGTATCGATCTTGCATCGGCTTTGTGTGGATGTCAAAGGATATGTCGACAAAACGAACAAATGTCGACATGTTTTGTTGATATGTTGATGGCGTCGACATATCAGCTCATCCGGCTCTATTCGGGGCACCCGAGTCCCCTTTGCGCGCCCGTGCGAGCGGTCTGTGACGGTTAGCTCGCCAGAAACAACGTCGGGGTTGTGGCGGTCAAACCACATTCTCGCCCCGCAGCATGGGCCTGATGCTCTCCTTTTGCTCGACATGTTCTCCTTTGGCTCTCAAGCTTTCAAGGCCAAGTTTTATAGGCTTGCGAGGCACATGGATTGAAACGCGCCTAAATCCACCCCTGCGACAATTGTCCACTGCTCGCGTTGATGGATTTTCGACTTTCATAGCAAGTCGCCAAAAAACCCTTCCAGCCCATGCCTACGGTGATAGCGAGCGCCTTTCAGCCTTATCCGCCTCCCTCCTCGACAAATTCATTGAATTTTAAGGGGGTGCTGTTTTTGTAGGGGGTCTGTTTTTGGGAGAAATACAGCTCAAACCCATGCACTCAAATGTCAATAAAACTTGACATTGTGTCATGTTTTGAGCGACAAAATGTCAATATTTGCTGACATAACATCAATAAAAACCGACACTGTTGGGGAGTGAAAAGCGTGCCCTTTCGACCCAAAAGCTAAAAAAATAATTTTTTTTGAAACAACACTCAGCAACAAACGCCCTGTTGTATATAGGCCGAAACAGCCCCGGAAAAACTGGAATGAAAACCACTCAAAATTTAAGCCCCACCAGAAAAATCCCCCTGAAACGCTTTTTCATTGGCATGCCGTATATATTGCTGTGTGTGTTGCTGAGTGCAGCCTTAAGTGCCTGCTCTTCTTCCACACCGGAGACAATTATCGAACCCTTAGAAGGGGTTTATACGGTTATTTTTGACAAAAATGGTGGGGACACCGAGGCCAACCCGCAAAGCAAAACGGTGGGGCCGCATATGTCCACCATAGACGCTTTGCCTGAGGCACCCACACGGGAGGGCTATAAATTTTTGGGGTGGAACATGCAGGCGGATGGGAGTGGAGCGGTTTTCACTGTCCTCACACCTGTTTTGGAGAACCTCACGGTTTATGCCCAGTGGGGACAACCCTCAGAAGAGGGCCTGCAGATGGCCATTAGCCCTAGCACGGCAACGCTCACCCCCATAAGGGATGGTGTTTATGGCGAGCATTCCGCCACTTTCAGGGTGGTGGTTTCAGGCTTCGACAACATAGACGGCGCCAGCAGGGCAAGGCTCAGCATAGACTTTATAAGGGGACTGAGTTTTGAGGTGGCAAGCGACCCCGAGGAGACGACGGAAACAAGCCAAACTTTTTATATAACAGTGGAATATGATGGGCAGACGGCCTTTCCCGAAAGTTTTGCAACCTTCAACCTGAGCCTGACCAATATATCGGGCTATAACGCTGAAAGCAGAAGCATCCGCATGAGCATTATAGATGGGCAGGCCACCAGCCGCGCCATTCCGCTGAACCAGGCCAATATTTTGGCCTTTAACCGCTATGCCAACACGGCGGCGGGCCTGACGCGGCACTATAGGTTGACAGAAAACATTAACCTTGCCGAGCCTGCTCAACCCACAGAAAGCAACTGGACGGCGATTGGCACATATGAGGCCCCATTTGTGGGCAGTTTGAATGGTGAAAACCACGAGTTTCTCCGCCTTCGCATCCGTGCCTCTGGCAGCAACAACCAGGGTTTGTTTGGCTATATAGGCCAAGGCGCCACCCTGGAGAACCTTAGGCTGACAGAAGCCAGTGTTAATGGGAGCAACCATGTCGGCGGCCTGGTGGGCTATAACAACCAAGGCACCGTGCAAAACAGCTATGCCACGGGCAGTGTCAACGGTAGCGGCTTTGTCGGCGGCCTGGTGGGCGTTAACTCCGGCACAGTGCAAAACAGCTATGCCACGGGCAGTGTCAACGGTGTCGGCGACGTCGGCGGCCTGGTGGGCTATAACACCGGCACAGTACAAAACAGCTATGCCACGGGTAGTGTCAACGGAAGCAGCAACTGTGTCGGCGGCCTGGTGGGCTATCACACCGGCACAGTGCAAAACTGCTATGCCACGGGCAGTGTCAGCGGGAGCCTCGACTATGTCGGCGGCCTGGTGGGGGATAATAACTTCGGAGGCACCGTGCACAACAGCTATGCCACGGGCAGTGTCACCGGTAGCGGCATCAATGTCGGCGGCCTGGTGGGGCAGAACTACGTCGGCACAGTGCAAAACAGCCTGGCGTTGAACCCCAGGGTGAGCGGCACCGCCGATGTCGGACGTGTGGCGGGAAGAAACATAAACAACGGCACTTTGACAAACAACCATGCCTTCGACGGCATGCAAAACAGTGAAGGCACCACCAGTTGGAGCAACATAGGCTTAAATAACCTCGGCGGCGCTAACATCAGCGCTGGATTGTTGCGCAGAAGCGAAGGTTTCCCGGCGGCATTCCTCACCACCCCGTGGACATATGTGGAAGGCCAACTCCCGAGCCTTTTGGGGCAGCCGGTGGCCATGCCTTCGCACATTCCTCAATAGCTTAAGTTTGTCTTATTGCGGCGGCTCAGCTGCGCCCTCCATATAGGAGCGCAGTTGGGTCTCCGAACAACCTTTATAGCCCAGGGTAAAACCCAAGAAGAA
>WRKR01000051.1 GCA_009782175.1 Cystobacterineae bacterium
GTGGACAGCACTCCTCTCGCTCACCCTCCACCCCTTGAGTGTTGAAGTAGCCACAAGCCCAATAACACTCTCGCCTATTGAGCCCTCTACACATTTTTCTGTTAGCCTCTCGGGCTTCGCCAGTGAGCATGAGGCAGAGCAGGTGGAGTTGAGCATCAGCTCCGCCTTGCACCTCAACATAGAAAGCCGTGTGGAGGGGGGTGCCAAATATTTTAGGGTTAGTGTCCACTATGACGGTGAAGCAGCGTTTAGCGAGGGCGCTGCGGCCCTCCACCTGAGTTTTAGCCATATACCGGAAAACTACCCACCGCTGGGTGGAATACAAATTGTCCGCATGCCCCTCATGGATGGGTTGGAAAAAAACCGCCCCATTCCCGTGAGGCAAGCCAACCTGGAGGCCTTCAACAGCTATGCCAATACGGCTGAGGGCCTTATGCGGCATTACCAACTGGTGGAGCATGTGGTGCTGCCTACCCTGGAGAACGACCCCAATGCCTGGTTGCACCCCAGCAACTGGGTGCCTATAGGTAGCGCAGACGCCCCCTTTGAGGGCAGTTTTAATGGGAGCGACAACACCCTCTCCGGCCTTCAACTCTCCTTCCCCTCTGCCCCCTTTGACGAGCTGGGTTTGTTTGGCGTTATTGGCGCAAGTGCAGCCATTGAAAACCTCGGGGTGCTGGGCTTCAGCATGAGAAACATCCCCAGCGGCGGCGCTGTGGTGGCAAGGAACAACGGCGGGCTTGTGCACAACTGCCATGCCAAGGGCAACTTTGAGGGCAACATTGGCGCTGTTGGCGGCGTGGTGGGGATAAATGAGGGCGGCACTGTGAGAAGCAGCCATGCTGCAGTCAACATCTATGGCCCAGGTGGCCCTTCCGGCGGTGTGGTGGGGGAAAACAATGGCGGCACGGTTACACACTGCTATGCCACAGGCAACCTCGCCGGCCAGGCCTCCATAGGCGGCGTGGTTGGAGAAAACAATGGCGGTAGGGTGCAAAACAGTTATTCCACAAGCAACGTGGAGCTCACCAGCGCCTGGTATGCCGGTGGCGTGGTGGGGTTGAACGATGGTGGCGTGGTAGAAAACTGCTATGCCACGGGCAACATTCGTGGTGACTACATAAGCGGCGGCGTGGTGGGGAGAAACTATGGCAGCACGGTGCAAAACTGCTATGCCACGGGCAACATTCGTGGTGGTTGGGGCGGCATTGGCGGCGTGACAGGAGGAGTGGGTGGCACCGTGAAAAACTGCGTGGCGCTAAGCCCAGAAATCAGAGCGGTGAACCCCGTTTATGAGGCTCTCGGGCGCGTAACAGGAGGAAATGGTTTGGCTCCCACAACCCTCATGAACAACTATGCGAAAGAAAATATGCGGTTGTATGAGAATGACGCTCCCGTCCAACTGACAAACTCGGAAACCGCCCCCTTCACGAAGCACGGCCAAAACCTCCCCCTAAGCGGCGACAACTCCGTCAGCGACCCCCATTGGTGGACAACGGCCAGCCACTGGGCGACGACGGATGGGGCCAGCGCGTGGGATTTTGAAAATATTTGGGAGTGGGTTGAAACCCACAATACCGGGGGAGCTGGGCCCTACAACTTGCCCATATTGAGGAATGTAGGCGGGCTTCAAAACCCCAGTGTACGATAAACTACAGCTCTCTGGCCGCCGCACAGCGAAACCCAAGTCCAGCAGAGCGCGTTTGGGACTCCTGCGCTACGCGCAAGTATTGCGCTTCATCGCTTGCTGCCTTGGGCTGCGTCCCCACTGTCGTCTGTATGGGCAAACGAGGCAAAATCCCTTCAAACTGATCCACAGGGCTTTTAGGAACCGTTGGCTTCCCCAGCGTGTTGAGTGCCGCATCTGAAGCGTTTGCAGCTGCACCAACGCCTTGCCCCTGACCCAACCAACGAGAAATAACGCCCATAAACTTTGCCCTTCCTCAAAACGGTCCAATCTCCATTCAACGGCAAAACGCCCTCAGTTGAGTTGCCCAAAGGTCAGGTTTGAGGCCAGCAAGGCACTTAAAAAAATAACCTAAATGTTTTCAAAAGCTTTAGGCAGAGGCCCTCAGTTTTCTCGTAGAATTAGCAACTTTGCAGGTGCGAGACAGATAATATAAAAAACACTTTGATGAGAAAGCCACCCTGAGAAAGCCACCCTTTTGTGCAGGGGGAAAAAGAGCTCAAGGGCTGTTATGTGTGGAGCCATTTCACCATGTATATTTTGTCTTGGAAGGACATAAACCATGAAAATAAAAATTGTTTTTCGACATTATGGCTTTAAACGGCAAAAACAATTCCACACTTTGGGTCAACACAAGTTGGATCAACACAAGTTGGATCAACACAAGGCCACACCCAAGGTCGGCATGGTTTCGAAAAAATTATGGAGCTTAGCTCTTCTGGCTTCCTTGGGCTTGTTGGGGTGTATGGCAGAGGTGGCTGAGGCAACCGGTAGCATGGATGTTCATGCGCAAGTGGCCGATCATCCTCAAAGCGCCCAAGCTGCCGATCATCCTCAAAGCGCCCAAGCTGAAGAGGCAGAGCCTTCACATGAGGGTGGCCCGGCATTTTATTGGTATGAAGGCGAAAAAATTGAGCTTTCTCAATCCACAACCCACCGGGCTGTGCGTCATTCCGCTGAAATAAGCGCTCAAAGCCAACAACAGCTGATGGCAGCGCTGAATGTGAGTGTGCCGCATTTAAGCAGGGTGGAGTTGGGCAAGGGCATTGTCCTTTATCAACAGCCCCAAACTCAGTCCGCCCAAGCTCTGCCTCCAGAGGCCTTGCCTCAAGGTAGCAGGGAGTTGGCCGTCTTCACCTCGCCCTCTGGAGAGCCAGCCATCCTCACAGAAGAGTTTAATGTGCGCTTTAAAGCAGAGCTGACAAGGCAGAACATAGAGGAATTTAACGCCACAAACAAAGTCCGCATTGTTCGCCAGCTGACATGGGCTCCCCACCTCTTTGTTTTGGCTGTGCAGGAAGAGGCAGGGGTAGACGCCTTAACCATGGCCAACCGCTATTATGAGAGCGGCCTGGCACTCTATGCGGAGCCCAATTTTTTGCAGCTGATCAAACCTGCTTATGTCCCGGATGATCCTCTTTTTCCTCAGCAGTGGGCTTTGAATAACACAGGGCAAAATGGGGGCGTTTCCGGGGCAGACATTCGCGCGGTGGATGCGTGGAATATCAGCATGGGCTCACCTCATATTACCATTGCCGTCCTGGATGAGGGCGTGGACTATGCGCATGCCGACCTCAACACCCCTGGCAAATTGGTGGTGGGTTATGATGCGATGCTGCAAAGGGATGACCCCAACCCTTTAGATCTGAGGGACAGCCATGGAACAGCATGCGCCGGCATTGCGACCGCAGCTGCGGATAACGGCATAGGCATCAGCGGCGTTGCACCTGGCAGCCGCCTCATGGGGGTGAGAATAACAGATGTTGTCGATGCTTTGGATTTCAACGGAAACCCAATAGGAAGAAGGTGGTCCGGCACGCCTGCAGAAGCCGCAGATGGCATTGCTGTGGCCACCGACCGCGGGGCGGATGTTTTAAGCAACAGCTGGGGCTGGAGCCTTTCCTCCACAACCATCAACAACGCCATCATCCATGCCAAAACCCATGGCCGTGGAGGGCGAGGGAGTGTTGTTGTTTTCTCTGCAGGGAATGACAATGGCCCCGTGGGCTATCCTGCCCGTCTTCCCGAAACCATTGCGGTGGCTGCATGCAACCCCTGGGGAGAGCGCAAAAGCCCAACCAGTGCCGACTTGGAAACCTGGTGGGGAAGCAATTTTGGGCCTGAAGTGGATGTTTGTGCCCCAGGCGTATTTGTCTATACCACAAACAATGGTGGCGACTATCTCACGAGCTTCAACGGCACCTCCGCCTCAGCCCCCCATGTGGCAGGCGTGGCTGCATTGGTTTTGTCCATCAACCCCCATTTAAGCGCAGCTGAAGTTGAAGAGATATTGCGCCATTCAGCGGAGGACATTGCCCCGCCCGGCCGTGACGACTTCACCGGATATGGCATGCTCAACGCACTCAAAGCCGTTCATGCCGCAAGCCGTAGCCTTGGACGCCTCACCATAGGAGACAGGCTATACCCAGGCGAAGAGCTGCTCTCTCCCAACGGCCAATTCCGCCTGCGCATGCAGCCCAACGGCAGCCTGGAGCTTTTGCCCATCGCTGACTCCACCATCCTTTGGACTTCTTTCACCCCAGGCAACGCCGGCGCTTATGCGGAATTGCTGCCCGATGGAAACCTTGTCATTACAAACGGCACAAGGATCATCTGGATGTCCATCACCGCCAACAGCGGTGCGACTTTCGTCCAGGTGCAAAATGAGGGCAACTTCGCACTCTATAGAGCCGACGAGAGCTTGGTGAGGTTGATCCCTTAAAAATTTGAATTCAGGAGAGCGAAATGAAAAAGACACCTTTGTGGTTTGTTTTTTCTGTCGGGACATTGCTGGCTTTTCAGGCTCAGGGGCAATATTTGCCCGTGTCAGCATCCAAAACTTCTCTCATTACGACAGGAGTTAACATTGAAGAGGGCGATGTTTTTGTCTGGGGCTTTCGCGGCTCCGCTCAGCAGGGGAATGGCCAAACAGTCGTTGCCTCCCATGCCGCACCCACAAAAATAAACAGCCTGAGCAACATTGTGGCTTTGGCCGGCGGCGCCTACCACCTGCTGGCGCTGGATAGCAGCGGCAATGTCAGCGGATGGGGCCAGAGCGGTTATGGCGAAACCGGATGCAAACCCAATTCCGGCATTTATACCCATACCCCCTGCACCGTCCTTTCCCATGTCGTCCAAATTTCAGCTGGAGAATATTTCAGCATGGCCTTGGACAGAGAGGGCAGGGTTTGGACGTGGGGGCATAACCTCTATGGCCAACTGGGCAATGGCGGCAACAAAAACAGTCAGGAGCCTGTACACGTCCATTTAAATGGCGAGAGGGCTCGTCTCATTGGCGGCGCCTATGAAGGTGCATTCGCCGTCACCGTAGAAGGCCATGTCTGGGCCTGGGGTGACAATGAGGCCAGCGGCCTGGGCTTCCAGGGAACAAAATATGGCGTACAGCAGATTGTTCGCACACCAACCCTGGTTGCAAACCTGACACCTTATGCAAAGCAGATTGTTTATATTGGCGGCGGCAACGGCTGGGGTGAAGCCTTGCTCAACGACGGAACCGTCATTGGGTGGGGACTACATGCCGCGCTTGGCCAAGGGACAACTTCCACTGCCCTCAGCTCTCCTGTTCCCGTTGAAATTCTGCGCAACGTGACGCAGCTATATGCGCGCTATGTTGGCTCTATTGCTCTGAGCGAAGAGGGCAAGGTATATACGTGGGGGCAAACAGGCGGCAGTGCATTTAAAATGATTTATGGCGAAAGGCCGACCTTGCGTTTGACGGCCGCTCCTGTCCTGGAAGTGGGTGGCGGCAAAGAGCATGTATTCTATAAAACAGTAGATGGCAGGTTTTTTGGCGTGGGTTATAACGACCTCTATAAACTGGACACAAGCAAATGCTGTGCGCCCAACATCGATTGGCCGGGAGTCCAAATCCGCTATTGAGCGCTTATCCGCGTGGCATTGGAGCGCCCTCTTGCCCAAAGCCCCTCTCCCCCCGGAGGTGTTTTGTATAATTTTCGAAAACTCCTTCAAAAGGCACAGACAGCCGAAGTGGAAGGAAACCATGCTGAAGCCATCTCCTGCCTGCGCCTTGCAGCCACGCTGTGCCAACAAGCAGGCCTTAAAGCCAAAGCCCAAAAAATGCTGCGCCACCTCTCTCGCCTCGAGGCACATAGCCGTGCCCCACTGCCCCCCGGAATAAATGCCCCTGCCCCCTGCCCTCCCACCTGTATGCTATGCGAAGGAGAAGCCCAGGGAGGTTGGCAAGCCAAAGGTGGAAAATGGCTATGCAAGGCTTGCCTTCAACAGGCCAAAGCCGCAACGGAAGATATTTGAAGATAAAAGGTGTTTGAAGACAAAGAATGTTTGAAGACAAAGAATGTTTGAAGACAAAGAATGTTTGAAGACAAAGAATGTTTGAAGGTGGAGGACATTTGAAAGCGTTGCACCACTGCAGTTTGGGCAAAACCCCCTATGCTGAAGGGCTGGCTTTGCAGCACCGCATCCAGGCCATGCAGCAGGAGGGGAAAATGGGGGATGTGTTGCTGTTTTTGGAGCACTACCCTGTTTTTACGCTTGGGCGCTTGGCCAATGCAGCGCATGTGTTGGCTTCAAAAGAGGCCTTGGCCGCGCAGGGTATAGAGCTTTATGAGGTGGATCGCGGGGGGGATGTGACATACCACGGCCCGGGGCAATTGGTGGTCTATCCCCTGCTGAAGCTTCAGGGGGTGTGGCAGGACGTCAAAAAATACATGAGGGCCCTGGAAGAAACCATTATTGAGGCCTTGAGGCCCTGGGGGGTGCAAGGGCACAGAGAGCCGCGGTGGCCCGGCGTATGGGTTGAAAGCCGCCATGGGGGGCTGCGCAAGCTTGCAGCGGTGGGGGTGCACATTTCTCGCTGGTATACGCGCCATGGCTTTGCCTTAAATTTGGCCCCCAAGCTTGAGCATTTTAAGCTTATTGTCCCTTGTGGAATCCGAGAAGCAGGCGTCACTTCACTTGAAGCAGAGTTGTCGCCAACACCTTCGCGCGCCCAGGTGGAGTCCGCCTTGCTGCAAGCCTTTTGCAAGGTTTTGGGCTATGAGGAAAAAGGCCAAAACCCCTCTTCTCTGCCTTTGCGCGCCTCCTCGGGGTTTTCAGAAAAATAGGCTCTCAAGGACTCTTCTGTCACCACCACCTCAAGCTCTTCTTCCCCAACCAAAGCCTGGCAGGCCAAACGCGAGCAAGGCTTTAAGTCAAACCCATATTCAAGCTGATCCAACTCCGCAATTTCTGGCTCAGGCAGGCTGTCTGCCCCGCGGCGTACCCATATGTGGCAGGTGGAGCAGGCGCAAACACCGCCGCACATGTGCCCCAATGGTACCTGGGCTTTTTGGCCAACTTCCAAAATGCTTTGGCCTTGCTCACCATGGGCTTCTTTTGTTGTCCAGGGGAGAATAAAGCGTAACTTGGGCATGTCTTAAAACTCCTCTTTAAAACTCTGTCATGGAATGGCCTTGCAACACGGATTGAATGGAATGGTTCATAATGCGTTCCACAAAACCCTTGGCTTGGTTGTCCAAAGCCAAAACGGCCTGTCGAAGCTTGGCCGCTTCTTGAGTTGTTTCCAAAAGCGCCTCCAGTTGTTTTGAGGCTTCCCAAAGAGAGGTGGCTTCTTCAGCAGAGAGCAAATCCGCATGCGCCTTCATTTGCTTGTGGAGCTCCGCCAGCACACGTCTGGCTTCTATTTGCTGCTCTATAAGGAGCCTTGAAAAAATGTCTTCCTGCGCGTGGACAATAGAGGCCTTAATCATCCGCTCAATGGTTTCTTCGCTCAAACCATGAGAGGGTTGTATGGCAACTTCTTGTTGAATTCCGGTGCCAAGCTCCTGTGCCTCAACAGACAAAAGCCCGTTGGCATCCACAGCAAAACGGACTTCAACGCGCGCCAACCCCGCCGCCATGGGGGGAATGCCCTTAAGGTGAAATTTGGCCAGGGAGCGACAGTCCTTGGCGCTCTCACGCTCGCCCTGGACGACGTGAATCTCCATGCCGGATTGTCCATCCTTAAAGGTGGTGAAGGTTTGGGTGGCCCTGGCCGGAATGGTGCTGTTTCGCGGGAGAAGTTTTTCTGTCATCCCCCCCATGGTTTCAAGCCCCAGGGAGAGGGGGATGACGTCGAGCAGCAACACCTCTGCGTCATGGGTACCGCAAAGCAAGTGGGCTTGAATGGCTGCCCCCAGGGCCACCACTTTTTCCGGGTCTACTTCCCAAAGCCCGGGCTTGCCGAAAATTTTTTCTACCCAATGCTGTACCTCGGGCATGCGCGTGGAGCCCCCTACCAATACCACTTCTTGAATTTCTCCCTCCGCAAGCCCCGCATCTTTGAGGGCGCGTTTGCAAGCAAAGTTTATGCGCTTAAAAAAAGGCTCTATCCATTGCTTCAAGTCATCCCGCACCACCGTTGCGCTATGTTCTTCAAAACAAATGTCTACGCTTGTCTCCTGGCTCAGCTGCTCTTTGAGTTGCCTTGCCGCGCTCAGCAAAGCCTGTCGCTGGAGGGGCGTGGGGTTTTCTATGTTCCACTTTTCAAGCAATGCGCAAGCAATGCTCAAGTCAAAATCATCCCCCCCCAAAGCGGAGTCTCCCGCAGTGGCTTTAACTTCAAAAATGCCTTCGGTGAGTTTGAGGATGGAAATGTCAAAAGTCCCTCCCCCTAAGTCAAACACCGCAAAGCAGCCTTGTTTTTTGCTTTGCAGGCCATAGGCCAATGCCGCCGCCGTAGGCTCATTAATGAGGCGCAAAACTTCCAGGCCCGCAAGCCTTCCCGCGTCTTGAGTGGCCTGCCTTTGGGCATTGTCAAAATAGGCGGGGACACTAATAACAGCTTGAGTAATTTTAGAGGAGAGGGCGGCATGGGCTCTCTGTTTGAGGGCGCGCAGAATTTCTGCGGAAACCTCCAGAGGCGTCACGGCAGGCCCCCCTGAAACTTGAAAAGCCAGAGGGCCTTCTCCAGGGGCAAGGCGATAGCTCGCCAGTCGTTTGGCCTCAAACTCGCTCCGGCTTTTTCCCATAAAGCGTTTGACGGAAGCGAGGGTGTCTTCGGGGAATTGAAAGGCCAGCTGTTTTGCATATTTCCCGACGACGACGCTGCCGTTGGCGCTATAGTGGACGACAGAAGGCAACACCTGTGAGTTGTCCTCATCCACAACCAGGCAGCTGGGCTTGCCTTGAGTCACCACGGCAACCAGAGAGTGCGTCGTCCCCAAATCAACGCCGATGGCCGGTGCAGGGGGAAGAGGCTTTTGAGGATCTCTTATTTGCAGCAATCCACTCACGAGAAAAGCTCCTCTTGGAAAAGTTCTGCGTCTTTCAGGAAGCGTTGCCAATAACGCACACAAAGCAAGTGTGCGGCGGCCTGTTGAAGTTCCTTTGCCCCAGTTGCAGGAGAGGGAGAGGCCTTTGCCTCACCTCCCTGAGGCTGAAGGCGAGACAGCTCCGCTCTATGCAGGAGGCAGCTTCGCAAGTGCCGGCAAGCCTCTTCTAACTCTTTCTGGAGGGCTTCTTTGGCAAGGCGCTCCAGGTTTTGGAGTGTGTCGGCTTGCCTCTGGGAGAAAGCCTTGTGCAACTCTTCTCGAAGCTCCAACACATAGCTCAAAAAAGCAGGGGGGGGCTGGGCGGTGAAAGGAAGGGCGCTGTGTTTGTCATCCAAGTCAACGCCGCATATTTTGAGCAAATAGAAGGCGCGACGCTCGGGGCTTAACAAAGTTGCATAAGCCTCATTGAGTTGGGTTGTTTGCTCCAGGGCATGGAGCCGCGTTTTCAAGTCCGCACCCGTGTTGCAATCCGGGTGCAGCTTGAGTGAAAGCTCATAATAGGTGGCTTCCAGCAAAGGGAGCTCCGGATCTACCGAGGGCTCTATGTGAAACAACTCAAAGAAAGAGGTGCTAGCAGCTGAAGCTTTTACCGCATCCACAATTTGCTTTCGCGTTGGGGTTGTTGAGGCGAAAACCCGCGGCTGTCAGGGTTTCTACATAAACCAACTCGGAGCCCGCCAAATAGAGGTAACTTTTGGGGTCGACAAAAATACGAACACCCGAGCGCTCAAACACCAGATCATCCCCCTCGGGTGCATCTGCCCACTCCATGCCATAGGACAAGCCGGAACAACCCCCGCCGCGCACTGAAATTTTCAAACCCGCCGAAGGCGTTTGGCGCTCTGCCAACAATTTTTGCAGGCGCCCAAAAGCGCTGTCCGTAATGTGCACCGTTTTTTCCGTAGCCATCTCAGCCATGGTTGGCCTCCGGCGTTTGAGTGCCATTGCGGACGGCCTGTTTTTGTCTAAAATCTTCAATGGCGGCTTTAATGGCGTCTTCAGCCAACACAGAGCAATGGATTTTCACAGGCGGCAAAGAGAGCTCCTGCGCAACGGCTTTGTTGGTTATGGTGGCAGCCTGATCCAAGGTTTTGCCCTTCACCCACTCTGAAACCAGAGAGCTGGAGGCAATGGCCGAGCCGCAGCCAAAGGTTTTGAAGCGCGCGTCTTCAATAATGCCGGCGTCGGATATTTTGAGTTGCAAACGCATAACGTCCCCGCAAGCAGGGGCGCCGACAAGGCCCGTGCCCACGTTGGGGTCCGCGCTGTCCAAGGTGCCGACATTTTGTGGATTGTTGAAATGCTCGAGTATTTTTTCGCTATACTGCATAGGTGTCATACCTCATGGTTGTTGCTTTAATGTTGTGACCACTGAAAACCTTTTAAGTCCACACCCTGTTTTGCCATCTCATAGAGGACACTAATTTCACGCAGGCGCAAGACGGCCTTCGTCACGCGCGCAATGGTTTCGTCTATTTCAGCCTCTGTTGTGAAACGCCCCAACCCAAAACGCAAAGAGCAATGCGCCACCTCATCCCCAAGCCCCAACGCAGACAAAACATAGGAAGGCTGCAGAGAGTCAGAGGCACAAGCGGAGCCCGTTGATACTGCAATGCTTTTCAGCTCTCTCATGAGGGCGTCTCCCTCGACGAAAGAGAAGGCAATGCTGAGGTTCCCCGGCAAACGGTGCTCCATGGAAGCGTTAACGGAGACAAAATCCAACTGAGAAGAAATGCCTTTCCACAGGCGCTCCCTCAAGGCTTTCAACCGCGTGGCTTCTGTTGCTTGCTCTGCTTTTGCAATTTCACACGCCTTCCCAAAGCCGACAATGCTGGGCACATTGAGTGTCCCAGAGCGCATGCCGCGCTCCTGCCCACCGCCATGGAGCAGAGGGGAGAGTCGGATGCGGGGCTTTTTTCGGACATAGAGGGCACCTATGCCTTTGGGGCCATAGAGTTTGTGCGAGGAGAGGGAAACCAAATCCGCTGAAGCTTCTTCTACATGAAAAGGGACTTTCCCTGCACCCTGCACAGCATCCACATGAAAAAGCACACCATGCTTTCGGCAAAGGGCGCCTATTTCATCAATGGGTTGGAGGGTACCTATTTCACTGTTGGCCAAACCTACCGAGGCCACCACGGTGGAAGGCTGCAAGGCCTTTTCAAAACTTTTTAAGCAAACGCGACCATCTTGCTGCACCGGCAAATAGCTGACACGCGCACCGCTTTGCACAGTTGAAGCCCAGAGTTGCAAAAGCAGATCTTCCTGCAATGCGTGCGTTTGAGAGAGGGAGGGGATTTCATCCTCATGAACGGCGCGCCCCAAAAGTTGCATGAGGCGCAGTGCTTTGAGCTCTTCCATGCGCTCAACGCGCACACGCTCAAGCCACTTGCAGGTTTCCAGCACCGCTTTGTGCTCTGTTTGGAGCGTAACAATATGGTTCCCCTTGGCTTTATAATAATCCACAGCACCCTTGAGGGCCAGGTTGTTGGACTCGGTGGCCCCCGAAGTGAAAATAATTTCAGAGGGCTCCGCCCCAATAAGCTCGGCCACCTGCTGCCTCGCCTTGTTGACGGCCGCCTCCGCCTCCCAGCCAAAGGCATGGCTCCCCGAGGAGGCATTGCCGAAATTTTCTTTTAAATAAGGAAGCATGGCTTCCAACACACGCTCATCCACAGGGGTTGTTGCGTGGTTGTCGAGATAGATGCGTGCCTTGGGCATGGAAGTGTCATAACCATGTTAATATGGACTCGTCAAGTCCACTTATGTCCGACAGCACCTCATGGGTTTTGCTCAGCCCCAGGCAGGCGGGTTTCGCCCCGGGTTTCGCCCTATGCTTTACAACAAAAAAACGAAGCGTTAAGGAGAATAAATACTTATAAAAAAGCCCATGGAGAAAGCATGACAAGCCCCTCAACGCCTTTGCAGCCTCTGGGCATAGGCTGGCTGTGTGTGGGGGCTTTGGCTGCGAGTTTGGCCTTGGTTTTTTGGCCTGAGGGCTTGTCCTTTGAGTTAGGGGCCTCGGAGGGGCTGGCTTCTTTTTCAGAGGGCCTCCCCTGGTGGAAAGCCGGTGGAATACTTTTTTTGGGGGGGCTGTTGACGGCCTTAACCCCCTGCGTCTATCCCCTCATCCCCATTACCGTAGGCGTATTAGGAGCCTCCCAAGCCCGCAGCAAACTGCAGGCTGTGGCCCTCAGCACAGCCTACATTTTGGGCATGGGCCTGGTATTCAGCCTGGCCGGCATGGCAGCCGCGCTTTCAGGCCAGGCCTTTGGCTTTCTGCTCAGCAACCGTTGGGTATTGCTTGGGCTTTCAGGTTTTATGGCGCTCCTGGCCGCCTCCATGCTGGGCACTTTTGAGTTGCGCCTTCCCTTCTCGTGGACTCAGCGTCTGGGGAAAATGGGCGGCGGCGGCAGCCTTTGGGGCGCCTTGTTTATGGGAGGCGCGGCGGGCTTGTTGGCAGCCCCCTGCACGGGCCCGATCCTCTCGGGCCTGCTCACCTACATTGCTCAACAGCAGGCCTTCTGGTTGGGAGCCATAGGTTTATTTATATATGCCATGGGCATAGGCTTGCCCTTTTTTATAGTGGGCGTATTTGCCATAAAGCTCCCCAAAGGCGGCAAGTGGATGGTGGGAGTAAAATATTTTTTTGGGCTATTGTTGGCGGCCCTGGCGTTGAGTTATTTAAAGGAGGCATGGCCCTCCTTTGAGGCGGCGGTGGTGTGGATGACACACACCCTGGGGCGCAAGGCAACCTTGCTGGTGGCCGGGGGGCTTGTGTTTTTTGCCATTTTTTTAGGTGGCATCCGCCGGAACAGGGAGAAGGCCCCAAGCGGTTTTTCCACAAACGAGGCTTCAGCAAACCCCTCCAAAGCGTCCCTGTTGGGAATGTTGCTTTTGGCCATTTTGCTGCGTTTTGAGTTGCCCCCTGCAGCAACGTTGCGCGAAGCTCCTTTGGTTTGGAGCCATAGGTTTTCAGCCCAAAACAGCTCCATGGCTGTTTTTGAAGAGGCTTTGTTGCAAGCCCAAAAGCAAGGGCACCCCGTGTTGATTGATTTTTTTGCGCAGTGGTGTACCGCCTGCAAGGAGCTGGAGAAAATAAGCTTTGCCGATGCAAAAGTGCAGCAAGAAGCAGAGCGCTTTGTGCGCATAAAAGTGGACGCCACAAAGGAAAACAAAAACATAGAGGCACTTTATGCGCGCTATTCCGTGCGGGGCTTGCCCACCGTTATATTCCTCAACCCTCAAGGTGAATTGCTCTCCAAACCCCGTGTTGAAGGTTTCCTGGGGCCCAAGGAGCTATTAAGGCAGATGCAAAAAGTCCGCTAAAACATGTTTTTATTTTTATTTTTATTTTTCCCCTCCGAGGGGGGGGGTTTATTTTTTCCCCTCCGGGGGGGGGAGTGTCGCCTCCGGCGAAGGGTTTTTGGCAGGGTTGTTTTTCAGAGGGGGCCTGCGGCCCGGCTCTTTTCAAAGGAAAAAGTTTTTTTTGTGAGGGTGTTTTTTAAAATATTTCTTTTTTCCCCTCCAGGGGGGGGAGTGTCGCCTCCGGCGAAGGGTTTTTTCGCCTTCAGCGAGGGGAGGTTTCGCCTCCCGGCGAGTCACTTTTTTTGTCTGGACAAAAAAAGTAACCAAAAAAAGCCACTCTCCGAG
>WRKR01000052.1:0-2600 GCA_009782175.1 Cystobacterineae bacterium
CCAGCAGGTGTTCCATGACGATCCTTGCTGAATTGCAGATATACGGCCCGATACCGTCACCGCCGCACACTCCTATTATTATCTTATCCAGCTTGGAAAGGTCCGTCGGATCTCCGGAGGCCTTCATCGCCTCTACTCTTTCCATCTGCTTCTTCAGTAGCTTCCCGAAGTGTTCCTGTGCTTTCTTTATGGCCGCTTCATCCATGTTCACTCTGATGTACGGACGATTCTTAAAGATAATGGTCCCGCAACATTCATAAAATAACGGCATATCCGATATACCGTGCGTTCGGAAAAGGTACGGATCAACAAATTCCTGAGCGATTCGGGATTCTGCTCAAGACGGGAAGCGGACCGTATCATCGAAGAGGGGAGAGTGACCGTTGACGGTGCCGCCGCATACGCAGGGATGATCGTTTCAGACGAGGATATACGGATAGATGGTAAAAGATTGAACGGCAATACCGTAACGGTACTTATAGCGGTCAATAAACCGAAAGGTATCGTGTGTACCACAGAGCACGATGAAAAGGATAACATTGTCAACTTCGTAGGCCATCCGGAACGTATCTATCCGATAGGGCGTCTGGACAAGGATTCGGAAGGCCTCATATTGATGACGAATGACGGGGATATCGTTAACAGGATGATGAGGTCAAGGTACGGTCACGAGAAAGAATACATAGTCACAGTTCACAGACCTGTAACCAAGACGTTCATTGATAAAATGGGATCCGGCGTACCGATACTCGGTACAATGACCAAAAAGTGTCATGTCGAACGAATCGGCAGCAGAAAGTTCAGGATAATACTGACACAGGGGATGAACCGTCAGATCAGGAGAATGTGCGAACGCCTGAACTATGAAGTAACTTCGCTGAAAAGAGTGCGCATAATCAATATTGAGTTAGGGGATCTGAAGAGGAGAAGAAGGTACTTTTCGAGAGGATAAGAGATTCAAAAGAATAAAGCAAACCGTTTTTCGATAAGTATGGTCACTTCAAAGTACACGGTCATCTGCATTATTGAACAATACGGCATCTTCTTAGATCACGGATCACATATCATCGATCGAATATCCTCTGAATTCAATATCGAATTCGTTCAGTTCCGCCGCCGTTCCCGCCTTTCTCCGCAGTTCACTGATATCAATTTTACGTTTATCCCTTTTGACATCCGCAACTATCGCTTTCATATCTACGTCATTCAAAGCAATGATATCTATCTCATTCATACCCTTTCTGTCCCAATACTGCCCTATATGAGTGATTCTCTCTTCCTCAGCGATCTTCTCTCTGAAGTATTCCTCAAGCACACGGCCGCTGTACCCATGATATCCCTTTCTGATCTTTTCCTCCAGGATATCGAATTTTTTCAACTCGATCAAAGACATGTTGCAGCTTATGAATCTGAAATAAAAATCAATGTACCTGTCGGATATCTTCCATCTGATGTTCCTGCTCCCGTCGCCAGAGAACACAGGCCTGCTCTTCTTCACCAAGAGATATTTTCTCTCCAGATTATCAAGATACTGTCCTGCTTCCTTTTTCAGCGAGTCGCTTATCTCCCTCGCGGTGTTCCTTCCCTCCGATATGAGCCTCAGAACAGAATGGTATGTTCCGTACTCGTTTCCGAACTCCATAGTAAGGAGATCCTTCCCCTCTTTCAGGAACAATGAGTCCTTTGAGCATATATGTCTGATCATATCATCGAATGATACTGCGCCCGAATCCATCAGCAGTTCTATGTACTTCGGGATGCCGCCCGACACCATGTACAGAAGGAGAAGGTCCTCACTGGTGTGATCGGGATTATGATCCTTCAGTATCTTTTTTATCACGCTCGGCGGGAACGGATGAATATTCATGTTGGATGATGCTCTGCCGAATAACGGTTCCTTGCTGTTCTGGAAGATCTGGATCATCATCGAATATACCGATCCACAAGCGATCAGATTTACCTTTGATCTTTTCTTGTAGCTGTCCCAATGGTTCTGTATGCCGCTTATTATCGCTTTGTTTATTCTCTCCAGTTCCTGGAACTCATCTAGGACAAAAGTGAACGCATTATCTTTTCCGTATATCATCAGCTGTCTGAACAGGTCATCGAAACGGTCCGTCCTTATGAGATCGATGCCAAGAGATTCCTTCGCATCCCTGATAAGCTGTTCGCAGACCATAGACTCGGAATTCTTTTGGACGAAATGATAAAGCACCCTGCTTTCTTTTTCCGCTTCTTTGATAAGTTCTGTCTTGCCTACGCGCCTTCTTCCCGTAATGACGGTAAAAGTTCCCGTCCTTTCCGATATCTTACGATTCCTCCCGAGTATCTCAATTTCTTCCTCTCTGTCGTAGAACTTCATCTTATCACCTATCGGTCGCAGCTAATTTAATGGCCATTAATATAATGACCATTATACTAATACATATTATATTAGTTAAATATATGTCTGAGCGGCCTTGGCAATCGTACTATGCTCTCCCTCTTCCAAGTTTTTGAGCACCAGAGAGGAGCCCTCGCATGCAATGGGGGAGCCATTGAGACGGCATTCCCATTCCACATTTAAACTCCCTACAATGCCAAACTCGAAAACAGCTGTT
>WRKR01000052.1:2700-12664 GCA_009782175.1 Cystobacterineae bacterium
GTTACTTTTTTTGTTCAGACAAAAAAAGTGACTTGCCGAAGGCAAGGTGCGCCCGCAGGGCGAAAATAGCCGGGCCGCAGGCCCACTCCCCCCCCGGAGGGAAAAAAACAAAACCAAAAGCGAAAAAACCCTTCGCCGGAGGCGACAAAAAAACCCTCATTTAAAATGCCCGCCGCGCAGGCGAAAAAACATATTAAAGGAGAGGGTAGCTGGGCAAAAAAAGCGCCCGGCCCATGTGGCCGAGCGCTTGAACACAACGCTCAAATGGAAGTTGCCTTTAGCTGCGGTTGCGTCTGCGGGCGAGTGCCAAAAAGCCTGCTACCGCAACAAAGCCCAAAGGCAAGCCGGCGGCTGCGGAGCAACCTCCTTGGCTGCTGACCACCAGCTCCATGGCGCTCTCTTCGGTGCTTTGCCCCTCGCCTGTGAGGCTGCTCCCCTCGGCATATACCTCCCAGGCATAGGAGCTTAGGCCTTCTTCTCCTAAGCTGCCTTTAACGCGGACTTCCAAAACATGCTCTCCCTCTTCCAAGTTTTTGAGCACCAGAGAGGAGCCCTCGCATGCAATGGGGGAGCCATTGAGACGGCATTCCCATTCCACATTTAAACTCCCTACAATGCCAAACTCGAAAACAGCTGTTTTGGAGGTGTTTTCCGCGGGGACTTTTTCAATTTTTATTTTGGGAAGAGAAACCGTCCAGCAGTGCTCAACAACGGCTTTGGGGTTTTCCGCGGGATAGACTTTGAAAATATAGGTGCCCTCTTTGAGGTTCTCATAGGTGTGAGAGAGCAGGCTTTGGCAAAGCTCTACTTTGCCATTGAGGCTGCACATCAGCTGAGCCACCGCGCCGAATATGGAGAAGCGGAAACTCACCTTGGATGAATGCCCATCCTCTGGCTTCTCTTCAACGACGACAAAGGCCTCTGAAGGACATTCCACCGTCCACAAAACGTGTTGGGATTTTTCGCCGCCAAGGTGGTCGTTAAACCACAGCTCCAAAGAAAGCGTTTCTCCCGCGTTAAGCATGGCATCCAACAGCTTTAACTCATAAGCCACATAGCCCGGCAAAAGGGGCGGTGAGGCAGGCGCCGTCGCTGTTTTAATGGGGCCGCCGTTAACCTTATAGGAAAGCTTCGCCTCGTGCTCCACCTCAATGGGAATAATAACAGGGCTGCATTTGCCGTCAGCACCAGGCTTGGCCGCAACATTCCCATTGGAGGTGTGAGAGCTTGCCTTCGGACCCGGAGGGTTAAGCATGTGCACAAACCAACGGCTCATATGCGTTGCCGTCTTCGTTGCAGCCCCCACATATTTGAGGGGGGCACAACTCTTCAGTGTCGCCGTCACCTGGACGTGAAACTCATTGACGCCTTGCTTAACGGGAAGCTCCGTAAACTGCAGAATGAAAGTCCCTATCTTCCCAGCCAGCTTTTTGAGCTCCACACCACCATGGAGGATTTTTCCACATTGCTGCTCCGTAAAATAATGCGCTTCCCCCGGGCTTTTGAGCGAGCATTTGATGGAGCTCAACTCATAATAGAGGGGAAGTTTGATGATTAACACTTCTGTGTCATAACGGTTTGGATCTGTCTTCACGGGAAGTTTCCCATAGCCCAGGACGTCCAACTTCGTTTTCTTGCTCGTAATAACAATCTCATCCTTGCCCGCCGTTGTCGTCGCCCCGGCCTCCCCTGCATAAGACCAGGCCGCCAACAAGGGCAGAAGCATACCCATTGCAAAAAATTTGTCCGTTTTCATATTTCTCCTGAATTTGTGCTCAACCTCTCTGGGAGCAACCCACCTGAATGTCTCTTCCATAAGCAAACTTGAGAGCTGCTCCTCAAGTCCGTTCCCCCGGCAAGAAACAGACTGCCACCCTCTGTATCTATTTAACGACAAAAAACCAAGCCTTCGTATAACCATAGAGAAAAAAACAAGGGCTTCATATGCTCTATAGAAAAAACTAATGCCTTAACCCCTGTTTCAGCGCAGGGGGGGGGTAATCTGAAGCCATGGAGTTAAGCCAACTATTTGAAGGAGGGTGGCCAGTTCAGGCCGTCTTTTTTTCAGGCAAAGCCAGGGGTGGGGGCAGTGTGCGGTTTTTCCATCCACGGGCGAGTATCCAGGTGCCAAAGAGGGCCAGCCCCAGGGAAATGGCTTGGCTGGTGGAAATGTTATACCAGGCTTCCAGGGGAATTTTGGCGGCGGTGGTGGGCATGTCCAGCCATTTGAGGAGGTGGTGCAGGGTGCCGCGCTCCAAATCACCGCGGAAAACTTCTATGGTGCTGCGGAGCATGGCATAGCCCAGCAGCCACATGCCAAAAATTTGGCCGTGGAATTTTCGCATGGAGCGCATGGAAAGCAGCAGCAAAAACAAAAGCAATTGGCCGGCGGACTCATAAAGTTGCACGGGGTGCACGGCCAGGCTTTGGTCGTTTTTTAATACCCAGGCTGAAATTTGCACCATGCCGGGCATTTCTGCCAGGCTGGTTTGGCCTGTCGCCAAATCCACCCAGCGAGAGTCATGCGCATGCGTTAAAAATGCCTGGCTTGGCGTTTTGGCAAGGTTGCCCAACAAATCTGTCACGGCATGCCCGGGGAAATGCACTCCCCACGGCGCGTTTTCGCCCACAATGCGGCCATGGCAACAGGCTGCCGCAAAACACCCCAGGCGGCCCAGGCATTGCCCCAGGGAAATGGCCGGCATGGCAATGTCTGCCAAACGCAAAAAGGGTATGTTGTGTTTTTTTGCAAAGCGAAAAGCGGCAAGGGCACCGCCTATAAAGCCGCCATAAAATACGAGGCCCCCTTGCAAGCTGAAAATGGAGAAGGGGTTTTTGGAATACTCACTTAAATTTACCAGAACAAACAACAGGCGCGCGCCCACAATGGCTCCAATAAAAATGTGGAAAACCATGTCCAACATTTGCCCTTTGCGCTTTTTTCCCTCTGCCCCCAGCCACTCCCAGCCGGACAGCTGAGAGAGGAGCGCCGCTGCCACTATAAACCCTAAGGCCACCAAAACACCATAGCCGGGAATGGGCAGCCCCTCCCCTTTGGTGGCTCCCCAAAGCGGCACCTCGGGCAAAATATACCAAAGGCCAAAACCGGCCATGCCCAGGCCTATGGCCCCATTGCGGAGCACAGGCCAAAACTTCGCAAAACCTTTGGGTGCCCCTCCTTTGGCTTTGGCATAAACAACGGCCTGCCAGCCCGTCCACAAGGCATAGAGGAATACCAGCAAAGCCAAAACATAAACCACCGCTGTGGAAGCGGGGGTGTCACCAGACAAACGGTAGAGTACGGGCAGCATGGGGTTTCTCCTCCCTTCTCCTAGAGGCGACCTTTCGTTTCCTTGCGCACAAAAGCATCCAAAATAAGGCAAGCCATTCCTATGCAAATGGCCATGTCCGCCACATTAAATGAAGGCCAAAACCACCGGTTTTGCCAGTGGGCCTGAATAAAGTCGACCACAAAACCCCGCGCGAGGCGGTCGACGTGGTTGCCCAGGGCTCCTCCCAAAACCAGCGGCAACCCCATGCGTATCCACAACTCCTTGCGGGAAGCCACCTTCGGCAGCTTTAAGTATAAATAGAGGAGGACGCCCACCGCTATAATGGAAACCATGTTAAAAAACCAACGCCGCGTTTTTTCAGGCCACGTGGCAAACAAACTGAATGCCGCACCGGTGTTTTCCGCATAGTGGAAACGCAAATGGTTTTGGCTTATTTCTACCGAGGCCTTCGGCCTATAGTGGTAGCCCCCAGGGCCAGGCTTCGTCTCATCCCTTAAAAACTTCTTCACCTTGGCCGAAACCCCCTCAAGGCCTTCAAAACCATTTGAGAAAGCGTCTATTACCCAAAACTTGCTCGCCTGGTCGGCCCCGAAAACCACCAACACCAACAACACAAAAAAACCATGCCGCCGCCACCAACCCGGGGGAGCATTTTCAAATATACCACGTTTTTTCAAAAACATTTTCAAAGGCATGACTTCCTCTAACAAGCCTCTAGCAATTTTGTCGCATTTTCACACCTATTCAACGCAGGGCAACGCAGAGTTTAGGGTTTTCGCATTTTCAACACCACGCCCCAAGGCCCTGTTTCCTCGCTTGCAAATGTTAAGCTAGTATAAGAAATTCGCCTTTGGAATGAAGAGGCGAGGCCTATGGGCGCTTTGCAAAAAAAACCATGGTGAGAGGAAGTTGTGCCGGCTTTAGCGACGCCGCAGGACCGTTTTCGAGGGTGCTTGTTGGGTTTTGCCATTGGTGATGCCTTAGGCTTTGCCTTGCGCGGACTGCCCCCCAACGCTTTGCGCCGCGCGGCTTGTTTGGCGGATGATTTTTTGCCCAGGCCCCGCGGCCGTTTTGAGAAGGGCCAATTTTCGGACGATACCCAGCTTTTGCTGGCAACCGCTGAAGCGGTTTTGTCCCAGGGCCGCATGGATGGCAAAGCCGCCATTACGCAATACTCCTGGCTTTGGCGGGACGGCATCATCCTCTTTCCCCCCCTCAATTTGACAAACTCCATCCACGCTTTTCTCTCGGGCATGCCGTGGATGAGTGGCGGTGCGGATTTGGGGGTTTTTGAGCCCTCCTGCCTCTCGCGGGGAGCCATTATAGGCTTGTGGGAGGAGCGTGCGCCGGGGGTGGTGGCCCACCGCGCAACCATGCTGACGGTGCCTACGCATAAGGAGCCCATGTGCGCGGCGGCTTGCGCCGCTTTCGCCAGGGCCATTCAACTGTGCCTCGGAGAGGAGCCTCAAACACCCCAGGCTTTTTGCCAAGCCCTGGCTTATACGGCGGCAGCCTGCAGCGGACAGCTGGCCGATGAGCTTTGTTTTTTGCCAAGGGCCCTGGCCTGGGAGAGTGAGCGCGCGCTGAGCCTCTTGCGCACCGTTTTGGTGCCCAGCAAACAATGCCAGGAGGAGCCCGGAATTCCAGAGCATGTGGCCCCCGTCCTGCTCATCGCTTTGTTTGCCATTATGCGCTCCCCGGGAGATTTGCGCAAAGCCTTCAACATGGTGTTGCGCCTCGGAGGAGCGGTGGATGTTTCTGCCGGCATGGTGGGGGCACTGTTCGGCGCACGCCTGGGGGTGGGCGGTTTTTCGCCGCGCCTTCGAAAAAACATATGCTATGGGGAGCACATCCTCTGTGCGGCAGACAGGCTTTTTCAATCCCACCAACAAAATGCCTCCGCCCTGGCCCTCTCTGAAAGCAGCTGCTCGCATAACCAACAACAACGCCCCCCCCGCCGCTAGCCCTAGCTCGCCTGCAAACCCCCTCTATACACAAGGCCCCCTCAAAAACATGCTGCCTCCTGCCTCCCTCTCTGCCCTGGTTGATGCCTCCGCCTCTGCTATAAAAAACCTGCTCCCCCATGTTGCGCCCCCTCGCCTGGGCTTTGTTTTGGGCAGCGGATTGGGGTTTTTGGTGGAGCGCTTTGAAAACAGCTTCTCCTTGCCTTATGCGCAAATACCCCACTTTGCCACCTCCTCTGTACAGGGCCACGAGGGGAAACTCGTGTTTGGCCTCTTGTGCAAAATACCCGTGGTGGCCCTGCAAGGCCGTAGCCACGCCTATGAGGGGGTTGCCCCCTGGCATAGCGCCTTCCCCTCCCGCGTCCTCTGCCGCCTGGGCATTGAGGCCCTCGTGTTAACCAATGCCGCAGGGGGCATAGAGGCAGATATGAGGCCCGGTGAGTTTATGGCCATTGTGGACCATATTAATTTTTCGGGCGCAAACCCCCTCACGGGCCCCAACGACCCAAGCCTCGGGCCGCGCTTTTTGGATTTGAGCCGCCTCTATTGCCCGCACTTGCTTGAGCGCATGCGCAAAGCCGCCAAGGCCTGCGCCGTGCCCCTGCGCGAAGGTGTTTATGCGATGATGGCGGGCCCCGCCTATGAGACGCCGGCTGAAATACGCATGCTGCGCATGCTGGGCGCGCAGGCCGTCGGCATGTCCACCGTTTATGAGGCCATGGCCGCCCACCACATGGGTACCCCTGTTGCCGCCTTAAGCTGCATCAGCAACCTCGCCGCAGGCCTTGCCCCCCTCCTCTCCCATAGCGAGGTTATGCAAACCAGCGCCCAAGCCGCTGCACAGTTTTGCGCACTGCTTGAAGGCTTTGTACATACTTTTAAGGGTGCACACCTTTAGGAGTGTACACTTTTGAGGGTGCATACTTTTAAGAGTGCATATTTTTAAGGGTGCACACTTTTAAATAATGCCCCCCGTTGGGCTTTGTTTTGGGGGTTGCAGAAGGGGGCCTCTTGGCTTTGGGGAGGCGAGGGCTCAGCGTACCTCTTGGGGGAGTTTGAAAAAAGCATGGCGATAGAAAGCCAACTCTCCAATGGAGGCTTGCAAATCCGCGAGGGCGGTGTGTGCTGAGTCCGCTTTGGAGCGGCCTGCCGCTTGGGGATACCAGGCGCGTACCAACTCTTTGAGGCTGGAGACGTCCACCATGCGGTAGTGCAAAAACCGGTCTACCCCCGGCATGTGCCAAGCAATAAAACTGCGGTCTGTGTGGATGGAATTGCCCGCCAAAATGCCCTCTCCCACGGCGAAATGCTCTGCCAACAAAGCCATAACCTCTTTCTCAACCGCCCTTAGGGAATGTGCGGAGCTACGCACCCTCTCCAAAAGCCCGTTGCGCGTATGCATTTGACGGACAAAAGGCTCCATGGACAACAGCACCTCCTCGGGTTGCCAAATAACCCGCTCAAACTCAGCCAAGGGGTTTAATTCCTTGTCCGTAATAACAATGCCTATTTCAATAATGGCACAGCATTGAGGGTTTAACCCCGTCATTTCCAAGTCGCACCAGACAAAACGCGGTTGTTGAGTTTTCATGTGTGCTAAGCCTCGTCTCACCTTGTCCACTTCAAGTCCAGCCTCAAAAAACCAAAACCTCTCGCCTGCCCAACTCACCCACAAACTGCAACAAAGCCTTGGGGGCCCCAAAGCGCAGGCCTTGCTTGAAAACCTCGCTAAATTGCTGACAGAGCATGCCTTTGAAGCCCGTGGGGTGGAGTTGTATAACATGGAGCTTGGGGTTTCACTTGTGCAAAAAACATTGCAAGCGTGGCTCTGCTCCGAGGCGGCCATTTCCAAAATAGAGTGTTGGGTAGAGGAGGTTTTTAACCAATGGAATGGGGATGCTCGCCCTCTGGAGGCCTTGCTTTCCGCAAAGTTAAAGCAAGGCCTGTTGGCGTTGAGCCTTCGGCCTTTTTCGCCAAGCCCTGTTTTGCTCAAAAGCCTTTTGGGCACGCCTCCTGTGCGGGAGTTAATACGCAAAGCGCTTGCGCGCGCGCTGGGGGATTTTGCGCGCAGGGCCACCGCCTCCATGGCGCCGGCGCCGGTGGCCCAAGTAGCGCAGGGGGTGGGGCAATGGGCCAAGTTGGCTGCGCGCACAGCCCTCTCCAAAGCGGGTGCGCTGGGGGAAATGGTGGGGGCCATGTCCAACGAGGTGGAGCGCCAGGCTGAAAAGCGCGCTGCGGAATTTGTGGATGCTGCTTTGGAAAAAACCATTGAGGATTTGGCCCAGGCCTTTTCCAACCCCTCGCACAACTCAGAAGCGGTGGCCCTTCGCCATGCCCTGCTTGAAACGGCCCTGGGGTGGCGCCTTCCCCAGTTGGCCAGAGAAATAGCCAATGCGGACTTGCCTGGAGCGGCCAGAAGCCTTCAAAGCGCCCTTTCAGAGTGGGTGGCCAGCGAGGAGTTTGGCGCAAAACTCCTGGGCGGTATAGGCTTTTTGCGCAAGGAGTCCACCTCCTGGAAAGGAATATTGGAGCGCCACGGTTTGCTCAGCACCTGGTTTGAGGCGGCGCAGCAACAAACCCTCCGTCAACTCCAAGCCCTGGTGCAAACACCTGCCTTTGGCCTCTGGCTGGGGCTTTGGGTAGAGTCAGCGTTGGAGGTGCTTTAGCGGGGGCGTGCAATGAGGGCGGCAATAAAGCCTGCGCCAAAGCCATTGTCAATGTTGACGACGCTGACATTGGCGGCGCAGGAGGAGAGCATGGTATGCAAGGCGGCCATGCCGTCCCGGTGTATACCATAGCCCACGGAGGTAGGCACCGCCACAACGGGCACCTCTACGAGGCCGCCCAGCACGGTGGCGAGGGCGCCCTCCATGCCGGCCACGGCAACAACGGCATGGGCTTTGCGCAGCCTGGGCAACTCGGAAAGCAGGCGGTGCAGCCCGGCCACGCCCACATCGCACAGTTGCCAAACTTGGGCGCCCATGGCTTCGGCTGTGAGTGCTGCCTCTTCTGCCACAGGCAAATCCGAGGTACCGGCGCATACCACCGCCACGGGGCCTCCCTCGGGCAAGGGCCCTTGTTGCAGCCAAAACAGCCGTGCCCTCTCGTGGTAGTGGCCAGAGGGAAAAGCTGCTTTAAGGCATTGGGCTTTGTCTGCGCAGAGGCGTGTTATGAGGACGGACTGTCCTGCTTTGGCGAGGGTTTGGGCCACCTCAAGGCATTGGGGGCCTGTTTTAAACTCCCCCAGCACCACTTCGGCAAAGCCTTGGCGCAAGCAGCGGTGGATGTCCACGCGGGCCTCATTGAGTTGGGCGCAGGGCCAGGCAGAGAGGGCTTCCACGGCTTCTTCGAGGGGAAGTTGGCCTTGTTGGAGGCGGGAGAGGAGGGTTTTGAGGGCATTTTTGTCCATAGGCTGTCCAGGGGTGTTGGGTATGGCTAAAAAGGCATGCGCCAGACATGGGGTTGCTCGTCTGTGCAGCTAAAGTGGCCTTTGTCATCTCGAGTCAGCTGTGCCAGGGCGCAGCCGGTGTCATGGGAGAAAAACAGCAGGGGGAGTTTCTCATAGAGTTGGGCTTTTTCTTCTATCAGCAACTCGGCAAAGCGCTCATAGCCTGTGCACAGGGGCAGGTGGATCCACGGCCTTCCCAAAACCAAATCAGAAGAAACCACCAGGTGGCGCTCGCCTTGGGTGGGTTTTATTTCTGAAAGCAAAAGCCCCGGCGTATGTCCATCAGAGCAGCGAAAGCGCACGCACTCTTCCAACCAGGCAAGCTGTGGCTCTCCCAGGCGCATATAGGGGAGGTGCAACTCATCGGGCAAATAGGGCTCATCCACCAGGCAAAGCCTTCCGCTGTCGCTCAGCAAGCCTGGAAGCTCGGGTATATAGGAGGCCGAGTCCCGTATGTGAGGGTAGGCGGCCCTGGCAAACTGGCGGCGGCTCACCACATAGCGTGCATTGGGGAAGCGCAGCTTGTGGTTGCCGTTTTTGTCTGGGCAAAGCAGGCCGCCTGCATGCTCAAAATGCAAATGAGAGAGGACAACCACATCCACATTCTCCTCGCCCAGCCCCAGTTTGGCCAACGCTGGAAGCAGCGCATAGCCCTCGTCCAAAACGCCATGGTGTTGTTTGAGGCTGGGAGGGAGAAAATCCCCAATGCCGGCCTCAAAAAGCACCGTCTTCCCATTGAGGTTTTCAACCAACAAGCAACGGCAGGTCAACACCACCGTGTCATCCTCATCCGTTGTTATCCACTTCTTCCAAAAAGCTTTAGGGGCATCTCCAAACAAGCCCCCCCTATCCAGCTTATATGCATTGCCTGGCAGCGCTGTGAGAAACACGTTGCCTCCTTGCTTGCGCGAAAAAAATGCCAAAGCCCACTCCGGGTTTCCATAGTACAAGTGCTGAGATTGCAGAGCAATTTTTCCTGTTAGGTTTTGCAGAGCCATTTTTTGTTTTAGGTATTTGTTTTTTTCCCTCCGGGGGGGGGAGTCGCCTTCGGCGAAGGGTTTTTTCGCCCTCCCGGGCAGGGTTGTTTTGCAGAGTGGGCCTGCGGCCCGGCTCTTTTCAAAGGAAAAGTTTTTTTGTGGGGGTGTTTTTGTTTTTTCCCATCCGGGGGGGGAGTGTCGCCTCCGGCGAAGGGTTTTTTCGCCCTGCGGGCGCACCTTGCCTTCGGCAAGTCACTTTTTTTGTCTGAACAAAAAAAGTAA
>WRKR01000053.1 GCA_009782175.1 Cystobacterineae bacterium
AGGCGTCCGGAATCCTTCAGTGAGCCCCCAAAATTGCGTTGAATTTTTTTCAACATTGCAACGTTATGGTTGGTGGAAGTTTTTCGAGCCTCAACGTTTTGGAATGAAGGGAAGTTGAGGCTCGAAAAACTTTCACCAACCCACGCGCCAACATTTTATTCGCCCATGATGCAGTCTGCGAAGCAGAGAGCTGCGGAGTCTGCAAGCCCCAGGGAGGTTTTAATTCCGAGTTGCGCCCAGAGAGTTTAATGCGCCAACGGTTGCTCGTATTAAAACCTTCCTGGGGCCGCTCGTAAGCCCCCGGCAGGGTGGTTTTTTTTGGTTACTTTTTTTGTCCAGACAAAAAAAGTGACTTGCCGAAGGCAAGCTGCGACCGCAGGGCGAAAATAGCCGGGCCGCAGGCCCCCTCCCCCCCCCGGATGGGGAAAAAAACAAAACTAAAAACAAAAAAAGTGACTCGCCGGGAGGCGAAACCTCCCCTCGCTGAAAGCGAAAAAAAACCTTCGCCGGAGGCGACTCCCCCTCCCCGGAGGGGAAAAAACAAAAACCCCCCACAAAAAAAACTTTTCCTTTGAAAAGAGCCGGGCCGCAGGCCCCCTCTGCAAAACAACCTTGCCCGGGAGGGCAAAAAAACCCTTCGCTGAAGGCGACTCCCCCTCCCCGGAGGGGAAAAAATAAAAATAAAATGAAAAAAGGGACTCGCCTTGGCTTTTGCCCTGTTTTGGTTTAGGGCATAACCACCTATTTATGGCCAGAATTCTTGCTATTGCAAACCAAAAAGGGGGCGTCGGCAAGACGACAACCGCGGTGAACCTCGCCGCAAGCCTCGCTTCCGCCGAAAAACGCTGCCTCTTGGTGGATATGGACCCTCAAGGCAATGCCAGCAGCGGTGTGGGTTTGGAGAGGCTTGACCGAAAAACAGATGTTTATGCCGCTCTGCTGGGCGAGCAGCCTTTGGAGCAACTCATTTGCCCTACGGAGTTGCGCTTTTTGGAGTTGGTGCCCTCTACGCCGGATTTGGTGGGCGCCGAAATAGAGCTGGTTTCCGAGGAGCAGCGGGAATTCCGCCTGCGTGAAGCCCTGCGCCAGGTCGAGCACCGATATGACTATGTGTTGGTGGATTGCCCCCCCTCCCTGGGGCTTTTGACACTCAACGCACTCTCCGCAGCCCATGCCGTACTCATTCCCCTCCAAGCCGAATATTATGCCCTGGAGGGGCTGGCCCAACTCTGCTCCACCCTGGAGTTGGTACGCCAAGAGTTAAACCCCGCCTTGCGCATAGAGGGCATTCTCCTCACCATGTATGACTTTCGCGCCAATATTGCACGCCAAGTGGCCGAAGAGGTGCGCCGTGAGTTTAAACATTTGCTCTTCCAAACCCTCATTCCACGCAATGTGCGCCTCGCCGAGGCCCCCAGCTTCGGCAAACCCATTCTCCTCTATGACATTGGCTCCAAAGGCTGTGTGGCTTATTTTGCCCTGGCCAGAGAGCTGTTGGAACGCGCCAAACAACAGGAACAAATGACATGAGCTCCCCCCTCGCCGAAAAAAAACGCAGCCTGGGCCGCGGCCTGGGCAGCCTCATTGGCGCCGCCCGCCCCGAGGCCACCAAAACCGGTATACTCAAACTCCCCATTGAGCATATTTTGCCGGATGAATATAACCCTCGAAAATTATTTGATGACTCAGGTATAGATGAGTTGGCGGACTCTATTGTACAGCAGGGGTTGTTGCAGCCCATTTTGGTACGCCGCGAGGGGGCCAACTATAGGCTTATTGCCGGAGAGCGCCGGTGGAGGGCCGCGCAAAGGGCGGGCCTGCGTGAAATTCCCGCCCTCATCCGCGAGGTGGGCAGTGAAGAGGCTTTGGAAATGGCCTTGGTTGAAAACCTTCAGCGGGAGGACTTAAGCCCTTTGGAGGAGGCCACCGGCTACCAGCGCTTGCTGGCCGAGCGCCATTGGACGCAGGAGCAGGTGGCAGAGCGCGTCGGCAAAAGCCGTACCACCATAACCAATGCGCTGAGGCTTTTGCAGTTGCCTGAGGAGGTGAAGGCTTTGCTGAGCGAGGGCAAACTGGAGGTGGGGCATGCGCGCGCACTCTTGGGCCTTGCGGACCCCCAGGCCATGCTGGCCCTCGCGCGGCATGTGGCAGCCCACAAACTCAGTGTACGCCAAACCGAAGCCCAGGTGAGGGCGCGAAAACAACCCCCCGGGGCCACCTCTGCGGCCAAGCCCTTAAAAAACACGCCGGCCACCCAAAACAGGGTGGAAGCCTTGCAGCGCAAATGGGGGACGCGCGTCAGAATTGTGGAAAACAGCAATGGCAGTGGCAGAGTGGAAATGGATTTTTTCAACCTGGAGGACTTGGAGCGGCTGCTGAGCCGGCTGCTCCAATAAGCCCATAAAACACCATGTAGCCGCAGCTCAGCCAAGGGCGGTGAAAACAGCTGGCCAGAGGAATGCTTTAAGGGGACAAAGGCGCACAAGCCCCAAGGAGCACATAAAGGAGAAAGAGGCTTTTCAGGGCAAAGGTGGAAATACGTGTTGGCGTGGCAGCCTCTTGGGTTTTAGAATGAAAGTTTAGAGCCTATACAAAGGAGAGGTTTCATGTCTGGAGAAGCACATACACTGCTTGGACGCGGCAGCGAGTTTGAAGGAAAGCTGTCATTTGAAGGACAGGTGCAAATTGATGGCAAATTTAAGGGCAGCATTTTTGCCCAGGGCACCCTCATTATTGGAGAAACCGCTGAAGTGTATGCGGACATTGTGGCTGACAGCCTCGTCATCCACGGCCATGTGGAAGGCACGCTGAAGGCCACCCAGTCCATTGAGTTGCATGAGCCTTCCATTGTGCAAGGCACCCTGGAAACGCCCACGCTTTCCATTGCCAAGGGCGTACATTTTGACGGCGAGTGCCGGATGACGAAGACGGGCTCCTCAGGCAAAACCAACAAATCCAAAAAAGGCCCCCACTCCACAGAGGTGGCCTTGGGCGACCCTTCTGCCTCCTACCTGGAAGCTACCCTGCTGAAGGAATAACTGTTTTGGGGGGACATAAGACCGTTTTCAGGTTGAATTGATTCGATTTTACAGACCGGTTTCAATTGAGGCGAGCTAACGCTCGCCTGCACTCCGCTCCATGAATGAAGAAAAAGCATGCTTTTTCTTCATTCCCTCCGCTCCGCTTGGACATGAGGTCGAGGCGGGCGAGGCTCCAATTCCGAGGGGCAGGCGCGAGGGGAGTGCACTTAAGTGCATTCCTTAAGCGAAACCGGAGCCCAATGGAGCGGAGGGAATCATTTGAGAAAGCGTGCTTTCTCAAATAATTCCCGGAGCGGAATAGACGAGCGAAGCGAGTCTCACGAAGAGATCATGTCAAAGTGAAACCGCTCTAGCTTTTCCCAACAACAGCTTTGGAAAGGGCTTTGTGCACAGCCTCAAGGGCTTTTTGTGCCCCAAGCAACTCTTCGCGCTCCTGCTTTAGCTCCTCCACTTGAGAGGCCAAAGAGGCCCTGTCCTGGGCAAGCAGTTGGTGAGCCAGCTTCAGCTGATCGGCTTGCATGCGAAGGGCTTCAAACTCGTTGGCCAAGGCCTCTTCCTCCTCCAGGCTTGTGCGCAGCGCCTCTTCGCGTTTTTGAAGCTCATCCCCTTGCTTTGCATAACTCTCCTTGAGTGTACCCAGCTCCGCGCGCGTCTCTTGCAAAAGCAGCAAGGTTTCGTCACGCTCCGCCTCAATGGTGAGCATTTCCTCCTCCAACTCCCCCATAAGCTTTGAGCGCTCTCCCATTTCAGCAGAAATATGCTCCATTTCCTCCATGCGCATGCGAGCTGTTTCTGTTGCCTCCTCTGCACGTCGGCGTGCGGCCTCCAAATTTTGAGTCAGCTGCAAGTTTTCGTCTCGCAACCTGGAAATTTCTTGTTGCAGCAAAGCAATGCGCTCAACAGCCAACTCGCCAGCTTGAAAAGCTTTGGCAGGCAAAGGAAGAAAACCCGGAGCCTCCCGAGCCAGCTTCAGGCGCTCCTTAAGGCGCATGCGCCGCTCTGCAAGCTCCTGCTCGGACACAGCGAGGGCAGGGCGGGCTTCAACGGGGTGGGCTTCAACAGGGTGGGTTTCAGCAGCCTGGGTTTCAACAGGGTGGTTTTCCGGTATTCCCCGGGCAACCGTTGGCGAGGGTAGCTCTTGCAAAGGCATAACTTGGGCAGCGGGAGGGGGGGGCAGAGCTTGCAAGTTGAAGGGTAGAGGCTTGGCGGCGGTATGGCCACCGGCATTTCCACCGTCATTCCCAATGGCTTTTCTTAATGCTTGGAGGGCACTGAGCGGCTCTTCTTCGCGCGAAGCGGCTCTGTTTTTGACAGCGGCGGCGAGGCTTGCAATGGCTGAGCATGCGTTGTTTTCTTCCGGGGGGGTGTTGGCATGGTTTTCCGGGGAGGTGGTTTCAGCTTGCCACTTCAGTCTGGGCTTCAACCTTGGGACATTTTTATCGAAGGATTTTTTCACTTTTTTCTCTTGGGGGAAATGGAGGGCGAGTTTTTGACGAGTGTGGAGGTGATGAAGTTAACAAGCGTTTGAATGTCCTGAGCGCCTTTGCTGTCGCGGTCTTCAAGGAAGATGGGGCGGCCTGCGCTTGAGGCCTGGGCGAATTTGGTACATTGGCGGATGACGTGAGGCATTAAATAATCCGCATAGTGGCGTTTGAGAGCATCCAGAGCCTCTTTGGAGAGTTTGAAGCTTTGGTTAAATGCGTTGACGACGATGAAAATATGCTCAAGCAGGTGCCCCAAATCTTCTTCGAGGTTTTGGAGGGTTTCAAACAACAAGCGCAGCCCATGGAAGGACAAGAAGTCCGCGAGGACGGGGATGAGCAGGTCGTTGGCGGCGACGAGGGCATTGAGGTTCAGCAAGCCAAAGGAGGGAGGTGCATCAAAAACAATAAAGTCATAATGGGCCTCCACCTCTTTGAGGGCGGTTTTGAGTTTAAACTCTCTGCCGGCCATGGGCATGAGGACCAAGTCCACCGTACTCATGTTGAGGTTAGAAGGGACAAACTCCAAGTTAGGCAGCGTGGTTTTTTGGAGAATAGCGGACAGCTTTATTTTTTTTTGGAAAACATCCAACAGCGTATGCGGAAAATCCTCCCCCTCAAAGCCCAGGCATTTGGTGGCATGCCCCTGAGAGTCCAAGTCCACCAGCAGCACGCCATAACCCATTTCTGCCAGGCGCCACGCATAGGAGGTGGAGAGAGAGGTTTTCCCTGTCCCTCCCTTAAAGTTGAGGAAAAGTTGTTTTCTATTGCCCACAGGAGGCGGATAGAGGGAAAGCCTGGCGCGCAACTCCCCAATTTCTTCTGGAGTCCACTCGGCTTGTCGGCCATGGGCCATTAACTCACTGGGCCGAAGGCCCAGCATGTTGGAAGCGGTTTTCAAGTTATAGCGCAGCGTCTCCATGGAATTTTCTTAGGGCCAGGCCCATGTTTTATGGCCGGGCAAAGCAGTGGCTAGGCGATGAAATATTTTTGTCCTCTTTTTATAATATGCCCTTGCCTCTCCAACTCAAACAGAGAAGCCTCCAGGGTTTGCGCAGGCCCCTCCAGGGAAGAAACAAGCTCCTCCTGTGTTTTTCCGCGCAAACTGCTTTGCAGTGCGCTCAGCAATTTTAAAGAGAGCGCCGGGTTATAGGTTGGCGCCTGTGTCTGTTGAGGAGTTTGCAAAACGGGTTGAGCTTGCAAAGCCTGTTGAGGCTGCAAAGCTTGAGGAGGCTGCAAAGCTTGAGGAGAGGGTGCGGGTGCAGTCCATTGCGCAGCGGAGCTGCTTGTCTGGTTTTGTTGTTGAGGCAGGGGAGGCAGGGTGGGCATGGGTGTGGGGGCCATGGCAGGGAGTTTCGCGTTGGGGTGTTGGAGGCGGCGCAGGGCACGTCGGCGCTCGGCCAACTCCAGAGGGGGGAGTGAGGTCCAATTTTCTGTTGAATATTTGCTTAAGGCTTTGGCGGCCGCTTTGCGTACTTTAAAGTGCTCGTCATGGAGGGCACGCAGGAGTTGAGGTTTGGCTGCCTCTTGCTGAGCAATGGAGAGGACATAGGCGGCAACAGCCCTCACCTCAGGGTTGCTGTCCTCCAGAGCGAGGCTGCCCAGGCGCAGGCTTTCTTCGGGAGAGAGTCCGGCAAGCCACAAAGTAGCTCGACGTCGTATATGGCAATCCGCGTCCTCCAATGCGGCCAGGAGTTGCGGCATAGCAGCGTGCAAGTCCATGCGGATGAGGGCCTTCACAGCGGCAAGGCGCACTTTGGGGTTATGGGCGTTTGCATGGGGGGCAACGAGAGGCAGTCCTTCGGTTTTGGCAAAGGCGGAGAAGGCCTCTATCAGCGCTATAAGCACTTCAGCATCCGTCTCCTCATGAAGGGCTTTGCCGAGGGCAGGGGCCGCTGAGGCTCGCCCCAGGGTTTTGAGGCGAAGGGCCGCGCGCAGGCGGGTGCTGGCCTCAGGAGAAGAAAGCTCTTGCAAGCCAAACTCCAGCACATGGTCTGCCAGAAGGCTTTCACTGGCCTGCAATGTCTGCTGCTCCTTGGGGCTAATGCCCAAGCGCCCTTGTGCCTCAAAGCGAGCGCCAAACTCTTGTGCGGAGTGCGCGGCTGCCTCCGTTGCCACTTCTGCGGCCGGCGCTGCGTTTGCAAGCTGTGTTGCGTTTTCAGCCTGTGTTGCGTTTTCAGCCTGTGCTGCATGTGTATTCCAGGGGCTGTTTTTGCGGTTAAGCACCTCGCCGCGCAGCAAAGCAATAAAGCTGGACAAGTCAAAAGTATCCAAGCCTGTTTCCCCTGGGTTTTGGAGTTGTGCTGCTTCCAGAATTTTTCCCACCCACTGTGCGCGCTCTCCGCGGAGGGTTGCAATAATTTTGAGGGCCTCCTCCTTTTCTGTTTGCAGGTGGCGGAGGCGTGTTTCCATGGCGGCGAGGTTTTTGGACAATTCCACCTCGCGTTTGTTGGCGCATTCCAGTTGTTGGCGCAGGGTTTGTGCGTCTGCGAGAGCGCGTTTTGAGTTGGCCAGGAGTTGCTCTTGGCGTGCTTCAAAATAGACAATTTTCTCAAGGGCGCTTTTGAGGAGGAGCTCGGGGTTTTCATATATAGGCATGGCATCGTCCAAAACCGACAGGCATTTCTTTTAGCGCCACTCACTTCTTTTGTAAATGCAATGAAAACGTTGCTTTAAACGAGGAAGTCAGGAAAAGAAAGAGAAGTCATGGAAAAAAAGGAAAGAGAGGCTAAGCTTCTTCTTCAGAAGCCTATTTGCTTGTGCGCTTTGATATGCGAGAATACATGAGGGGCCGGTGAGCAAGGGCGGTGGTTGGGCGGTGGTTGTTTGAAGGCCGGGGATGTTTTTTGAAGAGGCCGTTTCAAGGCCACTTGAAGGGGCAAGAGGCGCGGGAGGAGGGCGAGGTTTAAAGAGGCACAAGCTGAAGGCCGTAGAAGTTTTTGAAGAAGCACGGACTGAAGGCGAGGCAGGGCATTTGGAGGAAGTTTCAGGGCAACTGAAGAAGCATGGGCTGAAGGGGCGCCGGGAGTTTTTGAGGCCAAAGAGGGTGGAGGGTGAGGCAGCTTCAAGGCGGCAGAGGGCAGGCTGAGGGCGGGTTTTGAAGGGAGGCGGTGGGCTTCTTTCCACAACGTTTCAAAATTGCTGGGAGAAATGAGTACATGTTAGATTCCATTACACCTGTGGAAATTGCGCCCGGGACTTTCTGGGTTGGCAAGAGAGACCCCAAAAGTATATTTCATGCCAACCCCTATTTGCGTGTTTTCGAGTCACGCCACCCTCAAACGCGCCAGCGTATGCAGTTTAACCTGTTGGTGGATCCTGGCTCCTCGACGGATTTTGCTGTGGTGAGCAGCAAGACGGCCAGCGTCATCGGCAGCCTTGAGCGTGTTTCGGCGCTATTCCTCAACCATCAGGATCCGGACGTCAGCTCCTCCGCACCTTTGCTGATGGCGCGCTATTCCCCGAAGGCAGCCATTTTGTCCTCTGAGGACACCTTCAGGCTGATTATACACATGGGGTTGCCGCGGGAGCGCTTTTTGTCCCTGGACCGTTTTGCGCAGGGCATTACTTTGCCGACGGGGCACCAAATTCTCCCAGTGCCCAGCCCCTTTTGTCACTTTAAGGGGGCGGTGATGCTTTATGACTTAGAGACACGCGTATTGTTTTCAGGTGATTTTTTAGGAGGCCTCACACCCGAGGGGGTGCAGGGGATTGAGGCGGATACCTCTGACTGGGCCGGCATTCGCGCTTTTCACCAAATGTATATGCCTACGCGCATTGCCCTGGCCCGCACGGTTGAGGCCATTCGCCGCCTCAACCCTATACCCGAAATTATTGCCCCACAGCACGGGCGCATTTTGCGTGGCGAGTTAATTGACGAGTTTCTCGAGCGCCTTGCCAACTTGCCCGTGGGTTTGGACCTGGTAGAAGACGCGCAAGAGCCTCTGTCCGCGTGGAACCATGTGTTGGTGCGGATTTTGAGCGCAGCGCGAGATTTGCTGGGCGCAGAAGTAGAGACGCGTTTGACAGAAGACGCTTCGCTTGCTGAGACACTCAGCTTTACGGACAAGGGCCCCCTCATTAACGCGCGCGGACGTTGGACTGTTGAGAAGGTTTTAGAAATTTTGACGATGAATGAGCCGGCTTCCATTGCAAATATTTTGAAGACAGAAGCGGTTGCGGCGACAGACCAGATGCAACTCCCAACGCCTCATATTGTCCTCGAAGAGCAGCCGGCCCAACCGGCCATTCCCGTCTCATAAAGGAGAAAAATGCCTTTCTATTCCGAGCACCGGACGGTGACAGCCTCCCTGCCCATAGAGCGCACAGGCTCCTTGGAAATTGACGATGGTGCTCGCCAGAGGCGTGTTGAAGCGCTTTTGAGAGAGGTCCAGGAGAGCGAAGCCCACAAAGGGGCTTCGTTCTCCCATGTGCTCAGAGAGAAGCAAGCCCACCCCTCGGACAACCCTGAAAAGGACAACCCTGAAAAATAATGCCTGACAGGCTCCCCCCTCCTTGACGTGGCTTTGGCCAGGCCTGCGAGGTTAAGCCTGCATTTGTGCCGCTATTTTTTGGTGGCCTTATTTTTTGGTAGCCTTATTTTTTTGTGGCTTTGGGTTTTTTGCCTTCTTTTTTGGAGCTATCGCCAAAGAGGGTTTTCATGTCCACCGCCTCCTCTTTCTTTTTGGCCAGGAGTGCATTGACGGCCCTGAGCATTTTGCTGCGTTGGCGGGCAGAAAGCGCCTGGTTATTGAGCGCCGAGGCCACGGCGGCGGCAGAAAGGCCTCGGCCGCTGTGGGGTTTGGCAATATCCATCTGCGCATAGCTTTTGGAGGCAGCTTCCTTGTTTTGGCGTTTGGCCGCCCTTTGCTTGAGGAGTTTTCTGTCATGGAGCTGTGTTGCCTCCAGCCGTTTGGAGGTGCCCACAATAGAGTCGGGAAGAATGCCTTTGGAATGAATGAAGTTTTGGAATGTGTCCATAATAGTCCACGTGCCCGCATGGGGCGCAATTTTTTTGGAGAATAGGCTTTTGGAAAGTTTTTCGAAATTTTTCAAGAAGTTTTTTTAAAGCATTTTGGGGGAGTTTTGAGAAGTTTCTTGAAAAGCATTCCAAAAAGTGTTTTGAGGGTTTTTTTTTTGAAATTGTTCCTCAAAGAAGTGTGTTGTGTGCCATGGCAAAGAAAAGCAAAATCAACAAGAATAATTTGCGAAAGAAGCTGGTTGCGAAATATGCCGCGCGTCGCATGGAGTTGAAAAAACTCATTAAAAGCCCCAATACAGGCTCAGAGGCCAGGGCTGAGGCTCAGCTGAAGTTGGACAAGCTGCCCAGAGACTCGAGTCCTTCGCGTGTGGTTAACCGTTGCATGGTGACAGGCAGGCCGCGAGGCACCTTGCGTTATTTTCAGCTTTCGAGGATTACTTTCCGCGAGAAGGCGCTCCAAGGAGAGCTTACCGGCGTTACCAAATCCAGTTGGTAGCCCTTAGTGAGGTTATTATGAGTCGGGTTTGTCAGGTTACGGGCAAGCGCCCCTTGGTTGGCAACAATGTCAGCCATGCAAACAATAAAACAAAGAGGCGTTTGCTGCCCAACCTCCAATATAGGCGGTTTTGGGTGCCAAGCCTTAGCCGTTGGATACGCCTGCGCATTTCAGCCCATGGCCTGCGCGTTATAAACCGCCGCGGCATTGACGCCGTGGTTGCCCAACTGAAAGCAGAAGGCAAACTCTAAGAGAGCTCCTTTTTTGCCTGCAAGGGGCCTCTCTGAAAATACCTTCTCTCTTTGCCCTCCGGGCGAGGAGTTGGAGGAGAGTGGCTTTGCACCCTGCGGGCAGCTTTTGCTTCTGCTTGAGGCACACGCGCCACAGCACTCAACAACGCCAAGCCATAAACCCATGCTTGGGCACATGCTTGCGAGCCTTTGAGGCCCAGCATTTTCGAGCTCAGCCGCATGTATACACCTCGGGTATAAGGTATTTTTCCCTGTGTTTTGTGAGGTATTGTGGTAGAAAGCCCAAGTTAAGGAACCGAAACAACTTAGAAAGCTTTTGGAATGAAACCCACTGAAAACATAAAAACAAACACCTCAAAGGAATTTTTTATGAAACATTTTGCCCTGGGCTCGCTGTGTGTGTTGCTGGCCATGGCCTTGGGGGCCTGCACTGAAGAGTCTTCTCCGGGGGGAAAAAACAACCCCTTGGAATGGGATGGTGAGGGCTATTTCATCAGTTTTGACGAAAACGGTGGGGACACCCCAGCAAACCCCCAAAGCAAAATAGTGCTGCCGCCAGAAACAACCCTGGACACTTTGCCTGAGCCCCCCACACGAGAGGGCCATAGCTTTGTGGGGTGGAATATGGAAGCGGATGGGAGTGGAGACGCTTTTTCCATTTATACAACGGTGAGTGAGAGCCTCCGGGTTTATGCGCAATGGGAGCCCCTGGCACCTGGCACTCCCAGGCTGAATGTAGCCCTGAGTACCCATATGATGGCCCTGACGCCTCTTGAAACGGACACGACCACCGCTTTCAGGCTTGCCGTTTCTGGCTTTGAAAACAGTGTTGATGCCAACAACGTGAGGTTGGAGCTTATGAATGCTGTGGAGGGGCTCTCCTTCCAAAGTGTGGACAGCTTTGCTGGAAATACAAAAACCTTCAACATAACCGTTGGTTATGATGGGGTGACGGCCTTTCCCGAAAGCCCCATAACCCTTCGTTTAAGTTTGGAAAACATGCCCAGGGGCTATGAGTATGCGGGGGGCACCCAAAGCCTCGACATTAATGTTGTGGATGGCCAAGCCAAAGCCCGTGCCATACCCATCCACCGCAACAATGTGGAAGCTTTTAACCTCTATGCCCAGACAGAGCTTGGCCGCAGAAGGCACTATAGGCTGACAGAAAGCATTGTACTGCCCCCACCTGCGGAAAACCAAAGCAACTGGACGGCCATAGGCACATATGAGGCCCCCTTTTTAGGCAGCTTTAATGGTGCGGGCTTTAGCCTTGGGGGCATCAACATAAATGCCACCACTTTCCGCCACGGGTTTTTTGGGGTTATAGGCACAGGTGCTGAAATAGAAAACCTGGGGGTGCTGGAGGTTAACATAAGAGGTGCCAACAATATAGGCGCCCTGGCGGGGCTAAACCGTGGCACCGTGCGCAACTGCTATGCCACAGGCAATGTGGTAGGTGCCAACTATGTAGGTGGCCTGGTGGGAGCGAATGAGTCCGGCAGAATAGAAAACAGCTATGCCTCCGTGGGCATAACCAGCCACGGCAATATCAGCTGGAGCAATACGGGGGGCCTGGCGGGGACCAACTCTTCGGGCACCATACAAAACTGCTATGCCACGGGCAATGTGAGTGCCAGCATGCTGAATGCTGGCGGCCTGGTGGGGGTTAATGAGCATGGCACCATACAAAACTGTTATGCCACGGGCAGCGTTAGCGGCACAAACTATGTAGGTGGCCTCGTGGGCCATAACTATAGTGGCGGCACGTTGAGGAGCAGCATGGCCTTAAACCCGAGGGTGAGTGGCAACAGCTATGTAGGCCGCGTGACGGGCTTTCGGAACTCCAGCGCTTCTCTGTCCAACAACCTTGCTTTCAGCGGTATGACCAACAGACAGGGCAGCGCCCTATTATGGAGCAACAGGGGCCCGGGCAACCTGGATGGCGAGGACAAAGCGGCTGCCAACCTGCGTGTGTCGGCGGATTTTCCGCTGGTGTTTGTCAACAGCCCGTGGAGCTATGCGGCAGATCACCTCCCCGGCCTTCTGGGGCAAGCCGTGCCCATGCCTGTGCACCTTCAGCCCCTTCCATAAAACAGAGGCGAGGTTAAAATATTTCTTTTTTTTCCCCTCCGGGGGGGAGTTGTTTTTATTTTTCTCTCTCCGAGGGAGGGGAGAGTCGCTTTCGGCGAAGGGGTTTATTTGTTTTTGGTTTTGTTTTTTTCCACTCCGTGGGGGTGTTTTTATTTTTTCCCCTCCAGGGGGGGAGTGTCGCCTCCGGCGAAGGGTTTTTTCGCCCTGCGGGCGCACCTTGCCTTCGGCAAGTCACTTTTTTTGTCTGAACAAAAAAAGTAACCAAAAAAAATCACCCTGCCGGGG
>WRKR01000054.1 GCA_009782175.1 Cystobacterineae bacterium
ATTAAAAAATTCCTTTTGGAGAAGAGGGTGTCTGTTGGTTCCGGCCCTTAAGCTTTTATATATTTAAATATGCCAACCCCATTATATGGCCTCGTATACAATGCGCAACACCCGAGTGGAAAGGAGGTGTAGGCGTGGGTCGGGAGAAGCCTCCTCGGAAGCGGGTTTAAACATATTTTGCCTTCTGGGCGGGGTTTTGAGGCTTGTTTGCCGGTTTGTGTTTAGGGGCCCTGGTGCACATATTCTCCTGCAAGCTTCCAATAGCTTTGAGCGGAGTGTTTCAGGTTTTCTATTTCATCCTCGCTTAACTTGCGGATGAGTTTGGCGGGTGTGCCCATGAGCAATGAGCGCTCTGGAAATGTTTTATGGGCAGGCACCAGAGCGCCTGCGCCAACGAGGCTGAATGCGCCGATGTGGCAGTTGTCCAACAGGATGGCGCCCATGCCGACAAGGCAACACTCTGCCACTGTGCAGCCGTGCAAAAGCGCTCTGTGGCCGATGGTGCAAGCTTCTCCTATGTGCACGGAAGAAAGGTTTGTGGTTGCGTGTACAATGCAGGCTTCTTGAAGGTTGGAGCCTTTCCCTATGGAAATGGATCCGCTGTCCCCGCGCAGGACGCAATGAGGCCAAATAGAAACCGCCTCTTCAACCTGCACCTCGCCAATGAGGAGTGCCGTGTTGTGTATAAATGTATTGGGGTGGATGGAAGGCCAGTGGTTTCGAAAAGCTTCTATGGGCATAGAGACTCCATAGGGAAAACCCCAAAGGCTTGCAAGCATGGTGCCTCAAGAAGAAAACCCAAAGCTGTTGTTTTGGGGGCACTCTATTCTGGTTTTCCACGGGCTTTAGCTATAGGTTTTGAGTTGAAGGGAATGGGCCATTCCATGTGCGCACAAGAAGATGAGCACAAGCATGCTTGTGCTGAAAACCGCAGGCTAACTTCAAACCCAAAGTTTTCCGGGCGGGGGTTGCGTTTGGTGAGGGAAGACGAGAGCTCTCCTTATCCAAAGGCTGCTTTGTGGTTGCGCGGCTGTGCACGGCTGGTGGATTTTTTGTGGGCGGGAATACTCGTTTTTTATTTAGAGAATATAGGGGTGGTGTTGGCCATGCTCTATTTGCTGTTTGCCGATGGTTTTTGGAATGGGCAAAGCCCGGGCAAGCGGATTTTTGGCATACGCGTGTTGCATGTGCCGACGCGGCGCCATGCGCATTACCGGGAGAGTTTTTTGCGCAATGCGGCGTGGGGCCTTTTGTTGACGCTGCACTCTTTGCCGGATTTTGGCCTCATTGCTTTCGGCATTGCTTTTGTGCTCTATGGGTTGTTGGAAAGTTGGCGCGTGTGGAGAGAGCCTTTGGGGCTGCGCCGAGGAGACATATGGGCCCAAACCCAGGTTGTGGATGGGAAAGCCCTGGACAAACAATTGGCGTGGAAAATAAAGAGCTCTTTCCCTTCCGCTTCAGGCAGAACGGTGACCGGTTGCCACGGTGAAAACCTTCCCAAAGGCCCCTCGCCTTAAAGGCCCATGGCTTTGGCCCCCTTGGCCACCGCCTCAAATACATGAGAGGGCCCCATATAGAGGCGTATATTTGAGGCATATATTTAAAGCAGAGGCAAAGGAAGCAGCTTGGCCACAGGGGAGAACGACTTGCGGTGCACAGGAGAGGGTCCAAATTTTTTAAGGAGGGCCAGGTGCTGTGCCGTGGGATAGCCTTTGTGGCGCTCAAAACCATATTGGGGATAGGTTTGGGCCAGCGTTTTGAGCAAGTTGTCTCGGCTGGTTTTGGCGAGAATGGAGGCGGCGGCAATGGAGAGCGAGAGGTTGTCCCCTTGAATGAGGGCCGTTTGTGGGCAGGGGAGTTTGTCCAGGTGCCTTGCGTCAACCAGGCAATGTTGAGGTATAATTGAAAGAGCGAGGACGGCGCGTTGCATGGCCAACCGCCCTGCTTGGTAGATGTTGAGCGCATCAATTTCTTCAACGCTGGCCTGGGCTGTTGCCTGAGCCAGGCACAGCTCTCTTATTTGCGAGGCCAGCCGCTCACGTTTGGCTTCCGTCGAAATTTTTTTAGAGTCCTTCACGCCATGCAGGCGGAAGTTTTGAGGCAAAACCACCGCAGCAGCGACGACGGGCCCCGCCAGAGGCGCCATGCCTGCCTCGTCGACTCCGGCGATATAAAGCAGGGACTCAGACCAGAGGGCCTTCTCGTGAATGAGCATGGACTCTAAACGCTCGTCCTCAGTTTCCATGGGTGCTTTCGCCTAAGCCTTTCAACCACAGTTGAAGGGCGTGTTGTTGGGTTGGGCTTGGGTTTTCTACAGGGCGCAAAACCCACACTTCCCTGGGTGGAGGCTGAAGGGCAATGGAGGTTTGCAAAAGCCTTCCGCGGCGAAAATAGTGCAGCTGCAGAGGCATGTTTTCCAGGGCCTGCGCCCCAAGTCCTGTCAAAAGTTGAGGGCTGAATTTTTGTCCTTTAAGGGCCAAAAGCTGATCTCCCGGGTGTATACCGGCCTCATAAGCCGGCCCTTGGGGATGGACATAGGTGACGTTGTTTTCCTGCAGATGCATGCCCAGACAAAGCCGGTGGTGGCAAGTGCTGGAGGTTGGGGGTTTCAGGCAGATTTCCAGGCCGACGTGTTGAAGGCAAGAGAAGTCCAACTCTTGCGCGCTGCGCAGGCTATGGTTGAAAAAAGTTTCCAGGGGGGCGCATGCCACTTGCACAGCAGCATGCTCAAAGGCTTTTTCCGAGAGGGTTTCACCTTGTTGCACACGCTTCCAAAGCAAGTGGAACACATGGTCCAAGCTGCGTTGGTTGTCGGTGAGTTGGCGGATATACAAGTCAAGCAAGAGACACACCACCTCGCCTTTGACATAATAGGAGACGCCGGTGTTGCGGCTGTTGGCATGGGGGCGATAGTGGTGAGTCCAGGCCAGAAGAGAAGCCTCTTCCAGAGACATTTTGAGACGTCCCGGCACAGCAGCCAACTCCGAGAGGGTTTCGCTCCACAGTTGAAACAGCCGCGCTTCAGAAAGAAGGCCCGCCCGAAAATTCAGCAGCTTCTCATAATAGCAGGTGCCCCCCTCGAGAGCCCAAAGCATGCGCGTATAGCACTCGTTTTCAAAATCAGGTTTTTTGAGGGAGGGGGCACTTATGCGCTTTGCATTCCACACATGGAAATACTCGTGTGAGGCCAAGCAGAAAAAATTTTCAAGGCCATTCTCTTGGGCCAAATTTTTTTGCCCAAACAGCAGGGTGGAGGAGGCGCGGTGCTCAAGGCCTCCATGTCCTTCGTTGGGAGCGTGGACAATGAAGAGATAGCGCTCAAAAGGGAGCCCTCCGAAGAATTGGGCTTGGGTCGTGCAGATGTTTTTGAGGCCAAGCAGGAGTGAGTCCATGTTGGAGGGGAGGGCACCCCACCAAACCACTTCATGTGGAATGCCCAACACAGAAAAGCAAAAAGGTTGGGCATGGGGGCCCATTTCCACAGGGGAGTCTACCAACTGATCAAAGCTGTTGGCGAGGTAGTGGGGGCCAACCTGTGCAAGCGCGCAAGCGGCAAACCACCCCGGGGGGCATTGCAGCTGGAGGTGGTGGGGCAAGTGGCGTGTCTCTTCAGAGAAGAAGAAGGTGGCGGCGCCGTTGAAGAAGCCGTGGCTGTCGTCGAGGTGGTTGGTGCGTACACTCAGCTCGGCGGCCCACAGCGCATAGTGGAGTTGAAAAGCTTGGCCTTGGTTGTCAACGCGCAGGCGGTTTTTTCCGAGGCGCTCAACGGGGAGGGCTTGTTTCTGCAGGTTCTCAACGCGTATATCCTGAAGGTACCTGGCATGCTCACGCACCACATAGCTTCCAGGTGTCCACACAGGAAAGCGCAGCACCGTGGAAGCGTCCACCGTTTCCGGGAAAGACATGCGGACTTCAAACAACTGGGCATGTGGCCTTGGGGTGACACCAATTTCAACAGCAGAGGGCATGGTTGCCATCTACTAGCGCACAACTTTTGAAGCCCCAAGCGCTCAGTTTTGGGCGAGCCCTCAAAGCCAAACAAGGCTGCTGGGCCCCGCCGCACTTCGCTCCATGTATGTGCTGAGAGAGAAAAGCGCTCTCGCTTCATTCCCTCAGCTCCTTTTTAGGCTCGCTATATTTTTATATAGCAACTTAGCTAAAAGCATATAAGCTCCATGTTCGTTGTGTAGGCCTCAACGAAAGGGGTGTTCAACATGCATAAAAATTTTTGTCATTCGTGTGGAGTACCTTTGGAAATGCCGGGGATGGCGGGGAAGGCGCCTCATTATTGCGTCTATTGTACAGACGGGGAGGGCAATTTAAAGCCATGGGAGGAGGTGCTTTCAGGCACAGCGGGCTATTTGGCCAGTTGGCAGCCTGAGGTGACGCCAGAAATGGCCCGCCAGCGCGCCATTCGCTATTTGACGGCAATGCCGGCCTGGGCCGACAAGGCCTAGAGCTCATGTCCAAGCGGAGCGGAGGGAATGAAGAAAAAGCATGCTTTTTCTTCATTCATGGAGCGGAGTGCAGGCGAGCTTTAGCTCGCCTCAATTGAAACCGCTCTGGAGAATCAAATCAGCTCTAAGTAAAAGCGGTCTAGCTTAAATACAAAAATTTAAATGCAAATGGTTTAAAAACAATGTTTTAAAAACAGTGGTTTAAAAACAATGGTTTAAAAACAATGGTTTAAAAACAATGTTTTAAAAACAGTGTTTTAAAAACAATGCCTTAAATGGCAACAGCTTGAAGCTCCAGGGTTTGAAGCCACATGTTATAGAGACCAACAGTCTAAAGACAAAACAATGTAGAGACTGATAGTTTGAACTCCAAACAATGTAGAGACTCATGGTGCAAAGGGCAGTGCTTTCAATAGCCATGCTTTTAAAGCCCCTGCTGGAGAGGGGCGTGCTTAAAATGAAATTTGGCCTTCCTCCCTCCATGGCCTAAAAAGGAGCCCTCAACGAGGTATTTGTGACAACCGCAAAAGCCACAGCAAAAGCCACCGCAAAAGCCATGGAACCACCACATGGGCCGCAAACCAAAGCGCATTGGAAACAGGTGGAGCCGCGCCTGCATGAAAAGCTGCACGCAGAGCAGCAATACAGAAGCCGACAAGCCGTGGAGGCCCTGTGCCGGGGCACAACGGTGGTGTTGGCAGGGCAGCGGGCCGCCGGCAAAAGCACCCTCTTGCCCTATGCCGCCCAACTGCTGAACAGAAAAACACCGCCCGTGGATTTGGATGCTGAAATAGAGCGCCACGTGGGTTGCAGCATAGGCCACTTGGTTGCGCGCCACGGCATAGGCCACTTGCGCGTTTTGGAAAAGGAGGCATTTTTAAAGCTGCCCGCAGCAAGCGTGGTGGCCGTAGGGGGAGGCTTCTGGAGCACCTGGCCGGAGCTGCTCCAGGTGAAGGGCTGCACCGTGGTGGAGGTGCCCATAAGCTTCGAAACCTATAGGGAGCGCCTGCTGAAAGACGCCAAAAGGCCACGCCTTCGCCCGGAGTTGACACTTGAAGAAGAGCTTTTGCAAACCTATGCCGAGCGCCAGGCCCTCCACGAGAAACTCCCCCACCTCAGCTGGGTGGAATTTTGCCTCGCCGCCGAGGCAGGCCTTCGCCCCCGGCGCGTGGTGACGCTGCCGCCCGGTGCGCCACCTTTGGCCTTTGCCGCGGAGGCCAAGGCCAAGGGCGCCGATATGTTGGAAATACGCACGGACTTGCATGGCCCCTCGCTGGATGTGGCGCCTCTGGCCAAAGTGCTGCCCCTCTTGCTGGCCCGGCGCGGCCATGCGGTGCCCACAGCATGGAAACCGCATGCCTGCTGTATAGATATAGAGTTGGGTGACTTGGGCAAGGAGGAGGCGGACTTGGTTTCCCTCCACGCCCCCTCGCCCATGCTGCCCCATGAGGCCAAAGCCCTGTGGCAAAAAGTGCCGCCAGGGCTTTTGTGCAAACACGTGGAGCCCGTGGGGGAGTTGAAAACAGCACCACGTCTGCTGGAAACACAAAAACTTCTTCGGGCACTGCGCGAAGAAGAGCAGACAACCGTTTTGGCCATGGGGGAGCTGGCCTTGCCCTTCCGCTGCCTCCTTTCCCCCCTCAACAGCCTGGACTATGTCGCCCTCTCCCCCGCCTGGCAGGCCACCTGGAAAAATGTGCCAGGGCAGCGCCTCCTGGCCGACGCCGTGCGCGAGGCGCGCAGCCCCCACCGCCCCGGGGGCCCTCTTCACAAAAGGCCCTTGCGCAAAGGCATTGTGGGCACCCGCATTGCGCATGCACGCTCCCCCGGAATACACCCTCAACCTTTTGACAGAATTGACGTGCCTGAGGATGCCGACATTAAAACCCTCGTCGAAACCTTGAGGCCCTTCTATGCGGGCTTTGCCATTACCAGCCCCTTTAAACGCGCCCTCGCCGAAAACAGCCCCTGGCCCGCCGTTAACACCCTCGTGCGTACCCCTTGCGGCTGGCACAAAGACAATACAGATGTGGCAGGGGCCAAGGCAACACTGAAAGCACTGGGGGAAAAAGAGGTGGTGGTGTTGGGCCAGGGCGGCGTTGCCATTGCCCTGAAAGAGGCCGCCAAACAGCTGGGCGTTTTGCTGCGCTTTATTTCAGCAAAAGAGGCGCAAGGCCCTTTGCAGGGTGCCGTGGTGTGGACCTGGCCCTCGCATGTGGAGCCGCCTGCGGGCCTGCGCTTTGAGGGCGCACGCGTGGCCCTCATTGCCTATGGAAAGCCGGCCTGGGTGCTTGCAGAAAAAATAAGCCGCCTGGGCGGAAAGCCTTGCATGCTGGGCGCAACATGGTTTGTTGCACAAGCACGAGGCCAACGCCAGCTTTGGAAGGAAGCACAATGAATTCTTTTGGACGTTTGTTCCGCTTAACCACCTTCGGCGAAAGCCACGGGCCTGCCCTGGGCGCCGTTGTGGAAGGCTGCCCCGCCGGCGTGCCGCTGGACGAGGCGCGCATACAAAAAGCCCTGGACAGGCGGCGACCGGGCCAGTCCGCCCTCACCACCGCCCGCGCCGAGGCGGACTGCGTTGAGGTGCTTTCAGGCCTCTATGAGGGCAAAACCCTGGGCACCCCCATTGCGGCACTCGTGCGCAATACCAACCAGCGCTCCGCGGACTATGCGGCCTTTGGCGAGAAAGACAGGCCCGGCCACGCCGACGCCGTGTGGCGCGCGCGCTTTAAACACCAGGACAGGCGCGGCGGCGGCCGCACCAGCGGACGCGAAACACTCAGCCGCGTTATTGGCGGCGCCATTGCCGAAGCCTTTTTGGCCAGACAACACCCCCAACTCCACACCGTCGCCTGGGTAAGCCAGGTGGGCCCCCTCAAAGCCCCTCCCCCGGAAACGCTGCCCTCGCGTGAAAGGGTGGATGCCCACCCCACCCGCTGCCCCTTCGCGGACTGCGCTGAAGAAATGGCTACCCTCATACAAACAGCCAAACAGAGTTTTGACAGCCTGGGGGGCAGTGTAGATATATGCACCCAGGGCATGCCCGTGGGTTTTGGAGAGCCCGTATTCGGCAAGCTGAAGGCGCGCCTGGCCGACGCCCTGGCCGGCATAGGGGCCGTAACAGGGGTGGTATGGGGCGGTGAAGACATGCTGGGGGACATAGGCCTTTCAGGCAGACGCTTCCACGGCTATGGCGGCAACACCCGAGGAGAGGGCCAGGGAGGAGGAGAAGTATATGGCGGCATACAAGGGGGCCTCTCCAACGGCAAAGCACTGAGCTTGAGAGTATATTTTAAACCCCCGGCTACCCTGGGAGAAATGGCCAAAGCGGGCAGGCACGACCCCTGCATTCTACCCAGAGCCGTGCCCGTGGTGGAGGCCATGGTTTCCCTGGTGCTGGCGGATTTGAGTTTGCAAACCCTTGCCTTCCCACATGCCTTATGAATGGCTCCACCCCCCCCGGAAATACCCCGCCAGCTGACGCTGCACCAGCTAACACCACACCTGGCAATGCTGCACCCGCTGACGTTGCACCCGGCAGCACCGCGCCAGGCAGCTACCTACCCAACACGGACTTTTGGGGCACCCCTGAGGCGTTGCTTTCCCGCTTGCCTTCCCCCTGGGCTGTGGTTGTGGATGAGCGCGTGCTGCGCCTCCACCCTCGCCTTCGGCCCCTGCTGGGAGCGGCCTGCCTGCCCCCTGTGGAGGTGCGCGCGGGTGAAGCGGCCAAATCCCTTGCCTGTTTTGAGCGCCTGGCGGCCAAGTTGCAAGGCCTTGCGCGCGGCTCCACCGTGCTTGCCTTGGGTGGCGGTACCATTGGCGACCTGTGCACGGTGCTTGCGCACACCCTCAAGCGCGGCATGCGCCTGTGGCACTGGCCCACCACCCTGCTGGCGGCTGTTGACAGCAGCGTAGGCGGCAAGGGTGCCTTAAACCTCAAGGGGGTGAAAAATGCGCTGGGGGCTTTCCATTACCCTGAGGGGGGGCTGTTATGTCCGGCCTTGTTTGAAACATTGACGGTAGCGCAGAGGCAGGAGGGGCGGTGTGAGGCCTGGAAAATGGCGACCTGTTTAAACCAGGGGCATTTTGAGGCCTGGGCCAAGGTACTTCCGGGGGAGGAGGAGCTTATTTATCAGTCCAGGGAAATGAAAGCGCGCATATGTGAGGCAGACCCCTATGAGTCCAGCGGGCATAGGGCTGTGCTGAATTTTGGCCACAGCTTTGGGCATGTTATAGAGAGCATTTCTCATTACCGCATACGCCATGGGCAAGCGGTGGGTTTAGGGCTTTGGTGTGCTTTGGATATAGGGCGTTGTTTAGGGGTGACGCCCTCTGTTGTGGCCCAGGAAATAGAAGAAGTATGGCAGAGGGCAGGGTTGCCGAGCCGGGCTGCATTGGCGAAGGCGCTTTCGGTGGCGGGCGATGCGGAAGTGGAGGCCCTGTTGAGGGCCGACAAGAAGAACCGGAGCTCCCGCCTGCGCATGGTGCTGTTAAAGGCGCTGGGAGAAGTGGCGCTGTGCGAGGTGGCCACGGCCGAGTGGGTGCCTTTGGCTGCATGTTGGCGCAAAGGAGAGAAGCCGTGAAAGCCTTGTGGATAACACGCAACACCTGGAAGCCTTGCACTTTGCATCCGCCGCTTTCCAAATCCGACGCGCAGCGCGCCATGGTGGTTTCGGCCATATGGGGCCTGCCTTCTCCCGTGCCTGAGGCGGGTGCCGAGGGCCATGAGGACCTGCCGGGGGATGTACAGGTGATGGCCAAGGGCCTCCAGGCTTTGGCCAGTGGCCAGACAAAGCTATACATAGACTGCAGAGACGGCGGCGCGCCTTTTCGTTTTTTGCTGACGCAGGCGGCCTTGCTTCCCGGTGTTGAGGTGGAATTTGTGGGCTCCGCACGCCTGGGCGAGCGCCCGCACGAGGCTTTGCTGTGCGCCCTGGAGCAAAACCTGGGCCCCGCAGGGCTTTGTGTGCAGCGCGGCAAGCCCTGGCCCCTTTGCCTCCACACCCCCCCTGCACTGCCCAAAGCCCTGCACGTGGAAGTGGAGGCCCAGGCCAGCAGCCAATTTGCCTCCAGCCTTTTGCTTGGGGCCTCGCGCGTGGCGCGCTCCTCCTCACAGCCTTCTTCGGTGTTGTTGCGTGGCCCTTTGGCAAGCCCCGGCTATTGGGATATGACGCGCAAGTGGCTGGAGTGCTCCGGCTTCTCCGTATGGGAAGAAAACCGCCGCACCTGGGTAACCCCCAAAGCCGTGCCTCAGCAATTGCCGCCCATTCCCGGGGACTGGTCCTCCCTGGGCTATTTGCTGTTGCTTTCCTGGGCAAGCCAAAACCCCGTGGCAGGCCTTTCCCTGGGCCAAGGCCACCCGGACGAGGCCCTGTGGTGGCATTTGCAAAACCTGGGGCTGGAAACCACATGCCAGCAAGGCCTCGCCTATGTAAGCGGCCAACCCCAGGGCGGCCTCAAGGTGTCCGCCTTGGAATGCCCAGATGCGGTGCTGGGCTTGGTGGCCTTGGCCTGCATGCTGAAGGAGCCTTCGCGTTTTGAGGACATTGCGGTGTTGCGCCTCAAGGAGTCCGACAGGGTGGAGGCCTCCAGGGAAATGGCAGAAGCCTTTGGCGCCACTTTTGTGTTGGAAGGCGACAGTTTTATGGTGAAGCCGGGGCCCTTGGTACAAAGCTTTGAGTTGGACGCCAAGGAAGACCACCGTGCGGCCATGTCAGCGGCCACCCTGGCGGCCATGTCCGGCGTACCCCTCAAACTCTGGGGCCCCACCTGCGTAGACAAAAGCTTTCCCGCCTTCTGGAGACAACTGGAAAACGCCGGAGCACAACTTTCAGAAGGTTGAGCACAACCCAAAGAAAAACGACGAAAAAATTTTCGGGCCTTTTGGTATGAAAGCCTATGGAAAGAATGAAGAATTCTCCCATGGACTCAAAATTTTTTTTAGGGGCTAGCATTCAGAGGGGGCCATAGGGCACAATACCTACGGCAGGAATGCCTACTGCAGGAATACCTGCTGCAGGAATGCCTGTTGCAGAAGTTGTGCAGAAGGCGTGTCATTTCTAAAAAGTGTCATTTCAAAAATGTCATTTGAAGGAATGTCATTCCCAAAAATGTCATGCAACAAAGGAAAGTGGAGGAGCAGATGGGAGCAGAGAAAGTGGAGAAGCCAAGGGGAGTAGGGAGAAAAGCTTTGGCTTTTCAGAGTATATTTTTGTGTATAGCGGTTTGCGCTCTGGCCTTTGTGGCCTGCGGGGGAGAGGACGAGAAGAAGACAAATACCAAAGGCTTAACAGACATCAACATAGACGAGTGGGAAGAAGAGGTAGATCCAAACAACCCCGTTGGCCTCTCGACGGTGACCGTCACCCCCTTTGCCGGCAGCACCCAAGGCTATGGCGACGGTGTTGGCGCTGCCGCAAAATTTGATACCATGGAGGGACTTGCCACAGACGCGGCGGGCAACCTCTATGTGGCCGATTCACACAACCACTGCATACGCAAGGTGACGCCGCAGGGAGTGGTCAGCACGCTTGCTGGCGGTGCCGAGGTAGCTCAAGACGGCATGGGAAGTGTTGCGGGGTTTAAGTTCCTTCACGGGATAACGACGGATGTGGAGAAGAAAACCCTCTATGTTATGTCGGAAGATCTCTTCCGCATTTGCGAGGTGACGCTGGAGGGGGATGTTAACACCCTATTTGGGAGCAGCGGATCCGCCAACTCTATCCAGGGGATAAGCATGGACGCGGCGGGCAATTTATATGTGCTCCTTATTAACCAAATTTTCAAGCTCGCCTTGGGAGACGATAGGCCGAGGCCTTTTGTCGGTGGCGGGGAAAACCATGTCGACGGCCAGGGAAGCGAAGCGGGGTTTGGGTTTCCTATGGACGTTACTATAGACAAGGCCGGCAACCTCTATGTGGTAGATGAGTTGCGCCGCAACATACGCAAGGTGACGCCGCAGGGAGTGACCAGCGTCTTTGCCGGCGGAACAGACCCTTACACCAACAGCGGTTGTGCCGACGGTGTTGGAACTGCTGCAAAATTTAGAACCCCCAGAGGAATAACCATAGACGAAGCCGACAACCTCTATGTGGTGGATAACGACTGCTACAGCATACGCAAGGTGACACCGGAAGGCGTGGTCACCACCCTTGCGGGCAGAAGTGGCTCTAGAGGCGGTGAGGATGGCTCAGATACGCAGGGCAAAGGAAACCGTGCACTGTTTTATTCCCCCGAAAAAATAGCGGCAGACCTTTCAGGCAACCTCTATGTGACAGATAACGACCGCATTTATAAAATAACCTTCTAAACGCGAGCATGCGAGGGGTAACTGGTTTTCTCGCTGTTGGTTTTGTTTTTTCCCTCCGGGGGGGGGGAGTCGCCTTCGGCGAAGGGATTTATTTGCCCTCCCGGGCAGGGTTTTTCGCCTACCGGCGAGTCACTTTTTTTGTTTTTGGTTTTGTTTTTCCCACTCCGTGGGGGGAGTGGGCCTGCGGCCCGGCTCATTTCGCTTTCAGCGGGGGGAGGTTGAGGTTCGCTTCGCTCACCTGACTCCGCTCCGCACAACATGCGAGAGAGCAAGCTCTCTCTCATGCTGTGCTCCACTCCGTCCCGCCTCCCGGCGAGTCACTTTTTTTGTCTGGACAA
>WRKR01000055.1 GCA_009782175.1 Cystobacterineae bacterium
GCAGTGTCTTTGTTTTTTGACATAATGTCGCAATAAAACTTAACACAATGTCCATGTTTTTTGACATATATCGCGCCACAACTGAACACCCAACGCGCATAGAGGCGAATGTTTGCAATGCTCCTTGCGCCCATAAAAAGCGCAAAGCACGCGGCCCTAAGGAAATGCATTGCTGTTTTCAGAGGTGGCGTGGAAAATGGGGAATACATTTGCTGGGCCGGACAAGAAGAAAGCCGTGCTTTTGGGCAATGCCCCCATTGCCGCAACACTGCGCCCCTGCCGCGAAGAAAGCGTGGATTTTGACAACACACAAAACCTTTATATGGAAGGCGACAAAACTTTTGGGCTTAAATGGCTTTGGGTTTTTTGTCCTTGTCTAAATATTTCTCCAGCCACACGGTGACGGGGCTTGCCACAAAAATGGAGGAATAGGTGGCCACAAAAATGCCTATAAACATGGCGGCGGCAAAATCAAAAATTTCTCCTACGCCAAAAATGAGGAGGCCTATGAGGGAGAGTGCCGTAACGCCACTGGTGAGGATGGTTCTGGACAAAGTTTCATTAATGGACAAGTTGACAATTTCAGCAAAAGGCTTGCCCTTCAGGCGCGCCATTTCCTCGCGGATGCGATCATAAATAACAATGGTGTCATTGACGGAATAACCCACCACCGTCAACAGCGCGGCAACCGCTGTCAGGTTAAACTCTCGCTGCGTTATCAGGTAATAACCAAGCACCAGCACCATGTCATGCACAATGGACAACAGGGCACCCGGGCCAAACTTGAAGTCAAAACGGAAGGCAATATAGGCAATAATGGCAAGGGCCGCATAAATTAAGGCAGCAATGCCTTTGTTTTTGAGTTGCTTGCCTACTTGTGGCCCCACATAGTCCACGCGTCGAATTTCAAACTTTTGCTCTTTAAGCCCCGCTTTGAGTGCGGTTTGGAGTTTTTCGGCCATTCCGGAAAACACTATTTGGTAGTCAAAACCTCCGCTTTGGGACTCGCCCAACTCCCTCACCTCTTTTATGGCTGCCTCTGCGGTGCCGGCCTCCCGGTTCAGCATTTCGGCATCCACCTTGTTGGCGGTGCGCAGGTTAATAAGGCCATTGTCCAAGTCCGCATAGAAGGACTTCAGCTCCGCCTGTAGGCGGATGGCCGCCTCTGCCTGCGCCGCATGCTGCGGCGTCAACTGTGTTGTGCCGCCCAGGCGCAGCAAAAAGCTGTTGTCTTCGCGCGCGCCAATGCCTTGCACCTGAAGGTCGGCAAGGCCGCCCTGGGTGCCGGCCTCTTTAATGGTTTCTGCTGAAACCGTCTCGGGGAATTGTATTTCCACCAATGTTCCCCCTGAAAAGTCCACACCATAGTTAAAACCCACCAGGGGTATGCCGGCAAAAACGGCAACACAGCAAAGTGAAGAAATAAACAAGGCCACCCGCTGGTGTCCTATAAAATTAAAGCTCGTCTTGTTTTTGAAAATGCGCATTCAAAAAACCTTGCCTTCACTCTAAATAGAAACCGTTTTTGCCCCGCGGCCATGGACGAGGTAGGTGTTGATGAGCCGCGTCACAACAATTGCCGTAAACAATGAGGCGCTCATGCCAATAATGAGTGTGGTCGCAAACCCTCGGATGGGCCCTGTCCCCGTCCAAAACAAAATGGCTGCTGCAAACAGCGTTGTTATATGTGAGTCAAAAATGGTCCAAAAGGCTCTGTTATAGCCGTTGTCAACCGCAACGCGGGCTGTGTTTCCTCTGTCCAACTCCTCGCGAATGCGCTCATTAATTAATACGTTTGCATCCACCGCCATGCCCAAAGTCAGCACAAAACCCGCAATGCCAGGCAAAGTTAAAGTGGCGCCAAAAATCGCAAGCCCCGCCAAAATAAGCAGGCCATTTAACACCAGTGCGATGTCCACAACCAGGCCTGTTAGCTTATAATACATGGCCATAAACAACAGCACCAGCAACAAGCCCACCACGGCTGCATAGCTTCCTTTTTTAATTAACTCGTCTCCAAGGGAGGCGCCCACTTGGCGGCTTTCGCCCACGGAAACGGGGGCGGGCATGGCGCCTGTTTTTAAAACCAGGGCCAGCATTTGGGCTTCGGCCAGCTGTTGCTCTCTGGGGCGCGAGTCAAAGTCCTTGCCAATTTGCGCCTGTCCATTCGTAATGGGCACCTTTAACTCCGGTGCGGAATAAACAACTCCATCCAACACAATGGCCAGCTGGCGGCCTTTTTTCCCGGGGCCTGCAGCGTGTTGGGTTGTCAACGCGGCAAACTCTTTGGTCCCCTGTGCGTCAAAGGACAAGGAAACGGCAATGTTTCCCTTCTCGCTTTGAGTGACGTCCGCGCTGGCCAAGCTGTCGCCCGTCATGGAAACGGTTTTTTCCAGCAAATGGGCGAGGTAATTGCTGCAACTTGAGGAGGCGCCGCTTGCATTGGGGTTGGCCATCATCTCAGGGCTTTGTTGTTCTATTTCGCACTCCAAAAGCACCATGCGGTTGTCGGGGGCTTTTCCGGCAACATAGTCCAGGAGGGGTTGGCTCTCTTTGGCGCTGAGGGTGGGGCCGGGCCTTAGCTCAATGCCCAACTCTGGCGCAGGGGGGTTCTCTTTATAGAGTTTTTCAAAAAAATCCGGATATAAGTCATCCACCAAAATAAACTCAAGTTGAGCTGTTTTTCCTATTAAGTCCCTGGCTTGTTCCGGGTTGTCATGGCCTGGCAGGGAAACTTGAATGGAGTCATTGCCCAGCTTGCGCAATTCAACCTCGGCCACACCCCACTTGTCTATGCGTTGCCTCACCACCAAGAGGGCCTGCTCCAGGGCATTGGTTTCAAAGCGCATGGCCTCTGTGGCCTTCATCTGCAAAACAAAGCTGTTGCCCTCACGCGAGGCCACCTCAAAATCCTTAAATTCAGGCAGCAGCGTTTTCTCCGCTGAAGCGGCCATGGTGGCGTCTGCGGCCACAAGGCGCACTTGGCGTGCTTCGGGCAAACTCTCCACCTGCACGGCTGTCAGGTTTTTTTCTTTCAAAAGCGCGGAAATTTGCAGGCTGCGTTTGTCCGTGCTCTTCATGAGTGCCGTCTTGGTGTCGACACGCATGATCATATAAATACCGCCTTGCAAGTCCAGGCCCAGAGAGAGGCGGTATCTCGCGGGAGGTGCCCACCAAGGCAAAACCTTCTCCAGCTCCTCCAGCTTATTTCTGTCTTCGCGCTTCAGCACGAAAAGAGAATAATAGGAGGGGACGAGAAACCAGCAAGAGAACAGCGCGACGAGGAGAATAATAACCAGTCGCGTCCACCAGCCGGAGCCCAGCTTCATGCTTATTTCTCCTCTTCAACAGGCGCCATGGAGGAGGTTTCAACCCGGCGTACAATGGCTATTTTTTCTGCTTTTATTTTGGTTCCGTTTGAAAACTCCAGCCACACCACCTTCTCCTCTATGGAGTGTATTTTTCCCCAAATGCCGCTTTGCAAAACCACCTCATCCCCTTTGCGCAAAGTGGCCAGCATGGCTTGCTGCTGCTTCATCTGCTTTTGCTGGGGGCGGAGGAAGAGGAAATACATAATGGCAAAGAGGCCCCCAAAAAAAATGAGGGTGGAGATGGAAAAAGGGCTGGAGGGAGGAGTTTGGGCTTGGGCTTGGGCGAAAAGGGCATTCATAGCGCGTCTCGGGAAAAAGTCTTAAGAGGGGCGCATCTAACAGGGAATTGAGTTTGAGGCAAGGTACTTCCACCTTCAGGGGGGGGCCTTGGGGCGTTGAGCGAAGGCTTTTGCAAAAGCTTCCATCTGCCCTCTTTCAATGGCTTCGCGCATTTGCGCCATCAACTGCAATAAAAAATGCAAGTTGTGCAGGCTGTTTAGCCTTAGGGCCACAATTTCTCTGCTTTGGAAGAGGTGGCGCACATAGGCCCTGGAAAAGGTTCGGCAGCAATAACAGCTGCATTGGGGGTCGATGGGGCGCTCGTCCTCCTGGTAGCGGGCATTGCGCAGGTTGAGTTTGCCTTCAGAGGTAAAGAGGAGGCCTGTGCGGGCGCAGCGTGTAGGCAATACACAGTCAAACATGTCTATGCCGGCACACACCCCGGCCACCAAGTCTTCCGGGGCCCCCACCCCCATTAAATAGCGGGGCTTTGCCTGAGGCAACAAGGGGGCTGCATAAGCCACCCCGGCGTGCATGGCCTCTTTGGCCTCGCCTACGGAAAAGCCCCCCAGGGCATAGCCGGGCAACTCCACGGCGCATAGCTCCTCGGTGTGGCGTTTGCGCAAGGCCTCGCTTAGGCCCCCCTGCACTATACCAAAGAGGGCATGCCTCTCCCGCTGCGTCCACGCCTTATAACAGCGGTGCAACCAGCGCGTGGTGCGCGCCAGGGAGGTTTCCAAATAGGGCATATCGGCATGAGGGGGGGGGCACTCATCCAAAGCCATAATAATATCCGCGCCCAGCGTCTGCTGTATACGTATGGCCTCCTCGGGGGAGAGGAAAACAGGGTGCCCATCCAGGTGGGAGGCGAAGGCGACGCCCTCTTCGGAAATTTTTCGGCGCTTGGCCAGGGAGTATATTTGGAAGCCCCCCGAGTCCGTGAGCAGGGCGCCCTCAAAGGCCATAAAGCGGTGCAGGCCGCCGAGTTTTTGCACGAGGGCCTCACCGGGGCGCAGCATCAGGTGGTAGGTATTGCCCAGCGCCATTTGTACGCCGAGGCGCTCTAAGTCATCGGGGCCTATGGCTTTGACGGAGCCTTGGGTACCCACGGGCATAAAGAGGGGGGTTTCTATGGCTCCATGGGGGGTATACAGCCTGCCGCGGCGGGCGTTGGTGGTGGTGTCCTTGGCCAAAAGTTGGAAGTGGAAGTTGTGCGGGGGAGGGGAGTGGCTCATCTGGCCTGCTCCTTTAGCTGCTCCTGTGTTTTGCGTGGTGCCTGTTGCGGTGCTGTTTTTTCCAACAGCATGGCATCCCCGAAGGAATAGAAGCGGTAGCCCCTCTCAATGGCCTCGCCATAGGCGGCGAGGGTTTGCGCTGTCCCTGCGAAGGCGGCCACCAGCATCAGGAGTGTGGAGCCTGGCAAGTGGAAATTGGTCAGCATGGCCTGCACCACGCGGAAGCGGTAGCCTGGGTATATAAAAATATTTGTGCGTCGGTTTCCGGCCTCTATGTGGCCGGAGGCGTCGGCAAAACTCTCCAGGCAGCGCACCACGGTTGTGCCCACGGCCACCACGCGTCCGCCCTGTGCGCGGGTTTGGTTGAGGGCTTGAGCTGTTTCCTGGGGGAGGGAGCAGTTTTCTTCGTGCATGAGGTGCTCCTCTATGCGTGGGGTGCGTATAGGGAGGAAGGTACCCAGGCCTATATCCAGGCGAATAAAGGCGAGGCCTGCGCCTGTGTTTTGGAGGGCCTGCATGAGGGCCGGCGTAAAATGCAGCCCTGCGGTGGGGGCGGCAACAGAGCCCTCTGTTTGGGCAAAAACCGTTTGGTAGCGCAGGGTATCCTCCGGGTTGGGTATACGGCGCACATAGGGAGGCAAGGGCATATGGCCTGCGTTTTCCAGGAGGGAGGAGAGGGTGCCTTCTCCCTCAAAGCGGATGAGGAGGAGGCCCTCCTTCTCCTGGGCGCACACCAGGGCGGTTGCTCCTCCTATATCCAAGGCCTCCCCGGGTTTAAAGCCTTTGCTGGCTTTGCCCAGGCAGCGCCAGGGCAGCTCCCCCAGGGGTTTGAGCAAGGCCTCTTTCATGAGGAGGCCTGGTGTGGAGGGCTCTATAATCAGCAACTCTATGTGGCCGCCGGTTTTGCGTTTTTTTCCCAGGAGGCGCGCCTTCACCACTTTGGTGTTGTTAAATACCCACAAATCCCCGGGGCGTACATATTCAGGCAGTGAGGAAATGAGGTGGTGTATAGGCTTTTGTCCTGGGCGCAGGCAGCACAGGCGTGCCTCCTCACGGTGGGCGGGGGGGTATTGTGCAATAAGGTGGGCTGGCAACTCAAAGGAAAAGGCTTGGCTATCCATGGGGGGCAAAGTGCAGGGTGTATATTTTTGCTATACTCCGGTGGCTATACTCCGGTGGCTGAAGGCGGCTTTGGTTTTGGCATAGAGGAGAGCATTTGCCCAAGGCTTTAAGCTTTGCCATGCTAAGGCCATGTCTGCCACCCCTAGCACCCCTAGCACCCCTAGCACCCCTAGCACCCCTAGCACCCCTAGCACCCCGGCCACCTCTGCCATGTCGGCTAGCCCTTTGCAACTGGTTTTACGCAATGCTGTTTGCCTGCTGCCCTGGGGGAAAGCCCAGGTGGACATTGGCATTTGCCATGGAAAAATTGCCGCCCTGGGCCAACTGGGTGGGGTGCCCGCCGTTGAGGTTTTTAATGCCCAGGGCTTGCACATTCTGCCTGGGCTTATGGACAGCCATGTGCACTGGAGGGAGCCGGGCTTGGAGCACAAGGAGGACATGGCTTCCGGCAGTGCTCAAGCCGCCATAGGCGGGGTTACCAGTGTGTTTGAGATGCCCAATACCTCGCCGCCCACCACCAACCTTGAGTTGCTCTCTCAAAAATGCTCGCTTGCCCAAAACCGTTGCTGGGTGGATTATGCTTTTTTCCTGGGGGGCAGCGCAGAAAACCTCCTCTCTCTGCCCCAGTGGGAGAAGGCGCCCGGCTGCGCGGGTATAAAGTTGTTTTTGGGCAGCTCCACGGGCAGCTTGTTGCTGCATGAGGAGCGCTTGCTGGCTCAGCTCCTTCAAAAGGCCAGGCGCCGCATTGCCTGCCACTGTGAGGAGGAGAGCCGCCTCGTGGAGCGCAAGGCCTTGGCCCAGGCGGGCAAGCCTGAAACCCACCCGCTGTGGAGGGATGAGGCCAGTGCTTTTTTGTCCACGCAAAAGCTGTTGGCCTTGGCCAAGCCCTATGGTGCGCGTGTACACATTCTGCATGTCAGCACGGAAGAGGAGTTGGCTTTGCTCCAAAAGGCGCGCGCCTTCGCCACCGCTGAAATAACCCCTCAACACCTGCTGCTTTCGGCCCCCGAGTGCTATAGCCGCCTGGGCACGTGGGCACAAATAAACCCCCCCTTGCGTGCACCACGCCATGCGGAGGCCCTCTGGAAAGCTTTGCATATGGGGCTTTTTGATACGCTGGCTACAGACCATGCCCCACATAGCCTGGAGGAAAAAGCCAGGCCCTATCCCCAAAGCCCCTCGGGAATGCCGGGCCTTGCTACTTTGCTCCCCCTCATGCTCAACCAGGTGGCCCAGGGCAAGCTGAGCTTGGAGCAGCTGGTGGAGTTAACGGCCCACGGCCCCGCACGGGTTTTCGGTACCCGCCTCAAAGGGAGGCTCGCCCTGGGCTATGAGGCGGATTTGGTATTGGTGGACTTGCAAAAAAAACAAACCGTCAACACAAGCCAGACACGCTGCGCTTGGAGCGCCTTTGAGGGCCTATGCCTGCAAGGTTGGCCCGTGGCTACTTTGCTGCGCGGCAAGTGGGTGGCGCGCGAAGGAAGCCTCGTGGGCAAACCCGAAGGCTTGCCCATTGAGTTTGACAGGGTTTGAAGAGGTAACAGGGTTTGAAGGGGCGAGAGGGTTTGAAGAGGTTGAGGGGCTTTCCTGCCTGGGGCAAGCCCAAGGGCTCATGGCCCCCATGCGGAAAAACTCACTTCCGGGGTGGCTTAACGGCTTTGCGCACCGCCAAAATAACATCAGGCGCTGCCGTCTTGTTGGCCTTGTTCATCACCCAGGCAGGCATCGTCCCGCCTCCATCGGTCAGCAGATAATAGGTGGCAAAAGTGGTTTTCCCACCCTCCCTGGGCTCCAAAAGCCAATAACCATTGCTTAATTTTAAACGTACCTTGTCAGGCTGGGGGGGGACTCTTTGGTCCGCATCCTCCGCAACCGCCCAACTCAATTTTAAAAAACCTTTGCCATTCTCCCATGCTGAAACATCCCTCATCTTCAAAACATAGTCGCGCCTTGAAACCAGAGGTGGGTTCAAAACCGTATAAAAATAAAATGTTTTCCCATCACTCTCTTGGGCAATGCGGCGCGCCACTTCCGTATAGGGCATGGTCTGGGTGTAGTTGTCAAAATCCATCAATATCTTCCACACTTCTTCGGGAGGCGCCTGAATCAATCCAATGGCTTTCACTTCTGCAATGTTTTCGCCTTCCGCTTTTCTTGCTAAAACAGTAATTCCTTCTGTACGCGTGGCAATTTCCCAGCGCGGTTCATCCGCCAATGCTTGTCCGGCAATGAAACAGAGGAATATAAAAGTCGTTGTGCGCATACAAACCCCATTTGGCATAGGTGCGATGTGAGTCAACCGGAAGAAACAAAAACAACCCCAGAATATACAACAGAGCCCGTCGAGCGTGTCCGAAAAGTCTTCGTGCGTGACTTGAGTCTCCAACAAAAAGTCCACACTGTCTTTTGTGTAGCCAGAAAATCCCGACATGTGGCCAGGAGCGGCAAAGCCTTCCTCGCTCTTTCCCTTGTGGACAAAACAGGAGAAATTCCAGGACGCATTTTTGACAACGTTGAAACGGCCGATGCCGCCTTCCAGGAAAGCGACTATTTGTTGCTGCGAGGAACGGTTATCAACTTCCGAGGCAAACCGCAATTGGTTGTTGAGCAGTTGGAGCGCCTGGCCGCAGAGCCCATTGATGCCAGCGAGTTTATTCCCCCAACACCACCCGCCATAGCGGAAAAACCCGCTCCAACACCCAAAAACAAAAACCCCAAAGCTTCTAAAACAAGCCGCCCCCCCCTGGCTTCGCCCCACCTCTCCCAAGCTTTGGAAATGCTCTGCAGCGCACTGGAAACTTTCATTCAAGAAAAAATTGAGCTGCACCTGGCAAATGCCACAACAGCAGCTGCAACAACCCCTTTGGCCCACAAACCCCCTATGGCCCCAAAGGCAGAAAGCAAAACGGAAAACAAAACAGAGGCCAAAACCGAAACCCCAGGGCGTGGGCTGCCCAAAGCGTTTGCTTTCAAACCCTTTAACCTGTTGACGGCTGAAGAAAGTGCCTCAGCTCCACCCGCGGAGCCCTTGCCTTCTGAGCCGCCACCCGCTGAGCCGCCACCCGCTGAGCCTCCGCCTTCCGCCCCCGTGAGTGCTTTATCTCCTGAAATGCCGGAAGACAAACCCTAGCGGAACCCCCTTGTTGCATCCATAATGAGCGCCAAGCTCAACATTCCCAAGCAAAACATTAAACCAACATGGACGAAACGCTTCACCACGAGTCGTTGCAAACCCAAACCGTTGAGGATGCAGCACATGCCTCTGCTCAAAAAAACCCCCAGGAGGTGGGAGCAACAGCTTCTCTAAAGCACCTTCTCAAAACGCGGGAATTGGCATTGCCCTCTGAGCGCGAAAGGCAATCCGCCATGCGTCTGACGGAAATTATCCGACAGTTGGTTGTCCAATTGGAGCAAAACCGCCCAGGTGTACTCAGAGACCATTCTCCCCTCGTGGAGCGCCTCTCCCTCCACATCGGCAACGCCATGGGAATGACGCTTCGAGAAATTTCTCAACTCCAACTGGCTTGCCTCGCGCATGAGTTAACTCACCCGGGCGGGCCTCATTTGACACTTAGCTCCCTCAACGCTGACTCCAGTTGTGCGCTGCTTGCACAACAACAACTCGACAATGGCATTGAGTTTCAACTGCCCCCCTCCTCAACCTCCCTCCTCAAACAACGCTTTGAGGCTTTTGACGGCAGCGGCCTTCCCCGAAAACTCCACGCCGAAGGCATTCTCTTGGGCTCACGCATTCTCGCAGCCGTGGATGCTTATGTGGATTTTCGACGCAGCCTGCGCAACCCCTCAGGGAGAATTTTGTCGAAAAAAGACGCCCTCTCTAAACTTCAGGAAGGCAATGGGAAACTGTTTGATCCGCGTGTTTTGGAAACACTCCAGGAGACACTCAACTCAACGCCTCTGCGCAAAGCACTTATACAGGATGGGCGCTGGCTGCTTTTGGCTTCTCCGCATAGGGAGCGTGTCCAAGAGTTGAGAAAAATAACAGAGCCCATGGAGTGGACCAGCCGAAGCAGTGCCGTCTTGGATGATGTTTTGGATGTTTTGCAAGACAGCGGTGTCGCCGCGCTTTGTTTGGACTTGGCCTTTGGGGATGAGGACATTCGGGCTTTGGCCGAATATATACGCCTGCACCCGACGAGTGCCGCTTTGCCTATTTTTCTTATAGGTAAGCCTCAAAACAAAAACATTGCCGCCAACCTGGAGCAAGCGGGGGTGGATGCTTTTTTGCCCCTGCCCTTGGATGCTTCTGAAACGCAAAAAACCATACGTACCCGGGTTGAGCACCACATTGCCATGGGGGCACTGGGACAAACCATTTATGGGAGCTATGAGGAAATAGAGCCTGCTGAGCTTTTTGAGCTTCTCTCCCAACAAAAAAAATCAGGCGCCCTGTGGGTGCGCACAGCCAAATTGCAGGGCAAGGCTTTTTTTGAGCAAGGCAACCTCGTCTTTGCAAGCTGGGAAAACAAAACAGGACAACAAGCCACCAAGACGATGATCTCCCTCGTCCATGCGGAGTTTAAATTCATCCCCAATGCCCTGTGGGTTGCACCACCTGAAACCTAAGGCCTAACACCCTAGACCGCTTTTACTTAGAACTGATTTGATTCTCCAGACCGGTTTCAATTTGACATGAGGTCGAGGCGGACGAGGCTTTTGTGAGGGGAGTGCACTTAAGTGCATGACCCGAACA
>WRKR01000056.1 GCA_009782175.1 Cystobacterineae bacterium
TTTTTGGTTACTTTTTTTGTCCAGACAAAAAAAGTGACTCGCCGGGAGGCGAAACCTCCCCTCGCTGAAAGCGAAAAAAACCCTTCGCCGGAGGCGACACTCCCCCCCCGGAGAGGAAAAAAATAAAAACACCCCCCACAAAAAAAATTTTTTCCTTTGAAAATAGCCGGGCCGCAGGCCCACTCTGCAAAACAACCTCTGCCCGGGAGGGCAAAAAAACCCTTCGCCGAAGGCGACTCTCCCCCCCCCCGGAGGGAAAAAACAAAACCAAAAGCGAAAAAACAATTTGGAAAGCTTCCCTCCATATGCTGGAAGGCTTCAAAACAGTGAGGCGGGCGTTTAAAATAAGTTTTTTCCCCTCTGGGTGGACAAGGCTTGTCAACAGGCAAAGAGCGCATTAGTTTCGCGGCCCATGTTTGAAAAAGTCCTGGTTGCCAACCGAGGGGAAATTGCCTGCCGCATTATTCGCGCAGCCAAGCGGCTAGGCATAAAAACCATAGTGGTTTATTCAGAGGCGGACAAGGACATGCCTTTCGTCCAAGCGGCGGATGAGCGGTGGGCACTGGGGGGTGCCTTGGCCAAGGACAGCTATTTAAACCGCGCAGCCATTTTGGAGGCAGCGAAGGCAAGCAAGGCCGAGGCCATACACCCTGGCTATGGTTTTTTGGCCGAGGACGCCGGCTTTGCACACGAGGTAGCCCAGGCCGGCCTTATATTTATAGGCCCCAGCGTGGACACCATGCTGCGCATCCACGACAAGAGTGCCGCACGCCTTTTGGTGAAGGCAGCAGGCGTTCCCGTGGTGCCCGGCTCCAACGGCCAGGTGGCTGACGTGGAGGCGGCCTGTGTGGTGGCGGCCACCTTGGGCTACCCTGTGTTGTGCAAGGCAGCCGGCGGCGGCGGCGGCATAGGCATGGCCTCTGCTGCAAATGAGTCCGAGTTGCGCCGCGCCTTTGTCTCCTGCCAGCAGCGCAGCCTGGCGGCCTTTGGCAACCCGGGTGTTTATTTGGAGCGCTTTTTTGAGGCGCCCAGGCATGTTGAGGTACAGCTGTTGGCGGACAGGCATGGGCACTGTATACACCTGGGGGAGCGGGAGTGCTCCATTCAGCGGCGCCACCAAAAAATTATTGAGGAGGCCGGCTCCCCCCTTTTTGAGGGGGGTGCATATGCCAAGCTTAGAGAGGGCATGCTGAGGGCGGCCTTGTGTGTAGCAGCCGCATTTAACTATTCCAACGTGGGGACAGTGGAGTTTTTGGTTTCAGGGGAGGAGTTTTTCTTCATTGAGTTTAATGCACGCCTTCAGGTGGAGCACCCCATAACAGAGTTAACCACCGGGGTGGATTTGGTAGCAGCCCAATTCCACATGGCAGCAGGCATGCCTTTGCAGCTTCAGCAAAGCAATATTGCCAGCCATGGCCATGCCATTGAGTTTCGCCTTTGCGCGGAGGACCCCATAAAATTTTTGCCTTCCCCAGGAGAAATAAAACGCCTGGAGTTTCCCCCCGAGGGAGGAGCGCACTGCCCCTCAAAGGGAAACCCTCTTTTGCTTTTAAATACAAGCCCTGTGCCCATGGCCACAGCCCTTCGGGGTGAGGGAGGCGAGGTTGCCTCCTGTGTACGTATAGACTCTGGCTATGCCCAAGGCAGCCGCGTTACCCCCTATTATGACTCTTTGCTTGCCAAAATAATTGTGCATGCCCCCACGCGCGCCTTGGCCATTGAAAAAGCCCGGCAGGCTTTAAGCGAGTGCCATGTGGAAGGCATAAAAACCAACTTGCCCCTGCACCGGCAAATTGTAGAAGACGCTGACTTTCAAGCAGGACGGTTGACGACGCGCTTTCTCGAGCGTTTTTCAAAAAAAAGGGCAGCCCCTATGCCTTTGAAGGAGACAGGTTTATGACTGAAGTTGTCGCGCATATTACAGGCACGGTTTGGAAAATTCAGTGCTCCATAGGCCAGCATATAGCCGAAGGAGAAGTGCTCATTGTTTTAGAGTCCATGAAAATGGAAATGCCTCTGGAGTCCCCGGTGGCGGGCATTATAGAGTCCATCCACTGCGCCGAATCTCAACCCGTCAATGAGGGCGATGTGCTGGTCGTTTTAAGGACATGAGTTTTGAAGAAACAACGCAAAACCGACAGCTGTGTGAGGGCCGGGTGTTGCTTGAGGACTTGGGGGGAGGGGTTTGTAGGCTGACTTTGTCCAATGCCAGCCAGCGCAATGCGTTGACGGTTTCCATGTTGGATGAGTTGAAGAAGACATTTGCAAGCTCCGCGCAAGTGCGCGCTTGGCTCATTCAGGGAGAAGGGCAGCAAGCCTTTTGCTCGGGCTATAACATAGAAACCCTGAAGCACTATGAGGAGGGGGAGCAACTGCCGGACGAGGGGGTGCACGAGGCTTTGTGCGCGCTGGAGGCGCACCCGGCGCCCAGTGTGGCCTTGGTGCAAGGTTTTGCCTATGGAGCGGGGTTGGAGTTAGCGGCGGCTTGTGACTTTAGGGTTTCGGATGCGACGGGCATATTTTGCATGCCGCCGGCGCGCCTGGGTTTAATATACCCTTTGGGGGGCATACGCCGCATTGCCAACCTCATAGGCATGGGGAGGGCGCGGTGGATGTTTTTGACGGGGCAACGTGTGTTGGCTCCTCAGGCTCTGGAGTGGGGGCTATTAAATGGGCTGGTGGCTTCTCCTGAAGAGGCCCATGCCTATGCGCGGGGGCTTTGTCAAAACTTGGCGGCAGGTGCGCCTTTGGCCCTTCGCGGAATGCGCGCCTCTATGCGCTATGCCATGGAGCAGAAGGAGGACAGCCAGGTTTTGCAGCGCCTGCGAGAGGAGCGCCGCAAGGCCTATAACAGTGAAGACACGCGGGAAGGCCGCGCCGCTTTTTTAGAGAAGAGGCCACCGCGCTTTAAGGGTTTTTAAACTTCCCCGAAGAGTTGCTTCATTTGTACACCGAGGGCGGTGGCAATTTTATAGAGGGAGGAAATGGAGGCGGAGCTTTCCGCGCGCTCTATTTGGGAGAGCAGAGAGACGGACAAACCTGTGCGGCGCGCCAGCTGTTTAAGCGTCAGCCCCTGGCGAGCTCTGCCCTCTCGGATGAAGCGCCCTATAAACTTATGCAACTCCACCTCGGGGTTGAGCTTCATCCCCTTGGCTTCCAGCACGCGGCGCACCGTTTCGAGGAAGGTGCTGGGCTCTATGGGCTTTTTCACATAGTCCGCCGCAGCGGCTTTGAGGCTTGCAATGGCCGTATCCACATGAGGGTAGGCCGTGGCGACAATAACCGCAATGTCCGAGTCCACCTCTCGGATGCGCTGCAACACCTCGACGCCCCCCATTTTAGGCATCATCATATCCAAAATAACCATGTGGTATTCAGCGGCCTTCAGTTGCTCAATGGTGAGGCTGGAGTCCATGAGGGTGTCAGCCACATAGCCCTCGTGAGCAAGCAAATGTTTAATATAGTCAGCACTGTCTTCTTTGTCGTCGACGACGAGAATGCGGATGTGCACAGGGGAGTCCTCTCAAACTTCCTCTTCAGGGAGGAATGGCTTTATACTTTGTTGGCGCAAGTGTCAGCGCAAGATCAGCGCAACGCGGCTATTGGGTGCAAATTTCAGAAATGGTTTGTAATTTAGCGGCGTTTCCTGTTTTGCCATAATAGTCCCGCAGAGCCTCACAGGCCTTTTTTTTGCGTTCACGGGCTGCTGGGGCTCTGTCTCTTCGGGCAAGGTATGCTTCAAACTCGTCAGGGTAGCGCGTTCTGGCATAGGGGTTGTTTAAATTGGCAAGCTCGAGGCTGGTTGCAGCAAGCTCATAAGCGCATTCGGCTGTTTTGCAGCTTAAGAGTTTGTGGTGCAGCTCTGAATAAATGGAGCGTTGGGCGTTTCCCGTCATTCCATTGAGGGCTTTTTGTTTCAACTCATTCACCTCTTCCATAAACAAGTCCATGTCTGTGGCAAAAAGGGCGGGGGCTTCCATGCTTGCGGGTTGCTCAGCAACAGGTGCTTCGGTGGATTTGTCGGCACGAGGTGCTCTGGCGCCAAGCCGCGAGGGTATTGCCGCAGAGGCTGTGGCTTTGCTGGAGCTACGTCCGGTTGGTTTTTCCAGGGCTTTTTCAGGTTTTGAGGAAGACGAGTCCTGTTTAGAAGAGGTGTGGAGGGCGGCACTCATGCGTGTATTTTCGGTTTTAGCATGGCTTTTGGCGTTGGTTTTAGCATGGGTTTTGGCATGGTCCGTTTTGACATTGTCCGTTTTGACATTGTCCGTTTTGGCATGGTCCGTTTTGACATTGTCCGTTTTGACATTGTCTGTTTTGGCATTGTCCGTTTTGGTGGTGTTGGTTTTGGTGGTGTCTTCAGGAGGCTGAGGTTGTGGGCCGGGGGGCGCTGTGAGGGTGCTAGAAGAGGGCGTCTTCAGCTTTTCGTTGGGAGGGGGTGTTTGAGCCAAGTGGCCCGTGGTGGGCATATTTTGTGTTTCTGTGGGAGGTTTTTCGGAAGGGGGCTCAAAATACGGAGGCAGCGGCAAATATTTGATGGAGAAAGCGCTGAGTCCTTCCCAGGATGAATCGTGCAAAACGCCTGTTTTCCAATAATAATACACAACGCCCAGGAAGGTAAACACGGTGAGGAACAAGCTTGCCCAGAGGGGTGCGCGGGGAATTTTTTTAGCATTTCTGGGTGGGTTTTTTTTGGCCAGTGGGGCAGTGGCCGAGGCGGGCAGGAGAAACTGCAACTCTTGTTGGCCTAGCGTGAGAATGTCTTTATGCTCCAGGGCAAAGTTTTGGTAGGGCTCCCCATTCACCAGGACAGCATATTGAGGGGAGAGAGCTACAAACCAGCGGCCTTTCTCATCTCTTTCAAGCCTGCAGTGGATGGCGGCGACGGAGCTGTGGGAGAGGACAATGTCATTAATGTTTGCGCGTCCCAGGGACAACTCATTGCGGGAGCAGGGGAACTCACGGCCTCGGGCATTGAGGTTGAGGGCTATGAGGCGAGGGGAATCAGCCTCTGGCAACTCGATGAATTCCGGCAGGCGTATGGTGGGGCGCTCTCTGGAGAGCACCTCATTGGGCTGCACGTTATTTTCGAGCGCCTCATCTGCGTGCAAGTCAAAAGTATCCGCGGAGGAAAGGGAGGCGGCAGCATGGGTTGAGGTCGAAGGCTCAGGCGTTAGATCAAAAGTATCCACGGCTGCAGGGGAGGCGGCGGAAACCCCCTGCAGTGGAGGCAGCGGCAAGGTTGGCGCTTTGGTTATATAGGCAATATATTCCGGGGACTCATATTCCGGGGACTCTGTCTCCGGAGTGAGGGGCCGATGCGGGGTGGCCATTAAAGAGGGAGTGTTGGCCTCTGAAAACAACGCTGAGAGGGGGATGCTGTCCTGCGAGGTGCTGTTTTTCAGAGAGGGTGAGGGCAAAGGCGGCGTGAGAGAGGTCGCTCCCTCTATAACAATGTCATAGTCCCCAATGCAGATGGTGTCGCCATGGCGGACAACGGCCTGGCCGCGAATGCGGTGTCCGTTGACATGAATGCCATTGTGGCTTTTTAAGTCCTCAATAAAAATTTGAGCACTGTGGCGAAACAGGCGCGCATGCCTGCGCGAGACGTTGCGCTCTGTCAGCCTTATGGTATTGCCGTCCTCGCGGCCGATGGTAATCTCATCGCGAGAAAAGGGGACCCGTGTTTTTCGACCTTCGTCGTCTTGTATAAGAAGCTTCAACACGCAACAAACCTGACTTGTTTATTTTGCCGAGTTTCTATTGTTTTAAGCCTATAGCCTAGCATAGCTTTAGCCCATAGGAGAGAGTGCTTGTGGCTTAAAATTTTTTTTTGGATCCTCATTTTATAACCATTTATAAACACTACCCCGGGGAGGGTTATGAAGGCCACATAAAATGTGCCAAAAGGGAAGAGGGGGTCGGCAAGCTTAAGCCCTCAAACAAAAACTCCGCTGGTGCGGCGTTCCCCTCTTGCCACAAGCTTTTAAGCCAGGCCCCTGCCGCAGGCTCATTCCACCACCTCTGGCCAAAACGTTTTGAGAGAAACGCCTCTATGCGCTCTGCCAACAAGGAGGCGCGCAGCTGCTCTGCCATGGCGAAAAACTCCTCGCCATCCACCTGAAGGCGCGCAACCTCAGCCTCCAATGGTTTTATGCACAGCACCTCTGCGTGGATGGCCAAATAGGCTTTTGAGGCCTCAGGGGCTACATGGTTGGCAAGGCGGCTTGCCCATTGCGAGAGAAAGCGGGCGGCTGTTTTTCGAAAATGGAACTCTGTTTGTGCATGCAATGCCTTCTCCCACGCTTGGGCGAGGGAGCGGGGGAGGGCCTGCTCCTCAAGCCAGGTTTTGTTGTGCGCAAGCTGTGCAAACAGCAAGGCGGAGGCATTGGACAAAACAGGTGGCCCCAGGTGTCTGCAAGCCCATTGGTTTTGGCTGGCATATGTCCACGAGAGTGCGCGCCCCATTTCCCCCAGCATGTGTTTAAGAGAGTTGGGGCCTGGCGTGGGGGTGAAGGAAAGCTGGCTGGCCTCAAAGCCTCCATTGAGGGCCAAAGGCAAAGCAGGGAAGGCCTGTGTTGCCCCCCAGTGGCGCATTAACCGAGGCATAGGCCACAAACCCAGCCTCTCAAACACAGCATCCACCAGGGCCACTTGTTGGGCTGCGGGGAAATGTCCACCCCCCTCGCCCAGTTTGCTTTGGAAGAAGAAGGGCAAATCCGCTTGAGTGGCTTCCTCCATGCCATTGTGTTTTGCCAGGGCTTCCACTTGTGCACACCAATGTGTCTGTGTCCTCTCCAGGCGGCTTTGTATTTGTGAGGAGAGCCCTCCCAAATCCACCTGGCGGAACAACAGTGTGGCATAGGCCTCGTCCACCCCCAGGTGTTGCAACAACTCCGCGGTTTTTTGTTGCCTGTTTTGGATGGCCAAGGCCAAAGGCTCTGCTGTTTTGAGGGCCTCCAACCAAAGGTTTTTTCGGTGGGTGGCATTCTTCTCATGGGCCAACAGGCGCTCCAACTCATACCAGGGAAAGTCCTTCGCCTGGTACATAACCGTCAGCGTATTTTCCAAAAGGGCAATGGCCTGGTTTTGGGGGTGCAGCTTGCGGGAGAGCAACTCTCCCAATACCAAAGCCTTCAGGTGCTGCAGCGCGCAAGCTTCTGCCTCAGAGGCAGGCATGGGCAAGCCTTGCATTTGCTCCCACGTATGCACAGAGAGGAAGGCCTCAAAGGGTGCATAGGCGGACTCCAAGGCCAGAGGCTCTCCCAAAACCCAATGTTGCCACAGCAAAGCATTTTGGGTTTTGGAAAAAGCCAAGGCCTCTTTCTCCCAATGCTCAATGAGGGAAGAGGGGGAAGCGGTATTGTTTGGCCTGGGCGGGGGTGGGGCCAGCCCTGGTCGTACACAGGCAAAGCCCAGGCAAAGGAGAGCAGCCGTGCAGGCAACAGGGAGGAAAGCGGAGCGAGGGAGGCGAAGGAGACGGAAAAATATGCAACAAAGCCTTGGGTGCATGCCCGGAGGAATATAACCTCTTTTTTAAGCATGCCTACGCAAAAACAATGGGAGTCCGCCCGCAAACGCCAAGCCATGTATGCCGGGCTTCGCTCTTTTTTCCTCTCACGAGGCTATTTGGAAATAGAGACGCCATGCATGGTGGCCTTCCCCAACATGGAGTTGCATGTGGAGGCTTTTGAGGTTTTTTTGTGCAAAGGCGAGAGGAGGCCGCGCCAAAAACTCTATTTGCATGCAAGCCCTGAATATGCCATGAAGCGCCTCCTGGCCGACGGCACCCCACCCCTATTCCAAATAAGCAAAGTATTTAGGAATGAGGTACCTTCAGCTTTGCACAACCCTGAGTTTAGCATGCTGGAGTTTTACCGTCCGCACACCACCTATGAGGCCATTATGGAGGACACGGAGGAGGCCTTGGCGGCAGCGGAAAAAGCGGTTTTGCGAGGCAGTGGTTTTTTCTCTCAGCTGCCTTTTGAGCGCATAACGGTGAGAGAGGCGTTTTGGCGTGAAACCGGCATTAACTTATATGAGCATGTGGATGCTCAGGGGCAATATGAGGGAAAAAGCCTGAAGGCGGCGGCCTTAAAAAAAGGCATTTTTGTCGGCCACTCTGAAAGCTTTGAGGATGTGTTTTTCCACATTTTTTTAGAGCGCGTTGAGAGCCGTTTGGGCAGGGAGCGGCCTGTTTTCCTCATGGAATACCCCGCGTGCATGGCCTCTCTGGCCAGGCTGAAGCCTGGGGAGTTGCGTGTTGCGGAGCGGGTGGAGCTTTATGCGCATGGTATTGAGTTGGCCAATGGTTTTTCGGAACTCAATAATGCGGTGGAGCAGCGGCGCCGTTTGGAAGCAGAGAGGCAGGCACGCCAAAAGCTGGGGAGGGCGGCCCATTGTGTGGATGAGGGGTTTTTGAATGCATTGCCAAGGATGCCTGCTTCTTCAGGTATTGCTGTTGGGCTTGACCGCGTGTTGATGTTGCTGTTGGGTGCAAACGCTATAGGCGACGTTTTGCTGTTTCCCGTTGAGGAGTTTTTGGGATGGAGTTGACTGTTACACTGCTAAGAGGCATTCCGGCGGCTTTGCTGACGGGGTTTTTTTCTACACTCATTATACTCACCTCCGTTATTTTCAGTTGCAAGGCGGCAGACTTTTGGGTGTTCCGCTGGTGCAGGGCGGTGCTGCGGTGCACAGGGCTCCGGACGAAGGCGAAGGGGCTTGAGCATGTGCCCTCTTCGGGTTTTGTTTTGGTAGCCAACCACCAAAGCTATTTGGACCCCATGGTTTTGTTCCGCTATATTCGCCCGCACATGCGCTATTTGGTAAAGTGGGAGCTTCGAAAAATTCCCATTTTTGGCCAAGCGGTGGTGTGGGGCGGCAACATTTGTGTACGCCGGGACAAAAAGTCCGACCAAGGTGCCATAGAAGAAGCCGCCAGGCGGATCCACCAAGGCACCAACATTGCCTTTTTCGCAGAAGGCTCCCGCTCCCCCGACGGAAAACTCAAGCCTTTCAAAAAAGGAGCCGCGCGCGTCGCCATTGTAGCACAAGTCCCCCTTGTGCCGGTGGCCTTGGCCGGCGTCCGCGACGCATGGCCCCGCGACAAGCTGCGCATAAAAAAAGCCAAAGCCATTTTGGTGGTGGGCAACCCCATCCCCACCGAAGGCTTAACTTTGGCAGACGTAGAGTTGCTGACAGCACGCACACAAGCAACGGTGGCACAGCTTTTGGCAGAGGGAGAGGCCTTGCTTGAAGAGTGGAAACTCAAAAAAGCAGGCAATAAAAAGGAGAGGGCCCACGAGTTGGCCAAAGCCAAAGAAAGCCTTTGAGGGGTGTGCCCTCCCTTCGTGAAAACCTCTAGACTTGTCTGGAAAACCTTAGCTCACTTCAAACTCAACACTTTGGCCACCCGAGGGCTATGTTTTTCCACTCTGCGCTCCCCCCCTTATTCCAGTGGACTTTTTCCATATCCATATAAAAGTGTTGTTTTTTTTGGCGTCAGCAAGCGCTTCGCGAAAGAGCTTCAGCTCGTGGCTGAAAACCGCCAAATACTTCTTGAGGCCAAGGTGGCCTTGCATGGCGTCCAAGCTGGCCTCTGCAACCAAAGCAGCAATGCTGTGCAAATAGTTTTTGCCCCCGGGCAGCTGAATTATATGCATCGCCTGGCAATAAACACTCGCCGCATCCCAATAGCCGCGTATACGCAGCTCAATAAGCTGCTGCTCCAGGGTTTCCACAACCTGCCCTTCCTCAACGTTGAGAAGTGCCCCTGCTTTTTTTTCACTCATAAAAGCCTCCTCCCTCTCTCTTCAAAAACGTCGAACAGCAATGCTGCTCTCCAAGGGAGAAGCTGGGCGTTTGGGGAGCCAAATTTATGGCGGCCCAAACGAGCTAACAATCCGGGATATCTAACGAGAAACCGGCAACCTTTCGGTTCCCGAATGGGCCGCCATGCGCAAAATGGTACACCTATGTTTTGGAGTCCTCAAAACCCAAACGCCTTATATGGAAAATTTCCCCAAAAAAGCTTGACGAAGAAGACGGTATCTTTTCGCGCAGCAAGAGGAATATGGCATTCTTTGTTTATTGGATGAAACAAAATACTTCAGAGTGGTTTTTTCGCCTGGCGGCGGGCATTTTAAATAGGGTTTTTTTGTCGCCTCCGGCGAAGGGTTTTTGGCAAGGTTGTTTTGCAGAGTGGGCCTGCGGCCCGGCTCATTTCAAAGGAAAAAGTTTTTTGTGGGGAGTGTTTTTATTTTTCCCTCCGGGGGGGGAAATGTCGCCTCCGGCGAAGGTTTTTTTCGCCTTCAGCGGGGGGAGGTTTCGCCTCCCGGCGAGTCACTTTTTTTGTCTGGACAAAAAAAGTAACCAAAAAAAGCCACTCTCCGAGGGCCCTGCGGGGCTCATCGTCGGTTGCTTCCTAG
>WRKR01000057.1 GCA_009782175.1 Cystobacterineae bacterium
AAAACTGCTGGAACCTTTTTTGGCCCCCAGGCGCATTGAGAAACGCTTGGAAGAGTTTTGGGTAGAGTTGGGCAAGGGGGAGCAAAGCAATGGGGCGTTGCATTGCAGAATAGAAATACTCAACAAAGTGGTTATGGAGCAGCAGCTCAGCATTGACAAAATGTGGGGCGTGCTGGCCAGAATGTCCGACCGCATTTGGGAGCGCAAATAGTTTCAAGAGGCAAGCTAAAGCTTCCCTCCGCTCCATGAAGGAAGAAAATGCGCTTGCTTAAGTGAAAACAACAGCATTGCCCCAAGGCACGTTTTTCACTCCCCAACAGTGTATGCTTTTGTTGACATTTTGTCGCTTAAAACATGACACAATGTCAGGTTCTGTTGACATTCGGGTGCATGGGTTTGAGCTCGTCTCACGAAGAGCTTATGTTGGAGGCGGCCTAGGTGTTTGTTTTGTTTATTCTAAACGGAAGGCCTCTATGCGCTCCCCTGCCTCGTGGTGGGGTTTATTCAGCGGTACCAGTGCATTGCACCAAGCCAAGGGCAAAACAGCACCCGAAGAAAAATGAGGCGAAAGCCGCACCTGCGCCTCGCCCTCCAGCCACTCCAGGTGTGCGCAGTGTATTTCCAAACGCTCCACAGAGGCCTTGGCCGCATGGCAAAGCCTTGCGCCTATAGGCTGCGGGAAGGCCTGGCGCTCTCCTTGCAAGCCGCGCAGCAGGGGCGCCAAAAAGAAGAAAAAGCCCACAAAAGCGGCGCCGGGGTTGCCCGGCAGCCCCAGCACATAGCGCTGAGCCAGGCGGCCCAGGCACAGGGGTTTGCCGGGCTTCATGGCTATTTTGGGGATGAGGAAGCGGCACCCCATTTCCGTGAGGGCCTGGCGCACCCCGTCATAACGTCCCACGCTGATGCCCCCCACCGTCACCACAACATCCACCTCAGGCAACAAAGCCTCCAAACGCCGACGTACCAACGCCTTGTCATCCGGCAAATGCTCACAATAGAGGTGTACCCCCAGGCTTTGCGCCCATGAGGCCAACATGGGGGAGTTAGAGTCAAAAAGGCCAGCCTCATGGGGGAGCCCGGTGGCCCCCCCCTCAACACCAAGGGTACCCTGGGTATAGCCCGGGGGAGCGGGGGCACCCAGCGGGGGAAACAACTCATTCCCCGTAGAAAGCAGGGCAAGGCGGGGTTGTTGAAAAGCCTCTATATGGGCAATGCCGCTGGCGGCCAACACCGCCAAAGCCCCAGGCCCAAGGCGTGTGCCCGCGGAAAGCAGAAGCTGCCCCTCCTCTATGTCCTCCCCCGCCTTGCGTATATGTTGCCCGGGCCTCAAGCCCTCAGGCAGCACCAGCTCCTCCCCCTCATAGCGCACATGCTCCTGAGCTACCACGCAATTGGCCCCCTGCGGCAGCCGCGCCCCCGTAAAAATACGCGCCACCTGGTGTGGCTGCAAAACTTGCGTTGAAACCTCCCCGGCGGCCACCTCAAAGGCCACGCGTGCGCGAGGGGGTAGCGTTTGGGTACACAGGGCAAAGCCGTCCATGGCGCTGTTGTCAAAGCGGGGCAAGGCGGTGGGGGAGTGCAACGCTTTGGCCAGCACGCGGCCAAAGGCTTGGGCAAAAGGGAGGGTTTGGCTTGGAAGGGGTTGTATTTCGCTTTTTAAAATGCGTTGGGCTTCATCAAAAGAGAGCATACTCAACTCCATAGGGGAGAGGGAGGCGAAGGGGCAAAAGCATAGCCCTCGCAGGCCAAAAAGGCTAGTTTTGGCCCATGTACAAGTTTGGTTTTGAGACGGAAATTGACGTGCATTTGGGGCTTATGCCTTTAGGGGTGCGCCGCAAGTTGGACATAGCGGGCCTCAAGCTTCCATTGGAGAGTTGGCAGGCATTGCGTTTTGAGGAGCGCTGCCGGTTGTGCGAGGAGGAGCCGGACACCCTGGGCGTAGAGGCTTATGCCGCGCTGGTGCGTTTGTTGGTGGAGGGGCGGCCTGGGCAGTGGGTGGCCTTGCCGGCTTTGCCAAGCCCGAGGCCCTGGGCGACCCAGGAGGCGAGGGCGCGCATAGAGGCGCGCAGCGAGGCGGCAGGCAGGCCTCTTTCCGCCGAGGCCTGGGAGGCCTTGGGTGACGAGCAGCGCTATGTATTGTGGAGGCTTTCCGAGCCAGGGCGCGGTGTGCAAAAATTGCTGGCGGCCTTGGAGGAGTTTTTGTGAGTACAGGCGTGGTAGGGCTGTTTGTAGGAGGCCGTGCACGCCGCATGAAGGGTTTTCCGAAGGGTTTTTTAAGAGGCAGGCATGGACATTTTATAGTGGAGCGGCATTGGCAAATGGCTCAGCAACTGGGCTGGGAGGTGGTGGTGGTGGGTGTACACCCGGCCTATGCCCATTTTGCCCGGGAGCGCCACCTCCTGTGCCTGGAGGATTTTCCCTCCGGCATAGGCCCTTTGGGGGGGCTTGGGGCCTTGCTGCGCTTTGCGCGCAACAGGCTTTGCATTGCCTTGGCTTGTGACATGCCGCATGTGGCCTTTGAAGACTTGGAAGCGCTGGCCCTCTCCCCCAGCCAGGCCGCAGCGCTGCTCCCCAAAAGGGCCTATTGGGAGCCGCTTTTTGCCCGCTATAACCCTGGCCTGGCCTTGCCCACCCTCAAAACCTTTGTGGAAGCGGGCGGACGCTCCTTCCAACCCTTCCTCGAGCAACTCAAGCCCGAGTTGTTTTGCCCCAAAGCCCCCGAAACCCTGGAGGATTGGGACTGCTTTGAAGAGCTCAACCTGGCCAACAAAGAGAAAATAGGCCCATTGGTTTAAGAATTTGCTCCCAACAGAAAATTAAATAAACCTTTTAATTTCCATAAATATTTTTGTCAAAAGGGCCAGCCGGGGGTGGAGGCCGTTGAAATGCACCTGTATTTTTTTGGTGAGCATATATATAAGGGTGCCACAGTACTCGCTTAGGGTAGGCTCTGCACTTGAGTTTACAGGGTTGGTTGGGGTTGGGTTTGACTTGACTTCAAAATCCTCAGCTTTGGAGGAAGACACAGATGGCAGAAAAGAGCGCGGCAAGTGGCTTTAATAGGCGTGAGTTTTTAATGGGCCTGGCGGCGGTGGGTGGTGCAGGCGCCTTGGGTGCGGGCACCTGGGGTGTGTTGGAGGCCATGGTACCTCAAGGCATAGCAGCCACTTGGCACAAAGGTGTTTGCCGTTATTGTGGGAATGGCTGTGGTGTTTTGATAGGCATGAGGGACAAGAAGGTGGTGGCCATCCGCGGTGACTTTAAAGCCACAAACAAGGGCTTCATTTGTATTAAAGGCGCTCTGCTCAACGCATTAAATACAGCGGGCTATGGCGGCAACGGAGAAGGCAGGGCCTTAACACCCAAAATTCGCGACAAAAAAACCGGCACGGTGAGAGAAGCGAGTTGGGAAGAGGCCATGAGCCTGGTGGCCGAGAGGTTTAGGGCAGCCATCACCAAAAATAAAGACGCGGTGGCTTTCTATGGCTCAGGCCAGTTGCTGACCGAAGAAACCTACACCGCCAACAAGCTTTTCAAAGGTGGCATTCGCACCAACAATGTGGATGGGAACCCACGCCTCTGCATGGCTTCTGCCGCAGTGGGTTATACGCAGGTTTTCGGCAAAGACGAGCCCATGGGCTGCTATGAGGACATGGACAAGGCCGAGGTGTTTTTTATTACGGGTGCCAACATGGCCATTGCGCACCAACCCAGCTTTGAGCGCATAAAGCTGGCGCGCCAAGCCAACCCCAAGAGCAAAATTATTGTGGTGGACCCCAGGCGCTGCGAAACAGCAGAATATGCAGACATCCACCTGCACATTCGGCCCGGATACGACCTCATGCTGTTGAACTCCATGGCGCATGTGGTGCTCAACGACAACCTTGTGGACAGAGCCTTTGTCGATGCCCATTGCAAGTTTGTGCGCATGGTGCCTGACGTGAATGAGGATGGCAGCCCCAAGATGACCCCTCAAGGTCAACCTGCCATGAAAGAGGTTAGCCTTTCCATGGATGAATACCGTGGCTTGCTGGACCCCTATGCCCCTGAGGTGGTGGCAGAGCGCATCGGCATTGCCCCAGAGCAAATCCGCGAGGTGGCCCACCTCTTTGCAAAGTCCAAGGGAACCATCTCCTGTTGGACCATGGGCATCAACCAATCCAGCCGCGGGACGGCCACCAACAACATGCTGTCGGCCATGCACCTGTTGACGGGGCAAATATGCAAGCCTGGGGCTACACCTTTGTCCATGACGGGGCAACCCAACGCCTGTGGTGGGGTGCGTGACTGCGGCGCACTCTCACACCTGTTGCCGCATGGTCGCCTCGTTATGAATGAGAAGCACCGGGCAGAAGTGGAGAGGCTTTGGGATTTGGAGCCCGGCACCATTACCCCAGCGCTGGGCAAGCACACCATTGCCATGTACCGTGCGATGGAGGCGGGGGAGATTGAGTGTTTGCTGGTGATGTGCACCAACCCTGCACAGTCCCTTCCCGCAGGTGAGCGCTATCGCCGCGCCATGGAGAAAGCCTTTTTGGTGGTGGCTGAAGCTTTTGAGGACAGCGAGACGGCGAAGCTTGCGGATGTTATTTTGCCTGCGGCGCTTTGGATTGAGAAAGAGGGTGTTATGGGGCAAACCGAGCGGCGCTATCAACTTGTTGAAAAGCTGCTGGAGCCACCGGGTGAAGCCAGGAGTGACTTGCAAATTTTGGTGGATTTGGCTGAGCGCCTGGACGAGGCGGGTGTGCTGAGCAAAACACAAAGTGGCGCAGCGCTGATTAGCGCCAAAACGCCCAGGGAAGTATGGAATGAAGTCCGTCGCATGTCTGCACAAGAGAACAGCGTCTATAACTATGAGGGGATGACCTGGGAGCGCATGCAGAAGGAGCACGGCATACAATGGCCATGCCCCAGCCCGGAGCACCCGGCCTCAGGCGGCAAGGAGCACCCGGGGACGGCACGCCGCTATATGAAGGGCGACCCGATGATGTCGGACCCCACCCAAGACATTGAGTTTTATGGCCAACCCGACAAGAGGGCCAAAATATGGTTCCGTCCATGGAGCAATTTGCCGCAGGAGCCTTCTGAGAAATTCCCCATCATCCTCACGACGGGGCGCATTTTGGAGCAATGGCACACGGGGACAATGACGCAGCGCATGCCAGAGTTGAAGGCTGCTTCCCCCTATCCCGCCACCATAGAAATAAACATTCAAGATGCCCATGCGATGAATGTGAAGGATGGAGACATGGTGATTGTTGAAAGCCAATTCGGCCAAGTGCAGGGGCCGGCCAAGCTTTCGACGGGGCCGCGCAAGGGCGTTTGTTTTGCGGCTTTTTATGATCCGGGCATGTTTATTAATGCGGTGGTGTCCGATGCTTTTGATCCATTCTCATTTGAGCCCGAGTTTAAGGTGACGGCCGTCAGCCTGAAACCGGCAGATGGTTCCGTTGTTCCAAGAAGTTAGTCCATAACCCCCGCTTAGGAAATTAAACATGACAACGACAAAACTTATTTTCACATTTGTTGGGTTTGTTGCTTTGCCTCTGGGAGCTATGGCACTGGCGAGTTACCAAGTCTTCGAAGGCGTAAAGGAGGTTGAGGCTTGTGGGAGTTGCCATGTCATGCAGTCCAAGGTGTTTGACATGAAGAGCCTGGACGCGGAGGGCAATCCCTTGCCGGTGCAAGACGAGGAGTGCAAGAGAGGCGGGGAATGCAAGGCGGTGAAGCTTCTGGACAAAGACGGAAAAACAGTCAAACTCAGAGACAGAAATGGCAAAGTGGTGAAGGACAAGGATGACCAGGACGTGGAAGTGGAAATGCTCGTCAAAAGTCGCTCCTTGGCCGCGCGCCACTATAGCAAGGGTTGGATTGCGGATAAGCAGTGCTATAACTGCCATACGGATTATAGTTTTGCAGGGAGCATGAAGGCCAAGGGCGATGGGTTTCGTCACCTTGCGCGCTACATAACAGGCCGCTATGAAGAGCCCATTGTTTTTCGCGGCTATTATGACAACAACAACTGCCTCAAGTGCCACGGCGAGACGGAGAAATACCTCCTCGTCCCTTCACACCATGCCATTGCGGAGCCCTTGGCTACCAGCCAAACCAGTTGTTTGAATTGCCACGGCCCCGCCCACGCAGATCACCCCATCCCCTTGAGTTACCAGGAATAGGCTGTTTTCTGAAACCCTTGAGAAGCTTTTTTAAGACATAAAACATGGAGAGAATGCCCATGGCTTTGCCTGCTCTTTTTAGTGGAATTGGTTTTTTGCTGACGCTGTTGTTTTTGGCCAGCCCGCACTCGCCTTGGCTTATAGCGCTGTTTACTTTTGTGGCACAGCCCTGCTTTTTGGTGGGCTTTGTCCTCTGGGGCCTGCGCGTGAAGGCGGCATATAAACAAAAAACCAGCTAGACCGGTTTCACTTTGACATGTGCTCTTCCTGAAACAAGTTTTGGCTTTCGTGGCTTGCTCACGGGTTATGTTTCAGGCGCGTTCACGCAGCATTTCTGTGAGGGCATTCAATTTTGAAATGCCGTTTATTTCCCAATTTTTTTTCAAAGCTTTGGGAAGGTGCGGCAGGTTTCCGCTGGGGATGAGTGCCTTCTCAAAGCCCAATTTTTGAGCTTCGAGAAGGCGCCTCTCCAGGCGTGAGACGGCGCGTACTTCGCCGGACAAACCCACCTCACCTAAAGCGATGCAGTTAAAATCCACGGGGCGGTTTTCAAAGCTGGAAAGCATGGCCGCACAAAGCGCCAAGTCACACCCCGTCTCTTGCAAAACCATGCCGCCCGCAACGTTGACAAAAATATCACAACCCGAAAATGCCAGGCCCAAATGCTTTTCCAGCACCGCTGACAGCAAGGCAATGCGGTTGCTGTCTGTGCCCAAAGTGGTGCGCCTTCCTGTACCATAGCGGGTGTTTACTGCGAGGGCTTGTACTTCCACCAGGAGGGGGCGGGAGCCATTGAGGGTGCAGGTGACGACGGAGCCGCTTTGCCCCACAGGCCTTCCTGCCAAAAACAAAGCGGAGGGGTTTTTCACCTCGGCCAAACCGTCGGCCTTCATTTCAAACACGCCCAACTCTTGTGTGGAGCCAAAACGGTTTTTTTCTGCACGCAAAAACCTGAAGGCCTGTGCACCTTCGGCTTGCAAATAAAGGACGACGTCTACCATGTGCTCCAAAACACGCGGGCCTGCCAGTGCGCCTTCTTTGGTGACGTGCCCCACCAACAACACGGGCACCCCCGTTGCTTTGGCAAAAGCCAAAAAACGCCCGGCCACCTCTCGCAGCTGCGCAAGGCTTCCCGCTTGTGCCCCCAGGGAGGGGGCCACCGTTGTTTGGATGGAGTCCACCACCAACAGAGAGGGCCTTAAAGCTTCAGCGGCCGCAATAATGGCCTCAGCATCCGTTTGGGCCAACAAACGAAAGCCCTGGCCCCCAAGCCCCAGGCGCTCCGCGCGCATTTTTATCTGCAAGAGCGACTCTTCCCCAGAAACATAGAGGGCCGGGTGCGTGGAGGAGAGTTTGTCCACCACCCACATCAGCAGCGTGGATTTGCCCACCCCCGGGTCGCCACCCAAAAGCAGAAGGCTGCCTGCAACCAAGCCCCCTCCCAATACGCTGTCCCACTCCCCTATGCCTGAAAGAAGGCGTGGCTCCTCCGCTGTGCTCACCTGCTCCAGGCTTAAGGGTTGAGGGGCCTCTAACACCCTTGCCGAGGCCACCACCGCCGCCGCCGTGGCTTTCTCCAGTGTAGCCCAGGCACCACACTCGGGACAGCGCCCCAACCACTGGGGAGCTTGTGCCCCGCATGACTGACATTCAAACCACGTACGCTGTTTTGCCACACACCCTCCAGCTTGGGTCTCCTTGGGGGAAAAAATGCACACCCTGTTTGGAAAAAAGCCTACACCCTATGCGTTCCGTGGGGGCATGGTGTCGGGCTCCATGGGTGTTATGCGCGTCCACGGCCTTTTTGGGGCTTTGTTTTTTTCTTTGCAGCCCCAGGGGTTGTTTTCTTTTTGGAGGTGCTATTTTTGGGCTTGGTTTTGGCGGCGTTTTTTTTCTGTGGCCTGGGTGTTTTTTTTGTTTGTGGCTCAGGGGGGGCGGCCTGTTTTTCAGCTGAGGGGGGCCTGTGTATTTTTTCGACGGGCTCTCCCCAGGTGGTTTTCTCTGAGGAGGTGGGTTTTTTTCCAAAACCACAAAACCCTTTTTTTGTTTTTTTGCCCTCTTCGCTTTTTGTTTTTTCGTGTTTGTGGGCCATGTCGGCCACTTCTTTGGCGCTGGCTTTCACCCACTCAGCAAAGTTGTGGAAGCTTTTTTTCAGCTTCTCCTGGGCTTGGGGCTCTTTCATCTCGTTGAGCAGGTTTTGCGCCTCTTGCTTCAACTCTTTGCCCAGGCGGCGGAATTCTCCTCCTGCCTGTTTTAAAAAACTTTGAAAACTCTTTTCCCACTCTTTGTTCATGGCCGTTTTCCTTTTAAAGCCCAGCAGGCTTTTCGTCTTTTTCTTCCTTGTCTCGGGACAAATGAAAAGCACTCTGGAGCATACTAACATGAAACCGGTTTAGCGCACGCCGGGGCTGTTGTGGCTAGCTACTTGGCTTCGGCTCCGTTTTTTTGGGAAACAGCAGCGAGGCGGCTACGGAGAGCAACAATGTGCCGCCAATGAGTGCCAATGAGGCGTTAATGGGAATTTTATAAATGTCTATGAGCAGCATTTTGGCTCCCACAAACAACAAAATGAGCGAGAGGCCATATTTGAGCAGGTGGAATTTGTCCATGACGCCCGCCAGCAGAAAAAACAGAGAGCGCAACCCGAGTATGGCGAAAATATTGCTGGTATAAACAATGAAAGGGTCCCTCGTCACCGCAAACACAGCCGGCACCGAGTCCACGGCGAAAATTAAGTCCACAGCCTCTACGGCAAGCACCGTCAAAAAAAGCGGCGTTGCCTTCAATATGCCCTCTTCTCTCACAAAAAAAGCATCCCCTACATAGTGAGGGGTGGCCGGGAAAAACCGCTTATAGCTGCGCACGAGAATATTCTGCTCGGGGTTAATGTCCTCTTCTTTTTGAAGCAGGAGTTTTATGGCCGACCACACCAACAGGGCACCAAAGCCATAAAGCATCCAATGGAAGCGCGCCAGCAGCGCCGCCCCCGCAAAAATAAACGCCGCCCTCAGGAGCAAGGCACCCAGCACCCCCCAAAACAATACTTTGTGCTGGTTTTTCTTGGGCACCGCAAAAAAACCCATAACCACCAAAATGACGAAAATATTGTCCACAGAGAGGGCCTTCTCTATGAGGTAGCCTGCAAAATATTCCTTGCCCAACTCCGCCCCAAAATATTGCCACACCCCCACCCCAAAGAGGCAGGCCAGGGCTATCCACACCATGCTCCACACGAAGGCTTCTTTCAGAGAAACCGCATGCGCTTTGCGGTGGAATACCCCTAAGTCCAAAGCCAACATGCCCAATACAAAGAGGCTGAAACCCACCCACAGCCAAGGCGTTCCCACAGTTTGCATTTCCGCTCTATGCGCGCCTTTGTCCCCAAAGTCGAGTAGAGCTTTTGCATGCCACCCATTGAAAAAACCTATATACCCCCATTTCACCCTGAGGCCTTGAGGGGCTTATAGGCCAATTCTGGGGTAAAGTGCGTCTGCAGGCAGGTTTCTATTAAGGAAAGCGGTCTAGACCGTTTTCAGGTGATTCTCCAGACCGGTTTCAATTTGACATGAGGTCGAGGCGGACGAGGCTTTTGTGAGGAGCAAGCTCCGGTGGAGCTTGCTGACGGAAGGGAGGTGGTAGGGAGTGCACTTAAGTGCATGACCC
>WRKR01000058.1:0-1481 GCA_009782175.1 Cystobacterineae bacterium
AGCGGCATCATAGAGCAACTGGGGGAGGGCGTCACAGACTTCAAAGTCGGAGACAAAGTCGGATTCTCCTATAGCTGGTGCGGCAAGTGCGAAGCATGCAGGACAGGAAAACCCTATGGCTGCACCGAAAACTATCGCCTGAATTTCGGCGGCGTCCAGTATGACAACACTAAAAGACTGCACTATAAAGGGCAGGACGTCTCCTCATTCTTTGGCCAATCTGCTTTTGCCACGCACGCTGTTATTCATCAAAACAACCTGATCCCCGCGCCCGAAGACATCGCGATAGAGCTTATCGGGCCACTAGGCTGCGGCATTCAGACGGGAGCGGGCGCGATATTCAACTATCTTCACCCCGTCGCCGATTCGTCCATACTCGTCACAGGGTGCGGCTCTGTGGGTCTTAGCTGCATCATGGCTGCCAAGATTGCGGGCTGCAGCAAAATCATTGCTTGCGATATAGTTGATAATCGCTTGCAGATGGCATTGGAGTTTGGCGCCACGCATACGATAAACGCTGCATCGGTCGCGGATGTGCCTGCTGCGGTCGCCGAAATGACTGACGGTGCGGGCGCGCACTACGCCGTCGACTGCACGGGGGTGGCTTCTTGCGTTCGCCAGTCGCTTGTCAGCGTCCGTTCTGCCGGTATTTGCGTCATACTTGGACTCACTCAGGAATTGACGATTCACGTTGAAACGGAGCTTATGGGTAGGTCAAAAACCTTGGCAGGCCTTGTCGAAGGGCTGTCGGTTCCTCAGGTGTTTATACCGAAACTCCTCAACTACTACAGGCAGGGCAGATTTCCTTTCGACCGGTTGATTGAGTTTTATGATTTCAAGGATATAAACCGAGCCTTTGAGGATACGAAGAACGGCAAAGTAGTCAAAGCCGTGCTCAAGATGTAAATAAGGCGGTCTACGACCGCAGGGAATAGGGAATAGGGAGTAGGAGACGAGGGGACGACCCTTAAGTCATAACTGCATAAATAAACGGGAGGTTATCAAAACCTCCCGCTTTTTTCGGAGTGCGCTCAAGTCTCGATTCCGAGGCTTGTCATCAGCTTTTCAAGCGAAGGCATGTCCGGCAGGAGGAGAACGCTTGTCTTTGTCGTCTTCCCCGCAACCTCAAGCTCACTTTGAATTAGCAATAGAGAATCGCTCATTTTCGCGAAATAGATAGATGGCACGCTCATGATCGACCCGAGCATGTCGAGCGTTGCCTCGGGAGGGGATATGTCGATAGCCAGTTCCGACATATCGGCAATTGCGCCGACAAAAGACGCAGACATAATATTGGATAATTCGTTGATAGCCGAAAACCCCATCTCGTCAATCTCTTCATGGCATGAAATCTCCGTGGCATAGCTGTTTTGCACTGTGCCGTTGCTGTCGTTAGAGCCCACCAAGCCGCCGACACTTCTGCTGCTGCCGGTAACACTGCCCGTGGCATAGCAGTTTTGCACTGTGCCGGAGTTAGAGCC
>WRKR01000058.1:1581-9517 GCA_009782175.1 Cystobacterineae bacterium
CGTCTGCCCCAAAAGGCCCGGGAGGCGGCCTTCCACATATGTCCACGGGGTGCTGAGGAATGCCGCCGGGAAACCTTCACTTCTGCGCAACAGACCGGCGCTGATGTTAGCGCCGTCAATATAAGTCAGGCCTATGTTGTTCCAACTGGTGCTGCTGCCTGCACTGTTTTGCATGCCGTCGAAGGCATGGTTGTTGGTCAAAGTGCCGTTTCTTTCGTTTGCTCCCGCCACACGTCCGACGTAGGTGGTGCCGCTCACCCTGGGGTTTAACGCCAGGCTGTTTTGCACTGTGCCGCCATAGTTATCCCCCACCAGGCCGCCGACCAAGCTGCTGCCGGTAACACTGCCCGTGGCATAGCTGTTTTGCACTGTGCCGTTGCTGTCGTTAGAGCCCACCAAGCCGCCGACACTTCTGCTGCTGCCGGTAACACTGCCCGTGGCATAGCAGTTTTGCACTGTGCCGGAGTTAGAGCCCACCAGGCCGCCGACAGAGCTGCTGCTGCTGGTAACACTGCCCGTGGCATAGCAATTTTGCACTGTGCCGGAGTTAGAGCCCACCAGGCCGCCGACAGAGCTGCCAGTGACACTGCCCGTGGCATAGCTGTTTTGCACTGTGCCGCCAGCGTTCCACCCCACCAGGCCGCCGACATAGTAGCTACCGCTAACACTACCCGTGGCATAGCAGTTTTGCACGGTGCCTCCGGAGTTCTGCCCCACCAGGCCGCCGACATACCTGTATCCGTTGACACTGGCTTCTGTCAGCCTAAGGTTTTCCAGGGTGGCGCCTTGGCCTATATGGCCAAACAAACCCTGGTAGTCGCTGCCAGAAGCACGGATGCGAAGGCGGAGAAACTCGTGGTTTTCACCATTAAAACTGCCCACAAATCGGGCGTTAGCTGTGCCAATCGCCGTCCAATTGCTTGCCGTAGGTTGAGCCGGCTCGGCAAGGCTAATGTTTTCTGTCAGCCTATAGTGCCGCGTCAGGCCCGCCGCCGTGTTGGCATAGCGGTTAAAAGCCCCAATATTGGCCTGGTTCAGCGGAATGGCGCGGCTTGGGCCTGCTGCTTGCCCATCCCGAATATCAATGCGGGTGCTTTGGCTTTCAGCAGAATAACCGGATATATTTGCCAAGCTTAGGTTGATGGTTGCAAAACCTTCGGGAAAGGCGGCCTGCCCATTATATTCCACCCTCACCTCAAAACTTTGAGTGTTTTCCTCGGTGTTGCTTTCAACCTCAAAACTCAGCCCGTTGATGTAGTTTATGCCAAGGGTTGCCTTGCTGGCATCAGCAGCGTTGTCAAAGCCTGAAACCACCACCCTAAAACGGGTGGAGTGCTCGTTATAAGCCCCATCTATTATAGGCGTGAGCGTTGCCGTGCTAGGGATAATGCTCATATGCAGTCTCTCTTCTGAGGGCAGCTCCTCTTCTGAGGGCAGCTCCTCTTCCGAGGGCAGCCCCTCTTTTGAGGGCGGCCCCCACTGGGCATAAACCGTGAGGTCCTCCAAAACAGGTGTGAGGGCAGTGAAGGGTGCTCCACTCCCATCCGCCTGCGTATTCCACCCCAAAAATTTATAGCCCTCTCGTGTGGGTGCTTCGGGCAGAGCATCTATGGTGGACATATGCGGCCCCACCGTTTTGCTTTGTGGGTTGGCCTCCGTGTCCCCACCATTTTTGTCAAAAATAACCGTATAAACCACTTCCAAGGGTTCGATAATTGTCTCCGGTGTGGAAGAAGAGCAGGCACTCAAGGCTGCACTCAGCAACACACACGGCAATAAATAAAGCGTGCCAATGGAAAAGCGTTTCAGGGGGAATTCTCTTGTGAGGCTTAAGTTATGAGTGGTTTTCATTCCTACATTCCTATTCTTCCGGGTTGTTTTGGCCTGTCTGCAATAGGGCGTTTGTTGCTGAGTCTTGTTTCAAAAAAATATTTTTTTTTAACTTTTGGGTCAAAAGGGCACGCTTTTCACTCCCCAAAAGTGTAGGCTTTTGCTGACATGATGTCAGCAAATCTTGACATTTTGTCGCTCAAAACATGACACAATGTCAGGTTTTGTTGACATTTGAGTGCATGGGCTGGCGAAAAACCCGAATGTCAGCACCGCCAGCCCAACAACCACACCCACTTGAGCTGTGTTCATCCACGGAGCGGAGCAGGCGAGCCAAGCGAGCCTCGCTTTAGCTCGTCTCAACTGAAAGCGGCCTAGCCTTGACTTTCTTCGCAAAATATATTTTTTCTAAAATACCGAAATTTATTTTTGGTTATGTTGAAAACAATAAGGCCTGAGAAAAAAGGCCTGAGAAAAAAGGCCTGAGAAAAAAGGCCTGAGAAAAACAAGCGGAGAAAATGAGAGAGAAAGCCAATGCGTTGGAGGTGATTCACCTCCAAAAATCCTTTGGAAACCTAAAGGTTATTGACAATTTAAGCTTTGAAGTCAAAAAAGGGGAGATTTTGGGGCTTTTGGGCCCCAATGGGGCGGGGAAAACGACTTTAATTCATTTAATCATCAACGCGCTCAAGAAGGATTCTGGAGACATCCGAATAGACGGATGCTCTGTTCAAGAAAATGCGCACCTTCTTGAGAAGGTGGGGGTTTGCACGCAGGAATTGCAGCTTTGGCCTTTGCTCAGTTGCGAAGAACAACTCCATTTCATGTCTAAAATTCATGGAATAGACAGGAAGGAGGCCAAAAAGAGGGCAGGGGAGCTTTTGGAAAAAATAGGCCTCAAAGAAAAGCGGAAGACACTTGCCAAAAAGCTTTCAGGAGGCATGAAAAGACGCCTTCATTTGGTGATGTCTCTCATCCACTTCCCCGAGCTTATTATATTGGATGAACCGGAAGCGGGCTTAGATCCTCAAAGCCGTGTACTTGTGAGGGAATTCATCAAGTCATTGGCGCCTTCCCAAACCATTTTGCTGACAACCCACAACATGGATGAAGCTGAAAGGCTTGCAGACCGGGTTGCCATTATGGACAAAGGCAAACTTTTGGAACTCGATACCGCAGACGCCTTAAGAAAAAAACGGGCCCCCGATGATGCATTGGATATTGTATATGATAAAAAAATAACGCTTCCTTTAGAACTGAACACAACCCAACTGAACACAACCCAATACCGTGTGCATGCGAAAAATGAAACCCTAACAGTTGTGGGGGAAAACCTCGTTCGCCTGCTTCCGGAAATTTTGGATAAAGCCATAGCGCAGCTTGGCCACCCGGTGTCTTTCAATTTCAGACAGAGCTCCCTTGAGGATGTTTTTATAAACCTGACAGGAAGGAGTTTGAGAGAATGAATGTTATTTGGGTTTATAAAAAAAGCATTTTGGAGCAAATAAGAGACTTGAAGGCGTTGATGATAACGCTGTTATCTCCCATGGCCTTCATTATCATTTTCGGCTTTTTTTTCGGCCAGGGATATTATACTTATAACATTGCAATAAGCAACACAGACAAGGGGGGGGCGGGGCAGGAGTTTATACAACTTTTAAGAGAGAGCAAATATTCAAATGGAAACCAAGTTTTCAAGGTTGATGAAATTCCCGCTCAAAGTGAGAAAATAGAAAAAGGCCTAAAAAACCGCGAATATGCTGCTCATTTATATATTTCTTCGGATTTTTCTGAGAAAATATTTCAAGTTGACAGTCCAAAGCCCACCCAGCTGAAAATAACGGGAGATCCTGCCTTTTCCCAATTCTTTTTGACTGAGCTGACGTTGGAAAACAGCATCAACAAATTTATAAGGGCCTCCACGCAAACGGCCGAGCCCATAGAAGTCAGCACCCACAACATTCATGAAGCAAAAATAAACTCTGAATATGACGCCATGGCACCTGGCCTCATTATTTTATCCGTTTATTTTTTGATGGTATTAAGCGCAATGGCGATAACGAGAGAGTCTGAAAACAAAACCCTGCAAAGGCTGTTGCTCTCCAAACTCAAAACATGGGAGTTTTATGGGGGCATCAGCTTGTCACAGCTGACATTGGCCGTGGTGGTGCTGGCCATAGTCATTCCCACTGCAATATTCATGGGTTTCAAGCCCAATGGCTCCATTGTTTTGGCATTTTTCATCGGGTGTTTTGCCTCTCTTTCGGCCATAGGCATGGGAATGGTTATTGCCGCATTTTCCCGCAATGCTTTGGATGCCTTTAATATAGGGAATGTTATTTTTTTCCCCATATTCTTTTTGTCAGGCGTGGTTATTCCCCCTCCTGACATTATTTTGTTTCAAATATCCAACATGGAAGTGGGCCTGCTTTCCTTCATGCCACCCCTTTCGGCAGTCAGCGCCGCAAACAAAGTTTTAATTAACAACGCAGGAATTTCAGTTATTTGGACAGATTTGGTGTTGCTTGGCGTGCTGACCTTGCTTTATTGGGTGATGGGTGTCTTTTTGTTTTCCAGAAAACACAAGCGCTATAGATAGCTTAAGGAACTTTTGCCACGCTCGCTTCAACTTCAAACCGCTCTCGCTCTGACCGGTTTCAGGTTAAACTGATTTGATTCTCCAGACCGGTTTCAATTGAGGCAAGCTAAAGCTTGCCTGCACTCCGCTCCATGAAGGAAGAAAAAGCATGCTTTTTCTTCCTTCTCTCCGCTCCGCTTGGGCATGAGGTCGAGGCGGGCGAGGCCTAAGTCCCGAGGGGCAGGCGAGCTTTAGCTCGCCTCAAGTGAAAGCGGTCTAGGGAGTGTCATCGGCAAGGCTGTTGAGAAAAGCGGTCGTCGCCTCAAGAATTTCTGGAACGTGTGTCTGGTGGAAAAAGTGCGAGCCCTCAACAGTGAGGGAGCTTGCTTTTTTTCCCAACCTTTTTAGGTGTTTTGACAAATATTCTTCGCCGCCTTGTTTCAATGTTTCTGAGGCCACCATTTTCAAAACAGGCACTTTGTCTGGAAACGCCATTTCCTTCACTTCCAGAATATTCTCATAGAAACGAGCGCCTTGGTCGAAAATGGTTTTATTCATCGAGTGGTTCAAAAATTGGGTGTGGTGCTCAATTTCTTCCTTTGTATAGCCCATTTTTTCATTCATAGAAGACGAAATGCCTATAGAAGAAAGGAGGCGGACAAAGCCAACATTTTGCAAATATTTGACAAATTTCAACAGGTTTGTGGAGGTGGGCCCTTGCTGCTCTATGGTTGCTGTCGTGTCAAGCATCACAATGGCGGATATTTCATCTGGGTATTTTGTGGCATAATATTCAGCATATATGCCGGAGGCGGAATGCGGCATTAAAACATAAGGGGGTTTGAAGCCGGCCATGGACAAAGCTTTTCTTATTTCTTGGGTATAATTTTCATTGGTTCTGGGTGTGTCGGTTGGCTCACTAAAACCAACACCAAAATATTCCACAACAACCACCTTATATTTTTTGGACAAGGCCCTCATGAGGGGGCCAAAATCCGCAGAGGGGAGAGGAATGCCAAAACCGGCCAACAATACAATGGTTTTTCTCCCGGGTTTTCTCTCGGTGTTTGCCTCGGTGTTTGCCTCGGTTTCCCCCTCGGCCTTCTTTTCGGTGTTTTCCTCGGTTTTTTCCCCGGTTTCCCCCTCAGTTTTCTCCTCGGCCTTCTTTTCGGTGTTTTCCTCGGTTTTTTCCTCAGTTTTTTCCCCGGTTTCCCCCTCCGTTTTCTCCTCGGTGTTTGCCTCAGTTTCTCCCTCGGCCTTCTCCTCGGTTTTTTCCTCGGTTTTTTCCCCAGTTTTTTCCCCGGTTTCCCCCTCCGTTTTCTCCTCGGCCTTTTCCTCGGTGTTTTCTTCTGTGCCCATGGCATAAACGTGCATTTTTTTGCCGTCTATTTCCACAAGGCTTCCATAGGGGGCAATGCCCTCAAGCTCTCGGGCATAAAAGGTTTTATTGAGAATGAGGCCAAGCAGGTTGAGCGCGAGGACAATTGCAAAGCCCCACCCCATGGCTTTGAGGAGTTTTTTCCATAGCTTCTTTTTTTGTTTTTCTGGAGCAGGCTCACTCATGGTAGGTTTTCAAATAGCATCCATTGCAGCTTTGCACCATAGGCTTTCCCCCACAGCGAAGAAGTGCCATTTTCCATTTTTATGCTCCGCCCCCACCCCTAAAGCAGCAAGCCGGCAATATTCAGGAAACGAAGGCCCAAGAGGGTGTGGCCTCTGCCTTTGCATGAAAAACCTCTTTAAATTGTTTTGAGTTTTTGCAAAACCCCCAAACAGCCATGCCTCAAAAGCTTTTTCAAAACCTGTTTCGCAAAAAAGAAATTTCCGCCATGTTGCTTGAGGCGGAGTCCAGCGGTGGACTTAAGCGGACTTTGACGGCCTCCCATTTGGTGGCCTTGGGTATAGGTGCTATTATTGGTGTGGGTATTTTTGTTATTACCGGAGAAGCCGCCGCCCAGCATGCGGGCCCCGCCCTCACCATTTCCTTTGTCATTTCAGCAACCGGCTGCATTTTTGCGGGCCTTTGCTATGCTGAATTTGCCGCCATGCTTCCCGTTTCAGGCAGCGTATACTCCTATAGCTATGCAACCATGGGTGAATTCCTTGCCTGGTTCATCGGGTGGGATTTGATTTTGGAATACCTCTTTGCCTGCTCCGCCGTTGCCGTAGGCTGGTCAGGCTATATGCAAAGCCTGCTGAGCGGTTGGGGCATTCAACTGCCAGCCCACCTGACACAATCCACCGTCGAATATAGCCATGGAAATTGGGGGCTGACAGGCAGCCTCGTCGACTTTCCCGCCATGTGCATTATTGCCATTATTACAGCCTTGTTGTTATGCGGTATACGCCAATCGGCCTGGGCCAACAATGTGGCTGTGCTGGTTAAACTTGCTGTCATTTTGTTGTTTATAGGTTTTGGCTTGTCCTATGTCGACACCTCGAATTGGGTTCCCTATATTCCTGAAAACACAGGCAAGTTTGGAGAGTTTGGGTGGAGCGGCATTTTGCGTGGAGCGGCGGTGGTCTTTTTTGCCTTTCTCGGTTTTGATGCGCTTTCGACGGCAGCGCAGGAAGCGCGAAACCCACAAAGGGACATGCCCAGGGGCATTTTAATTTCCATTGGTGTGTGTGCTTTGCTCTATATAGCCGTAACAGCTGTGCTGACAGGCATTGTAAGCTATAAGCAACTCAATGTAAAAGCGCCCGTTGCTTTGGCGATAGACCGTGCGGGGGAGGGGTTGGCGTGGATAAGCCCGTTTATTAAACTGGGCGCCATTGCCGGCATCAGCTCCGTCATTTTGGTGATGATGATGGGGCAATCGCGCATTTATTATGCCATTTCCAAGGATGGGTTGCTGCCTTCGCTGTTTTCCAAAATAGGCGCCAAACGTGGTGTACCGCGAAACGCCATCCTCTTTGCCGGTGTGAGCACCGGCATTATTGCCGGCACGCTTCCCTTAAGCGTGCTGAAAGAGCTGGTCTCCATAGGTACATTAATGGCATTTGCCATTGTGTGTATTTCCATTATGGTATTGCGCATAACGCACCCCCAATTGAAGCGACCCTTCAAAGTGCCCTTGGTTTGGCTGCTTCCCTCGCTGGGCGCTTTTTTCTGCATCCTCCAAATGGCGGCGCTACCATGGTCCACATGGCTTAGGCTGATCCTCTGGATGCTGGCTGGAGTGGTTATTTATTTTATATATGGGAAGCGAAACAGCCGGTTAGAGAAGTGACTTTTTTTTATTTTTTTCCCTCCGGGGGGGGAATGGAGGCTCGCTTTGCTCGCCTGACTCCGCTTCGCTCCGTCCCGCCTCCGGCGAAGGGTTTTTTTGCCCTCCCGGGCAGGGTTTTCGCCTACCGGCGAGTGACTTTTTTTGTTTTTGGTTTTGTTTTTTTCCACTTCGTGGGGGGGAGGGGGCCTGCGGCCCGGCTATTTTCGCCCTGCGGGCGCAGCTTGCCTTCGGCAAGTCACTTTTTTTTGCGTGGGCAAAAAAAAGTAACCAAAAAAAACCCACTCTCCGAGGGCCA
>WRKR01000059.1 GCA_009782175.1 Cystobacterineae bacterium
TAGGAAGCAACCGACGATGAGCCCCGCAGGGCCCTCGGAGAGTGGCTTTTTTTGGTTACTTTTTTTGTCCAGACAAAAAAAGTGACTCGCCGGGAGGCGAAACCTCCCCCCGCTGAAAGCGAAAAAACCCTTCGCCGGAGGCGACATTCCCCCCCCCGGAGGGAAAAAAACAAAAACAACTCCCCCACAAAAAAACTTTTCCTTTGAAAATAGCCGGGCCGCAGGCCCCCTCTGCAAAACAACCTCTGCCCGGGAGGGCAAATAAAACCCTTCGCCGGAGGCGACACTCCCCCCCCCCCTGGAAGGGAAAAAATAAAACCCCCCCCTTTTTAGAGAGGAGGCTTGTTTTGTTTTTTTACTGTTTTGAGGGAAGTGAGGCGTTTTTTCAGCAAGGCCATGGCCTCTTTGTGTTGCATGTGTGTCAGCTGTGGCTCAAGCAATTGCTTTGCTGCAATGGCTTCACGGTTGCCTCCGTTGGCTGCGTGTACAAACCAGGCATAGGCCCTGGGCAGTTGTTGGGGGACGCCCTCTCCTTTGGCATAGGCGACGCCGAGGTTGTTTTGGGCGGCGGCATGGCCTTGTTTGGCGGCCTTCCTAAACCAGTATACGGCTTTTTTATGGCTTTGAGGGAGGCCCTCCGCTTTGGCATAGGCCAGGCCCAGGCTGTCCTGGGCGGCGGCATGGCCTTGTTTGGCGGCCTTCCTGAAGCAGCGCGCGGCTTCCAGGAGGTTTGGGACTGTCCCCTGGCCTTTGGCATAGGCCAGGCCCAAGCTGTGTTGGGCCTCGGCATGGCCTTGCTTGGCGGCTTTTTGGAACCAAATGAGGGCCCTTTCAAAGTCCTGAGGGAGGCCCTCGCCCTGCTCATAGGCCAGGCCCAAATTACATTGGGCGTCGGCATTGCCCAGCGTGGAGGCCTTTTGGAACCAGCGGGCAGCCTCCTGAAGGTCGATGGGGACACCTCGGCCATAGGCATATAAAACACCTAAATTAACTTGGGCGGAGGCGTCCCCACGCTCTGCCGCCTTGCGGTACCAATGGGCAGCCTCCTTGAAATTTTTCGGAACATTTTTGCCCTTCTCATGGATAACACCCATGTTAAATTGGGCGCCAATGTCCCCCTCTTTCGCTTGGCGTTGGAGCGTCCTAAAGTCAAAAAAAGCCCTGGCAAAACTCCTCACCTTCCGCTGAATATAATCCTTCTTCGCGAGGTAGGCGAATATGAAGAAAAACGCTATGAGTGGTATTAAGAGAACTAAAATAATCCAGATAAACATGTGCGCACGCTTTGGTAGTACTCTTAAGTTATATTAGCCTATAGCAGCCCTTCTTCAAAATACCGTTTTATGTGCACAAGGGTGTATGCAAAAGGGTGAAGGTATATGTTGGGCTATTCTGCCGCCACCTGGTGTCATTCTGGTGTCATTCTGATGTCAGGGGAGCGGCAGGGGGGCGGTTGTTTTCAGTGTGTGAGGTCTACGCCAAGGCGGGTTTTGAGTTCTGCCAAGTCTTTGCGCAGGGCCTCATCCTTTTCTTGGATTAACTCAATTTTGCGCACGGAGGCCAGCACGGTGGAATGGTCTTTATTAAATTTTTGTCCCAATTCCGGCAGTGAGGCGCGTGTGTGTGCGCGGCACAAATACATGGCCACCTGGCGTGCGTGGGCCACGTGTTTAATGCGTGAGGCGCCGCGCAACTCATCCACATTGAGTTTGAAAAAGCGGGCCACCTCCCGCTGAATGTTGTCCACATCCAACTGCTCTCTGGCCGGAAGTATGTCTTTGAGCACTTGGGCCGCAAACTCTTCGGTCATCGGCTGACGCGTCAAAGAGTGCACCGCGCACAGCTTAATGAGGGCGCCTTCCAACTCGCGCACATTGCGCAACACATGGCGTGCAATAAAGTGTGCCACTTTGTCGGGCAAATCAAACCCGTCGGCGCCGGCCTTCTTCTTCAAAATGGCCACGCGCATTTCAAAGTTGGGCTCTTGCACATCCGTAATGAGGCCCATCGTAAAGCGGCTGCGCAGCCGCTCTTCCAGGCCTGGAATTTCGGAAGGGGCTGTATCTGAAGTCAGCACAATGGCCTTGGAAACCTGGTGCAGCGCGTTGAAGGTATAAAAAAACTCGTTTTGGGTTTCTTGTTTTTTCCCCAAAAACTGAATGTCATCAATCAGCAACAAGTCACACTCTTCGCGGAATTTGCGGCGGAACTCCGTCATCCTATGGTCTCTGACGCTCTCAATAAAGCGGTTCGTAAACTCTTCAGAGGACAAATAGACGACGCGTGCAGCCGGGTTTCCTTCGAGGACGCGGTTGCCAATGGCATGCAGCAGGTGGGTTTTTCCAAGGCCCGTTCCCCCATAAATAAAGAGAGGGTTATAATAGCGCCCCGGCTCATCCGCCACCGCCGCCGCGGCGGCTGCCGGAAGCTGGTTGGAGTCGGCCACCACATAGGTTTCAAAACTAAACCGTGTATTCAACTTCGAGCCAAGGTGTGTGTTTTTCAGAGGGGCCGCAGGGAAATTCGGCGTGGTTGAGGGCTGAATATCCACAATCTCAAACTCCACCACAATGGCCTCCGCCAACAACTCAGAGAGGTTTTTTTCGAGCAAAGCCCTATAGTGGTCGTCTATCCAGTCCCGGAAAAAACGGTCCACCACGCCCAGGCGCACAAGCCCCGGCGCCAAAGAGAGGGGCAGCAATTGGGCCAACTGCGAGGCGGCATAGGCATGCCCCCCCACACGCAAGTTGCCAAGCAACTTGTGCCAAAGCGCTTGCAGAGGGGGCTCATTTTCAGTCAAAACAGACGTTAAGGGCACAGCGAGTCTCAACAAAAAAGGGTTAAATGAGGTGGCGCCAAGAGTCCAAGTTTCTATCCAAGCCATAAAAAGCAATCAAGCCAAAGCTGCGTTTTTCACCTCAGCCCATGCCCAGCTTTATCGCCCCCTTAATATAAACTTAAATGCCCAAAAGCCAAAATGCGCCAAACCCTCACTTTTAACCCCACATTCCAAGGGAAGGTGCATGTTTTTTCTTAAAAAAACCATATTTATTTTAAGGTGTTAGGTTTTTCCCTCGCGGAATTTCAAGCAACAGTTGCTTTGTCCACACAATTGGGCTAGAGGCACTTTTTTCATTGAAACAAGGAGCTGCGCCGTGGCGAAGCGCATACCAACATATCAACCGTCTAAAATAAAACGAAACCGCACCCATGGGTTCCGCAAACGCATGTCCACCCAAAACGGTAGAGCTGTGCTGAAGCGGCGCATGGCCAAAGGCCGCAGACGCCTTGCCGTCAAAGCCTATGAGAAATAGCTGGCGTGCTAGCCACCCAGACATTTCCCAAGCAGCGGCGCTTGCGCAAACGCAAGGAGTTTGTGTATACGCAAACTCAGGGCCGCAGGGTGAGGGCAGGGTGCTTGTTGGGCCTCATCACCCATAACTCCCTGGGCTTTTGCCGCCTGGGGTTGACGGTCAGCAAAAAAGTCGGCAATGCCGTGCTGCGCAACCAAATACGCAGGCGCTTGCGCGAGTTGTTTAGAAAAAACCTCAAAGTGAAAGCCTTTCCGGTGGATTTGGTTATTGTGGCTTTCCCCGGCACCTCCACCGCCCTTTTGGGTGAGGCTTTTTCTCGCCTCGTTAGAAAAATGCGGGTTTCTGCATGAAAGCCCCCTCTCGCCAGGCCCCACCTCAGGCCGCCGGACCCACCTCAGGCCTCCTGCGCTGGGGGGGTGTTTTGCTGAAAATACCTCTGTTGGCCTATTGCAAAGGGCTCTCCCCCCTCCTGGGCCCGCGTTGCCGCTTCTATCCCTCCTGCTCCAACTATGCCCTCAAGGCCCTCGAGTTATATGGCCCTTTGCAGGGAAGCTGGCTTGCCTTCCGGCGCCTTCTGCGCTGCCACCCTTTTCACCCTGGGGGCGTGGACTTTGTCCCCACCAGAGAAAGCCCTCTCCCCGAGAAGGCTGACAAACTTTCCAAGGGAAAGGCTGCCTGCCTCCCTCATAAGGACTAGGACTTCATGGACTCGCAAAAGCGACTCTTTCTCGCCATTTCATTGTCAATGCTGCTGTTTCTCGTCTGGAGCTCTTTCTTCGCCCCCAAGCCTCCTGCCATGCCCACAGAAAACAGCCCGGGCGCCAACCCACAACAGACGGCCGCAAATGGCATGCCTCAGGCAGAGCCCTCCACACCTGTGCAAAGCCATCTGCCCTCCAGAGAAATAGCCGTGGAAACACCCGAAGTCAGCCTCCTCTTCACCACCGAGGGCGCGGGCTTGCTCAAAGCACAACTCAAAGGCGACAAAGAGCGCGAGCAAGAAACGTTCAGCCTCGCCGACGGCTATAAAAAATTGTTCGGCAAATCCTTCGCGCCTCCTCCCCATATTCAACTCGTTAATACGGCTCCCCAGGGTAGCCCCTTTTGGGCGACCTCCTTTGTTGGCACCCTCCCTCTCCCGGATAACCTCCGCTATGCCCTCGTCGAGGAAACACCTCAACGCCTCAGCTTTAGAGCGGAGCATGAGGGTTTGGTCCTCGTCAAAGTTTTCGAATTTCAGGACGGCAACAACCTGAATATTACCCTCCAGCTGAGCAACAACACGCTCAACCCTCAAAGCGGTACTCTGTGGCTTAAAAGCCCCAGAGAGGTGCCCCCAGGCAGCGAAAAAGAGCCCAGCTTTTTTGGTACCCTGGGCAACCAGTCCTCCGTGCTCTGCCGCAGCGAAAAACTCCACCGCGAAACACCCAACAACAAGTCCACCGAGTTGAGCAAGGAAGGGCCCGTTCACTTTGTCGCCGTTGACAAACAATATTTCATCGCCGCCCTCTATGCCCCCACCCCAACCCTCAACCCCCAAAGCCAATGCCGCCTCAAAACCTCCCCTACCTCCCGCGAGGCAGACTTGGGCTTTAACCTCAACCTCCAACCCGGTAGCACCACCTCCATCCAACTCAAAGGCTATTTGGGCGCGAAGGACTTGCAAGTCCTCTCTTCCAAAGGCGCCTTCCTCGAGGAAACCTTGGATTTTGGCTGGTGGGCCGCCATCTGCAAACTCCTTTTGGGCATTATGCGCTTCTTCTATGGGCTCCTCGGCAACTGGGGCTTGGCCATTATTTTCCTCACCGTGGTTGTTAAACTGGTGCTGCTGCCGCTGACGCACAAAGCCATGGTCAGCGCAGAGCAAATGAAAAAACTCCAGCCCCAAATAACAGCCCTGCGGGAGAAATATGCCAAGGACAAAGAACGGCTCAACATGGAGATGATGAAACTCTATCAAACCGCCAAAATTAACCCCCTGGGCGGCTGCCTCCCCCTGCTTTTGCAAATGCCGGTTTGGTTTGCTCTCTTCACCACCTTGCGCACCTCTTATGAAATTTATAGAGAGCCCTTCTTCGGCCCCGCATGGACGGACTTAACTTCTAAAGATCCAACTTATCTCCTGCCCATATTGCTGGGCGTGACGATGATTATTACGCAGAAACTCCAACCCCAAATGATGGAGAAAACCCAGGCCTTCATGTTTACGTGGGTGATGCCCATTTTCTTCTCCTTCATTATGCTCAATTATCCCGCCGGACTCTCCCTCTATATTTTCGTCAACAACATCCTCTCCATCGGCCAACAATTTGCGCTGCGCAAATGGATAGAAAAACGCTCCGCCAAAACAACAGACACCCCCAAAACAGCCAAAGCCAAATAGCACAGAAAAAAGTTTCTCCCCCTTTAGGGAGCACATGCAGACAAGCTTCAGCAGGCCTCAAAGCAGACATTGTTATGTCAGCACTCTGTCAGCACTCTGTCAGCAAAACCTGAGCATAGGCCAAACCGACGGAAGGCTTTGCTCCTAGGGGGCTCTGTTCCATTTTGCTGCCCTGCCACATGTCGCTTTTTGTCATGAAGGGCTTTGCTCGGGTTGTTGAGAGGGGGCCTCCAAGGGCCTCAACAAAGGGTTTGGCTATAGGTGTTAAGCTTGGGGAGCCAAGCTTTGAAAAAAAACTTTCCCTCATGTGCAAACACATGAATATGGAATAGAAGTGTGGGGTGCTTGCCTTTCAACACCTCTGGCATCCTTGTGCGCAGACAAAGCGCAGTGTTTCTCCTTTATACATTATACGCGGAGAGGGTGCTTTTTTGTTTATGGAGGAGGGGCAGCGCCTGTTGGATGCGACCTCCTCCTGGGGGGTTAACCTGCATGGGCATGCGCACCCTGAAATGAATGAGGCTTTAACCCGGCAGCTTGCCTGCCTGGCGCAGGTGCCCTTTGCGCAGTGCTCGCATGAGCCTGCGCTCAGGCTGGCCCAGGGGCTTATGGAGGTGGTGCCCACGGGGCTTTCGCGCTGCTTTTATTCCGACAATGGCAGCACTGCCGTGGAAGTTGCGCTGAAAATGGCGCTGCAATATTGGCACAACCAAAATGTGCCCCGCCGCAGGGCCCTGGTCGCTTTAACGCATGCCCACCATGGGAATACGCTGGGGGCCATGTCCCTCTCGGATGACAACCACCACCTCCAAGCTTTTGAGGATATACGCTTCCCTGTGCACCGTATACCGGCCCCCCATTGCTACCGCTGCCCTTTGGGCAAAGAGAAGGGCACATGCCACATGGCCTGCCTGGGCCTGCTGGAAGAAAAGCTGCAAAAACTCTGGGGGCAGGTGGCGGCCGTTTGTGTGGAGCCCATGTTGCAAGCCCATGGCGGCATGGTGGTATGGCCCAGCGGCTATTTGACGGGCCTAAGGCGCCAGTGCGCCCTGGAGGGGTGTCTGCTTATTGCAGACGAGGGCAGCACAGGTTTTGGGCGCACAGGGCCTCTGTTTGCATGCCAACACGAGGAGGTGTCTCCTGACATTTTGTGCCTCTCCAACGGCTTAACTTCCGGCTATATGCCGCTGGGGGCAACCTTGTGCACAGAAAATATTTTTCAGGCTTTTGCTTCGCCCAACCCCCTGCATGCTTTTATGCACAGCCACGCGCATATGGCCAACCCCCTGGCTTGTGCCCTGGGGGTGAAGAGTTTGGAGTTGCTTTTGGGGCCCATGGCGCAAATGCGAAGGCTTGCCATAGAAGAAACCATGGAAACACAACTCCAACGTTTGGCGGAATTGCCCAAAGTAGGGGACATACGCCAGATGGGTTGCGTGGCCATTGTAGAGTTGGTTGAAGACAAAGCCAGCAAAAACCCCGGCCGCCTGGCTGAGGTTTTGGAGAGCTCCGTGTTTGAGGCTTTTGTGCAGCGCGGCTTGTTGCTTCGGCCCCTGAGCAATGTCCTCTATGTTATGCCCCCCTATTGCATGGAGGAAGAAACCCTGCTGTGGGCCTTTCAACAAATATATGAGGTGCTCTCCTCCCTCTAAGGGGGGGGTTATTTTTTTCCCTTCCAGGGGGGGGAGTGGAGGCTCGCTTTGCTCGCCTGACTCCGCTTCGCTCCGTCCCGCCTCCGGGGAAAGGTTTTTTTGCCCTCCCGGGCAGGGTTGTTTTGCAGAGTGGGCCTGCGGCCCGGCTCTTTTCGCCCTGCGGGCGCACCTTGCCTTCGGCAAGTCACTTTTTTTTGCGTGGGCAAAAAAAAGTAACCAAAAAAAACCCACTCTCCGAGGGCCCTGCGGGGCTCATCGTCGGTTGCTTCCTAGCTTCTTCCTTGCTGCACCAACTACTTTTGCCCCGTCGGCGGCGGCGAATATTAGTGTCTAGAAACACTTTCGCAAACACCCATTACATCGCCCTAAGCTGCAATTCGCCGCCTCAAAAAGAGGCGTCCGGAATCCTTCCGTGAGC
>WRKR01000060.1 GCA_009782175.1 Cystobacterineae bacterium
GGACGCCTCTTTTTGAGGCGGCGAATTGCGGCTTAGGGCAATGCAACGGGTGTTTGCGGAGGTGTTTCTAGACACTAATATTCGCCGCCGCCGACGGGGCAAAATTAGCTGGTGCAGCAAGAAAGAAACTAGGAAGCAACCGACGATGAGCCCCGCAGGGCCCTCGGAGAGTGGGTTTTTTTGGTTACTTTTTTTGTCCAGACAAAAAAAGTGACTCGCCGGGAGGCGAAACCTCCCCCCGTTGAAAGCGAAAAAAACCCTTCGCCGGAGGCGACAAAAAACTTTTCCTTTGAAAAAAGCCGGGCCGCAGGCCCACTCTGCAAAACAAACCCTGCCCGGGAGGGCAAAAAAAACCCTTCGCCGGAGGCGACTCTCCCCCCCCGGAGGGAAAAAAATAAAAACACCCCCACACAGTCGTTGAGGTTTTCATGCTCGAGTGCCCACGTGCTCAAAGCATCCCAACAGCATTGACATGCGCTGCAATCTCGCTCAACACTTCCTGAAGGTTCTGAAGGGAGCAGCAACCCACTCTGTCAGCGGTGCTGCGTCAGCTTTGTTTTTGAAACAAAGTGGGGCTTCGAGCGTCTTTTATTAGGTGTGTGTGTCAGCGAAGCAATGCGAAAGGAAGGCGATGTACAGGCGTGGAAGCCAGGTGTTGTTGTTGAGCGTTCTGCTGAGCATGTCGCTTGGCGGATGCGCAAGCCTTGGCAAAAAAACCGCCGATGTACAGCGCAACGCAGCCATGGGTGAAAATGGCTGCAGCATAGAAGACAAAAGGCTTCTTGAAATTGCCAACCTCACCCAGAGGTTTGAAAGAATATCTCGAGCAGCTCACCAGAAATATGAGGACGAAACTGAAACGTCGGCAGACTTTGATGAGAACAGCTACATTGAATATAACCAGTCGACGGACGAAGGCGGCGTTCTGCATGTGAGCATTGAAGCCAAGTCATCAGACGATTCATATTGCTGCCCGCTTTATCGCTATGCCGCCACAATAGCTCCTGATGGGAGCAAAATCATTTCATATGACGCAAACGCTGATGGGAGCATTGACGTGAAGATTGAAGAGAAATCCGGCCAGCGGGTTTTGCTTCAAACCTATCTCATGGACACCGACGGCGACGGGGTTTTTGACGAGCGGATCAGCAACACCTTTAACTTTGAAAAAAATGAAAATCAACGTGTTGTCGAAAAACTGATCTGGGAAAAAACTCTGGAGAAAACAGAAGCTCTAAAGGCGCCTTTCCCTCCGGAGATGAAAATAGTTCCAAAACTCAAAGAATATTCTCTTGCCGCTCGCAAGCGCCTAGGCAAAAAACCCGCAAAAAAAATCCGCGTAGCCATGGGTGAGAATGGCTGCATTTCGGATGACAAAAGGCTTCTTGAAATTGCCAAACTCACCCAGAGGTTTGAGAAGATATTCGAAGGGGTTCAGCAAGAATATGAGAAACGTGGCGATAGAAAATATCTTCACATAGAATATGAGCCTGAATCCAGAGGAGCCAGCACAGCCAAAAATCTGTATGGGGGGGCGCTCAGAGACGTTTGGAAAATGTTTGACGATGCCGCAAAAAATCAAAGGGTGGAGCCTGAAAAGCCGACAACCTACGATGAGAGCGAAAGCTACAACCGTTATGCCCAATGGACCGATGAAAACGGTGTTATTTATGTGGAGATTTCAGGCGATACACTAGACGAGCCATATTATAGCTATGCCGCCCAAATACACTCCGATGGAACGAAAGTGATCTTATATGGCGCAAATGTCGATGAGAACATGGAGATGAGGATTGAAGAGAGACTTGGCCAGCGGGTTTTGCTTCAAACCTATCTCATGGACACCGACGGTGACGGGGTTTTTGACGAGCGGATCAGCAACACCTTTGATTTTGAAAAAAATGAAAATCAACGTGTTGTCGAAAAACTGATCTGGGAAAAAACTCTGGAGAAAACAGAAGCTCTAAAGGCGCCTTTCCCTCCGGAGATGAAAAATGTTCCAGAAACCAAAGAAAACCTTGGGGCGAATTTTGCAAAACGCAGATTCTAAAAATGAGCACCCCCCGCCCCCAAGTGAATGAAGGCGAGGGGTTCTAGGCTTTGCTGGTTTAATGCATCCGGTGTTCTAACTCGTTTGGGCGCTCAGGGAGCGGGCGTTTATGCAAGGAGGCTTGTCCATTAGGGTGGCCTCCCCTCGGCCCGCCTGCCGGGCCTAGGGCTGTCTTCCAGTTTAGGGAACCGCCTGCACCGTGTGGTTTTGCACACCGCCCACATTTCTCAAAATGGGCAGCTTGGTGCTCAGGTTCCACTCCCAGACATTCTCGAAGTCCCAACCCAAACCCTCCCAGAAGGCTTCGGTGCCATATGCGGAGGTGCCCACACCATCCTTGGGCTCTTCGGTGGGCACATAGACACTGGCGCCGTTGTTATAGGTCAGCCGCATGTCGTCGCGCGCGTGGTTGTTGGTCAAAATACTGGCGTAGTAGTTCTTTTCTTGTCCCATCACACGGCCGATGGTGGTGTCGTCGTTGGCTGTTTGCCTGACCATTGGGCTCAACGCCACGCTGTTTTCCATGTTGCTGCCATTACCATAATAAAAATAATCACCATCATTATTGGTTGACCCCACCAGGCTGCCGACCTCGTTATTGCCTTCTACACTGCCCGTGGCATAGCTGTTGTGCACGATGCTGTAGCCATATTCACCGACGCCCACTCCCAGCAGGCCGCCGACCCCGCTATTGCCTTTGACATTGCCCGTGGCATAGCTGTCTTGCAATAGGCTGCTGTCTCTATAAGTAAACAGTCTTCCCACCAGGCCGCCGACCTTGTTATTGCCTTCCACACTGCCCGTGGCATAGCTTTTTTGCACTATACCGTAGTTATGCCCCACCAGGCCGCCGACGATTTCGTTGCCTTTGACATTGCCCGTGGCATGGCTGTTTTGCACGGTGCATTGGTGGTTATACCCCACCAGGCCGCCGACCTCGCCATGGCCTTGGACATTGCCCGTGGCATGGCTGTTTTCCAGCACTATGTGCCACCATAACCCCCCCACCAGGCCGCCGACCCTGTTATTGCCTTCCACACTGCCTGTGGCATAGATGTTTTTCAATCGGATGTTGTTGCCAAAATCAGGCTCATCGGAGCTCCCTCCCAGCAGGCCGCCGACGGCTCCGTTGCCTTTGACATTGCCCGTGGCATGGCTGTCTTGCACGGTGCCATAGTTGTCTCCCACCAGGCCGCCGACAAGGTTCTTGCCTTTGACATTGCCCGTGGCATGGCTGTCTCGCACGGTGCCATTGTTGACCCCAATCAGGCCGCCGACAAGGGATTGGTTGCTTTCTACACTGCCTGTGGCATGGCAGTTGTGCACTGTTCCGCTGTTTATCCCCACCAGGCCGCCGACAGGGCTGGTGTCTTCGTCGTCAAGACCCTCCTCCCTCACCAGATAGACACTGCCTGTGGCATAGCTGTCTTGCACGGTTCCGCCGTTATATCCCACCAAGCCGCCGATAGATAGATGTGCTCCCGTGACATAGAAGCTGGCCGTGGAATAGCTGTCTTGCACGGTGCCATAGTTATGCCCCACCAGGCCGTTTCCTTCAGTGACGCTGCCCGCGACATAGCAGTTGTGCACGGTGCCGTTGTTCACCCCCGCCAGGCCGCCCCTAAAGAGCAGGTATACATAGACAGAGTATATGCCAACGAAGTGGACATCCACGAGCCCAAGGTTTTCCACTATGGCGCCTTCGCCTAGGGTGCCAAACAATCCTCTCTCATAACCAACATGGTTATCAGAGGCAATCACCCCAATGGCGAGGCCGGAAATGCTGTGCCCACCACCGTCAAAGGTGCCGATGAATGACGATGAAATAGACTCATCCGGACCTATTGGAATCAATCTGCCTATAGGCTCCCAGTTGCTTTCTCCCGGTGGAACGGGCTCAAGCACAATGTCTTCTGTCAGTTTATAGTGCAGCCGGAGGCCCTCGTCTGTGCCTGCAAATTTGTTGAAGGCTTTCACGTTGGCGGTGTGCACCGGAATGGCGCGCTCCCGTGTCTCTCCGTCCACAGCGGAAACGTGGATGGTGTGGACGCCACCCGCATAGGTGTGGCCGTCCGGAATGTCGACAAGCTTCAGGTGCAGGGCCGTTGCCGCTTCTTCAAATTCCAGGCCGTCATAGAGCAGGTGAATGGTGAAGGTTTTTTTGCCATCGGCAAAGGAACTCTCTTCAGGCCCAAACAACAACCATGGAGATGTATTCTCCACGCTGCGCTCAAGCCTCAGCCCGTCTGCGTCCTCACTGCTTGCAAACCCGGAAACCACAACCTTGAGGCTGCCGGAGCGCTCGTCATAGCCGTCGCTCACTATAGGCGTGAAGGCAAAAACCTTGTGGCTTAGCTCCACGCTCAGCGGAAGTGGCCCAGATGGGAGTTTCTCCCACTGTGCATAGAGAGTGCCCGGGGGCACAAGCATGTCTGTCGTGAAAGGCTCTCCGCTTCCGTCGGGCTCTGTGTTCCAGCCTATAAACCTATATCCAAAGCATGTGGGCTCTTCAGGCAGGTTTGTGGAGGAGCCTGGGGGAATGCACACAAACTCCTCTGCAATCTCACCACAATTCTTCTCAAAGCGCACCGCGCATAGATCGGGCTCTTCTGGGCCTCCACCTGGGCCCTCTTCGTCGTTGATATAAATGCTCCCGGAAGTGCATGCGCTCAGCGCAAAACAGCACAGCGCGCCAAAGCCAAAACGTCGCCTAAATAAATTCTCCATATAAAAGTCTAGTGGAGTGGTTTCCGTAACGCTGGAAAAAACACGCGGCGCCGTTGGGAGAGGGCAGGTGGGGTTGCCGCCCGCCACACTTTCATTTCCTCAAAACAACAGAGCATGCCATGTAGTTTTTGGCTGCGCGAAAAGATACCGTCTTTTTCGTCAAGCTTTTTTGGGGAAATTTTCCATATAAGGCGTTTGGGTTTTGAGGACTCCAAAACATAGGTGTACCATTTTGCGCATGGCGGCGCCTAATGTAGGCATTTTGCTTTTGCCTTTGGCGAAGGGTTTTTTTTGCCCTCCCGGGCAGAGGTTGTTTTGCAGAGTGGGCCTGCGGCCCGGCTTTTTTCAAAGGAAAAAGTTTTTTTGTGGGGGGTTTTTGTTTTTTTCCCTCCGGGGGGGGAGTGTCGCCTCCGGCGAAGGGTTT
>WRKR01000061.1 GCA_009782175.1 Cystobacterineae bacterium
AAGCTTGGACGCCGTGCAAGGCCACCCTGGCCTCAGGAAGTATTTGGCGGTTTTCAGCCACGAGCTGCAGTGCTTTCTCAAAGCGCTTGAGGAAGCCAAAAAAAACAACACGGAAATACCCAAAGAGGAAATGGACGCCATGTGGGCCGGGCTCACAGAACGCTTAAGCAAATTTAAGCCGTGGGGAGTTGCAGAAGTTTTTAGGCGCTCCCCTCTCTCAAATTGAAACTTTTTTCAGAGGCAACGTGAGTTGTTTTTTTCCTCTTGCGCCGAGGGCGTCATGCACAAAACTGAGAATGAAAAAGTGGAAGCCATCATAGGCATGTTAAGGCGCCTCCAAAATAGAGGCTTTGAGGGCGCTGCTTTGTTGAGAGAAAAGTTTGAGGCTTTGGCCGAAATACCCGGCGAGTACTATGCAGACAAAATAGGAAAGAAGTTGGAAGAAACCCTGCGCTTTGCTGACCGAGGACAACCTGAGGCAGCATTGCATTTGATGGCGCTTGCCGAGTTTGTAGACAACGCCATTGTTGAAAAAACGCAATATGCCAAAGAGTTGGGGTTGCTCCTCCAAAGTTTGTGGGAGCCAAAGGCAGCGCATGATCAGGCTTCAATGGTGGTTTCAACCATGGCTTCAGTTGAGGCTTCAGCTTCAGCTTCAACTCCCATTTCCCCCTCAACTACAGAAGAGCCCAGGCCTAAAAAAACAACCCTTTTATATGGGGAAAGTCCGGTGGAATAAGCGGCGGAGCGCATAGAGCAAAAGCAAGAGGGCGCCCAATGCAAAAAACAGGAGGGAGTTGAAGAGCAGAGTGTTTTGAGGTGCATAATAGCCTATAACCCAAAGCAGGTGGGTGAGGCTGATGCCTATGAGAGGCTTGTCCCTGTGCGAAAAGCCGAGCAGAAATACAGCCAGGCTGAATAACACCCAGGGCAAAAATGGCAAAAACCAAGCCCCCGCCGCCAAAAGGAGGGCGAGCAGCCAGATGCCCACATTTTCAAAGGAGAAGGGCTTGGGGCTGAGCTGCTTCAACAAAGCATATATAACCCCCAGCCAAACGGCGGCGAAGAGGAGCTGCGGCAACCAGAGTGGGCATACGTTTGGAGCATTTAAAACTTTGCTATGAAGCCACAGGGGCTCGCTAACAAGCGGCGCAAGGCTGAGGGCCAGTGTGGCCATGGGCCAAAACCGAGGTGCTCGCCATCGCTTGTGCAAACCCACGGCCAGCCATGCCAAACACAGCGGGAGGAATAAGCCGCCAATGCCCAAAAAAAATGCCACCTTATATAGAAAAACCAGGGCAAGCACCCCACTGAGAAGACGCTGCGGAAAATAGGGGATGGCCAGCCCCATGGCTACCTCAAACAGCACCACCAGCAAACTGGGGAGCATTCCATTAGAGAGGAGCATTCCGTCCAAAAGGCTATGTAACACCAGCAGTTGCCCCCAAATTGCCCCAACAAACAGAAGTTGCTCGACCCATGCCGAGGAGGGTTTTTTGCGAAAAGCAAAGGTTGCCAGTGCGCAAAGGCCCATTCCAAGGGTGAGGGTGGCCCATGTGAGGGTGGCGAGGAGCAAGCCAACAACCAGCCCCAAGCACAGGGTTGAAAGCCACGCCCCCACACCCAGCATGGCGCTGACAAACCAGGGCAAGTTTTTGCTGCGTGCCTTCGTCGGGTCGGCGGGCATTTCTCCTTGCACAAGGCCGGCTTCCAACAGCGTTTTCCAGGAGGCTTCAGGAGAGCCTTGGCTTGAAAAAAATGTCATGCTGAAAGCTCCTCATGCTTTTGGCTTGGCCTCTCTGTGGCGCTGTTGTCTTTCTTCAGCTTGAGGGAAAGCCGTTGCAGCCACCAAGCTGCTCCTGCCGTTGTTAGGCAGAAAAACAGGCCCACGGAAGAAAAGAGGATAAGGTGGTTATCCGTGTGTGAATACATAACACGGCCCAGCCTTGCGCCTGCCACGGCAATAATGCTCAATGCAAGGCCCGACAGCACAAAAAGGTCCGGCTTTTTATGGCGATAGAGGATATAGGCGAGGGGGATGGCCAGGAGATGGGGCATGGCATAGTATATGTTTATGTGTCTTTCCATAACCGCGAATATGGCCAGCCACGTTGCCATTCCGCCCGCCATGGAGGCCCAAAGCCGGGGCACCCAGCGGCCACGCATCCACGCTCGGCTTCGCTCAAACCACTCCCACGCAACCCATGTGCCGCCATCCATCAACGCCATGCCGACAAACAGCTTGTTGTTTATATCCGCACGCGGCTCTGTATAGCCTCCCCATGGATAGCCTATACACATTAAACTGAGCCATACGCAGGTCGCCAGGATTGCCGCCACCAAGGCCACCTTCCCATAGGGGAAGCGCTCACAATATACATAGGCCACAAGAGAAGCGATGATGGCCAACTTCAGCAGCATGAATTTTTCAAAACGCCCCACGCCGGAGCTGATGAACGCCACGAGAAAAATGAGCCCCACACACAGCGCTGCAACACCCAGCCACAACAACAGGCGGTTTAGCCATAGATGCCACTCTTCACGCGAAAGCGGAATGCCCAAAAGACGCAAAGCCTTGGGCACCTGCTTTGCAGATAAGGCCTTTTGCTCCCACCAATAGGCCACCCATTTTTCTCGCTCATGCATGGAAATTCTGCTTTCATCCCATAGGGGATATGGTCGACACCCATAGCATATGTAGCATGGAGAGGGCCTGCTTTTTAGCGGTGCCCGGGGAGCTTCATGCTGAGGCTACTCATTGTTTTTTCAAGAAAAGCCTCCATAGAGCGGCCAGCCCCAGGGCCTTTCCTTAAGGCAATAAAACAAAAATGGAAGGCAAAATTATGGGTGCTTTTTTGCGAATTTTCTGCTTAGCATGCGCAGAAAGTTTAACTTAAAGGAGCCACTTGTATGAACAGATACCTTCCCATTGGAACCGTTGTCCTGCTGCAACAAGCAACCAAAGCGCTGATGATCTACGGTAGACAGCAACGTGATACGGGCACAGGGGAAACTTATGACTATGTGGCCTGCCTCTACCCCGAAGGCAACATCGGCAAAGAACACACCTATTTGTTCAACTATGACAAAATTGCCGAAGTGCTTTATATGGGCTATGACAGCGAAGAAAACGTTGAATTTACAAACCAATTGAGAGAAACCCAAGCCCAACCCTTAAGCAGCGCTGCACGCTTTAGATAAGCAAACACACTGTTTAAAGTTTTATATGGTTTGAAATTTGACATGGTTTGAAGTTTGAAACCCTATTGCACTCAAAGCGTTTCCCTGCGCACATGGGAGATGTGGAGTTGTTTTTGCGAGGGCCCTGCTTGTTGGCTTTTTGTCGACGCCGCCGGGGGTGGGGACGCTTTTTGCTTTTGCCCTTTGGTTTTTTAGGCCTGCTGGGCTGTGTAGGCTTGTTGCTCTCACAGCATATGCTTGAAGGGGCTGCCTTGCTTTTGGCTTCCGCACTGTACCTGTGGTTTTTAGAGGGAAAGCGTTTGCAGGACAGCGCAGGCGTTGTTTTCATATGCGACTTTGAGTCAAAGGTTGTCAGTTTGTTTTTGAGGAGAGGGTGGTGGTGGGGGGGGTGGAACAGGCCCCAAGAGCTACAAATAGCTTTTGAGTGCATTGTGGCATTGGAGGCTTGCCCACATGAGGGAGGCCTACATGGGCTGCAGCTGCGTTGGCACAGGCCCCAAGGAGAGCAAAAGCTGTGGCTGGTGAAGGAAGTGCCCTCTTTTTCAACACAAGCCTTAGAAGCTTTTTGTCTTTTGTTGCGCCAAAGCTTTGGCCTTTGCGTTGGCCCCTGAAAAAGCCTTGAAGCGCTGTTTTCTACGCTTAAATAATGAAGAAACAACAAAGCTTGTCATTCAAGCTGAGCCTGGCGAAAAAATATGAATAAATATGGAGTATTATTAGTTGATGACGAGCCCAACATTGTCAACGCGCTCAAGCGCAGTTTGAGTGATGAGGATTATGAGGTTTATACGGCTCATAATGGGCAGGTGGCTTTGGAGTTATTGAAGAGCCAGAAGGTGGACCTCATCATTTCGGATCAGATAATGCCTGGAATGACGGGGGTTGAGTTGTTGAAGCTTGCGCGCCTACGTTATCCTGATGTGGCGAGGATTATGTTGACAGGAAATGCCAACCTCAACATGGCCGCGGATGCCATCAACTATGGGGAAGTCGATCGCATGTTGGTGAAGCCTTGGGATGAGACGGAGCTTAAATTGTCCATACAGTCAAGCCTGGAGCAAACAGAGCTCAACAAGAAGCGGCGGCGCATGTTGTCCATGTTGCAAGAAGAAGTTGAAAACCTGGAGACCTTGGAGCGCAGCTATCCAGGCATTTCAGAGCTGGAAAAAGACGCCGACGGCAACATTCTGCTCTGAGCTTTTTGAGAGAGGGCCCAGAGGCCAACGAAGAGCTCATGTCAAAACGGAGCGGAGGGAAGAATGCGAGAGCGAAGCTTTCGCATTTTTCCCGGAGCATAGTGCAGGCGAGTGCAACGAGCCTCAAGTGAAACCGGCCTAGACTGGTTTTACTTAGAACTGATTTGATTATCCAGACCGGTTTCAATTTGGCATGAGGTCGAGGCGGGCGAGGCCTAAGTCCCGAGGGTCAGGCGCGATGGGAGTGCACTTAAGTGCATGA
>WRKR01000062.1 GCA_009782175.1 Cystobacterineae bacterium
CTCGGAGAGTGGTTTTTTTTGGTTACTTTTTTTGTCCAGACAAAAAAAGTGACTCGCCGGGAGGCGAAACCTCCCCTCGCTGAAGGCGAAAATAGCCGGGCCGCAGGCCCACTCCCCCCCCCACGGAGTGGAAAAAAACAAAACTAAAAGCGAAAAAACCCTTCGCCGGAGGCGGGACGGAGCGAAGCGGAGTCAGGCGAGCAAAGCGAGCCTCCACTCCCCCCACGGAGTGGAAAAAAACAAAACCCCCCCACAAAAAAAACTTTTCCTTTGAAAATAGCCGGGCCGCAGGCCCACTCTGCAAAACAAACCCCGCCCGGGAGGGCAAAAAACAACACCCCCCCCCGGAGGGGGAAAAAACAAAACATTATGGCTTTTTCAAAAAAAGTTTTCGGTTTTGGGTTTGCTCCACTTTCAAAAGCCATGCGCGGAATGCGGAATAGTCCTTGGGCTCTACCCGGGTTGCGGTTATTTTCCATTGGCTTTGCACGCTTATTTTTCCCTCCAGGGGCTGAACGCTCATGGAAAACTCACCAAAAGGTGAATGCTCTTCCACCTTCCACGCTGCCTCGGCAAGGCTCCACCCGGGCAAAAGCTCATATATTATTTCCTCATGGTGGGTGAAAGTTTCAGGCAAATCCAAAGGCCAACGGCGCACAGCAAGCTGCCCCAGGCCACTGCTGCGGTTTTGTTTAAAGCCCAGGGCATAAAACCGCAGGCCTTCGGGGGTGGTTTCGGCATAGCGCGGCATGTTGGCCACAAAGTTAAGGTGGAAGGGCTCTTCCAGTTTGGAAGCCTCACTGGTTTCTATGCTGGAGAGTTGAATGCCTGGGTAGGCTTGTCCCCATTGCTTGAGGAATTCGGCCTCTTGCCGGGCTTTTGCCGCAAAAGCCCGTCGAAAGCTGGAGGCCAGCTGCCCCTGGGTGGTCCACTCACCCTGAAGCTGTGCATCCCCCTGGGCATTGAGGGAAACGCTTTGCGTGCTTTTGGTCCAATTTTCATCCGCCTTCAATGTTGGTGTGCGGATAAAGCGGCTTTTTCCGTTGGGCTCTATAATGAGTGCATTGGCGCCCATGTCCATGGGTGGAGTTTCAGAGGTGCCATGAAACTCGGCGGTACCATCCAAAAAGAGGTTGAGCTCCGGCACATAGAGGATGGCATGGTTGAAGGCCGCCAAAGAGGCGGGCTTAGGGGCCAAGTGCCCGAGGAAATTCATCCTCAGCAAAACAAAGTGGGAGGCAATGCCTGCTTCTTTCAGCATTACATGCATGAGTGCGGCCTTGTCCTTGCAGTCCCCAAAACCTCTGGAGAGGATCCGAGAAACCCTATAGGGTTTAAACCCATAAATGCCGAACTCCAAAGCAACATAGCGTGTTTTGGAAACCACAAAGCCATAAATGGCCTCTACCACCTTGCGTTTGTTGCGGGTGTCCACCCCTTTGAGCAACTCAGCAACGGTTTTCTTCAACTCCTCGTTGGGGGCCAGTTGCTCCTCTATAAGCCCCCACCAATAGTCCCCTACCTCTTCCCATTGTGCATAGGTGGACAAATGCAGGGGGGTGGCCACTTCAGCCAAGCCCGGCATAAAGGGCTCAGGCACAATTTTGGGCACCTCCTGGGCCTCAAAAAAATTCAGCGTCCTCTCTCCCTTTTGCTCTGTGCGCCTCAAAACCCATGGGGGCAAAGTGTCGGCATTGTCATAAAGCTTTCGCCCCGTCGGCAAATCCACCACAAAACGCCAATGCACCACGCGGTGCTGATCCTCAATTAACTCTACGGTGCCCCAATAGTCCGAAAGCAAATTGTCCTGCGCCGTATCATCCAAACGCCACTGCAACTCCACTATGTCCCCCTTGGCCAGCTGAGAAAAATTCAACAGGCGAGCGCGCACGTCATAATACATGCCGGCCCAGGCCTCGCTTATGGGTGTTTCTGTCTCTTGTGCGCTGGCAACAATGGAGCCATCCGGCTTAATAATGCGGGCTCTCAAAACCCAAAGCGACTGGCGCGTGGGGGCATATATAATGGGCACCCTCTTATATTGCTCCACCGTCCTCTCGGAGTGCAGGCGCACTGCATATTGTGCCCAGCGGCTGGCGTGCCCTGTAGCCTGCACCCGTTGGTATTTAACATTGGCCAACACCACCGCCTCTTCTTTGTCCATGGGAGGGTGGGCTTTGGCCAAAGCCACAACATCCACAGCATGGGGCATTTCGGATTGGCCCTGCTCTCCCAAAAGCTTCTGTATGGCCAGAGAAAGCGCCGTCTTCTGGGGCGCAAGCGCTGCTGCCTCCTTGAGTGCTTTAACTGCTTTGGCCTCCTCCCCCAGCTTCAGCCACAGCTGGGCCTCCTCGGAGGGAATGAGGCTCTCCTCGGGCGCCAACTGCTTTGCCAAAGCCAAAAGCTCCAAGGCGCGCTTTGTTTGCCCATTGGCCGCCAGGGTGCGTGCAAGCTCCAGGCGGATGAGGTTTTTGAGCGGCTCCTGGCGCAAGGCTTCTTCCAACTCTCTCACCTCTTCTTCCCAACGGCCCAGCTGAGAGAGTTTTGCCGCCAAGCGCAAGCGCGTATTCATGTCTGAAAAACGCAAACTCAAAGCCAGGCGCTCATAGGCCAAAGAGTCCTCCCTGCGCCCCATTCCATCCGCATAGGCGGCGGCTTGAGTGGCCAAAAGCATATGCAGAGGCAGCCTCTTTTGGGTCTCCATGCTGAGGTTTGCCGCATGGAAATAACCATAAAACTGCTCCGTGGCCTGAATTTTCAAAAAATGCAGCAGAGCCCACTGCGGAAAGCGCTGCTCAAGCCCCTCTAAAATGCCAAGGGCTTTTTCGGGGCGCTGCATTTCCATTTCTCTTGCAGCCATTCTCAAGAGGAGCCAGGGGTTATTGGGCTCAATGTTTTGGGCGCGCAGGAGGAATTTATATTTCTCATTGGCCTCCTCGGCCAGCTGGGCCGCCATCATCTGCAACTCAAAATGGCTCGGTGCCGCCTCTGCCGCTCCTTTGGCCAACTCAAAAGGGAGGTGCTCGCTTTTGGGGAAGGTTTTCATCCCATCCAACACCACGGCCAAGTCCCTTTGCAAATGCACATTGTCCGGAAATTTTTTGAGGGTTTTTTGGAGTGAGGCAGAGAGGCTTTCTATGGGCCTTGGAGAAAGTTTCCCCGGGGGGGGGGCTTTTATGGCCTTTAAATCCAGGGGTTTTGCCCCGCCTGTCGTTCGCAAAAAAAAGCCTGTTGGGCCTTCTGTGTGGCAAAGTTTTAAAAGCACCTGGTGCTGTCCCTGGGGGAGTGTCAGCTCCACGCCGTGTTGATCTGCCATTGCCGGGCTGTCTTCCAGAGAGGTGAGCACCTCCTGGCCATTCACAAAGAGAGAGAAAGCCCCCGAGGCCCCCACATAAAATTTTATTTTTTGGGTTTTTTCCGTTTCTATTGCGCTGAATATAAAGCTTGTCAACTCCTTGTTGGAGGCCAAGAGAGAGGACAAATCCACATAGCCCCAGCGGGGCTCCACCACCAGCTTGCGCCAAGTGGCCTCGCGGAATTTGCCCGCATAGCTTTTGCTGAAATCCACAAGCTCCTCGGGCCCCAGTTTGCGCTGGCACCCTGTTTGGCCCTCATTGTCAAAACCACTCAGCAACCAAAAGTTTTTCAAAAAACCCATGGGCTCCAACCAGGCTTGCCCACGCTGCGTATGCCCGCGCGCATATTCCACCTGCGCACTCAACAGACGCGCAAGAGAGCGAATGCGCTCATCCGCGCGCCCATCCCGGGCTACGCGGGAAAACAGTTGAAAAACACGTGTCAAATCCTCCGCCTCCGGCAACTGGGCCGCCAACAGAAACAAAGGGGCTGCCCCCCTGGGGCTATGCGCATTTTTCAACAAAGCCTCGCTCAGTTGCGCCATGCGCTCTTCAGAAGGGTTGGCCGACAAAAGCCCACATATAATGCTTGGCAACAAAAAGGACATGCTTAACCATAAGCCATAACAGCTGTTTTCAAAAGGGGGCGGGGAAAAATATTTTGAGGCCCTAGACCGCTTTTACTTAGAACTGATTCGATTTTCCAGACCGGTTTCAATTTGACATGAGGTCGAGGCGGGCGAGGATTTCGCGATGGGAGTGCACTTAAGTGCATGACCTGAGCGAAACCGGAGCCCAACGAAGAGATCATGTCAAAGTG
>WRKR01000063.1 GCA_009782175.1 Cystobacterineae bacterium
GGGGCGCATCCCTTTGCCCCACCGCAGGGCGAGGCTTGGGCTGGTGGAACAGCTATACCGCCGCTTCTGCATCCTCAAAGCAGAGCCCTACCACAAAAAAAGCCTTGCCCCCCCCCCCCCCCCCTCACGCCTTCGCTTTTTCGAGTTTATGTTTTTGGCCAAAATCCCCATGCCTTGCTGGACGCTCCCCAGAGACACCATGCGCATTTTTAGCCAAACAGAAGCATTTGTTATATGCTCTCCCAAGCCTTGGGAGTTTTTCATGCTGCATTTCACCTTTCGCCCCCTTCTCGTTCCCGGCTTTTTCCTTTTGGGAATTCTTTCTTGTGGCCGCTTTGTTTATGAGGACAAACTCTCCTGCGCCACCGAGAATGACTGTCCTGAAGGTTTAATATGCCACCAGGGCTTTTGTGAGCCCCCACTCAAGGTTGAGCCCGAGGTGTGCGCCTCACCTTTATACCCCTGTGAGGCGGACTGCGTGGACTTGCAAACGGAACAGCAGCACTGCGGCATATGCAAGCAAAGTTGCCCGGAAGAAGCACAATGCCAAGAGGGCCAATGCCACTGCCCCACCGGAATGGTTTTGTGCAACGGCCAATGCCAAAACTCCACCTGGGGAATGCTGCTGACACCCTCCTCGTGCGGAGAATGCAGCCCCGGATGCCCCTCCCCTAAAGTATGCCAGTTTGGACAATGCGTGGATCAGTGCTTTACCATTGAGACGACAAGGGAGCTCTCCTTCACCAACGAGAGAGGCATAGCACTGAGCATTGAGGCAGGTACACGCATGCACTTTAACAACTGCGAGGGCCAATGCCTCAATACCTGGTTGGACAACAACAACTGCGGCACCTGCGGCAACACTTGCCCCGAAGGAAGCTATTGCAAAGAAGGCCGCTGCTCATGCGAAGGCGAAGGATGGGTTTTGTGCAACGGCAGATGCCAACAACTTGAGGTGAACATGCTTTTGTGGCCCGCCGACCCTTCCTCTCACTCCTTCTGTGGGGAATGTCAGGCCAGCTGCGCCCTCTCCGGGAGGACCTGCTATTTTGGACAATGCGTGGACTCCTGCCCCTCCTCCATACCCCTCCTCCTCAACGACTCTTTCCCTGATGTTTTCCCCGTTGAAATGGAAAACTGTCAAGGGCATTGCAGGAGCATTTCATTCGGCTATTTTTTTGATAACAACAACTGCGGCGCTTGCCACAATGCCTGCCCAGAAGGCCTTGTCTGCCATAATAACCAATGCCCCTCCTCCTAGAGTGCTTTCACCCCCCCCAAAAAACCTTTGAAGGAAAAAAGGCACATGCCTGAGTAGAGGCACACGCGTGAAAAGGGGCAAATAAAATCCGCATGTTTTTTGCGTGGACGTTAGAATGGGGCCATGCAAGCCCAATACCGTGTCCTGCTGACTGTTTTGGATGGATGGGGCATTCGCCCGGAGCGTGAGTTTAACGCCATTGCCTCGGCAGGTACGCCGGAAATAGACAGGCTGAGCTTGTTATACCCGCATACGCAGCTGTGGGCTTCGGGCAACTCTGTGGGCTTGCCTGAGGGGCAAATGGGAAACTCTGAGGTGGGGCATACCCATATAGGTGCCGGGCGCATTGTCTATCAGGACTTGGTGCGCATTAACCGTGTCTGCCAACTGCCCGAAGGCCTGCTCTCCGTGCCCACCCTCAAACAGGCCATGGAAAAAGCCAAAACAGAGGGACGCGCCTTGCATGTGCTGGGGCTGGTTTCCGACGGGGGCGTGCATGCTTCCACAGAGCACTTAAAAGCCTTGCTGCTCGCCGCAAAACGCCTGGGCCTCCCCCGCGTATATGTGCATGCCTTCACCGACGGCCGCGATACTCCCCCTCAAAGCGCCCATGGCTTTGTCGCCGAGTTGGAAAACTTTATGCATATGCAAGGCGTGGGAAAAATAGCCACGCTGGGGGGGCGCTTTTGGGGAATGGATAGAGATCAGCGCTGGGAGCGCGTGCAAAAAGCCTTTGATGCCATGGTGAAAGCCGAAGGCCCCAAAGCCTTGAGCGCACTTTCAGCCATCGCCCAAAGCTATGCTGAAAAGGTGAGTGATGAGTTTATACTCCCCCATGTTATTACCCACAACAACGGGGAGCCCATTGCAAAAATGGAAGACGGGGATGTGGCCATTTTTTTCAACTTCCGCTCGGATCGCGCAAGAGAGTTGACGCAGGCCCTGGCCTTTCCCTCCTTTGCACACTTCCACCGTGGCCCCCTAAGGCTTGGGCAATATGTATGTATGACGCAATATGACGAAACCTTCACCCACTTGCCCACCGCCTTCGCCCCAGCGCAACCTGAGCATATTTTTCCAGAGTTGGTTGCTCAGGCGGGCCTTCGCCAATACCGCTCTGCGGAAACAGAAAAATATGCACATGTTACCTTCTTCTTTAATGGGGGGCGCGAGGAGTTGTTTCCAGGAGAAGAGAGGCATTTGGTGCCCAGCCCCAGAGAGGTTAAAACCTATGACTTAAAACCCGAAATGAGCGCCCACGAGGTGACAAAGGAGTTGCTGTTGCGCCTTGAAAGCCCAGACTTCTCCTTTGCCCTGGTTAACCTCGCCAATGGCGATATGGTTGGGCATACGGGTGTTTGGGAGGCAGCACTCCAAGCCGTGCAGGTCGTCGACACATGCATGGGCAAAATAGCCAAGGCCTGCGAAAAACTCGGCTGGGTTTTGGCCCTCACCGCCGACCATGGCAACATTGAAACCATGGTGGATATGCAAACAGGACAGCCCCACACCGCACATACTCTTAACCCCGTCCCCTTCCACCTGGTACACCCGGACTTTCGCGGCCAAAAACTCAGGCCCGGCGTTTTGGCCGATATTTCCCCCACCCTGTGCCGCATTATGGGGCTTGCACAACCCAAAGGAATGGACTGCCAAGGCCTCTTCCCCTAATGCCCTTTTTCTACGGCGCCTTTTTTTCCACGGCGCTTTTTCCCCTTTGCGCTTTTTTTCGCTTAAGGCTTGCAGGGCAGTGGGGTTAATATGGGTGGAAAGCGAGGCCGCACATGGAATGGCGTGAGTTGTGGATGGCGAGGCTGTGTCCAGGGTGCAATGAGGCCCTTCCCCAGGAGGGGCTTTTTTGTGCCTCATGCCGTGCGGAGCTGCGAGAGCCACCCCCCAGCCATTGCCCGCTCTGCATGCGGCCAAACCCATACCCCCTGCAGCCTTGCGCCCTGTGCAGGGCCTCGCCACCCCCCTTTGAAAGTGTATATGCCCCCTTCGTTTATGAGGGGCCCATGGCCTGGGCTGTACAACGCTTTAAATACCACGGGCAAGCTGAGCTGGCCCTCCCTTTGGCCCAACTGTGGAAGCAGAAGCTGGGCCGCGTGCTCAACACTTTGCCCAACAACATTGTACCCATTCCCTTGCACCGCCAACGCTATGTGGAGCGCGGCTTTGAGCAGACGGTTTTGCTGAGCAAAGCCCTGGCCAAACTCAGCGGCAAAACACTTCGCCTCCACTGGCTGAAACGCACAAAAGCCACCCCCAAACAAGTGGGGCATGGCCAAACATTGAGGCAACACAACCTCGAGAGTTTGGAAAAAGCCTTCTCCGCCTCCCCGGCAGCAAACCAGCAAAGCCTCCTGCTTGTGGATGATGTGCTAACCACCGGCTCCACCGCCTCAGCTTGCGCGCGTACCCTCAAAAAAGCCGGCGCACAAGCCATCCACATACTCTGCCTCTGCAGAACAGTGTTTGACGAAAAATAATGCCTCATCCATTTGTTTTTGGTTTTGGTTTTTTCCCCTCCGGGGGGGGGGGAGTCGCCTTCGGCGAAGGGTTTTTTTGCTGTTGGTTTTGTTTTTTCCCTTCCAGGGGGGGGAGTGGGCCTGCGGCCCGGCTCTTTTCGCCCTGCGGGCGCACCTTGCCTTCGGCAAGTCACTTTTTTTGTCTGGACAAAAAAAGTAACCAAAAAAAGCCACTCTCCGAGGGCCCTGCGGGGCTCATCGTCGGTTGCTTCCTAGCTTCTT
>WRKR01000064.1 GCA_009782175.1 Cystobacterineae bacterium
CGACAAATATTCGCCCTCCACCTCCCTCCACGGCAGGTTTGTCCACCGGACAAACCTCTCCTCGCGCCTTGTCTTGCGAATTGTCATTCAAAACCTGGGCATCCCGGATAGTGTTAACAGGCCCTAGACCGCTTTCACTTTGCGATGAGCGAAGGGCGCCTGGCTCCTTGGGGGTTTAAAGGGGCACAGGCGCGGCCTGAGGGTGGCCCTATTTATCCGGCCACGGGCGCACGCCTTTTTGCTCACCGGGCTTTATGGGGCCAATGTGGCGCAGCATATCCGCATATTGGGGCGAGTCCGGCGCATAGGTGAAGAGGGCACTGCCGCGGATGCGTTTGCCGTTGACCATGTCATGCGTAAAAAGTTGGAGAAGCAAAGTGCCATCTTCGTTCATGCTGGCATTACCGATGAATTGAGGCAAAGGAGGCTCCTGAGAGGGTGTCATGGATTTTTCCTTAGGGCATGCTGCCCAAAGAGGGGTGAAAAGGGCGAGAAAAAAAAGACACGGGTAAAAAAAAGACACGGGCATAGGCATAGACGCATGGGCTTTCATAACAAATGAACTCTCATAGCTCTCATAGTCCCAGGTTGAGTGAGGTGCTCCTGCAGTGGAGTTTCATGCGCTTTTGCTAAATTAATTGAAGTCCGGCAAACTTTGCCAATAAGCATAAAGGTTGGGGTGCGTATCCTTATAGGATGGATCCGTAAACGCACTGGCAAAGCTTTCAGCAAAAGTTTCTTGAAGGCCAGCATTGCCCGCTTGTTTTTGATAGTCGCTGAGTTGGTTCAAGTCAGCCGTCCTGGCTTGAAGAAAGGCATCCGGATAGTCCGCCTCCCCCCTCAGGTTATCCAACACATGGCCCACCTCATGCAAAACAACGTTGGTGCTCCCATGGTTGTTTAAGCGAGGCGTACCACTGTCATGGTCGACAGTGGCGATGACGGCCTGTTTTCCACTGGCAACACCCGTTACATTATCCCACGTCGCCCCCGGCGGCCACCCCCGGGGCTGCACACCAGCCAACTCCGGGAAAAATTCCGTTATGCTGTTGCGTACCACCACCACCTCCGCACCCCCCTTGGCCAACATCTCCTGATATTTTTCAGGGATTTTAGCCAGTTCCGCACTCACCAGCTCAGCATCCTGGGCATCGGCCGTCCCCTCCACACGCACAGTGGGCGTGCTGGGCTGCGTATCTGGCGTCAATAGCTCTTTGGCAATCTCCTTCACCGCCTTAGCTATATTGCCCACAACCTCTCCTATGGCCTTGGCGGCCTTGCCCACAACCTCTCCTATGGCGTTGGTCGCCTTGCCGATCACCTCTCCCGTGGCTTTGACAGCCTCGCCCACATAGGCTTTGGCTTCATTCAACCTGCTGCCCATCGCCTTGGAGACTTCATTCATCTTTCCAATGCCAGACTCAAAAACGTCTTTCGCCTTGTCAACCAAAGCCCCCTTGGCTTCATTGGCCTTGTCAACCAGAGCCCCCTTGGCTTCATTGGCCTTGTCAACCAGAGCCCCTTTGGCTTCATTCGCCTTGTCGACCAGAGCCCCCTTGGCTTCATTGGCCTTGTCGACCAGAGCCCCCTTGGCTTCATTCGCCTTATTCTTAACTGCACTCACCGTGTCCTGAATGGCTTTCAGTGGGTTAAACGAAATGACCATAGCCATATACCTCTCAAAAACAGCATTGAATTTTCACACCCATGGAGCACCACCGCGCCCTACGTATTTTGCTTGTATAATAGCTATACACCTTCTGACACTGCAAGGGAAGTGTTGCAGACCCCATGCACCCTTCTGAAGCCATCACACCATGGCGTTGCCCCCCTGGCATGTTTGGGTTTCACGTGTTTTTGAGGGGTTGTGCCAGGGGTTGTGCCAGGGGGTTGTGCCCTCTCCTCAAGCGAGGGAGGGTTTAGGGAGGTGTTGGTTTCATCGGCGAAGGCAATGAAGGGCAAGGCGGCAGTGGCAATGCCGCTTCAATGCTTGCAAATTCTTCTACGGAGAGTGTTTCGGGGCGGCGGCTAGCCTCTATGCGTGCTATGTCCAGGCTTTGTTGGATGGACTGCTGAGCAAACAAGGCCGGGTCGCTTTTGAGGGCATTGGCGAGGGTTTTTCGTCTTCGAGAAAATGCCGCTTTAACCAGGCGTATAAACCGTGCTTCGTCTTTCACCCTGCCGCGCGCTTGTGGAAGGCGCCGCATTCTCAACACGCAAGAGTCCACCTTTGGCGCGGGGAAAAAACGGTGGGCTGGAATGCTCAGCATGTTTTCCAAAGCAAACTTGTGCCCCAAAAGCACGGACAAAAGGCCATATTCCCTGCCTCCGGGCGCGGCAACCAAGCGCTCTACCACTTCGCGTTGCAAACTCAACACCGCACAACGCACAAAAGAGGCTTGTCTGAGCACGGAAAACAAAAGCGGCGCACTCAAATGGTAGGGCAAATTGCCAAGCACGCTGCCTTCGGGCTTGGAAGTTAAACGCGCAAACTCCGTCTTCACGGCATTCTCTTCCACAACATGGAAATGAGGCCAGGCATGCTCCCTCAGTATTTTGGCCATATCGCGCTCTCTCTCAACCGCCCACAGCTCGGCTCCCGCCTCCAGCACGTGCTGGCTTAAATGCCCAAGCCCTGCCCCCAATTCCACCACCGCTTCTCCTGGCTTCAACTCAGCCAAAGCCACTATTTGCCGCAACACAACGCTGTCCGCCAAAAAATTTTGCCCAAAACTGTTTTTGGGTTTGAGTCCACGGGCAGACAACATGCGTTGAGGAGAGTCCAAGGCCAAGCTCATCTGTATTCCTTTCCATGCCAAGCCCGTTTCTATGCGAGGCTTTTGCCCAACACAACCTCCCTCCAAAAGCTCAACCACTTTAAGGGGAGTCGCCTCCGGGGGAGGGTTTTTTTGCCCTCCCGGGCAGAGGTTGTTTTTCAGAGGGGGCCTGCGGCCCGGCTCTTTTCAAAGGAAAAGTTTTTTTTGTGGGGGTGTTTTTGTTTTTTTCCCTTCCGGGGGGGGGGGGGGGGGGGCCCCCGGGGAGGGGGTTTTTCCTGGTGGGTT
>WRKR01000065.1 GCA_009782175.1 Cystobacterineae bacterium
CTAGACCGCTTCCACTTTGACATGATCTCTTCGTTGGGCTCCGGTTTCGCTCAGGTCATGCACTTAAGTGCACTCCCATCGCGAAATCCTCGCCCGCCTCGACCTCATGCCAAATTGAAACCGGTCTGGAGAATCAAATCAGTTCTAAGTAAAAGCGGTCTGGGCCTTGCCGCCCCTTCAAGCAGCGCTTTGGGGGGAAAGCCCTATTTGAGGGGCTTTTGAGCTTTGCCCAGCTTGCGGAACATGCGCAGGAGTGTCAGCCTGAGGGGGCTATACATTTCGGCTTCGAGTTTGTGCAACAAGCTCCTGGCTTCCTTGTCATAGGGCTCACAGGCGAGCGCTCGCAATATGGCTTTGCGGGCTTTTTTGGGGCGGTAACTGTTGTGGTAAAGCTTGGCCAAATGTAGCCATATTTCCGCGTTGCCCTCCCCGCTATTCCTCTCATTCTCCTGGGCGCGCCACTCTATTTCTTCCAAAAGAGGCTGGGCCTCTTCGGGCTTGTCTTGCAATACAAAAGCAATGGCTATGGCCAACAAGGGCGCCATAGAGTTGGGGGCCAGGCTCCGGGCCTGCCCCAAAAATTTCATTCCTTCTGAAAAAAGCTTCAACTCAAAAAACAGCAGGCAACCCAAGTGGTAATGGTCCAGCGAGTTGAGGGAAGTCCTGCATTTTTCTGTCAAAATTTTAATGGCCTTGTCAGAGCGGCCGATGGCGCAGAAGGCCCGCGCCTGCTGGTAGGCTTCGGGGTATTCTTCCGGCAAAAAACGCCCAAAATAGGCTCGGGGCACATCCAAGGCTGCGACGGGCTCTCCCAGCAGCAGAGGGCGCCGCACCACTTTGTCCACGTTGCGCGCTTGAGGAATCTGCTCCGAGGTGTCCACATGCAGCCTATAACCCCAATGGGAAAAGCGCCGCAGCGCTTCCTCGTTTTCTTCTTCTGTGGCTACAATTAAAGTCCCTGTACACTCTGAAACCAGGCGTACTGAAGCAAAAGGTTGCCCTTCGGCCAAAACACCTAAGTGGTCCAACGTGGAAAAAAGTCTACACGCATTTTGCTCCAACACCTCCACCTCTTCGCCTGCAAACAACACCACAGGCTTCGGAGAGTCCAAAAACATGGCCGCATAAACAGGTTGCTTTGACACCTGCCTAGGAAAACAGACACGGGACATATAATCAACGCTCTTCAGTGTGTTCAGGCAAACAAAGCGTGAACTCGGCTTGACACAACAGCCCTCCAATGTTCAGTTTTCTTTGATGAGCTTTCCTATATTCAGCTTAAATGCCAACAACTTTGAAAACTTCCACAGTGGTTTTGGGGGAGAAAGTGTATAGCAGCTATATGCTTTCTGCAGGCATTGTGGGCTTTGTGGGGCTCCTCTTCCATGCCAGTTGGGGGACGGTAGAGTCCTTAAGTACCTCCCCGGCGAAGCTGAATTTTGCCCCCTCCAGCTCCACGCAAACGCGCTGGACTCAACTCATGTGTGCCTTTCAATTGCTCAGCGTGGATTTGGGACTGAGCACAGCCCTTGCTTTTATACTCGTCTTCACCTCCTGGTTGGAGCCCAAAGCCACCCTGGCCTATATGCTCAGCCTGTGGAATGCCGCGCGCGCCCTCGTATGGCTTGTGCAACTGATGGCCTTGCGCCGCCCTTTGAAAGACTATGTACTCTTGCCTCAATGGCTTTTTTTCAGCATCTGCTCCGCGCTTTGCTATGGGGGCGCGCACCAGCTGGCCCTGCCCTGAAACACCGGGTGGAGGGTGGCACAAGGGCGCAAGGCGAGGCTCTGTTTAAAAGGCCACGCTCAAGGCCACTCTGCAAGGCGCTCCTCTGGAGGGGGCAGCAATTGGGGCGCAAGGATTCGAACCTTGATACTCAGAGTCAAAGTCTGATGTCCTGCCGTTAGACGACGCCCCATTGAGGTGGCGTCCTTGCTAGCCTAAGTGCCCTTCCTCCGCAAGGGGGTGCTCTCTTTTTTTCCTCAAAACCTGGGGCCGCTCAACCTTGAAATAAGCCTATAGGCCGGTTTCCATGGGGGCCCGCTCAAACACGCCTATTCCACTCCCCCGCTCCAACAAAAGTGGGCAACACAGCAGCGCTGCTCCCAGCTCCACCGGGGGGAGAAAGCTGGGGCGGCAGGAGGCCACTGTGTTGCCCTTCAATGTGTTACCCTTATTGAAGGGTTGCCCTCAACCATAATAACATAATGCCTTAGCCTCGAGGGTGTTTTTCCAAAATGCGGTCGGACATTCTGGCCAGCACGCCCCACATTTTGTCAATGCTGAGCTGCTGCTCCATAACCACCTTGTTGAGTATTTCTATTCTGCAATGCAACGCCCCATTGCTTTGCTCCCCCTTGCCCAACTCTATCCAAAACTCTTCCAAGCGTTTCTCAATGCGCCTGGGGGCCAAAAAAGGTTCCAGCAGTTTTTTAAAAAAACTTTGGCGCGGCAAAACCCTCGCTTGTTTGAGAGGTGGCTGTGGGGGCCTTGGGGGCCACACTCTTTGAGGTGGGGGTGTTGTTTCAGTTTCAGCTTCTTCTTCAGGAGGCTCCACCGCTTTGAGTATAACTGTGTTTCTCTCGTGTA